>DAOUDU010000178.1:0-132859 GCA_034430775.1 Anaerolineales bacterium | reverse complement strand
GTCTGAAAAACCGCGAAAAAACCGCCTCTTCTTCGGACTGCAACCGGCGGGTATTGTCGCTCTCGCGATTCTTTCCCTGATGCTCATCGTCACCCTGGTGATTGGTCCGCAGAGGGTCTACGCCGCCATACTGCAACTCCTCGGATATATCCCGGGCGTGGGCATCGTGGATCCAAGCTATCCCATCCGCACGTTAGCCGAGCCGGTCACCGTCACCCGCGACGGGATTTCCATCACCGTGACTTCGGCGGTCCTGACCGGGGATAGGACTCACATTGACTTGCGCGTCTTTGGTGTGCCAAGCTCGGCCTATCCTGACCGCGAGGACGTGATGGGCTGTGGCCAACAGCCGTACCTGCGTCTTCCGGATGGGATCCAACTCGTGCATAAGGGAGATTTCCCGCCCATCCCAGCCGATGTGAATGAAGCGATCATTGTGATACCGTGCATTTCCGGAACCCTTCCCGGCACGGTCCCGGAAAATTGGGAACTGCCTCTGCGCTTCGTGCCTGCGCCACCCGATTTAACCGTGATACCGGTGATTGAAAGTTTTCCATCGCAAACCCCATCGGCAATGGCCAACACCCCCACAGCCGAAATCAATCCCCTGAGGATTCTCAAAGTACTCGATATCGGCGACCGATTTGTGCTCATGGGTGAATTCAGCTACAACGCAGCGCAGGATGCTTCCCTGCCTGCCGGCTCGTGGTGGGCTATTCAGCGGATCTCCATCACCGGAGCGGATGGCCGGGATGTTCCCCAATCCTCTTCAAATGATTTTAGCTTGCCGACGCCCACCCAGCCGGGCAACGTAACATGGCTTTTCCTGTTGGATAAGAATTTTGTTCCCCCGGTGACCATCACCTATGCGGGGAAAATCATCAGCCCGGTGGGCGGGAAAGAGCAGGCGGAATTTGAATTCGACGCCGGTTTGAATCCCAAAGACGGGATGGTTTGGACAGTCAACAAAGATTTCAAACTGGGCGGATATAACATCCGGCTGGTATCGATAGAATCAAGCTCCCGGGGATACTCCTTCCACTTTAAAGCCGATCCGGGCGCAAGCGCCAATGCGATCAGCGTGGATATCGCCGGATATTCCCCCAATTGCGGCGGAGGCGGGGGAGGGGAGCTATTCCCCGAAGAATTTGATCGAAATATATGCTATGCCGATTTACCCGGCGCTTCTGAATTTCCCCATGGAAAAATTAATATCGTCATAAATTTCCAGGCATTGGTGCGCCAGGATAAATCCTTCCAGGTGCAGTGGAGTCCCGATACTCCGTTCGCCACCTCCACACCCCAATCCGGCGTATGCCTGACGTCCAATGCAATCACACAGCTTGGTCCGGCACCGACCAATCTGACTGGCGGAACGGCCCTGATGTATGAAAAGTTGGATGAAAATAATCGATGGGGGCTCGTCCTGTATGGCCTGGACGGCATCCGGAAGCAGGTTGTAACTTCGGCCGGTAATTGGGGTGCCCTCTCGCCGGATGGTGGCCGGGTGGCATATTCCGCCCTGGATAATGGAATCCACATTTTTGACCTGGATTCTCAAATCGATAAGGCACTGCCGGGCGCAGCCGGGTATAACCTGCGCTGGTCCACGGATGGCACGCGGATAGCTTATGTCGGACATGGAAACAATGGGGAGAGCAGCGTGTTCGTAGTGAACACCGATGGCACCCAGCCGCGCCGGATTTCCAATCTGGCCTACGGCTCACTAATCGGTTGGTCCCCGGATGGCGCACAGTTGTACTTCACCATTCCCTTCACGGGAGGCGCCGCCTGGAAGGTGTTCTCGTACAACCTGGAAAGCCATGAGCCGCGGGAACTGTTCACGATCGAGAATGGCACTCCTAAATTCCTCAATCCCCAGCTCTCGCCGGACGGGAATTGGATCGCTTACCGTGGCCGGGATAACAGCAGTCTGTACCTGGTCCGCACGGATGGCACCGACACGCGCTTGGTGTTGGATAATGCGGGCGTGGTTGGGATTCAATGGAGCCGCTCCGGCTGGCTGGGCGTAAGCCTGCGGAAGGCGAATTCCGATGAGTCGACGGTCCTCATCCTCAAGCCGGACACCTGCGAAGCATACCTGCTGCCCGCCGCCCTGCATGGTGATCTGGAAGGGTTATTTATCCCGTAGACTATCGAACAAGCGATTGACCTGCTTTTTCAAAGCTGGAGGGCAAGCATAATTTGCCCTCCAGCCACTATCTCACCATACCTCGGAATCTGGTTTCTCGGTTTCGGCTCGCGAGAATCACCTGATTACTCAAATAGCGATCATGCTTTCATGCTTCAAGGGCGATCGCCTCCTCCCTGCCCCTTGCGGTATAATCCCGCCAATCCCGACCCTCCGGCCTCGCACCCCCTTCCAGCAAGTTACGCACATCGGATACTGACCGATGTTCACGGCAGGAAATGCGGGCGCTCGGCTTCGGGGTGACATCTTCGGCAATCTCGAACTAGAAAAGGCATCAGGCTATGATCGACGTCAACGACCTTCGCAAGGGTGTTACCTTCGAGCTCGACGGCCGGCTGCTCAAGGTGATCGAATACTCCCATAACAAACCCGGCCGCGGCAACGCCACCATCCGCACCAAAGTGCGCGACCTGCGCAACGGGAATGTCCTGGATAAAACCTTCCAATCCGGCGACCGGGTGCAGGATATCCGCCTCGACCATCACCAGGCGCAGTTCCTGTACTCCGACGGCAATCTGTTCCACTTCATGGATTCGGAAAACTACGAGCAGACGGCCATTTCCGCGGTCGTCATCGGCGAAACCGCCCCCTATCTCCGGGAAGGGCAGGAAGTAAAACTCACCTTCCACGAATCGGAGCCGATCGACATCGAGCTGCCGGCCTCGGTCGACCTCAAGATTGTCGAAGCCGCGATGGGCGTCAAGGGCGATACCGCCACCGGCGCGACCAAGAGCGTCACCACCGAAACCGGTTTGAAGGTGAATGTCCCCCTGTTTGTCGAAAACGGCGATACGATCCGGGTCGATACCCGCACCGGCCAATACCTCACCCGCGCCTGACCTATGCGCACCCGATACGGTAAAGAATGCACGTATTATTACGAGGATTTCCGGCGCGGCCGTGAACTCCAGGAATGCCGTCTGCTGGGAAACAGCGTGGGCTGGAAATCCGCCCTATGCAGGGATTGCCCCGTTCCGGGGATCTTGCTGGCCAACGCCTGCCCGGAAATGACGCTTCGCGGAAAAATATCCGCGGGGATTTTCGGCATGGGGCGCCGGGTGACCATATCGGTTTACTGCCGGCGCTCGAACCGCTCGGATTTCGATCCGCACATCGGTTGCGGGGAGTGCCATGAAGACCTGCGCGAAATCTTTCCGCCGGAGTGACATCCGCAGGATGTCATCCCGAAAGGGCTTCAGCCCTCGAGGGATCGGCAGCAAACAGATCAGCGAAACCGGACTTGCACAAATATATGGCCGGAGCAGGTTAACGTGTCTTTCCGAGGCGTCCTGAGATCTTCTGGGCGACGAGGAATCGGTTGCGTGTGTAAAAGTAAACCAGGCATTTACGAAATGCTTTTCCGATCCCTCGGGGTCTGAAGACCCCTCGGGATGATATCCAATAGAGTCCATCCTACTCCACCATGATCTCCGCCATCCTCTTCGATCTTGACGATACGCTTCTCGAAAACGACATCGAGAAGTTTTTACCCGCGTACCTCCAGGCGCTCGGAAAATTCATGGCCCCGCGGATCGATCCGGCGCGCCTGCAGGATGCGTTAATGTCCGGGACCCGGGCCATGCAGGAAAACACCGATCCGGAAATCACCCTCCAGCAGGCTTTCGAAGCGGTCTTCTTCCCGAAGATCGGCATGGAGCGGGAACCGCTTGTCCCTGTGTTCGACCGTTTCTATGCGGACCGCTTCCCCGCGCTTAAGGATCTGACCCGGCCGATGGATCGGGCGGTGCAGGCGGTTGAGCTCGCCTGCGGTCTGCGCTGGAAGGTGGCCATCGCAACCAATCCGCTCTTTCCGCTCGCGGCGATCGCGCATCGCCTGGATTGGGCCGGACTCGCCCCGGATATGTATTGCTTCGACCTCATCCCCTCCTACGAATGCATGCATTTCGCCAAGCCGCACCCGGAATTTGTGGCCGAGGTGCTCGGCCGGATCGCCGCCCGGCCGGGCGAGGCGGTGTTCATCGGCAACGACGAGGCGGAGGATCTCAAACCGGCGCGCGCACTCGGCCTGGCCACCTACCGCGTAACCCTCGGACCCGTCGCGGATCCCGAAACGGCGCGTGGGCAGGGCACGATGCGCCGGCTTGCCCGGGAGCTGGAATCCGATCATTGCGAAGCGGCGTTTTTGCTTCCGGCGGATCCCTCGCCCTGCGCCCTGCCGCCGCTGCTTTCCGGCCACCTCGGCGCGATCCTGCACACCTTCGGCGAGAGCCGCTGGTCGTGCTGCCCGCAGGAGGAGGGCTGGGGTCCGGTCGAGATCGCCTGTCATTTGCGTGACGTGGAGCGCGAGATCACCCAACCCCGGCTGCGGAAGATTCTCGCCGAAGAAAATCCATACTTGATACCCGTTGAATCCGATTCCTGGGCGGAGGAGCGCAGATACCGCGCCCAGGACGGGCCGCAAGCCCTGCGCGACTTCACCGCGGCCCGCAAAGCCACGATCGCGCTTCTGCGCGATTTGCGTCCTGCGGATTGGTCCCGCACCGCCCGGCATGCACTCTTCGGCCCGACGACCCTCGCCGAACAGGTGCGGTTTTCCGCGCGCCACGATCTGCTCCACATCGAGCAAATTCAGGGTTCGGCGGCCGCGGCCGGGGTGTAGCTTCCCCGCAGTATGGCATCCCGAGAGGGCTTCAGCCCCTGCCTGTCCTGAGCGAAGCGAAGGAAGGAATCAGGAACGCTTTTGCACATATTTTCTTTGCCCTTCCATTTATCGCCGATTCCTCGGGGCCTGAAGGCCCTTCGGAATGACACACCCTTTGCATCCACTCGCGGGCGGATTTATAATGACCTCCGTCGCAGGGGGATACCGTGCGGGGTATCGTCTCTCGAAGCCGCCCATCTCCCCCAACGACTTCCAAAATCGGCGCGCATGTGAGTTGACCATTGGAGGATGTATGAATCCTTTCCGGCGGTTCGTCTCTCGCACGTTCCCTGTTTGTTTTCTGCTCATGGCATTGGGACTCTTTTTACAGGTTGACCTCGTCCGCTCACAAGCCGTACCGGCCACACTGCAAATCATCAAAGTCGATTCCAGCGCCTTCCCGGAAATCCGGGTCCAGATTCTCCTGCTCGGACCGGGCGGGTTGGAATCCGCCGCCCCTTCCCGCGAGAGTCTCTCCGTTTCCGAGAACAACCGGTCGGTGGAGTATGCGATCGAGCAACAGGAGATGGGCGCGGAAATCGGTTTCGTCATGGATGCGGGAACGGGGCTTTTTAGCACCAGCGCCTCCGGCGCCACCCGGCTGCAGGAAATGAAGGATGCCATCTCCGATCTAACCCAGGATCCGCTCCTCCTCACGGGAAAAGACATCTTCTATGTCATTGCCCAGGAACCGAACGGCTCCCAGGTCCTGATCAACCCGGAAACGCCCGCCACGCAAATTCCCAATATCCTTTCGCAATATAATCCTCCGATTACATACAACCTCTCCGCCCCGCTCGGCGGCGTGAGTGCGCTACTCGATTATTACGCGAAGGAAAATTCCGCCGGTCTGGGCCGGGCACAGGCGATCGTCGTTTTTTCGGGGAAAATGGAGGTCGATAAGAAATTCCCGATGGCCAGCGTTGTGGCAAAGGCCAAGGCGATGGGGATCCGCGTGCACACCGTCCTTATCCGCCATTCCCTGGTCGAGCAGGAGACCCTCGAGCAGCTGGCCGAGGAAACCGGCGGGCGGTTCTTTTATTACACCGCCGAGGGTGCCCCGAGCCTTGCCGGCCTCAAGCCGCTGCTGACCGGCATCCGCACGCAATACATCCTCACCTACCGTTCGCCGAACCCCGAAAGCGGCACAAGGGTGGTCGCCGTGAGCATGCAATACGGGCAGAATGAAAAACCCGCGCTGATGCAGTACGAGGTCACTGTCGAACCGCCGGTCGCCGTCATCCGCTCCCCGGGCGAAGATCAGACGGTAAGCCCGCAATCTTACACGCCGACCGAGGATCCGCAGGCCACGCCCGCGACCGGCATCGTCGTCACCGCGTCGGTCTCGTGGCCGGACAGCCACCCGCGCCAGATCAAGCAGGCGACCCTCCTGGTGAACGGGGACCCGCAATCGGTGTTGAGCGGACCTTCGGACCAATTGACGTTCGTGTGGAATCCGACCGGGGAAACCGCCTCCGGCCCGGTCACGCTTCAGATTCAAATCGAGGATGAGCTGGGGCTGGTCGGGCTGAGCGATCAGATCGTCGTTCGAATCGAGGCCGGATCTCCCGGCTTGCTCCCATTCGATCTCTCCCTGAATAACATCCTGGCGATCCTTGCCTTCCTGCTCGCGGTCGCCGCGGTCGTGCTGGTGGTGGTCTTCCGAAAGCAGGTGGCGGGCACGGCCGGGCAGGCGGTCGGCGCCGCGACAGAATTTATACAGGAAGTGGGCGAGACCCTCCGCTTCAAAGGCCGCAGCGGCGCTTCGAAAGCGATGCTGGTGGATCTCGACGGGAATACCGGCACCGGCCGGTCCTCCTTTGAGCTCTTCGGGACCACTTCGATGGGCCGGTCGAAGAAACATGCCGACCTGGTCTTCCAGGCCAATCAGGCCGACAGCCCGATCAGCCGCCTGCACTGCACCATCCTCGAGGAGGACGGCGCCTATTTCCTGCGCGACGATCAAAGCGCGAACGGAACATACCTGAACGGTGTGCGCCTGGTTCCGATGGACCGCAATCCGCTCAAGGACGGAGACGAAATCCAGCTCGCCAATCCCGAACGCAGCGGTGTCCGGCTGCAATTCCGGTGGGGCGGCGGCGGATCGGGCGGCGGGATGGCGGATACCGAAGCCACCAACCGCATGAGCCGGGAATAAGCCCCCTCATCCCATCCTTCTCCCAGCTTGCGCTGGGAGAAGATGTCCGAACTTGTCCCGGAGCGTAGCGACGGGAGGCCGGATGAGGGCGGGATGCACGAAATGTAAGATGTGACTTTTTTAGAAAAACAGGATCAGCGCATGGGAGATTCAACCGCTCCGAAATCCAACGCCAAGCGAGGTTCCATCCGGATCGGGATGGATCAGAATATCGGCGCGTCGATCAAGCGGCGTTCACTGGAGGACGCATACTTCGCCGAAGCGCTTGTCACCGCCGGCGGCCAGCCGATTACGCTGGCCATTGTCGCCGACGGGATCGGCGGCGCCTCTTCGGGCGAACGGGCCTCATACCTGACGGTCGAGTGCGTCACGGATTTCGTGCGCGAATCCACCGGGGCGGATTTTCCGCAGATCCTGGAAGCCGCGCTGCAGAAAGCCAACCGCGCGGTCTACGATGAAGCCCAGCGGGAAGAACATAAAAGGGATATGGGCTCAACCGCCGTCGCGGCGATCGTCCACCGTGACCGGCTGTATCTGGCGTCAGTGGGCGACAGCCGCGCCTACCTTGTCCGCGGCGGCAAAGTGATCCAACTGACCGTGGATCATACCTTCGGCGAAGAAATGATCCGCCTGGGTAAACTGCGCCCGGAGGAAGCAGCGCGCAACCCGCATGCCGGCGCGCTGGTGCGTTCGATCGGTAACGAACCGGATGTCCAGGTCGATCTGGGGGTTTATTGGAATGCGCGTGAACCCGAAACCGGCGCCAAGGCCCGGCAGGGAACTCCGCTGAAGCCGGGCGACCACCTCATTCTGTGCAGTGACGGTTTGATCAAGGAACGGCCGGATGGCCGCGGGCATTTCGTCGAAACCGGGGAATTCGACCTCATCCTTTCCCGTAATCCGCCATTGCAGGCGGCGCGGACGCTGGTGAGCAAGGCGATGGGGCGCAACGCCAACGACAACGTGTCGGTGATCGTCCTGCAAAAGCCGGCGGGGCGGACCGGCGCGCTGAGAACCATCTTGCGCTGGGGAGTGATTTTAGCGCTGCTGGCGGCGCTGGCCGCAGCGGGTGTGACTTTCCTCCCGCAACTCCTCCCATCCCGGCCGCCAACACCCGTCCCCGCCGAGGCTTCGATCCTGATCGGGCCGATCAGCGGGGAAGCGTTGTATAAAGAATCCGGCCGGGTACCGGTGACCCTTAGGGCGGATTCGCCGCTGCCGGTTAACCCCGGCGGCACGCTTCAGACGTTGGAGGGGACGGTGCAGTTCATCCTCCCGGATTCCTCCCGCGTGTATCTGGACAGGTTTTCCGAAGTTGTGCTGACGCAAATCGCCGATCCGCGCTCCGGTGCGCAAAACAACATCCTCACACTGGAGCAGGGTCGGCTGTTGATCGTCCTCGTGCTGCAATCCGGATTCTCCAGCTCCGTTAAGGCGCCGGAAAACCTGCGGGCACAGGTGCTCGGGTCGGTTATGGGCGTGGCGTACGATCCGGGAGAATCACGGCTGGAGGTCGACTGCCTGGAGGGGGCCTGCCTGGTGGCGAACGCCGGGGACGTCCTGCAACTCGGCGGCGGGCAATATGCCTGGGCTGGCAGGAACACGATCGGCCGGGCGGGCGAAGCGCGTTATGCGCTGTGGGCCGGTTTGGGTGGAACGGACGCGGGCTGGATCACTCCCACGGCTCTGCCAACCGCAACACCGACCGATACGCCCACGGCGACGATGAAGTTTATTCCGGCGAAGACGACCGAAGCCCCGCCGCCCGGAGTGCAGCCCAGTGCCACGCCGGAAACGCCGACGGCCGAACCTCCCACACCGGAGCCGCCAACCGCGGAACCGCCGCCGGAAACAACGGCCATCGATGAAGAGTGACGTCATTCCAGTCACCCGTCATGACATTACCCTTCCTTTTTCCCCGCCTGCGTAGTGTCTTCAAGTCTTTGTGGTAATAGAGTTGCCGTCAATTCAATCCAAATTAATTCTCTCTTGAAACCGCCGAAAACCCTCATCACGATCCGGCCAATAAACGGTCTGCATCCCCGTCTGCCGGGCGCCTTCGATATTGGCGGTCGAATCATCCATGAACAGGCACTGATCCGGCGCCACATTCAAACGCCCGCAGGCGCGCAGGTAGATTTCCGGATCCGGCTTGCGCACGCCTTCCGAACCCGAGGAGAGGATGACATCGAATGTTTCCGACATCTTAAATGTTGCATCGAAATACGGGAAAGTGAGCCGGGTCCCATTGTTGATGATCCCCAATTTATATTTTTTCCGCAGATCGGGGAGCCGCTTCCACAACGGCGGAAAGGCTTCATATTTGCCGGGAATGCGCGATAGAATGCTATCGAATGCCCCGCCATCGATCTTCAGGGCGGCGATCGCGGCCTTCCGGAACATGTCATCGTCCACCACCCCGCCGATCATGCCGTCCACCGCATCGACGGTTTTTTCCCCCGCATAGTCGCCGCGCAGGAACAGCAGCACGCCCATGAGATCAAAGAGAACGGCTTTCAATCCGGCGTTCGGGATCGTCATCCCGAATACCCGGCCCGGGTTAATCTGTCTTTGCATATCACCTCATACAGCAAGGAATGTTTCTGAGCGTCTGAAGAGAGGCTGAGGCAGGCCGTCAGGAATAATTCTTCGGCGAATTCACCGTCGTACAGGAAGTAATCCCCGGAACTGCGGTTGCGGTAATCCACGGTTACAATCCCAAAAGGCCGGCCGGCGACCAAGTCTCCGGTCACCACATCGTGAAGCCGGGGTTTGAGCTGCCCCATCAACACCTCGAAATCGAACACGGCACTTTTTTGCATCAGGGATTCCGGAAGCGCGGCATAAAAAAGCCGTGCTTCTCCTCCCCGGCGAACGAGCAAGCGGGTTTCACCATTGGGGAAATCCAGGCTGATGCTTTCGGCTGTTTCGGTTTCCGGCTGGCAGCCGGAGACCGCCAGCGCCACAAGGACCCCAAACGCAAAAACCGCCGACCGAAATCGCAAGGGATTGGTTTTCAAAAATCTTTCCGTTCCATCGGCTTCACGCCATCACGGGTTTTCCGAAAGCCGGAACTTCCATCCCAGGGCTTGCTCGTACAAACCCGCATCGCGTGTGGCGAAGATTAGCGAATCGCCCTCGGCCAGGTAACTTTCCGGCTGGAGCCGTTCCATCTGAAGCCAAAACCGCTCCAGCAGACCGTGCAGTTCAATATCCGCGGCGTAATACCGTAGCCGGAAAGCGCCGTAATTGATGAATATCTCGGGCGTATCGATTTCTTTACGGGAAGGATATATATACCACTCGTCATAGCGATCGTGCGGAAGATCTTCCACTCGGGCGATTTGCGGACTGTACGCCAATCCGGATTTCAACACCCAGCCCCGCTTTGTCATCTCTTCCGATGGCACGAAGGGGCCGCTGTCGAACGAAGTGATGATCACGAACTTACCGACGGCGATTTGCGGAACGGCCGAAACCAGTTCCCCGAGAAACTGGGAATTCCAAACGATCCAGCGATAAGCCCCGCGGTGTCCGGTGATCATCGCGCCACCTTCCATTCCACGGATTATTATAGGGTAACAACGGGAAATTATGTTCCCGGATTTCCCCGATTATTTGATTTCCCCCCGGATCTCCGCCATGTACTTCGCCCCGCAGCGTGCGCAGACAGCCAGCGGCTGCTTGCGGCGGTAGGCGCGGAAGGCCTCGGCGCGCGGGCTGTTCCATAATTCCGCTATGGTCGACTCGCGTACGTTCCCTATCACGAAATCCGGAAAATCCACGCAGAAGTTCGCCTCACCGGTCGGCTGGATATCGATCAGTTTTTCCACGTTCGCGCAGGCTGTGGATCCGATCGGCGTAACCGCATCGCTGAACCATGTTCGGTATTCACCCTCCGACATGGGGAAGTACGGATAATCCGTGATCCCGTCCAGCGCGGCGCGGTAGGTGCGAAGTTCGGCCAGGAACAGATCCACATCCACCCCGCTCTCTTCGTGATGGAAACCACGCCAGGAGTACGCCCTGCACCCGAAGTTTTCCTCCAGCTCGGCTCCGTATTTTTCGCCGGCCGCCTGGGGAACGAAATAATATGCCACAATGCAGATCGAACCGATTCCCAGGCTTCGGGCCACGTCCGGCAGCCGCCCCAAACCCCTGTAGGAATAAGGACTGATGGTAAAAGTGATTGATTTGGAAAGCGTGGTTCCTTGTTTCTTCTCCTCTTTCGCAAGCCGCGCCAGCCCGTC
Organism: Anaerolineales bacterium; assembly: GCA_034430775.1. Taxonomy (GTDB): domain Bacteria; phylum Chloroflexota; class Anaerolineae; order Anaerolineales; family RBG-16-64-43; genus JAFGKK01. The sequence continues at coordinate 121,577 of DAOUDU010000178.1, read as the reverse complement.
TTGCAGTTGACGGAAGGCCCCTTTCACCCCGCGCACTGAATCATGGATCTCCTCCGGGCCGTCCACCGAGACGGTGAGGTGCATATTCCCGATCCGGACAAGGTCCGCCGCGTATTGTGCAAGCCGCGTGCCGTTGGTGTCGATCGAGGTGAAGATTTCCTTTGCGCGGAAGTATTCCAGCAAGGGGAGGATGTCCGGATAAAGAAAAACCTCCCCGCCGCGGAGCAGCATACTTTTAATATTGTGGTCGGCCAGTTCGTCGATCAGCCGTTTCCAATCCGCCAGACCAAGTTCGCGGGATTTGTCGGCGGACGGTGCGCCCCGGTCCGACTCCCGGGACGGGCGCATATAGCCCTCTTCGCTCCATTGGCCGCACATCCGGCAGCGCAGGTTGCAGGCATTGGTGATGGTGAAGGAAACGGTTTGGGGAAAATTCATGGCACCTATACCTCGCTGTCGCATACCACCCTCACCCCCATCCTCTCTCCCAGCATAAGCCGGGAGAGGGGCAGCCGGTGTGTTTCCGGCGGGGTGAGGGGTTTAAACCATCTTCCTTCCCCTCAGCAGGATGATCAGCAGCACCGCCTCGAAGGAATATGCGGATGTGTTGGCGATCGCCACACCGAGGTATCCGGCCGTGGGAGTGAGAATAAAACACAGCGCGATGAACAATGCCGCGGTGAGAAAGGCCGTCCACAGGGGCGTGCGCGCATCCTGCCGGGCGTAGAACGAACGCACGGCGGTCTCGATCAAGGCGTGGGCGGGCAGCCCGAGCAGGAAGATCCGCGCGGCGGCCGCCACCATCGCCGAATCCTCCGCTGTGAACGCGCGCCCTTCGAACACCATCCGCACCGCAATCCCCATCAGCGGGATCCCCGCGGCGAGCACCGGCAGCGTCATGGCCAGTATCAATGCGGCGGCGCGGCGTATCATCCGGCGCAGTTCATCCATGGCCCCGCGGTCGGCCAGCTCCGAAAGAGTCGGCAGCAGGACCGTCCCGAGCGCGGATCCGAGGATCGTCTCCGGCACCTGCAGGATCAGCCAGCCGTAGGCCAGCGCGGTGATCGCGCCCTCGCCCAACCCGGAGGCGAAATTGTCGGTGGCGACGAAGATCGTCTGGATCGCGGCCACGGTCAGGATCCGCGGCCCCATCAGCATGGCGGCTTTGATCACACCCGGGGAACGCCAGTCCAGCGAGGGAGTCCAGCGGAACCCGAACCGCGCCAGCGCCGGAATCTGAATCGCCAGATGCAGTGCCGCCCCCAAGATCGTCCCATACGCCAGCCCGGCAATCCCGAACCGCGGCACGAAAACCAGCACCCCGAAGATCAACCCGCAGTTATAGAGGATCGGCGCCAGGCCGGGCAGCAGGAAGTGTTTGTACGCCTGCAGGCTCCCCATCACCAGTCCGCTGACCGAGAAAATTAATAGCGCCAGCAGGTCCAGCCGCATCAGGCGGGTGGTAAGCGCCTGGTACTCGGGATCAAGGTTCGGCACCACGACGCGCGAGATGAACGGCTCCGCAAACACCGCCAGGATCACGGCCATCGAGGCAGTGATCAGGAACGCCCAGTTCGCCAGGCGCGAGAAGAGCGCCCACGCCGTCTCCCGGCCGTCGCGGTCGATCGCTTCGGTCAGGACCGGGATGATCGCCACCGCCATGGCCCCGCCGGAGATCAGCGCAAACAGCATGTCCGGCAGGTTGTTGGCGGCGTTGAAGGCATCCAGCTCCAGGCCGACTCCGAACTGCCGCCCGACCAGTATCTGCCGCAGCAGTGCAACCACCTTATCCGCGGCGAATAGGAAGCCGACCAGCAGAAACGATTTGACGATCCGTTTGTTCAAACCACCTCCCCGAGTGCGGTCAATTGTTCCAGCGCGGGCGGAAATCCCGGATGCCACCGCAATGCGCTGCGCCAGTCGTCGACTGCACCCTGACGGTCTCCTAATTGATAGCGCGCCATCCCCCGCCAGTACCAGGATTCTTCCAAGTGTTCCTGATCATTCAGCGTATCATTCGCAAGATCGATCACATTCTGGTACCTTCCGGAATAGAAGTAAGCGAAGTATGGGCCGGTTTGATACCACAGGAAACGCCAGGGGAGCCCCAGGTAACGGGCCATATCGTAGGCATCGGCCGCATCGATGTATTCGTAGCGGGCGACATGCGCGGACCCGAGGTTGAAATAGGCGAACGCCAGGTCTTGATCGGCGAGGGTTTGCGTTTCCTCCTTCGCCAGATTCAGGGTTGCGAGTCGGTTGGCTTCCAAATCGGCGTCCGGCCCGAGCAAAGAAAGCACCTCCGCCTGGCGCTCCCACGGAAACGCCACAAGGTACACAAAATTAAAGGCACGCCATTGGTGGATCAGCGAGTCGAAATCGATAATGGTATTCGGCCCCAGATAGGAATCCTGCGTTATCACGATGCCTTGCGCGTTATCATATCCGGTTATGAAAAGGTAATGGCCCATCCAGCCCAGATTGCGGTCGGCGACGTCGAATCCCTGCTCGATCATCACCGGGAAACCTGCCGCGATCAGCTGCCGCATGTCGTTCAGCGCGCCACCGGTGCGGACGGCGATGCCATATCCGGTGTAGTCGAGCACATAGCGCTCCAGTTCGTACGGCATGACATTCTTATCATCCCAGTAGGGTTTCAATACCGACCCGGCATCCACCTGGTTGCCGCCCCATCCCCAGAAATTCAGCATCATCGTCAGGTTGGCCGCGGCGCAATTGTTCCAGTTTTGCTTCACCCACAAATCAAACGCCAGCGTCAACTGGTCCGGAACGGGCGGCCGGGCGGCTGTTTCGGTCGGCGTTACGCTTGGCAGATCCGGCTCGAGCGTTCCCGGGGAGGGAGTCGGGCTGGGTTCGTTGCGTTTCTCGGCGGTGAGCGTGGCCTGCATTATCGCGATCCGCGCCGGGTCGGGCATGGCGAGGCTATCCGGGTGCGGGAAAAAATAATTCCGCACTCCCGCCTGCAATTCGAGCACCCGCCAGGCCAGCCGTTCGTTGACGGCCGGGATCTGGTACACAAGCAGTGCCGTCTCGATCAGGATAATGGCGATCAGCGCCAGGGTGAGGACTCGTTTTATTTTCAAGGGGATGCCCCGCCTGCCTCCATTTACCGTCCGGGATTATACCGTCCGTCCGGTCGGCGGGTTTACAAATAAACCGGATTATAAAAACCCGGGGGTGATTTCAGCGACTGATTTTAAAGTCTCCTTTTATACTGGCAAATTGTAGTGGAAATAATCGGGGTATCGTATGGGAATCGGCGGGTGGCCATCTGCCCGGCTGTACGGATTTTTCGAGTACACATCCAGCCCCCCTGTGATCCCCCCATTTGCCCCTGATGGATTCTGCGAGGGTAAAAAATGGCGGGGCAAATGGGGGGACGTGTACTTGGGGGGAGGGAGGATAGGACAGAGAAGGTTTACGGGCGTTTCTGATCGTCTGGATCCGCATCGGATCCGTCATCGGATTGGAATGAATCCCGCATTTGAATGAGAAATTCGTTGTTCGGCTGTTGTTCCAGCATTTTGGCCAACGCTTTGCGGATCGCAGCGTTGCGATCATCCGGCGCATCCGTCCATTCACCGGTCGCTTGCATCTGTTTAATCATTCTGCTCAGATCCATCACGGTTGAGAGCTGCGGAACGGCGTTGTGCAGAAAATCGCCGAACGGGGAGTGCGGTCCGGTGCCGATCGGGTTCCGCCCGGATCCGTCGAAGCTGGGCGAGTCAAGATTCGGTTGCCGCAGCCAGTCCGGAACGGATTCCGGGTTTGCGCGGGCGGGTTGCCGGCTGTCGATTCCAGACAGCCAATCCGGAACAGGGTCGTTGCTGACGGAGGCTCGGTTTTTTATGGATTTCGGCGCGGGGATGAAATTCTCCTCCGTGCGCCTTGTGCGTATCCCCCAAACCAGCGCCGCCGCGAGGAGGAAACCGAAAAATACCATCAAAGCGATGAGTATGACGGCAACGGTCGTCGACATGGGAATCCTCCTTCCAGAACCGCGCGGATCCGCCGAAACAAGCTTTCGGAGGATTTGCGGTCCGGCCGCAACAGATAATATCACACGGCGTGCGGTTGAAACGCCCTTCCGCGGCGCCGTGATCGGTTTTTAGTAAATCAATTTTCGGGATTTTTCGGCGCGTCGGCATCCAGGGTTAGCATGTCCTCCAGCCACACCCGCACATTCTCCGGCGAATGCAGGCGGACGAGCGCCCGGGTCTCCGGCTGGCGCTCTCCCACCACGATGGGCAGCCCGCTCCGGCAGCGGATCGCGTCGAATGCCTCTTCATCCTTATCGTCGTCGCCGAAATATACCGGGTACACGCCCCGTCCGGCGAACCGATCCAGAAGCCAATCCACCGCCAGGCGCTTGTCCGCATTCGCCGGCGCCGCTTCCAGAAAGCGGTCGCCGCCCAATAGGCGGAGATCCTCGCCCCGCATGAGGTCCTCGGCTTCGCGGCGGGCGTCTTCCATAACCGATTGGGCTTCGTCCGCGTCGGCAAACCGGGCGTGCAACGCCACCGCCATACCCTTGTCCTCGATGAAGAATCCCTGCCGGTTCTCCGTCAGTGCGCCCCACGCCCGCCGTATCTGTTCCACGGCGGGGCGGAGGGCGGCCGGATCCGCGTGACGGATGATCCTGCCGTCGGGCATTTGCACCTCCGCACCGTACGTCCCGGCGAGGATCATCCCGTCTATGGGCAGCAATGCCTGCAGAGAGGAAAGCGGACGGCCGCTTAATACAATGGTCTGGAAAGATTTCCTTCCCGCCAATCGCGAAAGCAGCTTGGTCAGTTCGGCGTCGGGGAGTGCCTCTGCAGGTGTGCGGGCAATCGGCACGAGCGTTCCGTCGTAATCGAGGAAAATCCACGGCCGCTGCCCCCTCTGCACCGCGCTGCGGAGCGCGTCCGGCCAGGCAGGAACATCCGCCGACCGTATCTTCTCCATCGCCCGCAGGAATTCCTCCGTCCACCAGGAAAAATCCTGCGCCCGGATCCGGTCCTGCATCCGTCGCATGCGCTGCTGCTGTTCGTCCTTCGGCAATTGAATGGCGCGGTCGATGGCGTCGGACATCTCCTCCTCGCTGTAGGGGTTTACCAGGATAGCTTCCGGAAGCTGCCAGGCCACGCCGGCGAATTCGCTCAGGATCACCACGCCGTCGTGGTTCAACCGCGAGGCGATAAATTCCTTGGCCACCAGGTTCAATCCATCCCGTAAAGGGGTGATGAGCGCGATGTCCGACAGGCAATAATATGCAATCAGGTTATTCAGGCTGAAGGACCGGAAGAGGTAGCGGATCGGGATCCACAGGTCGCTGCTGTACTTGCCGTTGATCCGCCCGACGATTTCATCGATCTCCCGTTTCTTCTGCTGGTAGGCGGACATGAACTCGCGGGAGGGGGTTACGATCTGGATCAGCGTGACGGCTCCCCGGTAGTTCGGTTTCCGCTCCAGGAGATTCTCTACGGCACGGAGACGCTCAAGGATGCCTTTGGTGTAATCCATACGCTCCACGCCCAGGAGGATGGTTTGGCGGGGGAGTCCGCTCTTTAATTCCCGGACGCGCTCCCGGATCCGTGGTTGCTGCGCCAGGCGTTCGATCCCGAGATAATCTATTCCAATCGGACGGGCCAGAATGCGTGTCCGCCGGCCGGAATAGCAGACGAACTCCCCGTCGACTTCCGCGCCCAGTATTTCCACCGCCGCTTCGAAAAAGTTATCCCGATATTCGGGAATGTGGAAGCCGATCAAATCACACGCCAGAAGGCTTTTCAAGAGCGCCGCCCGCCAGGGGAAGGTCCGGTATATTTCCGTGGCGGGAAAGGGTATGTGCCAGAAGAACGCCAGACGCGCCGAGGGGCGCGCCGTCCGGAGGAACTGCGGTACCAGCGACAGCTGGTAGTCGTGGATCCAGACCAGGTCCTCCTCTTCCATTTCCGCAATGGTTTCCCCGGCGAACAGCCGGTTGACATGTTCGTACATGTTCCAATCAGCCGCGTCATAACGCACACGCCCGAGAAAGGAGTGGCACAGCGGCCACAGCGCAGTATTGGAAAGCCCCCAGTAGAAGCCGCGCTCCTGTTCCCCGGAAAGCCGGAGGTAGCGCAGGGTGAAATCCGGACGGCCGGCGGCGGCCGGGTACCGCCCCTCCGGTTCGCCCCAGGCGACCCATACGCCGCCGTATTTCTTCATCATCGGAAGGACCGAGGTGACCAGCCCGCCGATGGTCTTGGTCCGCTTCAGGCCGTTTTTGGTGCGCGACAACTTGTATGGCCCGCGGTTGGAGACAACGATGAGCTTCCCCTTCTTCATGCCGGCCCTTCCTGTGTCTGCGGGGATGAAACCAGGCTGCGGATGGAATTACGGTAGACCGATTCCCAGATCAGATTTCGGCGGATGGTCCGGCGAAGCCGGTATCCTCCGTCGGTTTCCATCCAGATCAGAATCCTCCGGGCGACCTCCAGGGGGGATTCCTTTCCGCCGATTACGTGGATCAACCCGGGGTCGATCGTCTCGAACGCGGGCATCCTCGTCGCGAACACGGGCCGCCCGGCCAAACCGGCCTCGAGAACCGGCATACCGAAGCCCTCGCGCAGGCTGGGCATCAGAACGATGTCGCACAATCGGTACAGTTCCCCCATCAGGCCGTCGTCCACGGCCTCCCCACCCGGCGCCGCGCGGACCTCCTCGAACAGGAAATGCGCCGCCGTCTCCAATCCCAGATCTTTTCGGAGCCGCTTTAATTGATCGACATAGGCGCGGATACCCGCCGCGTGGGGGTCCGGAGGACCGCTCACCACCATGCGCGGCGCCACACCGCAATCGCGCAATGCGGCGGTCAGCCGCAGGGCAAACTCGATGTGCTTTGCCCGGGTCAGCCGCACCGGGAGGAACAGGATCACATCCGCCGTAGACCAGTCGAGAAGGTTCGCCAGCCGGCGTCCTGCCATGGACAAGCCCAGGAGGGTTTCCGGATCGACGCCGTTCGGTACGACCCGAATCGAATCTGCGGGATCGCGGAAGATTTCTGCCAGCGTATCACGCCGCGCGTTGGAAACGGCGACATAGACCGCCCGCGGATGGCGTTTCCGGAGAAGCTCCCACGGAAACCCCTCGCGGACCTTCTCGCCGGAGGACGGGCGGACGAAGCGGGAGATATCGTGGCACCAGGAGATGATCCGGACGCCGGAGTTCCGGTCCGCCCACTCGTGGAGGGCGGCGGTGAGCGGGAGGTTCAGATGCATGTGGATTACATTGTGCAGGATCAGGACTTCGGCGCGGTCGAGGTGCGGGGTGAGCGCATCGCGAATACGCCGCTGGAGCACTGCGAATGAATCCGGTATCCGTCCCCGAGTCAGCTCCGTCTGGACCGAACGGATTTCCGGATTGGCCGAGTCCAATTCGGGAAGGATCACCTGCGCGGAAGGGTCGCCCCGGCCCGCGACGATGGAAACCGCATGCCCGTCGGCTTCCAGCAGCCGGCGGTGGTGTGCCATAACCTTCTCAACCCCGCCGACGACGGGGAATGCGGAATAATGAAGCAGAACGACCCGGTTCTTTTCCATACGCCCTCCCGGTCAGATCTCCCCGGCTTCGCGCGAAGCCCGTATCGCCAGATCGACGAAGACGGCGCTGGACCAGCCGAAAACCGACGCCGCCTTCGGGCAGGGTTTCCCGGTTTCCGGATGGTAGTATTCGAAAATATCCCGATTGCGCATGATCACCTCCAGCGTTTTCTGCCGCAGCCGCCGGGCTTCCCGCGCGCGGCCGATCCGTTCCAGCCCATCCACGAAAAGATAATTGATGTTGACCCAGGTCGGGCCGCGCCACATGGTTTCAGGTTCGAATTGCGGGTCGTTGGCCGCGACCGAGGGGATGGGATACCGGGTCCAGAATTCCTCCCTCAAGAAAAGATGCCGGATCAACTTCTCTTCGATCGTCTTCGGCATCCGGCCCGTCAACAGCGGGTACAGGTTAAACGGTGTCAGCACACGGATCGGCTCGTGATTCCGCGTGGCCCAGAATACGCCGGCCTGAGGATCCCAGAAATGGCGGATGATCTTTTCCGTCAGCGCCTGGGCATGAAGCTCCCATTCCCGCGCATCCGCCGGGAAGCCGAGGATCGCCGCGATCTTCGCCATCGCTTCCATGCCCATCACCAGATACGTGTTCAATTCAGGCGATTCGACCGGCATCCCCCCGTCCCAAAGCGGGCTGTCGTCCAGTCCGGACGAATACGGGTGGTTGTATTGGACGATTCCATCGCCGTCATCGTCGTTCTCTCTGAACCACCACGCATTCCATCGTCGGATCGGGTCATAAATTTCATCCAGGAAGTCGCGGTTCTTCAGAGTGTCGTATAACCGCAACGCCGTCCAGGCAATCAGCGGCGGCTTGGTGACCGCCACGACCTGTTCGGAATGCGGCAGAGGCCATTCCGTCACCACGCCCTCGTCGTGGACGGCGTCTGGGATCATGCCGTTTTCGCGCTGGTGATCAAGCATGATCCGTAATTGGTTTTCCGCGAGGTCCCGATCCATGTGCCGGTACGCCAGCGCGTGAAAGTAGGAATCCCATTGCCAGGCGCCGATGTATTGGGTCTTCGACGGGATCATCACTTCACGCGTCAGGAAAAACCGCGAACTGATCAGGCCGGACCGCAAAATCCACCAGGCGTAATAATATTGCGTTCGATAGCGCTCCCCGACAGGCGGAACGGCAGCGAACCATTCGTGCCACCGGCGTTCCGCCCGTTTCAGGACTTCGCCGGACGGGGGCACGCTGCGGTTCAATCCGAGCCGCGGGGTGAGGTTAAGGGTCCACCCGGAATCAGCCGCCGCGCGGATCCGCATCCGGACCTTCAGGTAACCGTCCGTATCCGCCTCAATGACATTCGAGAGAATGTGCGCGTTGGTGGTATAGGAAACGTTGCGGTGGTTCCGCCGGTGCTCGGAATCTCCACGGAATTGCCCGCCGCGCCGATCGGTGCCGCCCTGCGCCGCCAGCACCCGGAAACCGATTGTGAATTCTCCCTCCGGAAGCTTCAGGTAGAGGGTTTCATCATCCAGGAACGCCAGCCAGAATTCCCCACGGGGCGTATCGATCCCTATGGCGTGCGGGTAGGTTGTCGCATGCAGCTTCAACGGAATGCCCCCGCCGTCAAAAATCGAAAACTGATCCACCATAGGCGTCCGCCGGCGGTAATCCCCCACTTCCTGCTCCCACTTGACCCAACGCTCGGCCAGGCGGATTTCCAGGGATGGACCACGGCGGAAGACCAGGATCCGCGACCCACGGTCCGTGAACGGGGCACTTTCGAGGTTGATTCGCCCTTTCAGGCTTTCCAGAAACGGCGATTGGGGCTTCTTCATGATTTCCTTGTCCGTACGATTCGCTCCGCGGCGCGGGCGCGATCGTAGCGCAGGATTCCTCCGTTTTTACCGTCCGGGCTTGCGTCCCGGGTGCGGGAAAAAGATCCGATTCGTTAAGTCGGGTGGCGTGTGGATATTCGGACTTGCGCGGAAACGGGCTTTGACCGGATGGTGTGCTTTCAGCCCGTTCGGAAACAACCGCGCTTCCCGTTCACGGAACCGGAGTGCGGGGAGACGCTGATTTCCAGAGAATCGGATGTAATCAATAATCCAATTTTATAATATTACCATACGGATCTTCCGCCGGCGTTCACGTGCCGCGGATCCTGCCGTTTCGACGGGAGGAGCGGCGTCTTCCCGACTTGGGTTGGCGCGATTTTCGACCGACCGTATCCGGCGCGGGTGTGGTGACAGTCGCCCGAACCGTAGACCGGTTCATCCGGTGCGATAAGCGGTCGTTATCGATGGGGGCAGACGTATTTCTATGGAAGGAAGGACCGGGTGTTACGGGGGATTCGTCGCCGTTTTCAACCGCGGCCGGCATCGCTTTCCCGTCCGGCTTTTCGCACAGCTGTGCAAAACGGACAATCCGGATTCGCGCACAGCATCGCCTGCGGATCCTGCCGGATCCAACCGGCGGCGATGTTCAACAGGTCGCGCAGCGGAATCCGGACTACCGGGAATGAACCCACTTTCCGCCGCTGTACAATCCCCGACAATTTCTCCGCGATCGCCCCGAATCCCCGCGAGCAGCCCGGGAAACCCGGGCATTCCATAACGCCCTCGGGAGTCAATGCCCAGCGGATGAATTGCTTCCTTCCCGTGCGTTGTTCGGCCAGATGCAAGGCTACGTTGGCGGGCGGATCGGAACCCAGAACGACAACATCCCCGCCCGCCTTCGCCAGCGCATCGATCGGCGCGAAAGGCTCGTTCAAACTCTGCGATTCGAGAATCTCCTGCGCGCCGATGCCGGTGAAGGAAAGAATCGGATGCCCGGATCGAACCGCCCCCTCCATGCGCCGGAGGGTTTCCGGAAGCGGCCCGAGCAGCGGGGATACGCGCAGCGAGGGCCGGAAAAAATCCGCCTCGACACTGGCGGCGCTCGCTTCGGGATAATCGACCGCATTGTCCGGCGGGCCCTCCGCCGGGTAGACCATTGTCTGGTAGGTGAACGCCGGCGCGATCACCGTTTTGCAGGAGGTCGCGAGCGCCGCGGAAATCGCGGCCGCTCCGCCGCGGACGGTCTCCGGTATGAGAGATGGACCAATCACCAGAATCCGAGAATCGCCCTCCAGGCCGATCCGCCGTAGGGCAAGAAGGATGTCACGGTATCCGAATGCGCCTGCGCTTTTACGGGTGGTCATGAGTTCAATGTATACGCCGCCGGAAGCACCCTGACCGGGTCCGGTGCGCTATTTCCCCTTCCCCAACTCGATCGAACGCCGGTGGGCGGCATGCACCGCCCGGGAGACGATCTCCCGGAATTTGTCCGCTTCGAAGGATTGGATCGCCGCCGCGGTCGTTCCGCCCGGCGAGGTGACCTGCTGACGCAATTGCGCCAGGTCCAGCGCACTGCTCCCCGCATACTCCGCGGAACCCTGCACGGTTTGAAGAATTAACTGCCTGGCCACGGCCGGAGGAAATCCCAGCTGTATGCCCGCCTCCACCAGCGCTTCCATGAAGAGGAACACATACGCCGGGCCGGATCCGGAAAGCGCGGTCGCCGCGTCGAGATAGTCTTCCTCCGCAACATACACTTCCATTCCCAGCGCGCCGAGGATTTCACGGGCTTGCGACCGCTGGGCTTTGGTGACGGCGTCCGCCGCCGTCCAAACCGTCATCCCCCGGCCGATCCGGGCGGGCGTGTTCGGCATCGAACGGACGACCGCCGCGTGAGACAGCCCTTCGGCGATGGCGGAAATTCTCGCTCCGGCAATTATGGAGAGGACGAGCGCTTGCTGGGGAATGCCGCCCGAAAGTGCCGGCATCATCTGCGGAAGGGTCTGGGGTTTTACGGAAAACACGATGACGTCCGATGCTTCCGCCGCCGCGCGGTTATCGGCGGTGAAAACGACCCCATACCGGTCCACAAGTTCCTTTCCGCGTTCCGGCCGTACGTCGGCGGCGGTGATGCGCGAAGGATCGATTAGCTTCCGGTTCAACAACCCTTGGATGACCGCTTCCGCCATTACACCGGATCCGATAAACGCTACTTTGGATTTCTCAAGCATGGTCTTCTCCCTCCCCCCAAGTCCAGTCGCGCATGGAGGTCACTACGTCATAGGCCGTGAGATCCAATTGGACCGGCGTGATCGATACAAATCCCTTCGTAACCGCCCAGTAATCCGTTTCTTCCTCCAGAACACCTTCCGGCGGTCCGCCGCCGATCCAGTAATACGGTTTCCCGCGCGGGTCGATCCGGGTGACGAGTGCATCGCGGTACACGCGCAAACCTTGTTTGGTGATTCGCACCCCGAGGATTTTTTCCTCCGGCAGGCATGGGATATTGATGTTTAGGAGGACTCCCGGCGGCAGCTTCCGCCGCAACACGGTTCGGACGGCGCGGGCGGCGAACTTCGCGGCGGTTTGGTAGGCATTCTCCGCCGCTGATTCCGGAACGCACATCGAGACCGCGATCCCCGCCGCGCCGTTAATCACCGCTTCCATGGCCGCGGTCACGGTTCCCGAATACGTGAGGTCGTACCCCAGGTTGGGGCCGGCGTTGACCCCCGAGACGACGATATCCACCGTTTGTTTTACCAGCCCGAGCATCGCCAGTGCGACGCAATCCGAAGGCGCGCCGCTCGTGACGATCACCGGCGAACCATCCGCGAGCGTGGAATCCCACACCCGCAGCGGTTTGTGCATGGTTTTCACATGTCCGCCGGCGGACCAGTTGTGTTCCGGGACGCACACGGTCACATCCCCCTCAGCCCGCAGGATTCGCGCCAGGATGGGCAAGCCCTGGGCGTGAACCCCGTCGTCATTGGTCACGAGAATGTGGGTCATCCCGATCCGGCGCCATTTCTATCCGCCGGCTGTTCCGGCAGCGGTTTTATCATCCGGTGGAATCCCGAGTATTGTACGCCCGGGGCGTGCAGCTTGCTGATCACCTTGCGGTCCACCCGGTATCCCGCCCGTTGATAAAAACGCAAGGCATTGGTATTGTGCAGCATTACGGAAAGGGAACAGACGGCAATATGCAATGCCTGCGCCCGCCGTTCGGCGTCTTCCAGCAGGGCGCGCCCGATTCCACGGTTGCGGTACGCAGGCGCGACCGCCAGCGTGTTCACATACAACTCCCCCGGTTCCGCATCCCCCTCAAACGCCAGCGGGAACCCCCTCCACGCCAGGCGAATGGCGGCGCCCCATCCAAAACATTTTGCGAGAGCCCGCACGAGTTGGATCGTTGCCGCTGATAACTCCGACTCGGGTATCTCCTGCGCGATGCCGACAATGGCTCCTTCCGTCTCCGCCAGTATGGAATATTGATGCGAAAGGAAATGTCCGCTTTCACGGAAAAGGGCCGAGAGCACCCGGAGGGTTCCCCCGCCCGCGGCGTATCCGAACAGGTAATCCCCGAGTGTGCCCATGGTCTCGTAAATCAACGCGGCCGCCGGTTCGGCGTCTTCCGGCACGGCGGAACGCAGGGTGACAGGGAGTGAGGTTTGCGAGATCATTTTAACATTGTAACCCAACCCTATCGGCGGAATCCGCGAAGAACGCGTGGAAGCAAAAAATTTACGGCCCCCTTCATGGGCTTCAGGTCTTCTACGTGTTCTTCGTGGAAGTTTGTATTGTCATGCGGCCGAAAGCGCATTACACTCCAACGCCAGGAGCATATTGCCATGTCGGAACCCGTCCGCGATCGGATCCGCAACCCGGAGGGAATTGAACCGCCGCGCCCGGTGCGACGTCCGGGATGGATCCGCCTAACGAAGCCGGCCGAAGAAAAAGTGGACGCCCTCCGTTCGCGGATACGGGCGGGGTCCCTGCACACCGTGTGCGAAGAGGCGATGTGCCCGAACTTCGGAGAATGCTGGAGCCGGGGCACCGCGACCTTCCTCATATTGGGTGACGTCTGCACCCGCGCTTGCGGCTTCTGCGACGTCAAGCATGGACGCCCCGCGCCGCTCGATCCCGGCGAACCGGAACGAGTCGCCCGGGCGGCCGGGGATTTGCGCCTGCGGCATGTGGTGATCACTTCGGTCAACCGCGACGAATTGCCCGATGGGGGCGCGTCGGTGTTTGCCGAGACGATCCGCCGGGTGCGCGAGGCGCTCCCCGATTCCACGGTCGAGGTGCTCATCCCGGATTTTAAAGGCCGCGAAGCCTCCCTGCGGCTCGTGCTGGATGCGCGTCCGGATATTCTCAACCACAACGTCGAGACGGTCCCGCGCCTCTTCCGGAAAGTCCAGCCCCAGGACCGGTATGTATGGACGCAGGCTACACTGCAAACCGCAAAAAAAAATAACCCGGGGCAGGTTACAAAATCCGGTCTCATGCTGGGTCTGGGGGAGACGATGGAGGAGGTGGTTGCGGTGATGCGTGATTTGCGCCGCTGGGAGGTGGATATTCTCACGATCGGCCAATACCTCCAACCCTCGCGGCGCCATTTGCCGGTCGAACGCTATTGCCCGCCGCAGGAGTTTGCCGGATTAAAACGCATTGGCTTGGAGGAATTGGGGTTCCGCTGGGTTGAATCCGCCCCCTTGGTGCGCTCTTCCTACCGCGCCGACGAGCAAGCCGCAGCCCTCGTGCGCAGGGACAAATAAGGTCATTGCGAGGGGGAGCGAAGCGGTCCCCGGCTTTCGACGATAGAAGGAGATTGCTTCGTCGCCCCGTCTGCGCCGGGTCTCCCCGCGATAACATCCGGTTGCGAGTGCCACGAATAACAGCCTCTTTCGTCACGCCTCTTGGCGCCGCATGACCCAAATCACAGCCCCAAACGTAACCAACGCACAAACGGCAATCAGACCCAGCCGCCCCGCTGCATCGGCGAATGTCAGGTCGCCGGTCAGCGATTGACTGAGCAGCTCCACCAGATAGAAGGTGGGGATAAGATGGATGATCTTGTCGATCAGGGCCGGCGGCTGCAGTACACTCAGCCAACTCGGCGCCAGCAGAATCATCATGATGATCGTCGACCAGGTGTTGATCTGCATCATCGTATGCAGCAGGCTGCCCATCAGCAATCCCGCCATCACCAGGAAAAGCGCGCCCAGCACCACCGCGAAAATCGTAACCGGCCAATTCCCCGATAACCCCTTATTGAGGAGGATCAGCACCGTCGCGCTCAGGAGCGAGTAGGCCAGCCCGGTGACGGCTTTTCCGGCCGCGATCTCGGCCGGGGTGACCGGTGCGACAAGCAGAAATTCCATGGTGTGCTTTTCCTTCTCCTCAACCAGAAGCAGTGGAACAACGAAACTTCCGGTCATGGTCAGCGACATGACCAGGAACATCACCAACAGGTAAAAATCCATCCGGAATCCCTCCTTCCGGATGCCGCTTTCGGGGATGGTATCCTCCGGTATGTCGGATTGCGTCCAAACCATCCTGACCGGCGCGCCCTCATCGCGCATCGTCCAGACCTGCTGGTAAAGGATATCCCGGAAGACCGCGAGATCACCCCCTCCCTTGCGGATGTTCAGATAAATGGTCAGCTCCGGCTGGTTCCCCAAATCCACATCCGTATCGAAATTCCCGGGGATGATAATTCCCCCTACGGAATCCCCGGCAACTTCTCTATTCAGTTCACCCAGCGATTCCACTTCGACGAGGTTTATCGTATCAAGGCTTCGCAACTGCCCTGTCAGCCGTGAACCGCCCGGATCATATACCGCCACACGAAACTTGCCGGTGTTCGCGATTCCGCCGAAAATCAGCTGGAACAACAGCGACAGGCCGACCGGCAGGATCAGACTCATCAACAGGTAGCGGTTCTTGATCGCGTCGAGGGAATCCTTCCATGCGATGGCCAGTATCGTCCGGGCGTTCATTCGTCCAATCCCTTTCCGGTCAACCGGATGAAGATTTGCTCGAGGGTCGCCTCCGCCGAATGGATGGTGAGGATCTCGCCACGGGCCGCCCATTCGCCCAATTGCATTCCGTCCGCCGGGTCGTCCAGGCGGAGCGTCCGGTTCGAGCCGTCCCGGAAGACGGTCCGCACCAGCCGCTGCCCGTGTGCGACCTTGAGTTTCTGCGGGGTATCCATCGCCACGATCCGTCCCTCGTTGAGGAACGCCACGCGGCGGCAGAGTTGATCGGCCTCCTCCATATAATGCGTCGTCAGCAGGATCGTCACACCCTGCGCCGCAAGCCTCATCACCAGATCGCGGATCTGACCGGATGCGGTTGGGTCCAGCCCCTTGGTCGGTTCATCCAGGAACAGGATCCTCGGCCGGTGCAGGAGCGCCCGGGCGATCAGCAGGCGCTGCTTCATGCCGTTCGAGTAATTGCGGATGGGCTCCTTCGCCCGATCGGCCAAGCCGACTTGCTCGAGCATCTCCCGCACCCGCGTGTGCTTGCAGCCGAACAGCCGGGCGGCGAACAACAGGTTTTCTCCGCCCGTCATCCGTTCGTACAGATTCTGATATTCAAACACTACCCCGATCTGCGATTTCAGCGCCGGCCGGTCGCGGACAACGTCGCATCCCGCCACCCGGGCTTCACCGGCCGTCGGGCGCAGCTGGCCGGTCAGCATCCGGATCGTGGTGGTCTTTCCCGCGCCGTTGGGCCCCAATAGGCCGAAGATTTCCCCTTCCGCAACCGCGAAGGAAATATCCTGGACCGCCTTTCGCTCTCTAAATGCGCGAAAGAGATTTACAGCTTCAATAGTGTTCATCCAATATCCTTCAATGCCTGACCCCTCCAAGTCCTCCCCGCGAGCGCACCTCACCCTGTCGGCCACCACTAATATTGCCCAGTAATGCTATATGCGTTTTTTCTCAAGAAAGCGTGGGGCGGGAAGGCGGCCGGATTGCCTAGGCCGGGGATTCCGTCAACGTGTAGATTGCGATTTCTTCAAACCCGACGGATAGAACTTTCCCTTTTTCGGTCCGTATGAAAAGACCAACTCCCCCCGTTGTGCTCATCGGATCGTGTCCGGAGAACACCTCAATTCCGCCCACGAAAAACCGGAAGACCTGCCCCCGGACAAGCACCCCGATCCGGTTTGTGGCCGGCGCACCCTGAAGCAAACCCAGCGTCTCCCTCCAGACGCTGGCGCCCTCCATCTCCAATCCCTTGAATCTTTCAAACCGCAGCTGACCGAAGCAGCTGATCGCAAAACGGTAACTGTAATCTTTCCCGTCACGGAAGATGATCCCGAACGTATCCAGACCTTCCCCGCACAACAGGGATTGCACCGTCGCTTCGATGTAGACGTCGGCGGGAAGTTCTCTCGGCAGTTCCGAAATCAGGGACGTGTAGGGAGAATTCACAGTGAAGACAAGCATCCCGTTCGAAAAATCCACGGTGCCGGCTTCTGTCTTCGTAAGATTCCAGCCGGTGATGGCGTCGTCCAAGGGGTCGAAGAAAATCCGCTGGTCGGCTTCCGCCGGCCGCAACGCGCCCTGCGTCCGGGTCGGGGCGATGGTCGGGGGTTCGGTCGGTATTTCCTCAAGTGTGGGCAGCAATGCGGACAGCGGCAGCTCGGGGGTAAAGGTTGGCGAGCGGGTGGGCTCGATCGTCGGAGTCACCATTTCAATCGTGCAGGCGGAAAGCCAAATGGCAGCAAGGACCGCGGCGGCGGCCGCCATCCGCGTATCCATCCGGCGAACCGGCCGGTCCGCCGATCGCCTGAAAGTTGCCGGCTTCCCTCCGTGGAAGTTACTGATCCGTGACATTATCCGGCACCTGAATCTGGAAGGAATCGCCGCCTCGTCACGGAAGAACCCAATAGGCGACTTCGCTGACACGAACGGTGAAATTTGCCGTGTTTACCGCTCCGACAAACAGGCCGAATCGGCCTTCCCCGAATGCCGGCTCGTTCAAATCCGTCAGGAAGTGTCCGTTGGCATACAGCGAGAGGTGTGTGCCCTCCGCCTTGAATCCCATTCGGTTTGTCTGCCCCGCGCCGGCGAGGATGTAGGGGCTTTTTGTCCAATCTTTGAGGTAATGGAATTTAACGTCGGCTTCCGTGGTGTCGAAGTATCCGAATGAATAATACCCATCGCAGGCGAACTTCAAGAGATAGGAGGGATTGTTGGCCGGATATGGCACCCCGACGACCAACCCGTAGCGGTCGCGGCCGGAACAGGTATCCGTCGTGGCCGTCATTTCCAAATAATAATTCGTCAACTTCCACGCGGTAAGCGTCCAGCTGTCGTAGGCATTGGCATTCTTGGCGGTCATGACCAATTTGTGGCCGGCCACTTCAAACCGCACATTGGAATCATCGAACAGGTACCAATTGGTCCCATCGGGAAAATCCGTCCGGTAACTGGGCGAACCCAGTGTCAGGCGCGGGTCGTCGGCCGGCGGCGTGAACGAGGGGGTTTGCGTGATTGTGGGGGTCACCGTGGGCGTGTCCGACGGCGGAGGGGATCCGGTCGGCGTGACTGTCGGGAGTTCACCCGGTGAACCACCGCCGTTTTCTGCGGGGCCGAGCGGCGTACCTCCGGCCTGGGTCATTGCGGCCAGCGAAGTAAGCTGCAACGCCACTTTGGTTTTCACGGCGTTCTCGGAACCCGGTGTTACGGTTCCCAGGCAGGCCAAAGTGAATAACAGACACGCGCTGAAAAGGACGGTTTTTCTGTTCATAAGGTCTCTCTCCGGGGAATTTTTTCCGTCTCTGGCATCAGTATAACGGCCTATCTAAAGGCGGGCAAGGAAAGGGGTCCGCCATAGGTTTTCCTGATCGTGCTGCGCGCTTCCGGAGCAGGCACGAATGGCTTTCAGAATTCATGGAAAATCAGTTTCTTACCGGATTGGCAATCGAAATCCGGATTTTATTGATAAAAAACACGGGTTTTTCCTGTCAATCCTGGCAACTTTGTAATTGGAATACCCGGTTGCGCCGTGCGCCCTCCCTCCTATACAATTGACGTAGCGCGGAAGACCGCTGCCGAGCGGGGAGTAGGCACCCCGGGAAGGGAGCCCTATGGAAGTCATCAAGGTTTCCGCCGAATCCAAAACCAGCGCGGTGGCCGGTGCGATCGCCGGTGTGATACGCGAATTTAAGCACGCCGAAGTCCAGGCGATCGGAGCCGGCGCGGTGAACCAGGCGGTAAAAGCTTGCGCCATTGCCCGGACATACCTCGAGGGGGACGGGGTGAACGTGGTGTGTATTCCTTCTTTTGTCGAAGTTGTTATCGACGGGAAGGAACGCACCGCGTTGCGATTGGTCGTGGAACCGCGTTGACGATACCGCGACGGTCTGCCGACTGCCTCGGCGAGAAGGAATCCCCGGGCTTGGAGAGCGCCTCGGTCTACCCGTTCGGCACATCGAGGAACGCCGCTTCCAACGCCAGCCTGATATTCGCGTTGCGATCAATCTGCTCTTCCGCCCGGCGCAGTGCAGACAGCCACCGGCGCGCCTCCCGCGGCGGGATGCGTTCCCCGAGTTCGTTAAGCTGGGGAAGAAAATCTATATTCGTAAGCTCGGCATCTTTCGAAAGGGTCCGCAGGAGAAGGTCGTGCCCGAAGGATTCCCAGCTCCGCAGCGCCGAACGCAGTTCTTCGCGGTCCCCGGCCGCTTTCTGGGCGGCGGTAAACCGTGCCGCACGGTTCCCCTGTAAAATCCCCATCCATTGATCGAACAGCGTCTTGCGGCCGGCTTCGGCCTCATCCCATGGGGCCTGGTTGATCACCCAGCCCAGCCGCCCTCCCGAAAGCCGCGCAAGCACCTCCGCCCGTCCGGGTGGAAGCTTCCAGCGTTCCTGGAGCGCATGCGCGATGACGGATTCCGGCAACGGCCGCAGTGGAACAACCCGGCAACGCGAAGTGATCGTGGGTAAAAGCTCATCGGCGCTCTCCGCCGTGAGGATGAGGATTGCGGAGGGAGGCGGCTCTTCTATGGTTTTTAGCAGGGCATTGGCCGCATTGGGGAGTGCGCGGTGGAAATCCGCAAGCAGAGCGATCCGCCGGACGGCTTCCGTCGGCTTCAACATCACCGCGTGGACGACCGCGCGGGCGGCATCCACCAGAATTCGGGCGCCCGGTCCCTCCGGCCGCAGAAGAAAAAGGTCCGGATGCTTTTCCGCGGCGATCAATCGGCAGACGCGGCATTGGCCGCACGGGTCGCCTGGAGCCAGCGGGGATTCACAGTTTATGGCCCGCGCCATCTGCAACGCCAGAGTCCGCTTGCCGATTCCGTCCGCGCCGGTGAAAAGGTAGGCATGGGCTATACGCCCGGCGGTGATGTCCCTGCGCAATAATCCAACCGCGCCTTCATGCCCGACGATGTCCCACGGCATGGCGGTGATTCTACCATCCGCCGCGCCTCCGGTTATCTTCCCACTTGCGGGAAATGCAAAAATCGCGTACATTTGACCCATAACGAGGGAGAAAACCCCGGGCGACTACATCCCTTGCATATCAGAAAGGAGTTCCATCAATGGCTAAAGGATTGAGCAAGGCGGAATTCATCGGGAAGCTGGCCGAGGTCACGAACCTGAGCAAAAAGGAGGCGGTTGCCTATCTGGAAGCGGTGGGGAGTATCGTCACCGAGGAATTAAAGACTCACGGTGAGGTGACCATTCCGGGATTGATCAAAGTTCGTGTGTCGATCCGCAAGGCCACTCCCGAGCGCGAACGGCTCAACCCGTTCACCAAGCAGATGCAGATGGTGCCGGCTAAGCCCGAGCGGCGTGTGGTGAAGGCTGCGCCCGTAAAAGCCCTGAAAGAAATCCTCTGACCCGTTCGGCGCCACAACGAAAGCGGAACTACTTCTACACCCCCTTGGAGACGGTGTAATTTATGCCCATTACCACATGCCCGCACTGTCATATGCGCATCTGGCCGCGGCCGGATGGATCCTGCCCAAGCTGCAACGGCCTGATTACGCAGACGGAAGCCTCCGCGCCCGCCTCGAAATCCTCTGCGGCGGTCATTAAACGCTCGGCGAAAGCGGCTAACCGAAAGAAAACGGCTTCGCGGGCGGCAAAGCCCCCGGCTCCGCCCAGCGCGCGGGAGATCGAACCTCTCTATAGGGATTACCTTCAGACGGCAAAGGACGTGCGCCAGAGTGCCCTGCGCGTTTTCTATCCCTACCTCGCACTGGGGATCGTTCTCGCCGTTGTTTGCATCATCCTCAGCTTCTTCACCTGGCAGTCCGAGTTATCGGTTGATCTCACCCTCAAGCCCCAGCCGGTTCCACTGACGTGGGTGCTGATTTGGGGGGGGATCGTGGTGTGTCTGGGGTTGATCGTGCTGGGCGCCTTCAAGGGCGATCAGTGGGGTCTCGTGCAAGCCCGCGAACTCGCCAAAGACCGGACCGGTTTCCCGGAATTTTACAAAGCCTTTATTAAGCGCTTCTGGCCGAAGGAAGAAATGATCACCGGCCCGGCATTGAAAAAATTCCTGGTCTTCCTCGGAAAGAAGTGATTTCAAGCGATCATCGACGCGATTGACCGGGGCGGGGATTTTTCCTCCCGCCCCGGTTCTCTTTTATAATGCCCGGATATGCCCACGACATCTCCGCCGGTCGTCTACCTCCTGCACGGGGAAGACGATCAGGCCATCAGCACGTTTCTCTCCCAACTGACCGCCAAACTCGGCGACCCGACGACGGCCGAGATGAATACCACACGGATGGAATCCAAGGGGCTTTCTCTCGCCGCGCTGCGTGCCGCCTGCCTGACCGCACCCTTCCTGGCGCGCCGCCGTCTTGTCCTCCTGGATGGATTCCTCTCCGGGCTCTCGTCGCGAAAAGGAAAATCTTTCGAGCCGGTATCCAACGAAGCGAACGCTCCTTCCGGCTCCGCCGCGGAACGGAAAGAATTGCTTGCGGAGTTCCTCGGTTTCCTTCCGGAGCTCCCGGTCACCACCGCACTGGTTCTGGTGGAAAGACATACCCTCCCGGCAACCCATACGGTCTTAAAATGGGCGGAGAAACACCCGGCGTTGGCTTACGTCCGCGCGTTTGTCCCGCCGAAAGGTTCCGCGCTGCCCGGCTGGATTGTCCGGCGTGCGAAGACCGAAGGCGGGGAGTTCACACCGCAAGCGGCGCAATTACTCGCCTCCGTCGTCGGGGACGATCTGCGGCTGCTGGCACAGGAGATTGTAAAACTCCTTACCTATGCCAACTTTTCTCGTCCGGTGACCCCCGAGGATATCGCCGCCCTCACCCCCGAAAGCGTTTATACAAATATCTTCGACATGGTGGATAGTATTGGAAACCGCGACGGGGCGCGCGCGATGCGCCTGCTGCGAAAAACGATGGGGCAGGGAAATGTCGGCGGCGTATTCGCGATGATCGTCCGCCAATTCCGGCTGCTGCTCCTGGCGCGTGAAGCGCTTGACGGTGGAACACCCGCCACGCGTCTGGCCTCGGCGCTTGAGGTACACCCCTTTGTCGCCCAGAAACTCGCCGGTCAGGCGAGGAATTTCCGCCTCGGAATGCTTGAGGATTTATACCGGCGCCTGAGGGATATCGACGAGGAAGTAAAAAGCGGCCGGATCGAGTTGGAGACGGCGATGGAAGCGCTGGTATCCCAGCTGACGGCGTAAGATCATCGTTTATCTATTCCCCCATTTTTTCCCACAAAAGACGCGATGAAAATATTTGATGCCGGATGCGCTATATGTGGGAGTTTTATCTTTTTAAATCCGCTTATAACCTGGAAGCATCGATCGATAGGTACCGCTCGATCGGGATATCGATCGGCGTGTGGACATAGCCCCGGATATACGGCTTGACGAGTACGTAGGAAAGGTAATGGATGGTGAACAGGACCGGCACATCCTGCAGGATGATATCCTCCGCCTGCTGGTACAGGAGGATTCGTTTGGCCGTATCCGCTTCGATGCGGGCGGCTTCCAGGATCGTATCCAATTCCGGATTGGAATACCCGCCCTCGTTGACGTTTCCCTGCGTGTGAAAGAGAATGTCGGCGAAGTTCTCCGGATCCGGGTAGTCTGCACACCAACCGCTGCTCCACATCTGTCCCCGCCGGCCGGCTTCGATCTCGTCCCAGAATTTTTCCGGCTGGAGGTTTTCCACACGGATCGTCACCCCGAGGTTTTGCTTCCACATCGCAGCCATTGCCGCCAGGTCGGAACTTACGGCATTCCCATACCCCGTATCCGTAATTACCACAACCGGGAAATCCCGAGCATACTTGGATTCCGCAAGCAGCGCCCTGGCCGCCGCCGGATCGAACTTCAGGCTCTCGAGCCCTTCCCGCCGGCCGGGCATCCCGGGCGGGTAGAGGCCGGTGGCCGGCAAAGCCGCCCCGTCATAGACGATATTCACAAATTGCTGCCTGTCGAAAGCCAGGCTGAACGCCTGGCGTACCTTCACATCGTCGAACGGCGGACGGGTATTGTCGAACACCATGAACAGTGTGCACAAATCGGGTCCGCCGGTTAATTCGGAATACAGCGGGTTTTCCGGATCGCTCACCCGCGGAACGTCGTACCAGTACACCGCGCCGATATCGATCGCGCCGGATTCATAGAGCCGGATGGGAACGCCGGAATAGAGTTGGATGACAACATACCGGATCGCCGGCGCACCCAGGTAGAAGTCATCATTGCGCTCGTAGACCATTTCCGCCATGCTCTCCCAACGCACCAATTTATAGGGCCCCGTGCCGTTGGGATGCCGGTACCATTCCGGCCCGGATTCTACGTTGGCCCGGTCAACAACAAACGCCGTCGGATAGGTCAACTTAGCAAGGAAATACGGCTTGGGCTGGTCGATCGTCACTTCCAGCGTGCGGTCATCCACCACCCGCAGGCCAGAAATGTTGTCGGCCTGGCCGGCCTTCATCTCCTTCACCCCGACGATATCCCCGAGGTAGGTCAGCACCGTGTCGGAACCGGTTGCGGGATTTGCCGCGCGCTCCCAGGAATACACCACATCCTGGGCCGTTACCGCGCGTCCGTCGTGGAATCGCGCGTTCGCGCGCAGGACAAACGAGAAGACCCTGCCGTCCCGAACGGTGAAGGATTCCACCAAATCGCTCACCAATTCCAACTGGGGGGAGAAGGAAAACAATCCGCTGTACGCCATCTTATCCCCCGAACTGCGCGTCGTCGCGGGATCGTAGTCCCGGGGATCCATGCTTTCCCCGCCGCTGAGAAAAAGCGTTTCTTCCCGCGGGTATCTTTGCCCGCCGGCATCCGCCTTCCAGCCGAATGCCAGCGAGAGAATCGCGGCCGCAGCCGAGAGGGAAACCCAGCTGTGTGTCGTTTTCATTTCTTCCCCCTTGCGATCCCGATCACAAGCGCTGCGCCGATCCCTAAAAACGGAAGAAGGCAAAGACCGCAAATGCATAGAATGATCAGGTATTCCATCAGTCCCCAGGAGACGCCTCGCGAAGAGCCGGCGGTACCCGAAACCGGAGTGAGGGTGGGCGTCCCGGGGCCGGCGGTCTGAACATCCGCCGGATATAGGGAAAGCGGTTTGTACGTTGGAACCACGGTCGCGGTCGGGGTCGGTGCAAGCGCATCCTGAGTCAACGGATCCGCGCCGACGGATTCGCGCCAGGCTGCATCCAATCCGTCCACATTGAAGCCGTACAACTTTTGCAGCGATTCGTCGGCCGTTATGCCAAAACCGAGCAGTTCGAGGAACGACCGCATCCGCGCGGCGTCCCCCCTGCGGATGAGAAAATCGACGACGCTGTAGGATTGGTTATAGGCCAGTTCTGCTTCGTCCGGGTCTTCCGGAAATCCACCGCCCAAGCTGCGCAGCGGGAAAATGTTGTTGCGTTGGATGGCGCGTTGCAGCATCGCCATCCCCGCCTCGTCCGGTCCGCCCTGGCTGACCATTGCCAGCCCTTCGTGCACCCAGGTCGGTATCCGGACCAGGCAGGAGAAGGTGAATCGATCGACGACGTTGTGCATTAATTCATGCGCGATGGCGGCTTTCGCCCACTCCTCGTATCCTTCCGGCACACCCAGAATGATGATGTTGTACTCGCCATAGGATTGCCCGCCGGTCCATCCCGGTTCATACAGGACCGCGTCGCGCATATCTTCATAACTCGCATAAAGGTATAGGTCGATCATGCCGTCCGGTTGCAGATCGATCAGGTCGTCGATGTGCCGGAGCGATCCGACCGCCGAATTTAGCATATCGTCGCCGAACGCCGATCCGCCCCCATACCAATGGACGGTGATCGAGCTGCCGGAAGCCTTTTGCCAGGTATGTTCCGAATCCAGCCAGAGGATCTCCGACCGCTCGACCAGTTGTTCGTTGCCTTCGGTATCCGTCACGCGCCACTGCCACCAGATCCGCGCGCCGGGGGGTTCGGATCCGGACTGCCGCATGTCCCAGGTCCATTCCGTCTCCACCCGCGCCGCGGGTGTGAAATCCGGGAACGCCTTGGCCACCACTTCTCCGCAGGTCAGCTGGTCCGCACCGTATTCGAGCACGATCCGTTCGATCGCGACCGGTGCGCTGATGCTCAATTGAAAGGTGACGGTGTTCGGAAAATCGAGTACGGCGCGGTTGCGATCCACCGTGGGATCGGATATCGCGGCGCTCGCGGAAATTGGCGCACGGATTGCCAGCAGGGTCAATACGCCGCCGATACCAAACGACAGGATGTTTGTATTTCGATAGGATCTTCGAAAAAGGGTGGATTTATCCATGCAGCAACCCCGCCGATGATGAAAACCGCTGCCAAGCCTCAAATAAAGACGTGTCCGGATTATACGATGGGCTGTCGCAAACAGGTAATCGAGCCCTGCCCCGGCTGCGCCGGGGCAGGGCTCGATTACCTGTAGTATAAAAAAATCCGGTTTATTTCCTCTTGTTGAACTGTATCCCCTTTCCTTCCTGATATTCCGCCACGATCGTGTCCCCATTCTTGAAATCCCCGCGCAGGAGCCTGACCGAGATCGGGCTTTCAATATGCCTCTGCAATGCGCGGTGCAGCGGGCGCGCGCCGAACGCCGGATCGTATCCTTCTTGGGCCAGCCATTTGCGGGCGCCCTCGCTCAGGGTCACGGTTAAGCCCTGTTCGGAAAGCCGCTGGTGGATCTGCTTCAACTGTAGTTCGACGATTTTCTCCATATCCTCCAGCCCCAGCGGGGAGAAGGTGATGATCTCGTCAATCCGGTTCAGGAATTCCGGTCGGAAGGTGCTCTTCAGCGCCTTTTCGATTTTTTCGTTGGATTCCTCTTCTTCCCCGTTTTCGCCTTTGCGCAGGAATCCGATCGAACCGGATTTCCTGACGAATTCGGTTCCGAGGTTGCTGGTCATGATCAAGACGGTATTCCGGAAATCCACCGCCCGGCCCTGGCCGTCGGTCATCCTGCCATCGTCGAGGATTTGCAGCAGCGCATTCCATACATCCGGGTGCGCCTTTTCAATCTCGTCGAAGAGCACTACCCGGTATGGGCGGCGGCGGACCGACTCGGTCAACTGTCCGCCCGCTTCAAACCCCACGTACCCGGGCGGCGCGCCGAACAGGCGGCTGACCGTGTGTTGTTCGTGATATTCAGACATGTCCACCCGGACCAGTGCCTCCTCGTCGTCGAACAGGAACTGGGCCAGGGCCTTGGCGAGTTCGGTCTTCCCCACGCCCGAGGATCCGAGGAAGATAAACGATCCGATCGGCCGGCGCGGGTCCTTCAATCCGGCCCGTGCGCGGCGTATGGCGTCCGCCAGAGCGTGGATCGCGTCGTCCTGGCCGATGATCCGCTCCCGCAGCCGTTCCTCCATGTGAAGCAGTTTTTCGGATTCAGCCTCCAGCATCTGCGTCATCGGTATCCCGGTCCACTGCGCGACCACTTCGGCGATGTCGTTTTCGTCCACCACTTCGTCCAACCGGTGTTCGGCTTCCCACTGGTTGCGTTTGGTGTTGAACTCGGCCTCGATCCGCAGCCGTTCGGCCTTCTTCTGGGCGGCGTGTTCGTAATCGCGCGCCAGCCCGGCCTGTTCTTCTTCGCCCTGCAGGCGCGTGAGCTCCACCTTGAGCTTCTTAAGTTCCGGGGGCAAAGAATACAGGGCGATGCGCAGTTTAGCCGCCGCTTCATCCATCAAGTCGATCGCCTTGTCCGGCAGCCGCCGGTCGGTTACATAGCGGTGGGAAAGTTTCACCGCCGCATCCAGCGCCGCATCCGAGAACCGTACCTTATGATGCGCCTCGTAACGGTCACGCAGCCCGCGCAGCATGGCGGCGGTTTCTTCTTCACTCGGTTCTTCCACGTAGACCGGGGCAAACCGCCGTTCCAACGCGGCATCCTTTTCAATGTGTTTGTGGTATTCGTCCAGGGTGGTCGCGCCCACGCATTGCAGTTCTCCGCGCGCCAAGGCCGGCTTGAGCATGTTGGAGGCGTCCATTGCACCCTGAGCCGCCCCCGCCCCGACCACCGTGTGCAGTTCATCGATGAAAAGAATCACTTCGCCGGCCGCACGCTGGATTTCCTCGATCGCCGCCTTCAGCCGTTCTTCGAATTCGCCCCGGAACCGCGAACCCGCGATCATTCCGCTCAGATCAAGCGCCACCACCCGTTTGCCGATCAGGATTTCCGGCACATCGCCGGCGGCGATCTTCTGCGCCAGCCCTTCGACAATGGCGGTTTTGCCTACCCCCGCTTCACCAATCAGCACCGGATTATTTTTGGTGCGCCGCGAGAGGATCTGCACCACGCGCAGAATTTCATCGTCCCGGCCGATTACCGGATCGAGCTTGCCTTCCTTCGCCATCTGGGTCAGGTCGCGTGAATATTTTTCCAGCGTCCGGTAGCGGCTCTCCGCCTGCGGATCGGTCACCCGCTGGCCGCCGCGGATCTCCCGGATGATTTCCATCACCCGCTCCTTGGTGATCCCGCTTTCGGCCAGGATCCGGCCTGCGTTGGTATTATGCTCGGCCGTAATGATAGCGAGGAAAACGTGCTCGGTGGAGATGTACTCATCCTTAAGGCGGTTGGCTTCCTCGTTGGCCAGGTCGATCACCCGTTTGACCCGCGGTGTAATGAAGATCTGCCCGGTTCCCTGCCCATAAATGCTGGCCTTCGGACTGCTGCGCAGGATGGCATCCAACCGCTGGGAAAGTAAATCCGCATTTACATTTAATTTTTCGAGTATCTGGGGCGTCACGCCGTCCGGCTGTTCCAAGAGCGCCAGCAGGAGGTGTTCGGTGTCAATTTGGTTGTGCCCATAGCGCTGGATGATCTCGGCCGCCCGCTGGGCGGCATCCTGCGCGCGTTCGGTAAAACGGTCAAATCGCATCATGGGTCGGTACTCCTCCACGGTCAGCGGGATGCGGGCCTGACACGGATACGATTATATCCTCACGAGGGACAGGCCGCTGGATGGCTCTATCCTACTCCGCGAGTATTAACTAAGTATTAGTTCCGCGCCTCACCTCTCCCGCCGCAGGGGACGGATTACGGCTATACACTTGAAAACGCATCGTCCGTATACGCCTTGAAGAGTAAAAAAAGCTCCCGGGAAGCGCCAATACCTTGGCCCGCCCGGGAGCTTGTAATAAATTTTTCCCGCGACAGTTCAGTCGAGCAAATTTTTCGGGATGTTGCCGCCGTTGTTGGCAATGGCCTTCAACGTAGCTTTATGCAGCCACATGTTCCGCTTGAAGGAATCGTCGAGAAGGTTGGCCGGGCACTGTAGATCGACCGCCAGTTCCTTCAGGTCGTCGGCCCCGTGCGGAAGCCCCAACAGGACCAGTAAATCCACAATCGATTCCTTCCAGTTAAGTTTCATGGGATTCGCTTTGGCAAGCCCTTCAAGCTTGCTCACCACATCGACCACAGCCATCGGGGGTTTCGCGGCCGCGGCCGCGGCCGCGACGGATGCCGGCGTGGAGATATTCGACGCAGACGGCGTGTAATGTCCACCCGTTGGGCGCGGCGTGGCGGGTGCGGCGGGTGCCGCAGCTTTTTTTATGCCGAGTTTTTCCAGAATGTTGTCAAAGAGACCCATAGTAGATCCTTTCTAGATCTTTATCCTGATTTGAACCACGGGCGAAATTCCCGCGTTTAATTCCTGTGAATCATTGTATCATCAAAATTCTCTCTGACAAGCAGAAAGCGGGTAATTGTTCATCATCATTGGGGAAAACGCTCGGTATTATTGATGGTTGTTGATTGAATAAAACAAAGTTCCTCGAAATTTCAGAGGAACTTTGTTTTGGTATGATTTCTCACAGTCATCAGGTTGTGATCTGCGGCTGATCTTCAATCGGCGCTGCCGGTAACAGTGATCTTTGTGCAAATTGTCGGTAAGCTAAAACCATGACGGCGGTTTCCCAGACAGTCTGTACCGCCTGTACGACCCAGGACACGACGATGAAGAGAACGGTCAGCACAATCCCGGCGATCAACAGCGCCGTATTCACACTTCCCGATCCGGTGATCAACGGCAGTAGGCTCAAGAAAACCGTTACGCCGGCGGGGGCCAACAGAATCAACAGCCCTAATCCCACCCCCAGGGAAACGGCGAACAGTATAATGCAAAGGATGGCGATCGGGCCGATATTATCCCTCAGGATACTCCAGGCACGGCCGATGGCTTCCCCTATGCCGCGCTTCTCCAGGATGACCGCGTAATCCATGTAGACGAACCATACTTTGGCCACAATCCCAATCACAAATCCCACACATATCATGGGGATGAAACCCAGTCCGCAGGTCAGGATACCGATCAATAACGTGGGCAGGAAGACAATGATCCCGATCATCAGGTAAACGATGATACGGATCATACGGATCAGGAACAACCGCCAGAAGTTCTTCGTGCCAATATCCCAGGCTTCGCGGAAAGTGACCTTGCTGTTGGTATCCGCCGCGAGAATCCCGCCGATCAGCCCGCCGCGCCCGATGATCGAAATCAGCCAAAACGCCAGCCCGAGCAGCAATAGGGAGCACACCACCACCACGCCAATGGTGATCCACGTGTTGAGATCGATCTGCGAGAGTTGCTCGACCGCCGACTGCCACTCCCGCGGAATTTCTCCCCTTGGGTAGTAGGTCCGCGGGTAGTCGCCCCGCGGGTAGTTGCCCACGTTCGTGTTGTTATTGAAATTGAAATTGGGGCCTGTACTCCAGCCGCCCGAGTTCCCCCAGCCGACTCCGCCAAATGCCGCCAGGAATCCGAAAAACCAGAGTACTTTATATTTCCAGGTGATATTCCAAGCTTTTGACAGGAGCGATGAATAATTACTACTCATGGATGCCTCCTCACGGTTATTAGGGCTATTGGAGTATACGCATTTTATCCCGGAGGGTTCGCGTTCCGCCTGGCCGCCTCCGCTGCCGCCGACCGGTAAGTAAGTGTGAAATACACTGTGCTGAAGACCATGACAAACGTCAACAGCGCCAACCCGACCGGGGACGCCAGCACGCAGATCGCGACGCCGAGGACGGTCCCGGTGGTGGAGTGGCTCAATCCGGCCGCGATGAAAAGGATTAACGCAACCGTAAGGATAAAGGCAAATATAAATGCGATCGCCAGGGCGAGGATGGCCTGCAAGATGTACGCGAGCAAAAATCCCCACCAACCCGACCGCACAAGCTCTCCCACCCGCCGGAAAGCCGTCTTGGGCCGTGAACCTTCAAGTGCAACCGACATCATCAGGAGGAAAACTAGAACCCCAAGTATGAGGTTAATCGGCGAGAGAAACGTCTGGACCAACGGCAATACCGCGGATCCCCAGGCGGTATTTTCGCGCAGGACAACGGACAGCAGAGCGGGGAGGATTCCCATCGCCTGTATAACCAGACCGAAGGTGAAGGCTAGTTTCAGGAGACTCATCCAGCGGTCTTTTCCCAAGCGCAACGCGGCGACGATGGAGATCGACTTACCATCCGCCGCCGAATCCGCCGCTCGGATCATTGCCGCCTGGATGGCCCACGAGAGCAGCGAAGAGATGGTTAGAAGCATAAGCGATGTTGCGAGGAATAACACCCAATCCAGCGTGGAAAAATCCGGTAGCGGCAAATTCAACGCGTTGAGAGGATTTTCCCGCGCCGGCAGTATTCTATACGAAGCTACGGCGCCCATCCCGCCGGCCAGGATCAACGCCGGGACCATGACCAGATATAAAAGGAACGCCAGAATCCACGGCGCCCACGCACGGAAGGTGATGCGAATACTGTCACGGAGAATTTGGAAGGGATTCATTCGTCCGATCTGTTCGCGCCACCGCGATTCATTCCCATTCGATGGTCGCCGGGGGTTTGCTGGTGATATCGTAAACAACCCGGTTGACGCCCTTCACTTCGTTGACGATCCGGCTGGAGATCCGCGCCAGAAGGTCATGCGGGAGCCGGGCCCAATCAGCGGTCATGAAATCTTCGGTGGTGACGGCGCGGATGGCGCAGGCGTTCTGATAGGTGCGGCCGTCGCCCATCACTCCCACCGAGCGGACAGGGAGCAGCACCACAAACGCCTGGGCGGTCATCCCTCGCAGCATGCCGGCCGCGGCGAGCTCATCGGTGAGAATCTTATCCGCTGCCCGCAGGATGCCCAACCGTTCCCATGTGACCTCGCCAAGGCAGCGCACCGCCAGGCCCGGTCCCGGAAACGGCTGGCGCCACACGAGCGATTCCGGAAGCCCCAATTCAGCGCCGACTTTCCGGACTTCATCCTTGAAGAGATATCGCAGCGGTTCGACCAGTTCAAACCCGAGGTCCTTCGGCAGGCCTCCGACGTTGTGGTGGGTCTTGATCTTATCGGCCGATGCGCGTTCGGGGGCGCGGCTCTCCACTACGTCCGGATAAATCGTCCCCTGGACCAGGAAGCGGGCCTGTCCACCCTTACCGCCCGCCCGAAGCGCCTCGCGTTCAAAAACTCGGATAAACTTCTCGCCGATGATCTTGCGTTTTGCTTCGGGATCGGCCACGCCCGCCAGCGCATCCAGAAACTCCTCTGCGGCGTTGACCGCCACGAGTTTTGCCCCCAGCGTTTCACGGAAGGCGGCCGCCACCTCCTTCGGCTCGCCGGCGCGCAGCATGCCGGTGTCGACAAAGATACAGGTGAGCTGGCGTCCGACCGCCTTATGCACCAGCGCCGCCGCGACGGTCGAATCCACGCCACCGCTCACGCCCGCGACAACCGCCTCACTTCCCAATTGATGACGGATCGCGGCGACACTCTGCTCGATGACCGAGCCGGGAGTCCATTCGGATTTCACTCCCGCCGCGCGCAGGAACGCGGTAAGAATTTCCCGGCCGCCCTCGGTATGATTGACTTCCGGATGGAATTGCAATGCATACATATGGCGGGCCGGGTTTTCCATTGCCGATATCGGGCAGTTGTCGGAGACGGCGGTCGCCTGAAATCCCTCCGGCAGCCGGTCCACCCGGTCGCCATGACTCATCCACGCTTGAAATACATTCTTCGGGAGCAGACTGGATCCGGCTTCCGGCCGAACTTCGGCGCGCCCGTATTCCCGGCGGTCCGAGGCCGCCACGCCGCCGCCAAGTGCGCGGGCCAACAGGTGCATGCCGTAACAGATGCCGAGCACCGGCAACCCGGCGGAAAGCACGTAGGGCGGCAAGCCGGGCGCGCCCGGATCGTATACGCTGTTCGGCCCGCCGGAGAGGATGAACGCTTTCGGCTGGAGCGCCATTACCTTCTCCTCCGGCGCATCGTATGGAAACAACTCGCAGTAAACCTGCGCCTCGCGGATTCTCCGGGCGATTAACTGCGAATATTGTGATCCAAAATCAAGTATGGCGACGGAATCCATTGGTGTTCCTCAACCCCGGTAGAATAGGCAGCGAGGAAATCAGTGTTGTCCTTTGCCGCCCTCCGGGCGCTCCCGTTCCCTTCAGAAATAATATGGGGTGACTACCCGGTGGACGGCGCGAACACGATCTTTCCATCCTGCATGTCGATGATGACCGCAAGCGCTTCCACAGGCACACCGACGGAAGATAACAGTTCGCGCCCGCCGTCGAAAGTTTTTTCTATCAGTGCGCCGATCCCGAGGACTTCCGCGCCGGCCGCCTGCGCCAGCCGCACCAGCCCGAGGATAGTCTGTCCGGTGGCCAGAAAGTCGTCAATGATCAGGACCCTATCACCCTCGGCCAGAAATTCAGGGGAAACGATCAGCTCGATCGTGCGTCCCTTGGTATGCGATGGCGCAAGCGTAAGGAACACCTGGTCCGGCATGGTGACCGGTTTGGTTTTTCGCGCATAGACGACGGGGAGTTTGAGGTGCAGGGCGGTGAGCAACGCCGGGGCGATCCCGGAAATTTCCGCGGTAAGGACTTTCGTGGCTCCGAGATTTTTAAACCTCTCGGCTAATTCCCTTCCGCAGGCATCCATCAGCTGCGGATCCACCTGGTGATTGATGAACCCGTCGACTTTAAGGATTCCATTTCCCAGGTTGCGGCCGTTCTTTATGATCCGCTCTTCAAGCAATTTCATGATTCCTCCGATCCGCCGTCGAGAGTATAGCACAGACCGTTTTGCGGGAACCAAACCGTAAACATGAAAACGCCGGCGGGTATGCCGGCGCTCGCGTGTGCCCCAGGAGGGAATTGAACCCCCAGCCTTAGCCTTAGGAGTGCTCTGCTCTATCCATTGAGCTACTGGGGCGCCGAAGTTTTCAAATTATACCGCCTCTACGATCGCGGCCCGGACACGCTCGGCCATGCCGCCGAAGGATTGCGTATAGGTCATGGCTTCCTTCCGCGGCCGGGGAAGATCCACCGGCAGTTCCAGACGAAGTCTGCCCGGACGCGATGTCAACGCCAGCACCCGGTCCGCCATCAGAATCGCCTCCGGGATCGAATGGGTCACCATGACGATCGTTTTCCGCCGGGTTCGCGCAATACGCATGAGTTCAGCCCCCATCCGGTCGCGGGTCATCGCATCCAACGCGCCGAACGGTTCGTCGAGCAGCAGCACTTCCGGATCGTGCGCCAGGGCGCGTGCCAGGGCTACGCGCTGCGCCATGCCACCGGAGAGTTCGCGCGGCAGGCTGCGTTCAAACCCCGTTAATCCCGCCAGCTCCAATAGATCCTTTACGACGGCGCGCGCCTCGGCCTCCGGCGTTCCATCGAGCTCCAGCGGAAGACGGATGTTCTTTTCGACGCTGCGCCATGGCATAAGGTTGGAACGCTGAAACATGAAACCGATTCGCGGCGAAGGACCGGTCAACGCGCGGCCTTCGAACAGCACCTGCCCCGCCGTCGGGCGCAGCAGACCGCCGAGCAGGCGCAGCAGGGTGCTCTTCCCGCAGCCGGACGGCCCGACCACACACACAAACTCCTCGCGCGCTATGGAGAAGGAGACTTCGCCGAGCGCCCGCAATTCCGTTTCCGCACCGGAAAATTCGGCGGTCAGATTTTCAGCTTGCAGTATCGGAGTATTCATCTGGTCTCAATCCCGGGCCGGTTCGAAGTATTTCAGACTGGAAGAAACGTTCCTGAAAATCCACAAGGAGCCGGATTTGCTCATCCGAAAATTCCTTCCCCGCGGGAGTCAGGACAAGCTTGTCCTCATCATCGTTCAAGCGATGGATTACCGCGGTGCATATGCCTTCAAAATTCCTCACCGGCTCGGATATGCCCAATACATAAGCGTCCAGCGCCTCTCCATCCGGTTCAAGCGTCCCAGGAACAAACCCGTAATTCACCGGGTAGAAAAAACCCTGGACGGGATGCCGTGAACCCATCGGCCGGTCTATCTCCACGAACACTTTCCTTCCAATGAAGGTAACGGATCGCATATTAATTATCCACCAATCGGTCCCAAAAGGCGTAACTCTTGCGCCTATCGATTCCGGTAAAAACACCGGCTATGGTCGCATGCCCATCGTCCATGGTCGGTTTTCTGATGGGCGCCTTTCACTCCGGCAGAAAATCATTCGTGAACGCCCGCGTGATATCCAGTTCCCCGGATAGAAGGCCCATGGACCGCAGGGTGGCTTCCATATTCTGCCAGGCCGCGAGTTCACTCCAGCCGGGTCGGTCGCTCTTCCAGAAGGCCCGTGTTTCCGCAAGCACCTGCTTTTGTATCGGATCGTCCTCGGCCAGCCCTTCGATATACCCGCGGCAGATCCGGTAGGTTTCATCCGGATCCGCGATCGCATCCTCCACGCCGTGCAGAATCGCACGGATCATTCCACGCACCAGTTCGGGATTCTCGGCGAGCGTTCTTTCGTTCGTCAGCAATCCATTGCTGGCCAGGTTTACGAAATCCACAACCCGGATCACGTTCACTTTGTACCCGCGCGCGGCAAGCTGGACCGGTTCGTTATTGGCATAAACGACAACGGCATCCACCTGTCCGCCGACCAACGCCTCCACCTGGTTGTACCCGATGACGTCCAGGTTGACTTCCTCCGGATCGATCCCCGCAGTATTCAGGAGCGCCCGGAACCCGATATAGGAAGCTCCCGCCAGGATCGGGATGCCGACTTTTTTACCCTTGAGATCCTCCACAGTGCGGATCCCGGATTCTTCGAGCGCGGCGACGGCCACCGGATACCCATGCCACCAGGCCATGGCATACACGACCGGCAACCCCTGCGCCCGGGCAAGCGGAACCTGTTCGCCGGAAACCATCGCGAAAGGCAGTTCGCCGGCGCCGACCAGTGTCACGCCATCCGTTTCGAACTTATAGTCGAAATCGATGGCAATACCTTCTTCGTTGAAATATCCCTTTTCGGCCGCGACATAGAACGGCGCGAATTGGACGTTCGGGATATATCCCATCGGCAGGCGGACCGCCTGTAACGCGGATTTTTCCGCAGCCGGCGCACACGCCGCCAGAAGGGCGGTGCATACACTGATGATAATGAATATGCGTTTCATGATTTTTCTCTCCTTTTTCATTCCCTCGCCCCGCCGGAAAAACACCGGTCACCCCTTTCCCGGCATAAGCCGGGAGAGGGGTAGGGGGAATTAATTAGTCTCGCCAAGCCAAAAACCTGTTTTCCGCCCAGGCTACCAGCCCATACAGCGCCAGCGCCATGGTGACGAGCGAAAACACGCCTACAAAAACCAGTGCGGTGTCGTACTGGCCACGCGCGACACTGATCAGAAAACCCAATCCACGGTCGGGCGCGATGAACTCCCCCACCACCGCGCCGATCACCGACAGCGTGGCGCCGATTTTTAGACCCCCGAGCAGGACCGGAAGCGCAGCCGGCAGCTCAAGATGGCGGAAGTTTTGCCAGCGTGTGGCGCCCAATGAACGCATTAATTCGTGCAGGTTGGACGAAACTGAACGCAGCCCGATCACCGTGTTGACCAATACCGGGAAGAAAACTATCAACGCACAGATCAGCACCTTTGAGGCAAAGCCGCTTCCCAGCCAGATGAAGAGCAGCGGTGCTATCGCCACCACCGGTATCGCCTGGGTAGCGACGATGTACGGCGCAAGTATCTGTTCCGCCAGCCGGGATTTGCTCAGCAGGTAACCAAGAAACGCCGCGGAGCCCACACCCGCGGCCATCCCCGCGAGCACCTCTCCCAGCGTGATAAGCGAATGCCGGATCAGGCTCCCGTTCGCCAGGACGCCGGCCAGGCGCCCGGCAACTACCAGCGGTCCCGGGAGGATGAAAGCGGGTACTCCGGTAAAGCCGGAAACCGCCTGCCAGACGGTTCCGCATACAATCACCGCCGCCGCGATCGGTATCAGCCGGAGGACGATGGACTTTCTCACGCGGGATGCATGGATTTTGGAATTATTCCGGTTCGCCATGATCACAATCCGTTGAATTCACAAACGGCGCGAAGTAAATTCTGGAGTTCATAAAGGTTTTCCCAATTTTTGTGCGCTTCCGAATTCCTGTTAATTTCTTCGTGGAAAATAAAAAAGCCCCGGATCGACATGACCTCGGGGCAATAGAATCACGCTCAAGAATTATTTCCTTCTTTCATCCCGACTATACGGTCGGCCCCGGATTCACACCGGATCATGCCATCGCAGTCGCCTGCTTTGGCTCGCGGGCTTGCCGGCCTTTCGCCGGCTTACCGCCGATCGGGAATTGGACCAACCTGCAGTCCGCACCCGGCCCCGAAGGATATGGAATTGTAAAAAAATTATACCACACGAAAAATCAGCCGGCGGGGATGCGATTCGTTTTCCGCTTCCGCCGATCATCGATCGAAATCCAATCGATGATGTTCAGGGATTGCCTGCGCTCGGCCGGTTTTCCGCCACAAACGCCAATAGAAACGCGAAAACCAGTACGATCAGCGATTCGATAAACCCTTTGGTGAGGGCAATTTCACTGACCACCGCCATCACAATGGATCCAAAATGTATCCACCGCTTGGTGGCAAACCACCGCTGGAGCTCGTAAAATGCCAGAATGGCGCCCGCCCCTATCATAATGAAGGCAATAAAGATATCCCACATTTCGGCACGCTCCTCAGGATGGATCCATCAGATCCGATTATCGCTCTGGAATGCAAACGGGTTTTTCGGTGTCTCCCCAATCCGGGAAGAAAAATCCCCTTGCGATATTCATGCCCGCGCGCCGGCGGTTTGCTTATCTCGCTCCACCAACTGCAGGATCTCCTCGGCCGATTCGCGGGTGGTTTCCGAGAGGGTTCCGAGCATGACCGCCAGCTCGGCAACCCGCTCCCGGGCGTGCAGAAGTTTCACCTCGGTTTGTGTCCGCTTCCCCTGGACGGATTTCTCGACCTTTAAATGCCGGTCGCCGTAAGCTGCCAGCTGCGGCAAATGGGTGACGCAGAAGACTTGGTGGCCCGGTGTGAGCTGCCAGAGTTTTCGGCCGACAACCATCCCCACCCGGCCGCCGATACCCTGGTCGATCTCGTCGAAGATCAGCGTCGGGGTCCGGTCCGCCTGGGCCAGCACGCTCTTCAAGGCCAGCATTAACCGGGACGTTTCTCCGCCGGATGCCACCTTGGCCAGCGGTTTTAATCCCTCACCGGGGTTTGGGGCTATCAGAAATTCAATCCGGTCCAATCCAGTGGAATCGAAGGCCACGCGTTTTCCGCCGACGATGGCTCCGTCCGGATTCTCTTCCTGGCGCCGATCGACGGAAAACTTTGCGCCCGCCATTCGCAGCTCGACCAGTTCGGCTTCGATTCCGATTGCCAATGCCTCGGCCGCTTTCGCGCGCCGGGCCGACATCTCTCCGCCCATCCGGCCGAGTTCCAGAAGCAAATCCTGCTCGCGCGCTTCCAGTTCCGTCCGCCGCTCGTCGGTATGCGAGATGCCGTCCAATTCCTTGCGCGCGCTTACCGCTTGCGCCTGAACCGTCTCGAGCGTGTCGCCGTATTTTCGCTTTAACGTCCTCAGCAACTCCGCTCGTTCTTCGACCTGCTCCAGCCGCTTGGGATTGAATTCGATCGATTCTCGGTAGGTGCGGATCTCTCTGGCCAGTTCAGCGGCCTGATCCAGGATCGCCTGGGCGTTTTCACCGGATTCGCGCATCGCCGGATCGATTTTCGCCAGCTGGGAAAGAGTACGTGCCGCCTGGCCGAGGGAATCGGACGCCGGGCGTGAATCTTCCTCTTCCGAATCGAGCGCCTCTACGGCCTGATCGGCCAGCGTCGCCAGTTGCTCGGCGTTGGCCAGGCGGGTACGTTCTTCCAGCAGCGCAGCTTCTTCACAGGGGACGATCCGCGCCGCTTCGATCTCTGCGATCTGATAATTCAGCATATCGGCCCGCCGCGCGGCGTCGCGTTCCCCGGTCCGGATTTGTTCCAATTCTTCCCGGACGGCCCTCAGCACTTCAACCCGCAGGGAGAATTCCTTGCGCCGTTCCTCCAAGCCGGCGAATCGGTCCAGCAGGCGCAGATGCTCGCGCGTCCGAAGCAGGGAGAGGTGCTCGGACTGGCCGTGCACATCCACCAGCAACTGGCCCACTTCGCGCAGGATCGCAAGGTTGACCGCCCGTCCGTTCACCCGGACGATATTCCTTCCCTCGCGCCGGACTTCCCGGCCCAGAGTCAGGGAGGTTTCCCCCTCCCACAAGCCCTCCGGCTCGAGGATGGCACGCACGTCCGTAAGGGATGTTTCGTCCAGGGAAAACTCGCCCTCCACCGATGCGGTCTCTTCGCCGGAGCGGATGATGCTCGAATCCCCGCGTCCGCCGAGCAGCAGTTCTATCGCATCCACGATGATCGATTTTCCCGCGCCGGTTTCCCCGGTCAGCACGAAGAGACCCTGCTCGAAATGCAGGGTAAGCTCATCGATGATCGCGAAATTCCGGATGCGGAGTTCCCGCAGCATGGGAGGGTCCGGTCCTTTCTTCAGCGGGAGAGGTTATCCCACCCCCAGTAAAAATCCAAGCAACGTGATCATCCCCCCGGCGATCATCAGCATAAAGCTCGTCCGGTAATATTTCGCGGTCTTCTCGATTTCCAGGTAGCATTCACGAACGTCTTCCGGATTGTGGCGCACGGTCACGACTCCGTCGGCCGGATAGCGCGCGCAGATCCGCTCCGCCTCCTCCTTGCCGTACAGGTACCGCGGATAGGAAACGGAAGATCCGAAATGCAACTGTCCGCCGGAACGGAATTGGTATTTAACGACGACATCGTATTGGATTATTTCCTTACCCAATCCATTCCGGAAAGGCGGTTGGGGGACCACCTCGGATGAGGTGACTGTTCCCTTGACCGTCGGCCATCCGTTGCGGATCTGATCATATTTGCGCGCGCTGCGGGCAGGAAAGAACAGACTGATCCCGAAGACCAGAACGATTATTCCGAGAATTAATAAACTGAATCCCATGACTACGCCTCCTCCCCGCTTCTATCCGAAGCGGAGTCCTCGTAAATTGGTTATCAAAACGACAACGGCGACGATCATATACCCGATCGGCCATAACAAGCTCATGCCCAAGGCCACCAATCCCTCCGCGCCGGCTTGTCCGAAGGTAAACAGCGACAGGATAAGGGTCGGGATCATAACCGGCAGGCAGCCGGCGATCCCGCCCGCCGCGGCAGCGATCCACAGAAACCGGTTGCGGCGGTGTCGGACGGCCCAGATCACGGCCCGCGCCGCGAGCATGCCGACGAAGCCGGCCACGAGCAGTATGAAAAAGCCGATGAACGAACTGAGGAGGGAACCCACCCCGCAAACCAGCGCCGCGGCAAGGAAGGCCACGGGGAAATCGTACCAGGTGGCCGTATCGAAAACCTTCTGCTGCTCACGGACGCAGGTCTTGCAGCGGTACCCCACCGGGGTTCGGCGGGCGCACTGCGCGCATATCGGCCGGCTGCAGCGGTTGCAGCGCAGAGTGGTCGGACGGGTGGGGTGGTAACTGCAGAACATCTCTTGTTCGTTCATGGCGGATTTATCCGGTCTCACTTTGCGGGTTGCGGTTCAACCGGGCGGCGATATTCCGATAGAAATATCCGCGGCCCTGGGCACGGATTAACCGCGCCGAAAGATCCGACGACCGGATTAATACCCGATCGTGATTGAGCACCTCTTCCTGATGCTGTCCGTCGCAGGAAAGCACCGCCGGCGCTTCGGTGTGTATCCGGATGGTCACTGCCGCGCCATCCGGCAACACAATCGCGCGTTCCACCGAGAGATGGGGAGCCACCGGGATCAGGAGGATGTTGCGCAATTCGGGCGGTAGGATCGGTCCTCCGGCGGCCAGCGCATATGCCGTGGAACCGGTCGGTGTGGCGGTGATCAATCCGTCTGCGGCGTACGTTGTAAGCGGCTGCCCGTCGACGGCGGTTTCCAGGCGGACCATCTTCATTCCGCCCGAGCGCGTGACGGCACATTCATTGATGACGTCCCATTCGCCAAGCATCCGCTCAGCCCGCTCCTGTTGCACATGCAACATCATTCGCATCTCGATCCAGTATTTTCCGGCCAGCACCTGTTCCAGACGGGAAGGCCAGTTATCGCGCTGTAATTCGGCCAGGAATCCAAGCCTTCCCAGATTAACTCCCAGGACGGGGATTTCCTTTTTGGAGCAAGCGTGGCTGACCCTCAGCAGGGTTCCGTCGCCGCCCAAAGCCACCACCATATCGTACGGTTCCGCCCGTATGGCGGCGGGGAATTCCTTTTGCGAATAGGTGATCACCTTGCAGTCGGGAAGGTGGGACTGGACGAATGCGCCGATCTTCCGGGTAATGGCTTCCGCATCGGAGACCGCCGGATTGAAAACCAGCGCAATGCGCCGCGGTATGGGGTGGGAAGTCTGGTCGCTCATAATCAAAGCCGATTATAGCAGGTGCACCAAAAGACAATCATGCCAGGCGTTGATCGCATACTGCGCGGAAACCGCACGCACGGCAGCGTTTGGGCTCGTCGTGCGAACGACCGACCGCGGTTTTGGATGCGTCCGCCTGGATCGCATCCAGCACGGTGGACACTTCGTCGAGCAGCGTCCCGGTAAAGGGGATTTCAACCGCCTTATCCCTGTACTTCAATATGCCATACGGCGGCACCCGGCCGAAATGCTCCTTGACCAGCAGTCCGTAAGCGGCCAATTGGAAAAGGTGGGAGTGGAAAGGGGTGACGGGCGCGACGCCGCTTTTCACTTCGATCGGGATGATCCATCCCCCCTGATTGATCAAATAATCGGGTCGCCCGACCAGAGAGTAATTTGCTGAAAAGAGTGTTCCCTCCGGTTTCCGCAAGCGCTCGGTATCGATATGGATAACCCTTCCGGCGGGAAACCGGAGGCGGTTTCTCTGCCAGTGGGAGATGCCCCATACGATGATCGAAAGGATCAGCAGGCCCAGCGAAAAAAGAATTATCCCCATTTTTTTAGACCTATGCAAAG
This sequence comes from Anaerolineales bacterium, assembly GCA_034430775.1. GTDB lineage: Bacteria > Chloroflexota > Anaerolineae > Anaerolineales > RBG-16-64-43 > JAFGKK01. The sequence goes on along the minus strand of DAOUDU010000178.1, from coordinate 80,356 downwards.
TGGCCGTCACGCCCGCGGGAAGCCTTCCGGCTTGGGGCGGGTTCATGAGCCAGGATGAAAGCGAAGCGGTGGAGCGGGGAGATCGGTGATCTGTCGATGCCAAGAACTCGCGGTTCGTTACAGCGAACGGTCCAGTGGAGCCGGATGCGATGCCGCATTTCCTCCGCTTCGCGCGGACGGGCGCCCAGAATGACGTCTCGAATGACACTGTCGACTTTTTCGGTGCGGCCATCCGACTCTCGGCCGATATCACCCATCCAGTATATCAACCAAAGCCGGTACTTGTCAGGAGGAAAAAAAACGGGGGTCAGGTCGGGTTCGGTTTCATCCGTTGTTGCAGAACCAAGTACAGGGCGATCGATCCCGCCGCCGCGGCGTTAAGCGATTCGATTCTGCCATGCATAGGCAGCCGGAGCAGCCGGTCGCAGGATTTCCTTACCAACGGCCGCAATCCTTCGCCTTCGCTGCCGATCACGAGCGCAAGTGGCCCTTTCAGGTCCGCATCCACAAGGGATTCACCCGCGGGGTCTGCATCCAATCCCGCGATCCATACCCCGCGGCGTTTTAATTCCTCTATGGCTTGGGCGAGATTGGCTTGCGCGATCGCGAGATGTTCGACGGCGCCCGCCGATGCGTTGACCACTGCGGGGGTCACCCCGGCCGCCCGCCGCAGCGGCAGGATCACGCCGTGGACTCCAGCCGCTTCCGCCGTGCGCAGGAGTGAAGCCAGATTTTGCGGATCCTGGATCTGATCGAGGATAAGCAACAGGGCTTCCGAACCCGCCGCTTCGGCCCGCGTCAGAATTTCCTCGAGCGGCGCAAGCGGATACGCATCCGTTTGCAGGGCCACACCCTGATGATTTCCGCCCAGCCGGTCCAATGCCGCCGGGGGAATCTTTTCGACCCGTATGTTTTTCTTCCGGGCCAGAGCGAGGATTTCATCCAACGGTCCCTGTGCCCGCGCGCTGTCCGCCAGACGCAGGAGGAAGGCAGCCCTTCGCCCCGCCCGCAACACCTCCCGCACGGCCTGGCGACCGTAGATCCATTCGCGGTTCACGGTTGACCCGTTCCGTTGGCCGGAACCTGCGGTTCCATCCGGTGAATGCAGGAAAAATTTTCTGGAACCCGGTATTCTTGGATTCTCCAACACGGGCAGAGAGTGTCCCCCTGCGCGAGTATTAAGTGAAGAAAGCGGAAAGAAGCGGCCATCATGAGTGGTTTATTGGATTTTCCAGGCTGTTCCTTCCTTGCCGTCCTCCAGCACAACACCGATTTCGGCCATCCGGTCGCGAATTGAATCGGAAAGCGCCCAATCCTTCCGGGCACGGGCTTCGTTGCGCAACGCCGTCAGTAATTGGATCAGAGCGGATTCCCGCGCCTGCGAGCCGGCATCTCCTTGGGGGAGCAACCCCAGCACATCCCCCGCCAATTCGCGGTACAAGGCCGCATATTGCTCCAAATCCTTCCGCCCCGGGGCTTTCTCCGAACCCAGGCGGGTATTCACTTCGCGCGTGAAATCGAAGAGTACTGCGATGGCGGCCGGCGCGTTGAAATCCTCGTCCATTGCCTGGCGGAAGCGAAGCCGGACAGCGTCCGCAAGATCAGATGCAGCTGAGCTTATAGGGGTGCTCTGCGGCGGCAGGGCGGCCGCCCGCCGGACCAGCACCGGATAGCCTCCCACCAGCCTTTCCCAACCGCGGCTTGCCCCCTGCATCGCTTCTTCCGAATAATCCAGCGGGCTGCGGTAATTACCGGACAGGATAAAGAAGCGGATCGCCTCAGGGCGGTACCGGACCAGTGCATCCCGGAGGGATACAAAATTGTTCAGGCTCTTGCTCATCTTCACGCCCTCCACCGTCAGCGATCCGGTGAGCAGCCAATAGCGTGCGAAGGGTTTTCCCGTTGCGGCTTCGGCCTGGGCAATCTCGCATTCGTTGTGGGGGAAGATGTTGTCCACGCCCCCGCCGTGAATGTCGAAGGTCTCGCCGAGATATTTCGTGCTCATTGCCGAGCACTCGATGTGCCAGCCCGGAAAACCCCACCCCCACGGCGAAGGCCATCGCAGGATATGCTCCGGTTCGGCTTTTTTCCAGAGTGCAAAATCCTCGGGGTATCTTTTTTCTTCGCGCACCGCGACCCGCGCACCCTCTTCCTGTTCTTCCAGGCGGCGGCCGGATAATTTTCCATACGCGGGAAAAGAGCGCACGTCGAAATACACCGAGCCGCTCAACTCATAGGCGTGCCCCTTTTCCAGAAGCCGCTTGATCCATTCGATCTGTTCCGGAATATGCGCCGAGGCGCGCGGGGAAATATCCGGCCGGAGGACTCCCAGCGCGTCCATCCCCTCGAAGTATTCGCGTGTGTAGCGTTCCACCAGCTCCATCGGTTCCACCCGTTCCCGGACGGCTCCCTTAAGGATGCGGTCCTCGCCGCTGTCGAGCAGATGCCCGACATCGGTGATGTTTTGAACATAGCGGACGTGATACCCGCTGTAGCGGAGGTAGCGCACGATCACGTCGAAGGAGACGTAGGTTTTGGCGTGGCCGATGTGGGTGCTGGCGTATACGGTCGGGCCGCAGACGTAGATGTGTACCCGGCCTTCGGTGACCGGCTGGAAGGGTTCAAGCTTGCGGACCAGACTGTTGTATACGGTCAATGACATGGCACACGTCCTGTTTCAGAGTATGGGTTTATTGGGTGTTGCCGGAAGTGGAACTTGCGCTGCTATCGATTCGGGCGAAGATCATTCGTCCGGCGGAGGTTTGCAGGACTTTGGTGACAATCACAGTCATCGTCCGATCAAGGTACTTACGTCCCTCATCGACGACGACCATGGTGCCGTCCTCCAGGTAGCCCACCCCCTGCCCCGGCTCCTTCCCCTCCTGGATAAGGTAGACCGGAAGGGTTTCGCCGGGAAGAAAGATAACCCGGATGGCATTGGCAAGATCGTTTAGGTTCAGCACCACTACGCCCTGCAGTTCGGCCACCCGGTTTAGATTGTAATCGTTGGTCAGAATCGGACAATGCAGTTGTTTGGCCAGGACGACCAGTTTTTCATCCGTGTTACGGACTTCCTCGATATCCAGGTCTGTGACCCGCAGCGGAGTGCGGTTGTCTTTTCGCAGCCGGTTGAGAACCTCTAATCCGCGTCGCCCGCGCTGATGCCGTATCGGCTCAGAGGAATCGGCGACGTATTGGAGTTCGTTCAACACAAACCGCGGAACCAGCATGGTGGATTGGAGGAACCCGGTCGCGGCGACATCCGCAATCCGCCCATCGATGATGACACTGGTGTCGAGCAGAATGGTCCGTTCTTCGGGAAGCGGCGCCGGGGCGGATCGTGAGAGCCTGGCCCCAAACATGGCGAACAGGTCATGCCGGCGCATTACAAATAAAGTCACGCCCAGATAGCAGAAGAAGATTGCACTGACGAATGGAAGGAAATTCCCGAACGGAGAAGGCAGGAGTGAAAGCGGTAACGACGCCAAGGCACCTACGATCAATCCCGCCACCAGGCCGATCATGGCGGCCGATAGCGACTCGGCCGGCATCAAGGAAAGCGTCTTCCGAAGGGCACGCAACGGACGGGTAGTCAGGTACGGTGTGAGGATCAGTCCGGTCAGGGCGCCCAAGGATGCGAATAGGGACGCCCACCGTTCGCTCTCGTCCGGCACTTGGGCCAGATCGGCCAACCGGACACCCAGGAAGGCGCCACCGACGATAAGGATCATCATGCCAATGATGCGAAAGGAAAATTCGATGCTCATGGTCAACCCTAAAAAAGAAAAGGCGAAAGCAGATGGCCGCTTTCGCCTAGCACATATCGTTTCCCCGGTGGAACCCGGAGGAAGAAAGCCAAGCAACGAACAAAAAAAGCGAGATAAGGCCAACTGCAATAAATGGAAAATGATGCTTTTGATGATAGCACGCCGGTGTGGCAAAGTCAAAGCCATGGAATTCCAGCCGTTGCGCCGCAGTGTCTTGCCTGTGAAAGCATTTTCTGCCGGGGCGCTTTGGTATACTGCAAGCGGTTTTTCGGGAGGATTTCGTGCGCTCAACAGGTATGCTGTTCCGGTGGTTTTCGATAGCGATCATGCTGGCAACCGCGATACTGGTACTGTTCGAGTTGGTAAGCTACAGCCGCGAACAAACGCGGATTCCCCGGGGCGTGACGATCGCCGGCTTATCGGCCGGCGGATTGACTTCGCAGGAAGCCATGCAAATGCTGCTGCAGGTTTACAGCCAGCCGGTGGAAGTGCACTATCATAAGAGTATCTTCTACATCCTCCCCTCCCAGGTCGGTTTTACTCTGGATACTACCAGTATGCTTGCAGCGGTTGACGCCTATGAAATCCTGCTCCCCTCCTGGGAGGGCTTTTGGTCATTCCTTTGGAATTCCCCCCCCGATGCGCATTCTATTCCGATAAAAGCGGAATACTCCCGGACGCAATTAGCGGATTTAATGGAAGACATTGCCGCCCGTTATGACCTTCCTCCCGTCCCGCCTCAGCCTGAACCGGGCCGCCCCTTCTTCAAAGCCGGTACCCCGGGAACCGTATTGGATCAGGAACATGGCGCGGAACTCATCGTCGATGCGTTGTTCTCACCCGACGATCGCAGGGTCGATCTTCCGGTCGTTTCCAATCAACGCAGCCTGCCGTCGCTTGAGTCGCTCGACACACTTATCAAGCAGTTGACGGCTGTCAATAATTATTATGGATTGATCGATGTCTACATGGTCAATCTGCAAACGGGGCAGGATCTGCACGTAATCCACATGAGCGGCGAAGATTTCCCCGGCGAACCCGATGTGGCCTTTACCGCCGTCAGCACGATAAAAATACCGATCCTGCTGTCTATTTTTATCCATCGGGACCTGCCGCTGGATGCGGAAACAGAGAAATTATTGAAAGATATGCTTGGGCTTCAATCCGGGAACGATCCCGCCGACTGGCTTATGCAGAGCCTGGACCCGGCACGCGGCCCGTTGATCGTGACCCAGGCCATGAGGGACATGGGATTGGTGAACACCTATATTGCCGGATACTTTAAACCCGGCTCCGGATTACTGGAGGCGATAAAAACCCCCGCCAACCAGCGGACGGACATCCGGACCGATCTTGACCCTTATAACCAGACCACTTCCGTGGATATGGGTTTGCTTATGCAGGACATCTACCAATGCTCCTTGGGCGGTGGTACGCTGCTGATGACATTCGCCGGTAAGATCACCGCCGAAGAATGCAGCGCGATGTTGGACCTGCTTTCGAACGATCCCATCGGGGTGTTCATCCAGGCAGGAGTCCCTGAGGGCACGAAAGTCGTCCACAAACACGGTTGGGATCCTGGCATCTTCCACACCTATGGGGACGCCGCCATCGTGTACACACCCGGCGGGAATTATGTCCTCTCCATTTTCCTGTGGCAAGAAGACTGGTTGCTCTGGGATGTTGGGTCGCGGACCATATCAGAAGTATCCAAGGCGGTCTATAACTACTTTAATCCCCCTTCCGGCACCCTTTAACCGCCCTCCGGGAGCCGGGAAATCCGGCCGTCTACCCTACTCAATCCCCCATGTTCCACGTGAAACAATCCCGCCGAGAGTGGGGTAAAATCCCCCCGCTTTCCACCCGCCGGCTGGTCTTCGAGACGAGGTTATGAGCCAACGACCGATTTGCGACTACGAAAATTCCGATTATCAACAGACCTTCTGGGACAGCGGTACGCGCCGGTATGAAGACCTTTGCGAAGCCCGGGCGATCCGGCGGATGATGCCCCGTAAAGGCCGGCTGCTCCTTGAAGTAGGCGCCGGCGCGGGTCGCAACTCGCTCCGCTATACGGGCTTTAAAAAAATCGTCTTACTGGATTTTTCCCGGACCCAACTCCGGCAGGCGCGAGACAGGCTTGGCGAATCCGGGCGGTTCCTTTATGTCGCAGCCGATGTCTACAACATTCCCTTCGCAGCGGGTGTGTTCGACGCCGCAACAATGATCCGTACCTTGCATCATATGTCGGACCCGCCGGCTGCCCTGCGGGAAGTCCGCCGGGTGCTTTCTCCGCAATCCGCCTTCCTTTTAGAATTCGCCAACAAGCGTAATCTTAAGGCTATCGTGCGGTATCTTTTTCACCGTCAGGAGTGGAATCCCTTCTCCCCTGATTCCGTGGAATATCTGCCATTGAACTTCGATTTCCACCCGCGATCTGTCCGCGGCTGGCTTGCCGGCGGCGGTTTCCGGATCCACAACCAGGCGACGGTCTCCCACTTCCGGATTGGCTTTATAAAGCGCGTGTTTCCCGCGGGGATACTCGCGTACCTGGATTACTTGCTCGGGTTTACAGGCAATCTCTGGCAATATTCTCCGAGTGTGTTCGTCTTGGCGCAATCGGATTCATCCGGTCCGGCGGAACCAGCGGGCTTCTTCCAATGTCCAAACTGCGGGAACCCGGATTTAAAGGAAGATCCGCGGCCTTCCGGTAACTCATTGGTTTGTGGAAAATGCAAAAGGCGCTACATAATCCGTGATGGAATTTACGACTTTAAAGAACCATTATCATTTTGAGGAAGCCAATTCCAAATCAAATCCGCAATGTCATCCGCCGCCCGGGGTTTGGCGATCCGGCTGCAAGCTGTTGCCGCGCTTTCCCGTACTTTGGGATTCGCGATCCAGCGCCGAACGGCCCGGGCTGTTCTTTCAGTTCCGGGAGCCCACCGCCCCGCCCCCTCTTCGACAACGTAACGGACATTTCCATCTTCCTGCCCGGGGATCCGGCTGTTGAGCACCATCGGGAGTCCGCTTGCGAGGGCTTCACTGATTGTTCCGGGGCCGGCTTTGGTGACCAGAATATCCGCCGCCTTCATGAAATCCGGCATAGTGTTTACAAAACTATAAACGAAAAACGGGATGGTCCAATCCGCGGATTCCATCCGCCGCTTAAGTTTTTCGTTGCGACCGGTGATCACCACTAACGCGGATTCCGGGCTGGTGTAGGAAATATTACGCGCCGTGTCGTAAAGCGGCCCCATGCCCTCGGCCCCGCCGATCATCAGGACGACCGGGCGGTCTTCCGGCCAGCCCAATTTCGCCCGCAGGGCCTGCTTATCCTCTGTGACCATGAATTTCTTGCTTATGGGAAGGCCCAGAAGCTTGACCTGCTCGGGCCGCAGGCCGTTGCGTAGCGCGCTGCGGCGCACCTGCTCGGTGGGGACAACGCAGACATCCTCCCGTCGGTGAAACCAGTAATTTGGGGCCGTCACCAGATCGGTGACTGTCGTGATGAAGGGAGGACGGTGTTTGCCCAACGCGCGCAGAACGGGGGCGTTGAACAGCGGATGCACGCAGAACACCAAATCCATCGGATGCTCGCGGACCAGTTGCTTGGCGGCGGGCCGGATCCACGGCCAGAGTGTGTCCATCACAAGCACTGCCCGGCGCGGGCCGTCAACCATTCGGTATCCGAATCCCCACAGGTCTGGTATCTTTACCATCGCCGGGTAAAGCTCTGGCGCACGGTTAAATGGATACGGGGCGTAAGCCCGGAACACATCCACCATGTCCAATTCGAATCCGCCCGGATGTTTATCTTCGAGCGATTCGATCACCGCCTGCGCGGCGCTCCGGTGCCCGCCCCCGGTATCGGAAAAGAGAACGAGGATTTTAGGTTTTCGAGGCGTTGCTGGGAGAGTCATTTAATCCTCGATGCAGGATGTGCTTGATTCGTTTCGCCAGATCACGGCGTTCCAGGAGAATCCGGTGTCCGCACCCCTGGCATTGGATGCCGATATCCGCCCCCAACCGGACCACTTCCCAATCCCGGCTCCCACACGGATGCGGCTTCCGTAATTGGACAACATCACCCAGTGAAAGATCGGCCAACATGGCGCCATTATAATCACACCCGTCGGTGTTTGCGTATGTTCTGCATGGTAGAATATTAGTGCTGTCTTTTGTTGGAGGTTTTACCATGGACAAACAAAAAATTACGGGATCCTTCACCGTTAAAAAGGGACTGGCCCAGATGCTTAAAGGCGGAGTGATCATGGACGTCGTCACTCCCGAACATGCAAAAATCGCCGAAGCGGCCGGTGCCTGCTCGGTCATGGCGCTCGAACGCGTTCCGGCGGATATCCGCGCCGACGGCGGCGTAGCCCGCATGAGCGATCCGGGATTAATCCAGCAGATTATGGAAGCCGTTTCGATACCGGTGATGGCCAAGTGCCGGATCGGGCATTTCGTGGAAGCGCAAGTGCTTGAAGCGATCGGCGTCGATTACATCGACGAGTCGGAGGTGCTCACGCCGGCGGACGAAGAGCACCACATCTACAAGCACGATTTTAAAGTTCCTTTCGTGTGCGGCTGCCGCAACCTCGGGGAAGCGCTGCGGCGTATCGGAGAAGGCGCGGCGATGATCCGCACCAAAGGCGAAGCCGGAACCGGCGATGTGGTCGAGGCGGTCCGCCACGCCCGGACCGTGTTCGGGGAAATTCGCCGCCTGCAAAATCTTCCGGATGAGGAACTGATGGCGTTCGCCAAATCGATCGGCGCACCCTTCGAGCTGGTGAAGGAAACAAAAGAACTCGGCCGCCTTCCAGTGGTGAATTTTGCCGCGGGAGGAATCGCAACTCCGGCTGATGCCGCGTTGATGATGCAATTGGGGATGGATGGCGTGTTTGTCGGGTCCGGGATTTTTAAATCCGGTGATCCGGCCAGGCGCGCCGCGGCGATTGTTAAGGCGGTCACGCATTTCCGCGACGCCAAGATCATTGCCGAAGTAAGCCGCGATCTCGGCGAGCCGATGGTCGGCCGGCAGATCTCCGCCATTCCCAAAGAGGAACTCCTTGCCGGCCGGGGTTGGTAGTGGAAGGATCGATTCGTATCCGTCGCGCATCGCCGGCCGACATTCCGGTGATCACCCGTCACCGGTTGGGGATGTTTGCCGAGATGGGGGTCGGCGATCCATCCGCGCGCGAAGCGTACGCTCCCGAATTCCAATCGTTCGCGGCGCAGGAGATGACGGCGGGTCATCATCTGTCCTGGCTGGCGGAAACACAAGCAGGCGATATCGTCGCCGGAGGCTCGCTTCTTATCGTTCCCTGGCCGGCCAATCCGGAGCACCGCAAGCAGCAGCGGGCATTTCTCCACAGCGTGTTTACTGAACCCGCGTTTCGCCGGCAGGGGATCGCCCGCGCGCTCGTTCAGGCCATGATGGATTGGTGCCGCGGGCAGGGATTTGGATCCGTGTTCCTGCACGCCAGCGATGCCGGCCGCCCGCTCTATCGCGCGATGGGTTTTCAACCGACCACGGAACTGCGGTTCGACTTTTAACCATGGCCATCGGCGTGCTCGCCCTGCAGGGCGATTTTGAGGAGCATATTTATAAGCTCAGCGGCATGAGGGTTTCCGCCGTGCCGGTCCGTCTTCCCGCGGATCTGGATGGGGTCTCAGGATTGATCATTCCGGGCGGCGAGACGACCACCTTCCGCAATCTGGCGCTCGCCTTCGGCATGATCGAACCGTTGCGGGAGTTCGGGAAACGCCACGCCCTGTGGGGGACCTGCGCCGGAGCGATCATCCTGGCGCGCGACATCGGGCGCGAACAATCCGTGCTCGGGTTGATGGATATTTCCGTCGAACGCAATGCCTTTGGCCGTCAACTGAATTCGTTCGAAACCGATCTGGATATCCCCGCCCTCCCATCCGCGGATCCCTATCCCTTCCATGCTGTTTTCATCCGCGCTCCAGCAATCGTGCGCGCCGGAGCGGGCGTCGAGGTCCTTGCCCGTTTGCCGGACGGCACGATCGTGGCCGCCCGCCAGAAGAATTTTCTGGCGACCTGTTTCCATCCGGAACTCACCGGCGACGACCGGATCCACCGGTTATTCCTCGATATGGTCGAGGCCGCAGGGTAATCATGATTCACAGTTTCGATATCCGCGATCTACCGTCGTTGCGGACGCTGGCACCCCACGGGCTCAGCTTGGATTCCCCAACCTGCCTAACGCAGGACCTTCATATCCTCCGCACCGCCGTCCTGGCCCAGTTGATCCCGGAAATTATTCCGGAGACACTGGTTCTCCGGTTGCAAAGCGGTCCGGCGGGATTTGTCCAGCTTGGCCATCGCCGCGGGGCCGCTTCCTCGCGCCTGAGATTTCTCGCGCCGCGCGGGCTTCTCGTGGACAATCCGGGAACCGAATTAATCGAAGCCGCGCTGATCGCGGCCGGACGCCGTCAGGCGCAACACATTCTCGCCGATGCGGAGGATAAGACCGATGAATACGGCTTCCTCCGGAGGGCGGGATTTTCGATTTACGCCCGGCAGGATATCTGGAAGGGCGCACCGCCGTCTCCCCGTTCTCTCCCGGCACCGAAAGGCAAATTCCGTCCCCTGCTTTCCGCCGACGCATCGGCCGTACATGCGCTATACTGTTCCATTGTGCCGGCATTGGTGCATCAGGTGGAAGGATTCCCACGGCGGCCGAAAGGATGGCTTATCTACGAGGAGGGCGAGTTGGTAGGGTTCTTCCATCTGCGTTCCGGACCTCGCGGATTGTGGATGGAACCCTTCTTTCACCCCGGAGCGCGGAATGCCGCGGAGTGGATCGCGTTCTGGCTGGGCGGGCTCACCATCCGTCCGCAAGATCCGATTTACATCTGCGTACGATCTTATCAGGACTGGTTGGGGCCCATCCTCCGGGACAATGGGTTCTCTTTAATGAGCCGGCGGGCGGTCTTCATCCGCCGCGTGGTCGTCCCGGTACCGTTTACGGAAGGCCTGCCGCTCTCGGCGGTGGAAAAAACCGTCCCCCAGGCCAGCACATACACTTCATCGGTCAACCGAAACGCCTATGACTCCGCAACGACGCATCACCGATAACCTCGATATTATGCTGAGCGTCCTACCCGAGGGAATCAGCTCGGCGCTGCGCAAAGACGGCCGCTGGGATGTCCTCCAGGAGATCATCCTTGATCTCGGCCGGGTACCTACCGCGCGCTATCTGGATGGGGAAAAGGTGCTGGACGATCACGAGGTCGCCCCCGAGATCATCGACACCGTTGTCAGCCGGATCGGGGAATTCGACGCCGACAACCGCGCCGGTCTGGAGCGGACGCTGCACCGCATCTCCGCCATTCGCAACCGCCGCGGGCACATCGTCGGGTTGACCTGCCGCGTGGGGCGCGCAGTTTATGGCACGATAGATATCATCCAAGACCTCGTAGTTTCCGGAAAAAGCATCCTGCTCCTGGGCCGGCCCGGCGTCGGTAAAACCACCATGCTGCGCGAAGCCGCGCGGATTCTGGCCGAGACCAAACGGGTGGTGATTGTCGACACATCGAACGAAATCGGCGGGGACGGCGATGTTCCCCATCCGGCTGTCGGGCGTGCGCGACGGATGCAGGTGCGCACGCCTTCGCTCCAGCACGAAGTGATGATCGAGGCGGTGGAAAACCATAATCCGGAAGTGATTGTGATCGACGAGATTGGAAGGGAATTGGAAGCGGCTGCCGCGCGCACGATCGCCGAACGCGGCGTTCAACTCATCGGCACAGCCCACGGGAACACCATCGACAACATCCTGCTTAATCCCACCCTGGCCGACCTGGTCGGGGGGATTGAATCGGTCACGCTTTCGGACGAGGAAGCCCGCCGGCGCGGCACGCAAAAGACCGTTTTAGAACGCCGTGCGCCCCCGACCTTCGAGATCCTGGTGGAGATCCAGGACCGCGAACGTCTGGCGGTGCATCATGACGTTGCCGCCGCGGTGGACGCCATTCTTCGCGGCCGCCCCCTTCCGCCGCAACTGCGATACGTGGACGAGCAGGGGGAAGTTCATACGGAGACCGCCGCACCGTCCGTTCCGGCCGGTGCCGGACGCGAACGCGCGCGGCGCAGCCCGTCCTCCGATCTGTCGATGCCGTGGAGCGGCACGCCGCGCCCGTACGAACCCGGCCCGGCCGCCGATAGTCTGCCTTACTCTCCCACCCCGCCGCACATCCCGCCCTCGCGCACGCGCCCGGTCCGTATCTATCCCTACGGCGTTGCGAAGAATCGGCTGGAGCAGGCGGCGCGCTACCTGCAAGTGCCCGCCGTGGTGGTCGGGGATCCGGGCCAGGCCGAAGCGATCGTCACCGTTAAATCCTATTACCGCCGGCGGCCGCAGTTGATCGAGGACGCGGAACGCGGGGGGACGCCGATCTATGTCCTGCGTTCCAACACCGTCGGACAGATGGAGCATTTTCTCTCCGACCTTTTTGACCTGGGGCACACCCCCTCGTCCAACCATTCCCTCGATTCGGCGATGCAGGAAACACAGCAGGCGGTCGACGAAATCCTCAATGGATCACGCTCGATTGACCTCGCCCCGACCTCCGCCTATATCCGCCGCCTTCAGCATCAGATGGCCCGCCAGGCCAACCTGCTTTCCCAATCCTTTGGAAAGGAGCCGCGCCGCCGCGTGCGCATCTACCGCAGTTGATGACATCCGCGAACACATCCGGTTTCTTCATCACCCTGGAAGGTCCTGAGGGGAGCGGTAAATCCACGCATGCTTCGCGCCTCGCGGAATACCTGCGCAGCAAGGGCCGTGACGTGTTGCTCACCCGCGAGCCGGGCGGGACCGCGATCGGCGACCAGATACGTGCAATCCTCAACGATCACGCCAACACGGCGATGCATCCGCGCGCGGAAATCCTTCTCTTCTGCGCATCGCGCGCCCAGCTGGTCAACCGGATGATCCGACCGCACCTGGCGCGCGGCGGGACGGTGGTATGCGACCGCTTTTCGGATTCAACTCTTGCGTATCAGGGGTATGGGCACGGTTTGGATCTGGGGATTCTGCGTACGATCAGCAACTTCGCCACCGAACAACTGACTCCCGATTTGACCCTGTTGCTCGATCTTCCGGTCGAGATCGGACTCGCCCGGCGCAGACGAAGCGAGAGCGATTGGAACCGTCTGGACGCCCTCGAAGTGGCGTTCCACCGCAGGGTCCGCCAGGGGTATCTGGAGTTATCACGCGCAGAGCCCGGACGCTGGGTGCTAATCGATGCGGATCGGGAGGAGGAAGCAGTCTGGGAATCGATTAAAAAATCCGTGTCAACCCGGCTGGCGTCCGGCGCATAGGTGGATCATTCTTCGAAATCGTCGAGTCCGCCGGAGTGCATGCCCCCGCCCAGATCCGGCATCGATTTTTCAATCTGCTCCGGATCCTCTCCGTCTTCCAGCCGGTCGACGGCCTCATGAAAATCCGGCCCCATTTCTTCGCCCAGTTCATTGCCCATGCGGCGCATCATTCGGGCCATGGCACGGGGATCGTTTTCATCGACGTCGCCCCAGGCTGAAGGATCCGCAAGATTCTCCAGGCGGCTCTCTTCGGAACGGGCGAACCGGATGCGGGAAATCAGCCGATCAAGGCGTTTCCCGCCGCATTCCGGGCAGGCCGGTTGGACTTTTCCGTAGTCCGAGTAGGATTGGAACACCGATACGCGGCGCCGGCAATCCAGACATCGGTATTCATACAAGGGCATACGAACCTCCACCGGGACAACCATCCCGGACGGTATTATAGCAAGAGGGAAGCATGGTATTCGACAGCTACGAGCGGAAACCCTTTCCAATAATCATCATCCTTTCCGGAACAGCAGGATCCGGAAAGGACAGCGTCGTCCGTCGGATGATGGAAAGGGGGGTGCCTTTCGAATTCGTGGTCAATTACACCTCGCGCCCGCCCCGTCCCGAGGAAACCGACGGGCAGGATTACCTGTTTGTATCGGAAGCCGTATTCAAGGACATGATCCGCAAAGACGAGCTGCTGGAACACGCCTTGGTGTACGGCCAGTACAAGGGGGTTCCCAAACGCCCAGTGCGTGACGCGATGGAATCCGGGAGGGATGTCGTCCTCCGCATCGACATCCAGGGAGCGGCGACGGTCCGCCGCCAATGTCCGGAAGCGGTTTCGATCTTCCTAACCGCCTCCTCCCCCGACGAGCTGAGACGCCGGCTTATCGCGCGCGGCGCCGACACCGCAGAACAGGTGGACATCCGTCTGCGGACGGCATCCGAAGAGATGAAGCACGTTCCCGAATTCGATTATCTTGTGATCAATGCGGATGGCCGCCTGGAGGATACGGTCGATACGATTGTCTCTATCATCCGGGCGGAGCACTGCCGCACCGCGCCAAGGAGGACCGCCCTGTGATTCCCAATCCGGAAATACCCCCCGCTCCGCGCGCCCGGGCGGTTCTGGTACCGGGCGTTAAGCCGGTCTTCACTTATGTGATACTTGCGGTCACTTGCTTGGTCTATCTCGGGCAGGTGATCTTCGGTGACGCATTCACGTTCTACGGGGTAAAGATTAATCAGAATATCCTGGCGGGCGAGTATTGGCGCCTGATCACCCCAATCTTTTTCCATGCCAGCCTGCTGCACATCTTCTTTAATATGTATGCGCTTTATAACATCGGCCGGGTAATCGAGCCGCCGCTGGGATATGCGCGGTTTTTAATGATCTATTTTTTCTCCGGCGTGGCCGGAGGATTCGCCAGTTTCCTCCTCACACCGTCCTACTCCCTGGGCGCATCGGGCGCGATTTTCGGCCTGATCGGCGCCTTAGCCGTATTCCTGCTCCGGCATAAGCGTTTGCTTGGACCCGTCGGCCGCTCCATGCTGACCAATGTCCTCTTCATCATCGTAATGAACCTGGCGATCAGTTTTTCTCCGGGGATCGATCTGTGGGGGCATGTCGGCGGTTTGACAGCGGGCGCGGCGCTGGCCTGGCTGCTCGGCCCCGAGTGGAAACTGGCGGTCGATCCTTATACCGGGACTCCGCACGCCGTGGACCGCCATCCGTTTTCACGGCGATTGCCGCTCGCCTTCTTCCTGATTCTCGTCTGCTATCTGGCCGCCCTTTGGCTGCTCGTGCGATAAGCGTATAATCGCACCATGTCTACCAATTCCCATTCCCTGCGCCCGCGCTGGCTGGCTTTCTTCCTAACAGTGGATTTTATCGGCTTGGCGCTTTTCCTCCTTGGGATGCAGCCGTGGTTGTTCGGGCTGGATCGCTCGCCGGTCATCGGCTACCTCCAAATCGTGGTTTTTCTTTTCGGGTTGGGCCTGGTGGTTCTCTCGTCCTTCGCGATAGAAAAATTATTTCGTCCATCCGACCAGCCAGTCACCATCCGTGAAGATGTTGGCGCCCGGTTATCCGCCACTGGGTACGTTCTGGTAGCGGTCTCCTGCACCGCGGATCTTATTGGATTGGGGAGTCATCCTCTGCCGGGCTCCCCCCACCTGGGAACGCTGCAAAGCATTGGATTTTTCTTTGGCACGGCTATGATCGTGACCGGGCTGGCGATGTATCACCCGCGGACAACCAAATCCCGGGCTCCCCGAGCGTAATTTCTTCCACCATCCGCCCTTTCCGTAAAATCCCCCTCCCTCGGAACCTTGTGTACTGGTAAAATGCGGAATGGAAATTCCTTAACGGCGGCTTTTTCGTCCCACGGATTCCCGATCCTCCCATTCCCTATTTCGACGATCACACTTACCCCATAGGTCCAAGCATGCCTGCGATTGAACCCAACTGCATCATCATCCGGGGAGCCCGGGAACACAACCTTAAAGATGTCACGCTCCAGCTTCCGCGCAACCAATTCATCGTTTTCACCGGCGTTTCCGGATCCGGTAAATCCTCGCTGGCTTTCGATACGCTGTATGCCGAAGGCCAGCGGCGATATGTGGAATCCCTCTCCGCCTACGCCCGTCAGTTCCTCGGGCAGATGGAAAAGCCGCATGTCGACTACATCGCCGGATTAAGCCCCGCAATCGCCATCGAACAAAAAGCGGTCTCCAAGAACCCGCGCTCGACCGTCGGGACCGTAACGGAGATCAGCGATTACCTGCGAGTCCTGTTCGCGCGCGCCGGATCGCCCTTTTGTCCGCGCTGCGGCCGTCCGGTCGCCCGCCAGACATCGACCCAAATCGTGGATCAGATTCTCTCCCTGCGGCCGGGCACCAAACTTCTGTTGTTGGCACCGGTCGTGCGCAAGCGGAAGGGAACACATGACGATGTGCTTTTAGAGGCCAGGGCCAGCGGCTTTCAGCGGGCGCGGGTGAACGGGGTGGTGACGGATCTGGATCAGACGATTCGCCTGGCGAAAACTCGCAAACACGACATCGAGATCGTCATCGACCGGCTCGTTCTTCCGGTGGAACCCGACCCGGATTTCCGTATCCGCCTGGCGGATTCGGTCGAGACCACGCTGCGGGTGGGGAACGGATCCGTCGTCGTCTCCACCGGGGCACGCAAAGAACTCGAAATGAGCGAGCAGAACGCTTGCGCGTACTGCGGCATATCCTTTCCCGAACTTTCCCCGCCGATGTTCTCCTTCAATTCCCCGCTTGGAATGTGCCCCGAATGCAACGGGTTAGGACAGAAATTCAACTTCGATCCGGACAAATTCGTCGACCCGGATAAATCCATCGCCGACGGCGCGATCCGCGCCTGGGGCACATTTAAAACTTCGAGATCGGCACGGATGATCGCGAAGAATTTCGCGCGCCACTACAAATTTTCACTCGATACGCCCTGGAAAGAACTCCCGGAAAAGGCCCGCAAGGGGATGCTTCATGGCGACGAGCGCGTACGGGTGCGGTGGGAATGGGGCAATGAGAAGGGCGGCCAGGGTTCCTGGGAATCCACGTATGAAGGAGTCATCCCCTCGATCGCCCGCCGCTACCATCAAACGCATTCTGAGGGCATGCGCGAATGGTATTCGAAGTTCATGTCGTACCAGAAATGCCCCGTCTGCCGCGGATCCCGGCTGCGGCCCGAAGCGACGTCGGTCCGATTCGCAGGCAAGACGATCGTTGAGGTGAATGCCCTCTCGATCGGCGATGCTCTGCAGTTCTTCTCCACCCTGGAACTCTCTTCCGATCAGTCGCAGATAGCAGGAGAAATCCTCAAGGAAATCGTCGCGCGGCTGGAATTTTTAACTAATGTCGGGTTGCACTATCTGGCGTTGGAGCGCTCCGCGCCGACCCTTTCCGGCGGCGAGGGCCAGCGCATCCGGCTGGCCTCGCAGATCGGTTCCGGGTTAGTGGGTGTGATGTACATCCTCGATGAACCGTCGATCGGTTTACACGCCCGTGACAACCGGCGGCTGCTGGAATCCCTCATCCGGCTGCGGGATTTGGGAAACACGGTCATCGTCGTGGAACACGACCGCGAGACGATCGAAGCGGCGGATTACATCGTTGATTTCGGCCCGGGCGCGGGGATTCTCGGCGGCCGGATTGTGGCGTCCGGCAAACCCAAAGACATCGCCCGAAATCCGGAATCGATTACGGGGAAATATCTCAGCGGCGAAAGGATTGTGGCGGCCGGCACCCGCCAATCCGATCACACCAACGGCCGGCGTTCCCCCAATGGGCACTGGCTATCAATCCGGGGCGCACACCACAACAATCTGAAAAACATCGACGTCCGTTTCCCCGTCGGCCTGTTCACCTGCGTCACCGGCGTTTCAGGATCCGGGAAATCTTCGCTCATCGCCGAAACGCTGTTTCCGGCGCTGGCGGCCCGGCTTCACGGCACCCTCGAAAAACCGGGGGCGTTTCGGAAGATAGAAGGATTGGACCATTTCGACAAGGTCATCGACATCACGCAGGATCCGATCGGCCGTACCCCGCGTTCGAATCCCGCCACCTATATCGGTGTCTATTCCGAAATCCGGAAGGTATTCGCCGAGATTCCGGAATCCAAGGCCCGTGGCTATACCGCCGGGAGGTTTTCCTTCAACGTGCGCGGTGGACGCTGCGAAGCCTGCCAGGGCCATGGAAGGAAACGGGTGGAAATGCATTTCCTCCCGGATGTGTGGATTACCTGCGACGTATGCAAGGGAACCCGCTTTAATCGCGAAACCCAGCAAGTGAAGTTCAAGGGGCGCTCCATTTCGGATATCTTGGGACTGGACGTCGTTGAGGCATTGGATCTGTTCGGCGCGTTTCCCGGAATTTCCCGTCTGCTGGGCACCTTGAAGGATGTCGGATTGGAATACATTAAATTGGGGCAATCCGCGACCACCCTTTCCGGCGGTGAAGCGCAGCGTGTCAAGCTGGCCAAGGAATTAAGCAAACTGTCAACCGGCCGGACATTGTATATCCTCGACGAGCCGACCACCGGATTGCATTTTGCGGACATCCAGAAACTTCTGGATGTTCTGCACCATCTGACCGATGCAGGCAACACGGTGATCGTCATTGAACACAATCTGGACGTGATAAAAACCTCCGACTGGATCATCGACTTGGGCCCGGAAGGCGGCCTTGGCGGCGGCGAGATCGTGGGGGCGGGCACTCCGGAGGGAATCTGCGGAATTAACAATTCTTTTACAGGGTCCGCGCTGCGTCCAATATTACCGAAATAAGATAGAGCCGGGTTGACATCCTGAGAATAATCTTTTATACTGCAATCACCTTCATTGCCGGAGGAAAACCGCCATGAGCGGAACGGATCGACAGTTCACTTAAACCATCTTTGGCACGGGGCCCTGCGCCCGCGTGCCTTTTTTTTTCAAAGGAGCTGCCTATGGATTACGGAATGATCGGAAAAATCGAGAAGGCTAAACGCTACGCACAGGAACCCGACCGTTTCCATTTCGATCAGTTTGCAATGACGTTCCGCGGTGACAACAATAATCACCAAGTCAAGTTCGATCAAGGCCATTGGCAGTGTGATTGCGAATTTTTCCATCTGCGCGGCGTATGCTGCCACACAATGGCGCTGGAGCGCATTCTGGATAAAATGCTTCCGGTCGCTTCAGCCGTCTAGCACCCTCCATTGCAAATCTCCGATAGATCCGCCGGCCGTGTTTCCGGCCGCCTCCATGTAACGGCCCGCTCCTCCTCTTCGCCCCCTTCCCCCGCACCTCCAAAAATAGAATATGCTAGAATTTCTTCCCAGGCGAATGGATGATTGTCCTTACCGTCATTGTCATATTAACTATCGGCGCATTGGCCACATTCTTTATTCCGCCGCAGCGCCGTAACCTGCACATCGGTGTCGCCCTGGTTCCGGTGGCGGCTTTGGGCATGCTTTTCCTACGGCTTCCGCTCCCCGAGACTTTTTCATTCGCATGGTCGCCGGCCGGTCTTTTCCCGGATCCGCTGGGGCTCCGGGCTTCCGCACCGTCCGTTTCCTTCTGTGCATATTTCTGCTGCCTGTTACTGTTAATCGAGTGGACCCGCCCCCTGCGCCACAGCCCGGGCAGAACCTCACGCCTAATAATTTATTTGCTGACCATTGTGGGAATCGTGGCTTGTTTTGCCATCACCCCTTTGACGGTAATCATCGCCTGGTCGTTGATCGATTTGCTTTCATTCCTGGCGATGCTCTTTCTGAAAAGCCCCGTAGAAATCGGCCCGCGGGGAATCTCCTCCTCGCTTTCGCACTCGTTGGCGGTTCTCGCCATAAATATGCTCGGCAACATCCTGGTGCTATTTTCGCTGTTCATGGGATCCCCCGGATCGGGATCCGATTGGGGTGTGGTGTGGGAGGCGTCGCAAGTTAACCTTGCACCAATTCTCTTCCTTTCAGGGATCCTCCTCCGCATGCTCTTGGCGCCCATCCAATTCACTTTTTCCCGTCTTCATACCACTTCAACCGGAACGGAAATCCTATTACGGATCGTCTCTCCCGCGGCCTGCCTTTGCCTCCTGGCTAATATCTGGCCTTCTGCGACGGAAATCGCCGATGTAGGTTGGGGGTTCTCATGGCCGGTCATTCCCCTTGTGGTCTTTACGCTGGCATCCGGATGGCAGTGGTGCATATCCGCTTCTCCCTTTGGGCGTCGTGATGTTTTTTTTGTAATCCTTCCGGGTTATACGCTGCTCTCGGCGATTGTCTTTCCCTCCGCATCCGGACTTTTCCTGGCAGCCGGGGGCTTATTAATCCTTGGCGGGGGGATTCTCCTTGCCTACATCGGATACCTCTCCCACCGACGCTGGATGGCGGCATTTCCAGTCCTGCTGGGAGTCCTTTTGGCCGGTATTCCATTCTCACCCGCATCCGTTTGGAGTGCGGCGGTTTATCCCGGGTTGTTTGCGCCATCTTGGTTCCCCATGCTGTTTCCTCTACTGCTTTGTCAAACATTTGTCGTTTGCGCCGTCTTCCGGCTGGCTTTCGAACCGGTGGATGCCTTTCCGTCCAACGAACCGGTTTTCCTATTTATATTTTCCGCAGGCATGGCCGCAGCCCTTATCGCCCTGCTTTTTCCCGTTTGGACCGGCGTCGCCTCCGTCGGGTCCATTGTATTTCCGCTACTGGTGCTTGGCGGCAGCATTTTCATGGCGTTCTTCATCCGGCGCTTCCACCGCACCAGCGCCACGCTGTTCGCCTATTTGGAAAAATTTTTCCGTCTGGAATGGTTGCAGCAATCCGTCGTTTTTACTTTTCAAAAAACGGCGGTCCTGGTATCTGGCGTAGAGTCATTCCTAAGCGGCGAAGGGTCTATGTTGTGGTCGCTGGGGATTGCGTTGCTACTTTACCTGGTTTTTCGAGGAGGCTAGGTTGCCGTCCGAGTTCATCCTCATCGGATTTATCTGTTTGCTGTCCGGCACGGGATTTCTGACTCTTTTCCGTTCCTGGACTCGCAGTCTGTCCGCACTGGCGCTTCAGTCTGTTGGACTGGGATTGGTGTCGTCCCAAGTTACCCCCCTCCCGGTGGCGATTGCGAAAACCATCGTCGGATTAATCGCCGTTACACTCCTCGCCCTTACGCTTTCTCGGGAAAACCGCGTGGTCGCCGACGAGGAAAACTCTCCGATTCAGGCCTTCTTCCGGTTTTCCTTGCTGCTGTTCCTTTTTTCCTCACTTGTCGCCCTGCTGCCCCAACTTACCGGGGTTTTTCGTGATCCCCCGGCGGGTGTGGCGTTTGCTGCGCTCTCGCTGTTTTGCGCCGGCCTGCTCAACCTCGGCCTTTCGGAGCATCCGCTGCGTTCGGCGGCCAGCTTATTGACCGTCCTGCAGGGTTTTGAACTCGGTTATTTGTGGATCGAGCAATCTCTGCTGGTCCTGGCGCTTCTGGCCGTTACGGATCTGGCGATGGTGATGGCGCTGATCATTCTGCACTCCCACGCCGCACCGCAAACCGCTTCAGAAAGCCGGGGTGAACCATGAACGCGCCCGCCGTGTATCTCGTGCTGCCGGTTGCCGCCGCCCTTGCCGCATATTTCCTGTTTCCGCTTCGCCCCCGATTGACGATTTTCATCTCCACCGTGCTTGCGGCCGGTATGGCCTGGTTCGCATCCGTCCTCCCCCTCGACGCGCCGTGGGTGGTTCTCGGTTACCCGATATCCGTATCCGGCTCCTTTTCATTATTGGGCCGTCAATTCACGTTCGACCCGAGTTTGCGGTCCGCGGTTCTATTCCTGTTCTTTGGCGGGGCGGCACTCTTCGGCGGAAGCCTCGCCACTCCCCTTAGCCGGATCCTTGTGCCCGTGGGATGGGTCGTCCTAAGTCTGTTTTCCGCATCGCTTTTTGTACAACCTTTTTTGTATGCGGCGTTCTTTCTCTTTTTGTCCGTGCTTTTCCTTTCCCTCTTGTTGTCCGATTCTTCGTACCCCGTTCCGCGTGGCGCCGTGCGTTGGATTTCGTATTCCGCGTTGGGGATGCTTTTCCTGCTTCTGGCCGGTTCCGAATTATCGATCCTCGACAACCTGCCCACAGAAACCGCCGACCTGCATTTTTTATTGTTGCAGCTATGCCTCGGATTCGGCTTGCTGATCTCCTTTCCCCCATTCCATTTCTGGCTGCCGGAAGTCGTTGACGATTCTTCTCCCTACAGTGTCTCCTTCATTCTGTCGCTTTACATCGGCGCGGTTATTTTTCTGCTCCTGCGCTTTCTGGACGGCTTTTCATGGCTTCGTCTTTCCCTTGCGGTTTATACAGCCCTGCAATTCGGTGGCGTGGGGATGTGCCTGGTGGGCGGTGTTTTTTCAGTTTTTCAAAGCCGTCTTGGACGCGCTATTGGGTATCTTTCTATGTGCAATCTTGGCGCGCTGCTGCTTAGCCTTTCCGTTCCCGGCCCTTCCGGCGCGCAAACAGCGATGGTGCTTTTGGCTGCCCGCGGCTTTTCCCTCCTCGTGTGGGGTGTCTCGTTTCATTCGCTGCGGCCCACCCATGCTAGCGACCGTCTGGAGGATTTGCGCGGTGCGGCAGCCACCCACCCGTTGGCTTTTTCAGCCGCGCTTTTATCCGGGTTGTCTTTGGTCGGCGCACCGGGGCTGATTTCCTTCCCGCCCTTGTGGGCTTTGCTCAAGGAATTAACTTCCTCTGTCTCCGCCGGTTCGCTCGGTTTGCTTCTGCCGTTTTCCTTGCTGCTTTCCCTGCTGGCTGGCGTCCTTTCTGTTTTCCGGTTTGCCCGGCCAATGCTTCATTTCACTGTAACACTCCCATTATCGGTTGAAAAAAGCAGGTCTCTGCGTGTGTTCTTGCTCGCCTCAATTTTTTTGCTTTTGTTCCTTGGGCTTTTTCCGCAGGCCTACCTTCCCTGGGTGGCAAGATCGGCGAACGCGTTTGTGAATATTATAGGGGCACCTTAACCTTGTTGATAAGTAGATAGAGATAGGTAGTTGTAGTAGTGTCTGTGAATAAAAGGAAAAGGTGATAGATATAGGCAATTAAGAGAAAAAACACTTGAGAACCAAAGGATAGGCTGTGGAGGCAGAAAACGACGAAAAACACAGAAAACAAAAAGAACAACCGTTCGCTGAAAATCGGCCGGTTTTTGAAGCAAAAGCGCCAGACGCCTAATCCCTCTCCCCAAAAAGGTCCGTTTATCCACAGATAAGTGCCGTTTATCCACAGACGGGAGCCCACAAACCCGGTCGCAAACAAGTAGCTGGGCCCGGAAAAACCGGTTGAAAAACAGACCAATCCATTAGTTCTTTATCGGGTGGTCTGTTCTTTTCAATAAAGGGCAACGATGAGAAAAAAAACATGATCATCGAAACGCGCCGGCCGGCTCGACGATCATGCAGAAAGAGAAAAGCGGAACGGATTAATTATGGGCGGGCTGGTAAAGTTGTTGGCGAATAAACATAATTTGGCGACGGAGGCTATCGTCCTGTTCCATGAGGTCGTTGATCTTATCGCAGCCGTACATAACGGTCGTGTGATCCCGGCCGCCCATGGCGTTGCCGATTTCCGGCAAGGAAGCATTAGTTTCTTCGCGAATAAGGTACATGGCAACCTGCCGGGGGAGCACAATATCCTTCGATCGTTCCCGGCCGAGCAATTTTTCCCGCTCGATACCGAACTGTCCCGCTACAGCATCGATGATCGTTGCGGGGGCTATCCGCCGGTTCTTCGGCAACATGTCGGTCAGGGCGGATTCCACGAGTTCCGGTCCGATCGGGGTGCCGCTCAGATCGGAGAGGGCCAGAACGCGGATCAACGCGCCTTCCAGCTCGCGTATGTTGCTTTGCACCCTGCGCGCGATGCTTTCCAATAGTTCGGGCGGCATGGTCCGTCCGGCGCGTTCTGCCTTGGAGCGCAGGATGGCCATGCGCGTTTCAATATCGGGAGGCTGGATGTCGGCAGTCAATCCCCATTCGAACCGCGAACGCAACCGTTCCTCCAGGGTGACCATGGCCTTAGGCGGCCGGTCCGAGGATAGTACCAATTGGCGGTTTTGGCCGTGCAGGGCGTTAAAGGTGTGAAAAAATTCTTCCTGGGTGGATTCTTTACCGGCGATAAATTGCACATCGTCGATCAGGAGCACGTCGATCCGGCGGTATTTTTCTCGAAACGCTTCGGTGGTGTGCGATCGAATCGAATTAATCAGGTCGTTTGTGAAATCTTCGGAGGTAACATAGAGAACCATCGAACCGTGCTCGATGCACGAGTTGCCGATCGCGTGCAACAGGTGAGTCTTCCCCAGGCCAACTCCCCCGTAGAGGAACAGCGGATTGTAGGCCTGCGCCGGGTTGTCGGCCACTGCCAGGCTGGCGGCGTGCGCCAAGCGGTTGCTGTTCCCGACCACGAATGAGGAAAACGTGTAGCGGGGGTTTAAGTTGTTGCCGGTCGGCCGAAGCGGCGGGGGTGTGACCGCCCCTTCCCCTGCAGTCGATGGGATTAATTCTTCTTCATCCACCGCATCCAGCTCATCCGGAAGATCGGATTTGCCGACCTCGAATTTCACTTCGGCCGGTTGGCCCCATATCCCGGTGAGTATCTTTCGCGCCAATCCGGTCAGCCGGTCTTCCAGCCAATCGCGCGCATAGCCGTTGGCGACACCGACCGTGAAGACGCCGCTGTCGTAGGAAAGGAAGCGCGCGTCACGAACCCACGTATCAAACGTGGCTTTATTCATTTCCAACTGGAATTGCCCGAGTGCAGCCTGCCATGCTTGTTCTGGATTCATTTGATCAGGCTCCGTCGTCGCCAGAATTCTTTTTATGTTTTTTATGTAATACAATGGTGCGGTTGATCGATGCGTTCGATCGTTGTTGATTTTAGCAGACTTATCCGCTGCTGACAATAAAAAGTGCGGTGGAAAACCGGTTTCCACAAACCTTTAAGGTGCTATTCCCTTAAACAGAAGCCGTGAGTAAAGGACTTTTGGGTAATAAAGAAAACTGATAATGGCGGATTCGCACCTCATTAAGAGTGATTTTCTTGGGGAAAAAGCCCAATTCAGGGGTTACAGAAAAATTTCATCCCGGATATTAAAAAATTCATCGCAGAGAATTGATTCTCAGAGGGGAAAAAACGGAGTTATCCCTCATTGTCCACAGGGGATCTGGGCAATCAGATGATTGGAACCGGTGCGGTATAATCCCGTCATGCCACTGACACATAAAGAAGTCGAACACATTGCATTATTGGCGCATCTCCAATTAGGGGAGCAGGAATTGGAGAAGTATCGTCAGCAATTAACCGACATTTTAGATTATGCCGACCGGCTGCTCCGGGTGGACACCTCGGCGATATCCCCCACTACGACCGTTCTCCCCTTGAGATCTATTCAACGGACAGATGATATTACAAAATCCTTGGACCGGAATGACGCATTGGCCAACGCACCGGAACAGGCCAAGCATATGTTCCGGATACCGCCTGTGTTTGAGTAGACGGACGGGCTATATGGATCCGCTTGATCTCTCCCTTTGTCAATCGGTGGAGGCTCTCCGCGATGGAACCCTTTGCAGCACCATGCTGGTCGAAGCTTACCGAAGCCGGGCGGAACAGCTGAATCCGAAAATCCATGCTTATCTTGGAATCGCGGGCGAGGAAGTGATACGCGCCGCCCGTAAAGCGGATGATTCCTGGGCGGCATTTCGCCGCGGCGGCGATCACCCCGGCCCACTGACCGGAATTCCCCTCGCCATTAAAGATGTTTTATGCGTAAAAGGGTATTCCTGCACGTGCGGTTCGCGAATTCTTGAGAACTTCATTCCCCCGTATACCGCAACACCGGTGGAGAGACTTCAAGCCGCCGGGGGCCTGATTCTTGGAAAAACCAACACCGACGAATTCGCTATGGGGTCTTCCACGGAGAATTCCGCATTTGGCATGACATACAATCCGTGGGATACCGAACGCGTGCCCGGCGGATCCAGCGGCGGGAGTGCCGCCGCCGTCGCGGCACGTATGGCGCCCATCGCGCTTGGTACCGATACCGGCGGCAGCGTCCGACAGCCGGCCGCGTATTGCGGGGTGGTCGGTCTGAAGCCTTCCTACGGCCGGGTCTCCCGCTACGGGTTGATCGCTTTTGGTTCTTCACTGGATTGCGTTGGGGTTCTGGCGCGAACCGTCGAAGACGCCGCCTTCCTTTTGGAAATCATGGCCGGGCATGATCCGATGGATTCCACCTCCATGCCGGTGGAAGTCCCCGCCTTCCGAAAATCACTGCGCGGAGAACCGGATTTGCACGGGATCCGGATCGGGATCCCGAAAGAATATTTTACAGCCGGGATTCAACCCGATGTGGACCGGTTGGTCCGGGAGGCAATCGGGGTCCTTCAATCCTTGGGCGCGGAAACGAAGGAGATCTCCCTTCCCAACACCGAATTCGCACTTCCGGTCTATTACATCGTGGCTCCTGCAGAAGCGTCGGCCAACCTGGCCCGCTACGACGGCGTGCGCTTCGGCCTGCGGCGTGAAGGCCAGAATCTCCGCGACCTGTATGACGGGACACGCGGCGCGGGTTTCGGGGCTGAGGTCAAACGGCGGATCATGCTCGGAACCTACGCGCTTTCGGCGGGGTACTACGATGCGTATTACGGGCAGGCGCAAAAAGTGCGCACCCTGATAAAAGCGGATTTCGAAAATGCATTTCAATTCGTGGATATCATCGCTTCGCCGGTCACACCGTCCACGGCCTTCCGCGCCGGGGAGAAGGTCGACAATCCGCTTGCCATGTATATGGAAGATCTCCTCACACTGCCCGCCAGTCTGGCGGGAGTCCCGGGAATTTCCCTGCCGTGCGGACGGGATTCCCTGGGCCTGCCCGTCGGCTTGCAGTTAAGCGGGCCTTTCCTGGGGGAAGAAACTCTCCTGCGTGTGGGCTGGTCGTTTCAGCAGGTCACCCGGTGGCACAAGGAGGCACCCAGCCTATGAAAGTCATCCTGCCGATGGCCGGCTTTGGAACGCGCCTGCGGCCGCTCACCTGGAGCAAACCGAAACCGCTGGTCCAGGTTGCGGGGAAGGCAATTCTTGGGCATGTGCTGGATATGTTCTGCCGGCTGCCGGATCTGGACGAAGTGGTCTTCATCGTCGGATTTCTCGGCGAGCAAGTGCAGGAATACGTGCATCGAACGTATCCGGAGTTGAAGGCAAGTTTTGTCGAACAGGAGGATCTGCTCGGGCAATCGCAGGCTTTGTGGCTTGCCCGCGAATATTTACAGGGTCCGGTTCTTCTTTCGTTTGTTGATACCCTAATGGATACAGATTTCGCCAAAGCGATCCGCAATCGGAAGCATGCCGTTGCATGGGTAAAGCAGGTCGAGGATCCGCGGCGTTTCGGGGTGGCGACCATCGGCCCGGACGGACGGGTGAAGCGCCTGGTGGAGAAGCCGTCGACCGCGGAAAATAAACTTGTCGTGGTGGGAACGTATTACCTGCCGTCGGGGGCCGAACTGGTTGGCGCTATCGAGCGCCAGATGGAACGGGGGGAAACAATAGGAGAAGAGTATTATCTGGCGGAAGCGTTGAACCTAATGCTTGAAGATGGGCTGCCCATGGAAGTGGAGGAAGTCTCCCGCTGGGAGGATTGCGGAAAACCGGAGACTCTACTGCACGCGAACCGCTGGTTATTGGAGCGCAGCTGCGGCAATTCCGAAGCTTCGGGGATTGAGGGTGTGGTGATCATACCGCCGGTCTTCATCGATCCGGGTGCGGTGGTCAAACAATCCGTCATCGGCCCGTACGTGTCGCTCGCGGCCGGCTGCTGTGTGGAACAGTCGATCATCCGGGATTCGATCGTCGACGAGAAGGCGGAGATCGCGCGGATGGTAGTCGCTGAATCGCTGGTGGGATCCCAGGCCAAACTTCTGGGAAAATATGAAACCTTTCTGGTCGGAGATTCCTCCGAAATGCGGATGGGATGACCGGGGAAGCGCGTATGCCCGAATTGGTGGAGTGTTATTCGGGTACGGAGTATGCGGAAGCACCGCGAAAATTTTTCTGGGAGAGGGAGTGGCGGGAGGTGATCCGGATCCTCGCGCGGCGGAGGCTTCCGGAGGGAAAGCAATTCGTGGTAGAGGACAGTCAGGGGGGGCAATTTGTCCTACTGTACGAATTCGAACGCGAGCAGTGGACGGTTCGGCCCGGGCCTTAATCCCGTTCGGGCGGCGCCGTTCCTTTCGAGGCAAGTATGCGGAATTTTATTTCGAAACGAATTCAATCGGTCCCGCCCTCCGGCATCCGGCGCTTTTTCGACATCGCCGCGACGATGAAGGACGTCATTTCGCTGGGAATCGGGGAACCGGATTTTGTGACGCCCACTCCCATTCTGCATGCCGGAATCCGCTCGCTCCGGTTGGGCGACACCCACTACACCTCCAATTCGGGCACCATGGAGCTGCGCCAGGCGGTATCGGTTCAGATTAAGCATTTGTACGACGTCGCTTACGATCCGGAAGAGGAAGTCCTGATTACGGTCGGGGCCTCGGAAGCCCTGCACTTGGCGCTTTCGGCGATACTCGATCCGGGTGACGAAGTCATCGTCCCCGAACCGTGCTTTGTGGCCTATACGCCCGAAGTGATTTTTGCCGATGGCGTACCGGTGACGGTACCGACCTATGTGCAGAACAATTTTCAGGTTACCGGCGAGGAGATTGAAAGGGCGGTGACGCCGCGGACCAAGGCGATCCTCATCGGCTACCCGAATAACCCGACTGGGGCGGTGATGTCGCGCGAAATGCTGGTGCGGGTGGGCGAAGTGGCGCGAAAGCACGATTTGCTCATCATCTCGGATGAGCTCTACAGCCGCCTGGTTTATCATCGCGAGCATGTGTGCGTGCCTTCGCTGCCGGGCCTGCGTGAGCGGACTGTCCTGATCAACGGCTTCTCAAAGGGGTATGCGATGACCGGCTGGCGGCTGGGATACGTCGCCGCACCGAAGAATCTGATGGCCGCCATGCGCAAGATCCATCAGTACACAATCATGTCCGCGCCGACCATGTCGCAAGCGGCCGGATTGGAGGCGATCCAACGCGGTGAATATTACGTGCGGGAGATGCTGACGGAATACAACCGGCGCCGGGAACTGCTGGTTCAGGGACTCAACTCGTTGGGGTTGGATTGCTTCGAACCGCAGGGTGCATTTTATGCCTTCCCCTCGGTGGCCAAGACCGGAATGGATGATGGGCAGTTTTCCGAGACGCTTCTGCTCGAAGAGCAGGTTGCGGTGGTTCCCGGCTCTGCCTTCGGTCCAAGCGGCAAGGGGTTTGTCCGACTCTGTTACGCCACCGCATACGAAAAAATCGAGCAGGCGCTGGACCACATGAAGCACTTTATGCTCCGGCACGGGTAAGCGGGGCGCGGAGGGAATACCGTCCATGGAATGGGAAGGAGTCGTCGGCTTGGAAGTGCACGCGGAGCTGCGCACCCGCTCGAAGATGTTCTGCGGATGCGCGGTGGTGGATTCCACCCTGGCCGAGCCGAATACCTCCACCTGCCCGATCTGCCTGGGGATGCCCGGCAGCCTGCCGGTGATCAACGAGCGCGCGGTGGATCTGGCGCTGCTTGTGGCTGCGGCCCTGGAGTGCCGGGTGGCGCCGGTAAGCGTTTTTGCGCGCAAGAATTATTTCTATCCAGACCTCCCCAAGGGATATCAGATCTCCCAGTATGAGCTGCCGTTGGCGGTCGAGGGCGCGCTGCGGATAGAAGCCGGCGGGGCCATCCGCCCGATCCGGATCCGGCGCGTCCACCTGGAAGAAGACACGGGAAAACTTACCCATGAGGAAAAGCCCGCGCGTTCGCTGGTGGATCTCAACCGCGCCGGCGTCCCGCTGCTGGAGATCGTTTCTGAGCCGGACATGCACTCGATGGAAGAGGTGAAAGCCTACGCCACCGCACTGCGCCGGTTGCTGTGCTATCTGGATGTCAACAGCGGCGATATGGAAAAGGGAGTGATCCGCTTCGAAGCCAATATCTCGCTGCGTCCGAAGGGATCCGAGGAATTGGGAACCCGGGTGGAAGTAAAAAATCTGAATTCGTTCCGGGCGCTCGTGCGCTCGATGGAATTCGAACTGGCCCGGCAGGCGGCTGTCCTTGAAAAGGGCGGCGCGATCCAGCAGGAAACGCTCGGATGGGATGAAAACGCCGGCCGGACCTACAGCCAGCGCAGCAAAGAAGAGGCGCATGATTACCGTTATTTTCCGGAACCGGATTTACCGCCGCTGGAAATCCCCTCCGAGCGGCTCTCCCGGGTCCTCGCCGCCCTCCCCGAACTCCCGGATGCGGTCCGCGAACGGCTTGTGCATAAGATGGGCCTCACCCGGCACGACGCCGAGGTCATCCTTTCAGAGAAGGCAACAGTCGATTATTTCGACGAAGTGATCCGGACCTCCAGTGTATCGGCGCGCGCGGCAGCAACCTGGCTCAGCGGTGATCTTTTCGGGCTGTTGAATGCGCGCAATCTCCCGCTGATGGGCGAGGGCGGAAAGCCGGCCCTTCCGGCGCGCGCGTTCGGCGCGCTGATCCAAATGATCTCGGAAGGGAAGATAAACGGACCGACCGGCAAGATGCTTCTGGCGGCAATGCTGGATACCGGTAAATCCGCGGAGGCCCTGGTCGCAGAGCGGGGATTGCAGCAGATCGGCGATGCGGATACCCTGCGCGCGGCGGTCCGCAAAGTGCTGGCGGATAATCCGGAGCAGGTGGATTCCTACCGGAAGGGCAAAGTGACCGTCATCCAATGGCTGCTCGGCCAGGTGATGAAAACCACCGGCGGGAGGGCCAATCCGCAGACCGTGCGTAAATTATTGGAAGAGGAATTATCAAACCCGGTTAAGGATTGACTGTTTCCACCGGATGGAGGGGATCCCCGTGAAAATTAATAAAAAAAACATTGCGATCATCGCGGTGCTTTTTACACTGTGCGGGATGACCTGCGCCTGTGCGGCCCTGGTCATCCTCCTCGCCCAGGGGATAAACGGAATTACTTCAGGCACACGCTCGACGCCCATGCCGCCGCTCCCGCCGCCCGCCGTACCCACGGTGGAGGTCGGCGGACTGCCGACCGAAACGGCTTCCGCCGGGGATGGATCGTTTTCCGGCGCGGATGGAATAGGGGATCCGTATTATCCGCAAATGGGCAACGGCGGATACGACGTTATCCATTACGACTTGGTGATCGACGTGGATATGGATCTTGAAACCATCCGTGCCACGGCGACGATTAAAATCCTTTCCCGCGAGATCCTCAACCGGTTCAATCTGGATTTTGCGGGTTTTGACATCGACTCCATTAAAGTGGACGGAGACGAAGCGGACTTCTCCCGTTCCGGCGATGAGCTTACCATCCTGCCCGCCGTGCAAATCCCCTCCAATACGGAATTCTTGGTTGAAGTAATGTATGCGGGGCGGCCGGGTGAAGGCGAAGCGTACGGGGGCATCGAATTTCTCGAGGGTTGGAACTTCTATCCGGACGGGGTGATCGTTGCCGGTGAGCCGACCGGCGCCGAAACCTGGTATCCCTCGAATAATCACCCGCGGGATAAGGCGACCTTCACTTTTCACATAACCGTCGCCAAGCCGTTCGTCGTTGCGGCAAACGGCGTTTTAAAGGAACGGACCGACCATGGAGCCACCTGGACATACGAGTGGGCGATGGACGATCCAATGGCCACCTACCTGGCCACCATTGCCATCGGAAATTTCGAAATCCGTGAAAAAACGTCGAAAACCGGTGTCTTGGTCCGGGACTATCTGGATACGGACATCCGCGGCGATGTGGAAGCATCGACCGCGGTGCTCCCGGAAGCGCTGGATTTCTTCAGTTCGATCTTCGGGCCGTATCCGTTCGACGCCTGCGGGGTGGTTGTCCATGAATTGGAGCTCCCTTTCTCGCTGGAGAATCAAACCCTGATCGTTATGGGGTATACCTTCGCATACGATATAGTGGTTGTGCACGAGCTGGCCCATCAGTGGTTCGGCGACAGCGTCAGTGTCGACTCCTGGAAGGATATCTGGCTGAACGAAGGGTTCGCGTCCTATGCTGAGACTCTATGGTGGGAGCATACCGGAGGGGCCGATGCTTTACGGGAGGACCTCACCAACCGGTATGAATATGTCAGAAGCATTCCCGCTTCGCGGACCGATCCGATCGGGGATCCGGGCCCGGATCACCTTTTCGATCCGGAAGTGTACGACCGCGGTGCGCTGACCCTGCACGCACTTCGGTTGAAAGTCGGTGACCCGGCGTTTTTTAGGATCCTTCAGGAATTTTACAGCCGGTACCGCAACGGGAATGCGGCCACCGCGGATTTCATCGCGCTTGCCGAAGAGGTTAGCGGCAAGGATCTGGAGGGTTTTTTCCAAGTTTGGCTTTTTGAAACCGCGCTGCCGGACATCCCTGAACTGGGTCTATCCTCCTGAAACGATCGATCGTAAACAACCGATGGCTTGGATATCCAAAAACGCATCCTTTTCCGGACAACAAACCGATTGGCGATCGGATAACTGCATCAAATTTCACCGTACAGGGTATATACCGGGGCAATGGCTATGGCAAAATTTTTTCGATCTTGGGAAGGCAGACCGGGTGCCGTTTCGGCCGCGGATCACTGGTAACCCCTTCGAACCTCCATCCCACCCGAATTACAAATCCATCCATGCACCCCGCCGCAAATTCGAAAAAAGAAAGCTGTTGGATCGGCTTGCCTTTCCGAGAAAAAGCAACAGCCAAGGAAATCAGTTGCGTGCTATCCGGGCACCCCGCAGCCCGAAAAAACCCCACCACCCAGAAAGGAATAAAAGCATGAGCGACCCCAAACAAGCGCGGCCGAATCCTTTCGAGATTGCGCAGCGCCAACTCGATGATGCCGCCGCCATTATGAAGCTCGATCCCGCCATACACGAGCTTCTGCGCTGGCCCCTCCGGGAACTGCACGTAACCCTTCCGGTAAAGATGGACGACGGCTCGACCAAAGTCTTCCACGGCTTTCGCATCCAATACAATGATGCACGCGGCCCGACAAAGGGCGGCATCCGCTATCATATCGGCGAAACAGTGGATACCGTGCGCGCCCTGGCGGCCTGGATGACCTGGAAAGTGGCCGTGATGGACATTCCCCTCGGCGGCGCCAAGGGCGGGATCATCTGCAACCCGAAAGTCATGTCGCCGGGTGAAATCGAACGGTTGAGTCGGGCATACATCCGCCAGGTAGGCCGGGCCATCGGGTTGGAGAAAGACGTTCCTGCCCCGGACGTGTACACCACGCCGCAGATCATGGCCTGGATGATGGATGAATTTTCCATGATGCAGGGCTTCAACGAATTTGGTGTGATCACCGGCAAGCCGCTCGCTCTCGGCGGATCCCAGGGGCGCGGCGATGCCACCGCACGCGGCGGCGTCTACTGCCTGCGCGAGGCGCAGAACGTGCTCGGGATCAACCTTAAGGGCGCAACCCAGGCGATTCAGGGCTATGGTAATGCCGGCTCCTATGCCCACAAACTGGGCGCCGAGATCCTCGGATTGAAAACCGTCGCGGTCAGTGATTCGAAGGGCGGGGTCTACAACCCTGACGGGTTGGATTACGAAAAAGTGATGGAACATAAGAAGAAGACCGGATCCGTCGTCGGATTCCCGGGCACCAAACCGGTCAGCAACAAGGAAATCCTCGAGCTGGACGTGACCGTGCTCACCCCGGCCGCCTTAGACGGCGAGATCACCGAGGAAAATGCCCCGCGTGTAAAGGCCAAACTAATCGCCGAACTGGCCAACGGGCCGACCACCCCGGAAGCGGACGTCATCCTGCAGAAGGCCGGCTGCTATATCATCCCCGATTTCCTCTGCAACGCGGGCGGCGTCACTGTCTCGTACTTCGAGATGGTGCAGAACGCATACGATTACTACTGGGATGAGGAAAGGGTTCAACGCCGGTTGGACAAGAAGATGACTACCGCCTTCCACTCCGTTCACGATACAGCCCGCCAGTACAAAATCAACAACCGGATGGGAGCCTATATCGTTGCGGTCAGCCGGGTGGCGGAAGCGGTTCGGCTTCGCGGCTGGGCATAACCCTTTTCCTGCTCTTTTGGAACCATTGAAGGAAATAGCCCTTGTGGCAAGGGCTATTTCCTTTTATTCCGAGGATGGGGCAGGCGAGGTCAGTAAAGAAGACGCGCAGGAAGTTTTTTTCGGGAAAAACTAGTATCTTTTGTCGGAATCCGATAAAATAGGTTTTAATATGGGCGCAAGCTGGAATAAAGAATATAATTATTTTTGGATTTTCAGCTTCCTCCGAATGTTCGCCAATAATTAATAGCGGCATTCTATAATTGCAGCAGAGGGGTTTTTTCCATCTATGCCAGAGCATCCGCTGGATGTCCCGAAGATTCTCTCCATCCACCTCCAAATCTCCCAATATCCAATTTTGGCGAGGCAGATCCGCAGATATATGCGCGAGGAGCTTTACCGCTATGGGGTGATTTCACGCGAACGGCTGGAGGCGGAGGCGCGGGAAAAAGCCGTGCTCTCCCAGAAGCGCGAGGGGTTGGTTGACCCTATTTCGGAAGAGAACGACAACATGTGGGAGGAGCGGTTGCAGCACATCCGCGATAATCTCACCGACTTTTATTTTGCGCACAACCTCCCGCTGGACCTGTTTGAGACTCTTATCGAAAAGGTCCTGGCCGAGCGAAACAAACGGCATCCGGAAAGCCGAATCCGGTACTTCAATCCGGAATTGGCTCCGTTGGAATTGTTGATTGATCAGTTGCACCGGTACGAGTGCCTGCCCGGTGAGCAGCGCGAACCATTTCGTCCGCTGCTCGAGGAAATGGCCGCAGTCCTGGTGAAAGCGATCATCAGCGATCACCCGAGATACGTGCAGATCGCGAAGAAGTGGTTCACCGCGGAAGATTTTAAATTAATCCAATCCTGCCTGATCGGTTCGGGCAAGATCGGCGGAAAAGCCGGAGGGCTGCTGCTGGCCTGGCGAATCCTCCGGGCATCAGCTCCCGATCTGGCCGGACAAATGACTATCCCGCGGTCCAATTTCATCGGGGCGAACGTTTTCCATGAATTCCTGGCGATCAACCATTTGGATTATTACAACCACAAGTTCAAACCGCTGGATCAGATCCGTGCCGAATACCCGCAGATCCAGGAGGAATTTAAACGCGGGGCCCTGCCGGACCCGGTGGAGGAGCGCCTGCGGGAAATTTTATGCGAGACGGGAAAAACTCCGATGGTTGTCCGTTCCTCGAGCCTGCTCGAAGATGGAATCGGGACCGCCTTTGCTGGAAAATACATTTCGATATTCTGCCCCAATCAGGGATCGCCGGAAGAAAACCATCGCGCGGTATCGGAAGCGATCCGCCGTGTTTACGCAAGCGTGTATACCCCGGACGCGCTTGCATACCGGAGGCGGATGGAACTCCTTGAATCCGACGAGCGCATGGCGGTGCTGTTGCAGGAGGTCCAGGGGCAGACATATAGGAATTATTTTTTCCCGGCACTCGCCGGTGCGGCGTTTTCCTACAGCCCGATCGTGTGGAATCCGCGGCTGCGCCGGGAAGAGGGTTTCTGCCGGATCGTGATGGGGCTGGGGACACGCGCCGTGAACCGTGTCGCGGAGGATTATCCGCGTCTGGTCACGCTCAGCCATCCCGCCCTCCGTCCGGAAACCACTCCCGCCGAAGTGCGGCGGTACTCGCAAAAATCGGCCGATGTGATCGATCTCCATTCCGCCAAGATGGTCTCCGTTCCGGTTACGGAACTCCTGGATCAGGATTTTCCGGCGCTGCCCTGGCTGGCGTCGATCGACCAGGGCGACACGATAATGCCGATCTTTTCCCTCGGTCCCCAGCTTGCCTCGGAACGTATGATCCTCTCGTTCGATAATCTATTACAGAAAACCAGTTTCGTCAGCCTGATCAAAGGGGTGTTAACGGCTTTGTCACGGCAGTACGATGTGCCGGTCGACGTGGAATTCGCCATTACGCCGGATCCTTCCTCTACGTCCCTAAAAATCATCGTGCATCTGTTACAGTGCCGGGTGCAAAACGGAATCCGCGAAGGATCGGCGTGCAAAGTACCAAAAGGGATCACCCAAGAGGATAAGCTCTTCGTAGCGACCCGAGTCGTCCCGCAGGGGGCGGTCCAGCAGGTGCAATACATCTGCTATGTCGATCCGGAAGCCTACGGCCGTTTGGAGAATTCCGCTGACAGAAAAGCGGTTGCCGATATGGTCGGGAAGTTGAACAAGGTCCTTGAAAATCAGGCCTTCATTCTCATCGGTCCGGGCCGCTGGGGTTCGGTGGACCCGCTGCTGGGGGTCCCGGTCACGTATGCAGACATCTTCAATACCAAGGTGCTTGTGGAATTGGCCGTGGAGCAGCAGGGAGCCATTCCCGAGCCTTCCTACGGCACCCATTTCTTTCAGGATCTGGTGGAAGCGCAGATATATCCCGTGGCCCTATTTCCGGACCAGCCCGGTGACCTGTTCCGTGGAGATTGGATGTTGCGCGCCAGAAACTGGATGGATGATCTTGTACCGGAGATCTCCGGACCAAAGGACTGCGTGCGGCTGGTGAATATCCCGGGCGAATTCGGCGGCCGCAAACTGGATATCGTAATGGACGGCGAGACGGCGGTCGCTTATCTCACCCAGGCCAACGGGAACGGGTACGCCGCCAATCATACTTAAGGGGACGGCCAACCCGGATTTTCGCGAGTCGTTGTATACTCAGTACCATCCGGGGGAGCCTGTAGGGTTGCAAGACATTGCCGTGCGGAGGAGATGACGTTCATGAAAGTGACCTGCTTGCAGGAAAATCTCTCCAAGGGATTGGGGATCGTCACCCGGGCTGTTTCACCGCGGAACGTGCTTCCTGTGCTGGGCAATGTGCTGCTGGCGACGGAGGACGGACGCTTGAAACTGGCGGCCACCAACCTGGAAATCGGGATCACCTACTGGCTGGGCGCCAAGGTCGAAGAGGAAGGCTCCATTACCGTGCCCGCCCGGACGATCACAGATTTTGTGAACACCCTCCCCAATGAAAAAATCCGCATGGTGCTGGATTCCAGGCGGCAATCGCTGAATTTACACTGCGAAGCCTTTACCAGCGACATTAAAGGCGTCGACGCCCAGGAATTCCCGCTGTTGCCGGGCGCCAATCTCGGGGATGGAATCGCCCTTAATGTTGCGGACCTGCGCGAGATGATCACCCAGACGACCATCGCCGCCGCCACCGACGATACCCGTCCGGTGTTGACCGGCGTCCTGGTCCGGCTGGAAGGCGACCGGTTGACCCTGGCGGCCGCCGACGGTTTCCGGCTCTCGATGCGCGAATCCAAATTATCTGCCTCGGTTAGGGATTCGGTCAGCGTTATCATCCCGGCCCGGGCGCTGAGCGAGCTTGCCCGCTTGGTCGGCGACCAGGACGAAACGGTCTGGATGGTCCTTCCCTCGGGCAGGGGGCAAGCGGTTTTCCGCCTCAAAGAGGCGGAGCTCTCCTCATCGCTTATTGACGGTACTTTCCCGGATTTCCAGCCGATCATACCCCGTTCCTACAACACGCACGCGGTGCTTTCGACCGCGCAATTCCTGAAGGCCTGCAAGGCGGCGGACATCTTCGCGCGCCAGGCTTCCCATTCAGCGCGCATCACCATTACTCCGGGCGGCGGATCTGAGCCGGGAAAGCTGCAGGTGAATGCTACGGCCGCGGAAACCGGCGCGGGCGAAACCGTAGTCGATGCCACGGTGGAAGGCGCCGCAATCGAGATCGCGTTCAACGTGAAATACCTGGTCGATGTGCTGACGGTGGTCAATACCCCCAATGTCTCGCTCGAGACAACCGGCCCGGCCAGCCCGGGCGTCATCCGCCCGGTCGGACGCGAAGATTTCACTCACGTCATCATGCCGATGCATCTGGGAAAGTAGACGACGGAGAGAAATCGCTTATAAAAATATACCAACGGAGGCTTTTTAACAGGGCAGGATTTGCGAAGCCAATACTGCCGTTGCGGACTGAATACCGATGCCCAAGAGAAAACCTCTTATTGGAAAAGCCCGCCGGACGAAACACCCCGCCCACGCGTTAACCAACCCCCGCCCTGTTCCGAAAAAGAAAACACGACACTCTCCGGCGCAAAGCGGCCATCCACTCCCGTCCAATAAAATAACTCCCAAACTCGAGAGTAATCTGCTCCGTGTGATGATGGATAATACGACCGACCGTATTTATTTTAAGGATACGGAAAGCCGATTCATCCTTATTAACCGGTCGACGGCCGCCTGGTTGGGGTTGGAGGAGCCGTCGCAGGCTGTTGGCAAGACGGATTTCGACTTCTTTTCCGACGAGCATGCCCGGCAGGCCTATTCCGATGAGGAACAAATCATGGCCAGTGACCAACCGTTCGTGGGAATGGAAGAGAAGGAAACCTGGCCGGATGGTCGTGTTACCTGGGTCTCCACGACAAAAATCCCATTACGTGACCAAAAGGGCCGGGTTTTCGGCACCTTTGGCATTTCGCGAGATATTACCGAGTTAAAACTGGGGGAAGAAGCACGTATTCGGGCGGCGGCAATGCGCGAATCCATGCTGGCGCTGGAGAAAGCCAACGCCGCCTTGCAGGCTGAAGTTGCCGAACGGCGGCGGGCGGAGGAGGAACTGGCCTACGAACGCCAACTGTTCCAAACCATGATGGAAAGCACATCCGATCGCATTTATTTCAAAGACAAAGAAAGCCGTTTCCTTCTCATCAACCGGGCACAGGCCAGAAAGTTTGGGTTGGGCGATCCGTCGGAGGCGGTGGGCAAGACGGATTTCGACTTCTTTTCCGACGAGCATGCCCGGCAGGCCTATTCCGATGAGAAACAAATCGTGGCCAGCGACCAACCGTTCGTGGGAATGGAAGAGAAGGAAACCTGGCCGGATGGTCACGATACCTGGGCCTCCTCTACCAAATTTCCATTGCGGGATCAAGAGGGACAGATCGTCGGAACTTTTGGAATTTCACGCGATATTACCGAGCGCAAAGCGATCGAAAAGTCGATCCTGCAGACCAATGAGGAATTGGAAAAAACCAATGCGGCGCTGGGAGCGGAAATCATCGAACGACGGCGGGTGGAGGAGGAGCTGGACAGAGAACGCGAACTTTTACATCAGTTGATAGACAACCTGCCGGATTTTATCTTTGCCAAAGACACCGAGGGGCGATTCACTTTGGGTAATATTGCATTGGCGCACCACATGGGGGTAAACAAGCCCGAGGATCTCTACGGCAAAGGAGATTTTGATTTCTACCCGCCGGACTTGGCGAAACAATTTTACGCCGACGAACAGGCGCTCCTCCGCTCAGGTCAGGCGTTAATCGAACACGAGGAATCCACACGGGACTCGACCGGCCGATCCATGTGGACATTGACCACTAAAGTGATTTTATACGATAGCCAGGGGAAGCTGATCGGGCTGGCAGGCAACTCCCGGGATATCACCAAACGCAAAGAGATAGAACTCACCCTTGAATTGTCCAACACCAAGCTGGCGAATATGGTCAAATGGCTCGAGGGGCGAAACCGGGAAATCAACGTGCTGAATGAAATGGGAAAGCTGCTCGAGGGCTGCCGTACCCGGGAGGAAGCTTATCCAGTAATTTCTCGCCAGATGGAAAAATTAATTCCCATTCACGCGGGCAGGCTGTTCGTGCTTAGCGGAGATCCCGAGCGGTTGGAAATTGCCTCAAGCTGGGGGGAGGATCCGGGAACGGCGGAGTCTTTCCCGCCCCAGGATTGCCTAGGGATTCAAAATGGACACATGTATGTGGCGACCACGACCCATCCTGGAATCTCGTGCGCCCACCTGCGCCCGGAAATGATAGGACCGGCGGATTATTTATGCATCCCGTTGATCGCCCAAGGAGATGTCATTGGCCTGCTTCACTTGCGGAACCGGCGGGTGACGGGGGAGGCGGAAACGATTACGGACAGCAAACAACAACTCGCCATCACGGCGGCCGACCACATTACGCTGGCTTTGGCCAATTTATCTTTGCGCGAAACCCTTCGCGTGCAATCGATTCGCGACTCCCTGACCGGTTTGTTCAACCGCCGCTACCTTGAGGAATCACTCCATGCCGAACTGGCCCGAACAAAACGCAGAGGGATGGCGCTGGGTGTGATCATGATGGATGTGGACCGGTTCAAACAGATTAACGACACGTTCGGCCACGAAGCGGGCGATGTGTTGCTGCAGGGATTGGGACGGTGGCTGCAGTCTACTATCCGGGCGGGAGATATTTCCTGCCGGTATGGGGGAGACGAATTTGTTCTTATTCTTCCGGATGCTTCCTTGGAAGCCACAACCCAGAGAGCCCGGCAGATCTGCGAGGGTATCCGGTCGCTGACAATCGAATACCAGGGCCGATTAATGGACCCCATGACGGTATCCGTCGGCGTTGCCGGCTTCCCCTTGCATGGTGAAACGCGCGATGCGCTGCTGGCGGCGGTGGATGCGGCACTGTATAAGGCAAAAGAACAGGGGCGGAATAGCGTGGTCGTGGTCGGCGAATAGAACCCGCCATGCGTTCATGCCATCCGCGGGTTACTGCGCAGCCTAAGAACCGATACTGAACATTGTGGAAACCAAGAAAATTTTTCCGACCGCACTATATCCCGCACCGCTCTGCTGCGGCGGTGGCCACGGGTAGAAGCTCCGCCTGCAACCCAAATGCCTCCACCACCGGCCGCCCGTCCCAATCGGCGGGTATGGCAAGCCCCAGCCCCCAAACCGCAGTCGCCGCCGTATCCATGATCGAGACTGGGACATTAATCGGCACGCCGGCAAGGACACCGGAACCGTAGATGATCCAGGGGATGGTCATGTCTTCTTTTTGAAAAGTTCCGTGGGTCTGGTCGTGACCGCCGTGATCGGCCGTCAGGATGACGAGTGTATTTTCCATAAGGCCGCGCACGCGCAAACCGTCGATCAGGGTGCCGACGGCGGCATCATCCCGGCCGATCCCTTGCAGGTATGGGGGTGTCATCCAACCGTCCAGGTGTCCAAAAAAATCCGGGAGGATCAGGTGCACGAAGAGGATTCCGAACCCGTCGGCGGCTTCTTCCAATGCGGCTCGCACGATATCTTCATCGCCGCTATTCTCAAAACGGAATGTATCCACCGTACCGGGACGGGCAAGCGTCACCAGCTTTTCCTTCCCCACCACCATCACCGTGCGCAAGCCCGCCTCCTTGGCAATGGAAAAAACGGTCGCGCCCTGAAGCGGTTCTTCGGAGGGGACCAGGTCGTTCCAAAGGATCCCGTGTTTGGAAACACACCGGCCGGAAACCATCGACGCGTGGGCCGGAAGCGTTCCGCTGGGGAGAATGGTCCGGGCAGTGAAGGTGCTGGCGCCGCCGTTGATCATCTCGCTGATCCGCGGAATGCGGGCCTGCAGCAGTCCGTCCGGGCGCAGGCCGTCGATGGAAATGATGACGATACGTTCCGCCGTCGGGCGCGGGGTTGGGGATGTGGTTGGCGGAAAAGTCGCCGTCAGGGTGACCGTCGGGGCGTCCGTCGCCGACGGTGCAACCGACGGCACCGGCGGGAGCGTGCCGGTCGACGCCAATGGATTGCAGGAATACAATCCGACTGCGAGCAGAACCAATAGGAATCGCGACGACCTCCGCAGAATCAACCGTTCGCGTATCATTTTATGTTTCCGCCGTGGAGAGTGGTGAATCGTCGCCGGGTCATTGAGCGAATTCTATCACCCCGCGTGATAAACCATACGGTGGTGTCATCCTCTTCCTGCGTTCCGTATTCAAGCGGATGCGCCGGAATATTGCCTAAGCCCGATCTTCCAAAAGGCCCGGGATATCACCAACAGCCCGGCCGCCAGTGCAACCGCCCCCAAAATGGTCAGCCCGCCCAGGCGGCCGGTAAGCGCCTCGGCGGGCACCGTGACGGCGAAGGCGACCGGAACGATAAAGGTGAGCGCAAACCGCAGCCAGGCCGGATACAAACTGATCGGCCAGCGCCCGGCCTCGTACATGCTCTGAAAAACCTGGAGAATATTTTCCGCGCGGACGAACCAGAACGAGAGTGTCGCCAACATCAGCCAGAAGCTGTAGATGATGATGCCGCCGGCCAGCAGCATCAGCCCGAACGCCGCCGCCTCCGCGGCCCCGACATGCTCTCCGAGGCGGATAAGCGCAACGGTCAGGACGCCCACCCCCATTACGATATCGATCAAGCGCCAGACGTCCATCATCCGGATGCTGATCAGCAGCTGCGCATCCTCCGGTTTAGTGAGCGTGAAGTCGAGGGTGCCCTCGCGGACTGAATCGATGAATTCCTCCATGGCCGGCTGGATCACCAGTCCAATCAATCCGCCAACGAGGAAATATACGCCGACCAGGGCCAGCACCTCATCCGGGCGCCATCCGCCGAGCGTTCCGGTGTAGGAAAAAACCACCGTTAAGCCGGTCAGGGAAGTGGCCAATTCCAACAGCGATTGGAACAACTGAATGAAGAAATTAATGCGATAGGCCGCCTCGCCCATCAGGCTTATGCGAAAATACGCCCGGAAAAGCCGCAGGATGTTCATGCGCCCACCGCCGAATAAACCCTCACACCCGCGCGCCATACGATTCTCAGCAGCACGGAACCGATCATCACCCAGACAATCTGCGCCAGGATGCCGGTCAGGGCTTCCGCCGGTGTCAGGCGTCCGAGTAAAAGCTCCACGGGAAAACTGATCATCCAGCGGAACGGAAGGATGGCCGCCGCCACCCGCACGGGCGACGGGAACAGCGCGAGCGGAGCCATCTGGCCGGACAGGAACAGCACCATGACGAAATAGGTTTGGTTGATAGCCGCCACCCGCGTGGTCCAGAACGCTGAAAGCGCGAGGGTCCATTCGAGGAAGAACCGCACCAGGAAGGCGAGGACCAGCGCCGGGAGAAAAACCGCAATCGCCCAAGGGGTTACCGTCAGGGTGGGGTGGAAGAACCATCCCAGGATCACCGCGATGATCAGCATGAGGGGCAGGGTGATCAATTTGGAGGAAATATTGTCGGCGATGTCGGAATGGATCGGATGCACCGGCCGGAGCAGAGCGAACGAAAGGTTCCCTTCCCGCACACGGTACTCGTATTCATACATGATCCAGGTGTACGTGACGTTATTTACCAGCATCATAAGAAGGAAGTATGCCGCAAAGTCGCCGATGGTGAAGCTTCCAACGCTGCCTCCCCCGGAATTGGACACCGTCGACCAAACGACGAGATAGACGAGCGGCTCGAGTACATGGCCGATCATCCAGATTACTAGTGACGCGCGGTATTGCAGCATTGAGGCAAAGGTGGTCTTGAATTGCTGTGCATACAATTCCCGAATGCCGTTCACGGGGCACCTTGGGCGAATACCCGTTCGATCACTTCCTCGATCGGAGGATCCTCCACCAGAAGATCGATCACCGGCATCTCGGCGAGGATCCGCCCCGTAATACGGGCCGTTTCCGCCTTGGGAACCCGCAGGGTAAACGAACCCTCTTCGCAGGAGACGACTTCTCCATAACGCTTCAAATCCGCCCCGTAATCCTCCAGCCGGACGACGATCGTTTTATGGGCCGTAAAGCGCCGCACCAAATCCGCCAGGTTGCCGTCAAACAACAGCTTGCCGTGATGGATAACAATCACGCGCCGGCAGAGCGCCTCGACATCGGCCATGTAATGGCTGGTAAGAAGGATGGTCGCCCCATAGCGCCGGTTGTACTCGGCGAGGAAGATGCGGATACGTCGTTGCATGGTCACATCCAGCCCGATGGTCGGCTCGTCGAGGAATACCACCTGCGGCCGGTGGAGCAGCGCACCTGCGATCTCGCACTTCATCCGTTCCCCGAGCGAGAGATTCCGCACCGGCTTGCGCAGCAACGGCCCCAGTTCCAGCAGCTCGGTGAGCTCGCCAAGCGTTTGGCGGAAATCACCTGCGGGAATGCCGTAAACTGCCCGA
Organism: Anaerolineales bacterium; assembly: GCA_034430775.1. Taxonomy (GTDB): domain Bacteria; phylum Chloroflexota; class Anaerolineae; order Anaerolineales; family RBG-16-64-43; genus JAFGKK01. The sequence goes on along the minus strand of DAOUDU010000178.1, from coordinate 36,669 downwards.
TTCAGCTCGTAGGAATCCATCGCGGGAATATCCCATACCAGCTGATTGCGCTGGCCCATGACGAACGTGATCCGGCGCAGAAATCCCTTTTCGCGCTTGTGGGGAATGCGGCCAAGCACGGCGACCATCCCCGCGGTGGGATGCAGAAGTCCGGAAAGCATCTTGAGCGTGGTGGTCTTCCCCGCACCGTTCGGCCCGAGAAAACCGACCATTTCCCCTGGAACCATATCGAAGGAAATACCGTCGACGGCCGAGACCTTTTCCGTTTCACGGTGCCAAAGGCTGCGCAGGGATGCCGCGATGCCGGATTCGCGCTCGGTGACGACGTAGATTTTTCGCAGATCGCGGACGGAGATGGCGGAAGAAGACATGGGAGGCCCTGTCCTGGAAACCTACGGCGCGTTCCAACCGTGTTCACCGATCAGCGGAACAAACACGACCGCCATCAGGCGGCGCCGATCGAAACCGGTCGCGGTGCGTGTCCAAAGCTCCAATTCCTGCAAGGAGCGTCCGCCGACGGGAGCGATCAGGCGTCCCCCGTCGGCGAGTTGCTCGAGCAGCGGCTGCGGGATTGCGGGAGTGCCGGCGCCGATCAGAATGGCGTTGAACGGCGCCCGCTCCGGGCAGCCGACGGTCCCATCGCCGATCCGTACTTCGGCATTATCGATGCCGAGCGCACGCAGGTTTTCCCGGGCCTGATTCGCCAGATCGGTAATCCGCTCGATCGAGAGCACCGATTGGGCCAGACTGGCCAAAATGGCTGTTTGATAACCGGAGCCCGTCCCGATCTCAAGAACCGTTTCCGTTTCCCTGAGTTTCAGAGCTTCGGTCATGAACCCTACGATATACGGCTGGGAGATGGTTTGATGACAGCCGATGGGCAGGGGCATGTCGTCATAGCTGGAGGATTGATCCGGTCCGTGAAGAAAAAGGTGCCGCGGCACGGCGCGCATTGCTTCCAGAACCCGGGCATCGCGTACACCGCGCCGCTCTACCTGGTCACGGACCATGCGTTCGCGCTTGGAAAATAATGGATCGGGCGGAAAAGTTTGCCGCAGGGTCACTTCGGTTCTCCGGCGGGCACTTGATGAGGCGGAACCGGGAATGACCACCCAGGCGCAGCCAGAATCGGGCCGCATCCGAATTACCGGCGGGGGATTACGGGTAAACCATTCCTATCCGGCCGGTGGTCATGAAGATTACGCGTTCGCAGATATTGGTGATCCGGTCGCCGATGCGTTCGAGATTATGCGCGATCCACAACAAGTACGTACCACGTTCGATAAAAACAGAATTCTTGGCCATAGAGGCCACGACCTGATCGAACAATTCCCGGTACAGGCGGTCCATCTCGTCGTCCTGTTCGCCCACCCGGTGCGCGGCTTTCGGATCGCGCGCGACAAACGTCTGCAGGCTCTCGGCGAGCATCGTGCGGCATAGCGCCGCCATGGCGGGGATTTCCGTCGGCGGCTGGATCGGCTGCTCGTCGCCCATACGCAGAACGATCTTGGCGATCCCCTCCGCGTGATCGCCCATGCGTTCGAGTTCCACGGCGAGGGAATCCATGGCCAGGATCGCACGCAGGTCGCCGGCGGTTGGCTGCTGGGTTGCGATCAGCGCCAGGCAGGATTCTTCCACTTCGTAGCGCATCCGGTTCAACTCTGCATCGCTGGCGACGACCTGTTCGGCGAGGGAGCGGTCGTGTTCGCGCCAGGCCTGGACGGCGCGGTCTATGGCCCGGGCGACCTGCCGGCCCATGCGCAGCAAATCGTTCTGCAAGGAGTCGAATCGTTCATCGAGCAGGCGGCGGGGGGACGCGGCGGAGGATGCGGATGCCATGTGCGCATTCTACCCGATTGCCGCCGGGAATCAAACGGAATAAAAAGCCCGGCGGCCGCCGGGCTTTTTTTCCATTACGCGGACGTTTTCGGCGGATGCCGCTTGTTGTAGCGGCGCACGAAGAAACGCGCGGACAGGGCAAACGGTGTTACGAACAACGCGATCACCAGCAGCGCGGGGATTCCGCAGATACCCAGCCGGATGAGAAAATCCACCAGGCTCTGCAAGCCATGGACCAGGTCTTCGAGGGCTTCCTTGGCGACACCCTCCGGATGCCAACCGCCGATGCTGATCGGTTGCGAGGGGACGAACGGCTGGAGGGTGATCGTGATGAGTGAATATTTGGAGGCCGTGTCGTAATAATTGATCTGGCCTTCCAAGACTTCAATCTCGCCCATCACCTGTCGCAGTTGAGATTCCACCGCGAGGACGTCTTCGGGATCCGCGGCGGTTTCCATGATTTTCAACAGGCGGTCCTGCGAGGCGCGCAGGTTGCGCAGCCGCGATTGCGCATCGGTGTATTCGGCGGTGACGTCCCGCCCGTTGAGCGAACGGCTTTTAACTTCCACCGCCAGGGCTTCGATCTCCGCCAGCGTGGATTTCAACTGGTCCGCGGAGTCGGCGGGAACCCGGATGGAGATCTGACCGGTGTAATATTTTTCACCGGCCGTACCGTAAACGCTCTGGGTGATGTTGGATTCCACCACCCAGCCGCCTTTGGCAAACGCCATATCGGTGATTTTCGAAGCGGCCTCGGCGGGATCGTTCACGACCAGCGTCAACGATGCATCCATCAAGACGATCCGGTCCGTTGGATTGACCGCCGGTTCCGGGAGAGCGGCATCCGATGCGGCGGCGGCCTTTTCCATCGCTGCGCTCTCCGGCGCCGCGCCGGCCTGCATCGCCAGATTGTAATCGGCGTTCCGGGGCGCCATGGCGGCCGCCGCGCAGGCGCTGAGCAGCAAAATGAGAATAAAGGAAAGGGAAAGAACAGCTTTTTTCATTGCTCCTCCTTGAACTTGCTCCGGTGTGATGGCTTACACCTTTACCGACGACGCAGCGGCATGTAAGGTTCCGGGAGGATCCGGAGGGCTTACCAGCCTTCTTCGAGTCGGAGGATCAGGCGGGAGGGAAGATCGGCGAGCCGCATCCGGGATTGGACCGTCTCGATGGAATACTCCACCCGGTGCCATTCCCATTCCATGGCGTCGGTGTCGAGGATGGAATACGCGGCGCGCGGGTCCTGATCCCGCGGCTGGCCGACGGAACCGGGATTAATAATCATCCGCTGGTACCCGAGGACGAATGTGCTGGCATGGGAGGGAAGATAGGTCACGCACCGGTTCCGCTCATTAAGCTGGAATGCGATGGCGACGTGGCTGTGGCCGACAAGGCAATAGAGGGTTTTATAGAAAGCGAAACTGGTCTGGACCCGGGGGGCATCCAGCAGGTATTCCCAGAGCGGGCGGCGCGGGCTTCCATGGGCGAGGGTATACGGCTCCTGCACCTGCCGTTCCGGAAGCGCATGCAGAAATTGGATCGTCTCGGGAGAAAGTTGACGGTGGGTCCACTCGAGCGCACGGCGGGCTTCGCCGTTGAACGCATCCAATGAAAGGTCGCCGATGGCGGCCTTGTCGTGGTTGCCGCCAATGCACAGGATTTCGGGGAAATCCCGGATCCGCTGGACGCATTCGTTCGGATCCGGTCCGTACCCGACCAGATCCCCCAGGCACCACACGGCATCGAACATCCCGGCGTCTTCGAGCACTGCGTCCAGGGCGGTGAGATTCGCATGGATATCGGAGACAACCAGGATCCGCATGATGAACCGGGAGAAGTCTACCCCGGGAGGGAGGAATAGGCAATCCCGACCGAAATTGAAATTCCTAAAAAATAGACAAGTCCTCGGGTGAGGGGGGCACCCGAAGACTTGTCTGGAAAAATTCTATCATAGGCAAGGGATTCGAAGATTAAACTATCGTTAATTTGAATCCGGTGTGGCCCGCTGAATGTGCGCATACCGGACGGCCTGGAATGAGATTCAGCAAAAATGCGACGCCTTTTTTATTACTTTTCTGTTCCAAGGCGGGATTGACTTGCGGGATTCTTATTGCGATCTTGTATCCCTTCGCGGATTTCCGACCAACGGGTCGGAGCCCTATTTTCGCTATATCTCCCATCGCGTATTCTATTGCCATTCGGCATTGGAAAAAGCCCGCCCAGCGAAATGTTCGGCGGGTCATTGAAATAATATTCCTAACAAAAACACCGATTAGAGTTCGCGGAAATACACGCGGTGGTTTTTATACGGCGTTCCGCCCATATTAATAAGGTCCGCGCGCATTTCTTTGGTCGTTTCCGCCACCTGGCACATCTCCCCGTATTTAAATTGCTGGTGGCGCATGTTGAGGGTTTTTTCCAGTTCCGTATAGAGCAGAACGTTCCCGCCGAGCCCCCGGTATTCCGGGAGGATCCCCGCGCCGTTGACCGCCATCCATTCGGTGCGGTTCACTTCGCGCAGAATGTCGATCAACGCCCGCGGAGAGGGAATGGGATCCAAAAAGGAAAACGGAGGAATGTATCCGCGGATGCGCTGCAGCGCGGCGGATACGTCGGGAAAGGCGATCACAAAACCGACCACGTCGTCCTCGTGGGCGATAATCTTCATGAAATCGAAGTTGATCAGTTGCGTGATATTGTCGATGACGAAATTCACCTCGCGATCCGACAGCGGGTAATATTCCCAGTTCTTTACGAAGGTCTTGTTGTAAGTGGTGATGAATTTCGGGATCCATCGCATCATGTCTTTGTTGGATTGGAATTGCAGCACGCGGAACGTGCCGCGCTTCTGCACTTTTTCCGCCAGACGGTAGACGCGTTCCGGAAAGGTGAACTTTTCGCGCGGGATGGCGCAGGTGATGAAATCCACCTCCTTGCGGAAACCGAGGGCTTCGATCCGGCGGGGGTAATAGGCGTGATTGTATGACATCATCATCATGGTCTGGCGGTGTTCAAAGCCGTCCACCAGCATGCCGTAGCCATCGAGCGGACCGAACCCCTTCGGCCCCAGCATCCCGTTTAATCCGCGATCGCGTGCCCATCGCTCGGCGGCGTCGAAAAGCGCCTGTACAACCTGCGAGTCATCGATGGTCTCGAACAGGAAGAACGAAGCCACCTTGCGACCATGGTACTTGTTGTATGGCTTGTTCTCCAGGACGGCGATCCGTCCCGCATCGGCTCCATCCTTCACGGCGATGAAGAAATCCGCATCGGAATGCTCGTAGAAGGGATGCTTCTTCCGGTTAAGCTGCATCGACAGATCGCCCCACATCGGCGGGACCCATTGTTTGTTCCCGGCGAAGATCGGGAATGGAACCCTGAAAAAGCGGATGACCTCCGACCGCTTGTTGGAATCGATTCGGTCGATTGTTATCACTGGCCTCTCCTTGGCCGTTCGATGGACTTGGTCCGGGCGGAAGATCTCCGCACGGCATTCCGCATCACGATTGCCAAACGCGGAAATTTCAAATCTCGCGGATGAACACCCGGTGGTTCTTGTGGAACGCCCCGCCGAGATTGGCGAGGTCCGAGCGCATTTCCTTGGCTGTTTCCGCCACTTGGCACAACTCGCCGTAATGAAACTGCCGGAAATGGCTGTTGATCGTTTTTTCCATCTCCGCATACATCAGCGCATTACCGCCGACCCCTTTAAATTCGGGGAGGATCCCCCCGCCGTTCAGCGCGAGCCATTCGGTCCGGGAGACTTCACGGAGAATATCCGGAATCGCCAGGGGTGGGGGAATATTGTCCATGAGCGCCACGGGAGGGACGTATCCGCGGGTCCGCTGCAAGGCGGCGGAGATGTCGGGGAAGGATAGAATGAACCCCACCACTTCATCCTTGTGGATCATAATTTTAATCAGATCCTGGTCGAGGAATTGCATAATATTATCGACGACGAAGTTCACTTCCCAATCGGTGAGCGGGTAATATTCCCAGTTGTTGACGAAGGCGGCATTATAGGCCTTGATAAAACTGGGGATCCAGTGGAGCAGTTCCTTTTTATTTTTAAACGAGAGCACCTTGAAGGAGCCGCGCTTGATCACCCGCTCCGCGATGGAACGCACACGCGCGGGGAGGACGAACTGATCGCGGTGGATGAGGCAGGTGATGAAATCGACTTCCTTGCGGAAGCCCAGGGCGTCCATGAAGCGGGGGTAATACGGAGGGTTGTACGCCGACATCATCATCGTCTGCCGGCGGTCGAACCCCTCGATCAGCATTCCGTAGCCGTCGAGCGGGCCGAACCCCTTGGGCCCCTGGATACCGGTCAATCCGCGTTGGCGCGCCCAATCGAAAGCCTTTTTGAAGAGGGCGTTCGCGGTTTCGGAATCATCGATGCATTCGAACAGGAAAAACGAGGCGAGCTTGCGCTTGTGATACTTGTTATAGGGTTTGTTTTCCAGCACCGCGATGCGGCCCGCATCCCGGCCGTCCTTGACGGCGACGAAAAAATCCGCGTCGGAGTGATCATAGAACGGATGCTTCTTCCGGTTGAGCTGCATGGCCAGGTCCGACCAGAGCGGCGGCACCCAGAATTTGGAATTGGCGTACATCGGGAAGGGGATTTTATAGAAACGGATGACGTCGGAGCGCTTGTTACTGTCGATTTGCTCGATGTGGAGCATGGGAACTCCTTTTCGTTTCGGGATGGGTTTTCCGTCGATTGCGTTCCGCTGGGCTGGCCGGAATGCGACTTCGAGCCGGCAGGCAAGACGATCCTTTATGGAGTCCGGCTTCGATTATGCCGGTCCGTTTTTATAAATGTATGTAACCGCCGTCCAATCCGTGCGCCGCTTCCATCAACACCTCGCTCAGCGTCGGATGGGCGTGAACGTTCCGCGCAATCGCTTCGATGCCGAGGCCGGCCCGATAGGCCAGCGTCAGTTCGGGCAGGAGCTCGGTCACTTCCGGGCCGACCAGATGCGCCCCGAGCAGCGTTCCGGTTTCACCGGCAATCAGTTTCACCCAGCCGCCGTAATCCCCAAGCCCCAGCGCCTTCCCGTTGGCCTGGAATGGGAATCGCACCGTTCGCACGGATATCCCCCGCGCCGCCGCCTGGGCTTCGGTCAGCCCGAAGGAGGCAATCTGCGGATGCGAATACACGGCCCGCGGAAGGAATTCGTACTCCAGGACAGCGCCGTCCTTCCCGGCGATGTTCTCCGCGCACGCCTTGCCCATTGCGGACCCGACATGCGCAAGCATCAGTTTGCCGGTGACGTCGCCGACCGACCAAATTCCCGGAACGTTAGTCGCCATGCGCTCGTCGACGGAGATGCGCCCTTTTTCCACGGCAACCCCCAAGGTTTCCAGGCCGAGGTTTTCGGAATTCGGCCGGAATCCGACAGCCACCAACACCTGTCCGGCTTCGAGCGATTCTTCCCCGGCGCCCGTTTGGATTTTCAATTTCACGCCAACACCGGAGATTTCAGCGGATTTCACAGTGCTGCCGGCGCGGATTTCGATCCCGCGCCGGGCGAACATCTTCGCGAGTTCCACGCTCGCCTCTTCGTCTTCCAACGGCGCGACCCGGGGCAGCATTTCCACAATGGTCACCGGAATGCCGTATGCGCTCCAGAGGGTTGCGAATTCGAGCCCGATCGGGCCGCCGCCGACGATGACCGCCGAGGATGGCGGCGTTTCCTGCAGGATGGCTTCACGGTAGGTGAGGATGCGTGAACCGTCCGGCGTGAAACCGGGCGGAGCGGAAGGCCGCGCACCGGTCGCCACAACGATGTTCCTGGCCTGAACCGTTATCTCGCTTCCGCCATCCGGCGGGGTGAGCCTCACCACCCCCGGTTCGGAAATGCGGGCGGTTCCGCGCAGGATGTCTATCGCGTTTTTCTTCAGGAGGAATTCCACCCCCTTGACCATCCGGCCCGACACCTGGCGCGATCGTTTGACGGCGGCGGCGTAATCCACACGCACATCGCCGGTTTCGAAGCCGAATTCCCGGCCGCCGGTTTTCAGGGTACGGATGACTTCCGCGTTGCGCAGCAATGCTTTGGAGGGGATGCAGCCGACGTTAAGGCAGACGCCGCCGAGGAATTCCTTTTCCGCCACCGCCGTTTTCAACCCCAGCTGGGCGGCCCGGATGGCGCAGACGTACCCGGCAGGGCCGGCGCCGATGATGATGACATCGTACGGGGAAGCAGGCATACGATCTCCTATTCCAGGCGGTGGAACGCTGAAAATGCCGCTCCGATGGTTTCCGGAGCCGGGTTACCGCCGGCGCGAACATGCCGCTGCGCGGAGAGATCAGGGTCGGTGGGATTATAATTCCAAATGAGACCCGCATGCGAAAAACCCAATTTCTTTTCCTGCTCCTGATCCTGTTCCTTTCCCCGACGGAGGTTCGCGCCGCAGCAACCCCGCGCGTCCTGTGGCTGACGGCCGAGGGCGCGGTTTCCACCGTGATGACTGAATATATCGAGCGCGGAGTGGAACAGGCCGGACGGGCGGGGTACTCGCTTATCGTCCTGCAACTTAACACTCCGGGCGGGCAGATCGACTTGATGGAAAGGATCGTCACAGCCCTGAGGGAAAGCGGCGTTCCGGTGGTGGTGTATGTGGCGCCGCGGGGCGCCATGGCCGGGAGCGCCGGAACGCTTATCACGCTGGCCGGACACCTCGCGGCGATGGCGCCCGAAACGGCAATCGGCGCGGCCAGCCCGGTAGGATCGCAGGGCGAGGACCTGAATGAGACCCTGGCGGCCAAGGAAAAGGAAATCCTCAGCGCGCTGGTGCGGTCGCTCACCGAGGGGCGGCCTGCGGAGGCGGTTGCCCTCGCCGAAAGCACGATCCAGAGTGCCAAGGCGGTTTCTTCCAGCGAAGCGCTGGAGGCCGGGTTGATCGACATCATCGCCGACAGCCGGGAGGATCTGCTCCGTCAATTGAACGGGAGAACGGTCCGGCTGACCTCCGGCGCGGTGACGCTGGATACCCAATTCGCGGTCGTCGACGAATTGGATCTCAACTTCATCGAAATCCTGCTCGGGGTGCTCACCAACCCGAATATCGTTTTCATCCTGCTGGCAATCGGCGTGCAGGCGATCCTGATCGAACTCTCGCAGCCGGGCGGCTGGGTGGCGGGTTTCATCGGCGCGGTATGCCTGGCGCTGGCTTTCTATGGAATGGGTTTGCTTACCGTGAACTGGCTGGGGCTGGCTTTTATTGTCCTGGCATTCATTCTCTTCTTCATGGAATTCCAAACTCCCACGCACGGCGCATTGACCGCGGCGGGCACGGGGTCGTTCATCGCCGGTGCCTTGATCCTTTTTAATTCCCCGGTCACACCGGAATTCCAGCGCGTCTCCGTGCCGCTGGTTGTCGGAACCGGGATGGCGCTGGCGGCGGTGTTCTCGGTGGTCATCGGCGTTGCGCTTCGCACCCGGCGGCTGCCGCCGGCCGTGGGCCGTACGGTGCTGACCGGGAAACCGGGCGAGGTACGGGAAACGCTCGATCCGAAGGGAACGGTGCAGGCAGGAGGGGAGTTATGGAGTGCCGAAAGTGAGGACGGTTCGACGCTCGCGGCGGGTGATTGCGTGGATGTGGTCCGGGTCGAGGGCCTGCGGTTGATCGTGCGGAAGAAGCTGTGACCCGTCCGTCGATTCTGCTGACCAACGACGACGGCATCGAAAGCCGCGGGTTATGGGCCGCGGCGGAGGCGCTGACCCATGTCGGCGACGTAACCGTTGTTGCACCGAGCCAACAGTGGTCGGGCGCCGGGCGCAGCTTGCCAAGGACAACCTCCGGAAAAATCGGTGTCCGTGAAAAAGCCTACGGCGGAGAAAATCATCGGGTATATGCCGTCGATGGATCTCCCGCACAGGCCGTGCTGTACGCATTGTTCGATATCCTGCCATCCCCTCCGGCGATCGTCGTGGCGGGCATCAATTTCGGGGAGAACGTGGGATACGGGATCACCATTTCCGGCACGGTGGGCGCCGTACTCGAGGCGGCCGCCGGCGGCCTGCGGGCGCTCGCGGTTTCACAAGAGACGCCCGTGGATCAGAAGGAAGATCTCGGGTGTACCGTGGATTTTTCCGCCGCCGCATACTTTGCCAGGCTGTTTGCGGAAAAGATCCTCGTGTGGCCGGTGCCGTCGGATGTGGCGGCATGGAAAGTGGATGTACCGCTGGGTGCCACACCGGAAACCCCGTGGACTCTGGCCCGGCTTTCGCGGGCCCGTTATTATGAGCCGGTGCGTCCCGAACGAAAATCCTTTTCCGATGCGGCGCAAATCCCCTTTCGTATCCGGTTCGATCCCCATGGGGAAGAACCGGGATCCGATGTGTACACACTTCACGTTGAACATAAGGTTTCCGTGACGCCGCTCAGCTTGGATCTCACCGCGCGCGCGGATTTTCCGGAAGTGGATGCGGCCCTGCGCAGCTGACAGATTGTTGAAAAATACGAAGGATGTCGTTGCGAGCGATCCCTTCGCCGCACGCAGGGCAGGCTCCGGGAGAGAAGCCTGTCCTGGTGATCTCCCAGGGCAATCCTCTCGAGGAAAAAGAGGGTGATGGCTTCGCCTGCCCCGGCGGGGCGGGCCGGGGCAGGGCGCACAATGTCAGCTCTCTCTTTTTTTCCACACCCTGTTAAAATACGGGTGGTTGAATAGAGCCTTTTCCGTATAACTTTTTAGAGGGAAGGAATCTGATTATGCCAAGCACAGTATATTGGGGATCCCCCCGCCAAACGGTGATCGGAGCCGAGGAGACCCTCCCGGCCAAACTGGATTTGATACTGCAGAAGCTAAACGTGCGCGACCGGGTGAAAGGCGAGACGGTGGCGATCAAAATGCACACCGGCAACAACATCATCACCTCGACCATCCATCCCGTCTTCGTGCGCAAGGTGGTCAAGGCGGTCAAGGAAGGCGGGGGCAAGCCGTTCGTCACAGACCTTAACTGGGACGCGGCCGGGGCGGAGGAGCGCGGGTACTCCTCCGAGACGCTCGGCTGCCCGGTTTATCCGGCGTCCGGCCCGGAGGAAAAATATTTTTATACCCATAAACGCGAATTTAAAGGCATGAAGGAATGGAAGGTGGCCGGCCTGATCCAAGACACCTCCTTCCTGATCAATTTTTCGCACATCAAGGGCCATCCTTCGTGCGGCTTCGGCGGCGCGTTCAAGAACATCGCCCTCGGGTGCATGGTCGGCGAAACGCGCAGCGCGATGCATGACACGGTCCACTTCGACAAATACTGGTTCGCCGAGAAATGCCCGGACGAGGCGGTGCGGAAGAAGATCATCGACTCGTGCCCGGTCGGCGCGCTGGTGGTCGACCGCAAGGATCCGCGCGAATTACATTTGCACACCGAACCGTGCATGCAGTGCGGCCGCTGCCTGAAGGTTGCGCCGGCCGGTTCGCTTAAGATCGATCCGGTAAATTTCCACGCTTTTCAGGAAGCCTGCGCCATCAGCACGTCCATCACTCTCTCGACCTTCGCGCCGGGCAAGGCGACCCACATCAGCTTGGCGACGCAGATGACCCCCGTTTGCGACTGCTTCGGATTCACGGGCATGTCGATCCTTCCGGATGCGGGTATTTTCGGGTCCGATGACATCGTCGCGATCGACCGGGCCGTGCTGGATAATGTCGCCAAGCTGAAACTGATCGACGAGAACATGACCGCCTCACTGCGGAAGCACCTGTGGCCGGACGGCCATCCGTTCACGCGGATGCACGGCCCGATGAAGGACCCGTACAAGGTGACGGAGTATGGGGAAGCGCTTGGGCTGGGGTCACGGAAATACGAACTCGTCGACGTGCTGCCGGTGAATGAGGACGCACCACCGAGCCGCTGGTTCATTTCCGCATCGTGAACTTTCTTTCAACCACGAACACCTTTATTGTAGCCGCGATCACCGATCGCGGCTACAATTGTTTTAGCAGGTTGTTGAAGAAGGCATCGAAGCCGGGGCAGGCGAAACAATCCCCTTCGATCGGCGGTCGCGGCTGCCGTAAACGATCACAGAGATTAACAATAATGATGACGGTGCTCGGCGATAGCGGCTATAATATTGACCTATGCCCACGAAACCAGCCTCCGCGCCCAAACCCTCCTTCCCGGCCGGCCTGTTCCTCATGGCAGGATTGTTCGCGGTGCTTGGATGGGGCGGCGTCGCGGCGGTAATCTTCCTCACCCTGCCGTTCCTGGGTCCGCGCTGGGTTTTCTTCTTCTCGCTGTTCGTCGCCTTTACCGGCACCGCGCTCCCCGCCGTGTGGTACCTGAACCGGCGGTTTGTCGCGGAGCGGTTCCCGGCCGAAAGCGTGCTGGTGCGCGAAGCGATCGAGGCGGCCTCGCTCGGAGTGTTTCTGATCTGGCTGCAGGCGGGACGGATGTTCACGCCCTTCCTGGGATGGATTTTCTTCGGCGCCTTCCTCGCGGTCGAACTTCTTCTGCGCGTATATGAGCATAGCCGCTGGACTCCAGGCGCGCCGGTCGAAGCAGAACCGGCGAACGCACAACAGACTGAGGCGGATTAGATAGAAGCCGATGAAGAACTGCCGCCGGCGTGACGTTGCGCCAAAGCCCTTTCGGAAGCGCCTGGTCCATTCAACACTAGTTTTCAGAAATAATTCCTTTCAAATAACATTATCTCGGCCATAAAAAGCGCAAAAAATCCGATTTGTGCCTTTTATGCTGTATATGGCGGAGTATTTCTACCCATGAGCTTTGTTCCCATAAACCGGCTATAATTCCGCCCACTAATTTCCGGGATGAGAGAGCGAGCGATGAAGAAGAAAACCGTTACAGACGCAACAGGAAAGAAGGGAACCTGGCTGACCTACCGGCCGGATATCAAAGTGCTGGATTGCACAATCCGGGACGGCGGGCTGATTAATAATTCCCAATTCGCGGATGAATTTGTCCGTGCGGTGTATCAGGCGCTGGTGGATTCCGGCGTGGATTACATGGAGATCGGCTACAAAGCCGACCGCAAGATCTACTCGCCGGCGGAATACGGCTGCTGGAAGCACTGCCAGGAAGACGACATCCGCCGGATTGTGGGGGAGAATACATCCGGCCTGAAACTTTCGGCAATGGCCGACGCCGAGCGAACCAACTACCACGAGGATTTCCTGCCCAAGAAAGAAAGCGTCCTGGACATGATCCGTGTGGCGACCTACATCCACCAAATCCCGACCGCGCTGGATATGATCAAGGCCGCGCACGATAAGGGATACGAGACCACCCTGAACCTGATGTCGGTTTCGGCCGTCCACGACCACGAACTCGACGAAGCGCTGGAAATTCTCTCCGAAAGCGAGGTTGACGTGCTTTACATCGTCGACAGTTTCGGAGCGCTGTATTCGGAGGATATTCAGGGGCTGACGCGCAAGTTCATGAAATACGCCGAAAACTCAGGGAAGAAGGTGGGAATCCATACCCACAACAACCAACAACTGGCATATGCCAACACGATCGAAGCGCTGATCCTCGGCGCAAGCTACCTGGATTCGACAATCGCGGGATTGGGGCGCGGGGCGGGCAATTGCGCGACGGAACTCCTGCTGGGATTCCTGAAAAATCCGAAGTTCCACCTGCGTCCCATACTCCAGTGCATCCAGGAGCACTTCATCCCGTTGCGGGAAAAAATATTCTGGGGCTACGACTTCCCGCTCCTCATCACCGGCCAGCTGAACATACATCCGCGGTCCGCGATTGCCTTCATTGAGGGGGATAACAATAAAGATTTTGTCGGATTTTATGATTCGCTGGTAGGCGAGGAATAATCCCGCAGGGGCTCAGCCGGTCCCGTTGTCTTCGATGACAATCTCGGTCGAATAATCCTGATATTTCTTTTCCAATAATTGGAGCTGCGGCAGCAGGATATTCCGGATGCGCCCGATGAGGGAATTTAATTCGTCCAGGAAGCGCGCTTTCTGGTTTCCCTCCCAACCGGAATCCAGGAAGGCGGCGATGTGTTCCAATGCGGCCAAGTCCTGTTCGGCGGCGGTGCGGGATTCGCCGAAAGCACCGGCAATCCGATCCGCCTCCGACGGGTGGACGGTAATTCGCTTGAGTGTTCTTTTCGGGCTATCTTCGGCTGACATTTCAACACCCCCATGCATACGTGTATTATAATCCAATCCATCGGACGCAATATTATTGACGGGGGGAGAATATGACCAGAATCCGTGTGGACACCGATCTTCTTCTCAATAACGCCGAATCCATTCACCTCCGCGCAGAAAATTTTCAGAAAAACGGTGAATCCCTTCTGTTAGGCATCCTTGGCGTCGGCAGCGAATATGCCGAGCTGACCGCGCAGGCCCGGCGGGATGCATACGCCGCGCGGGAGACTATCCAATCCGTTCATATTCCGCTCGAGATCAAAGCGGATGGGTTGGCGGCGCTGGCCCGCGCTTTCCGATCGATCGACGATGAAACCGTATCCATCCTTCTCGCCCTGCGGGGAGAGGGTTGGTTTCTGCAGACATTTTTCCCGTCCCCGCTCCTGCCCGACTTTGCAGGCTTCGAACCCTGCTTTGTTCCCCAAACCTGGATTCTCCTCTCAAATTGGGTGCCGGTATACGTGAAGGGTCAGCACGGTCTGACCCAGACCGGAACTTTCCACACCGGAAAGATTCTGGACCGCGTCGTCGGAACCTGGACGGATCCCGCGACCGGGATGGCCTATTTTGTCGTGGATACCGGCGGAGGCCGGTTGGCCTACATCCCCCGGCAAAAGAAAAGCGCAAGGATCGATCTGGCGAAGATCCCAGATCGGGAAGGCGTATACGCCGATGGGCAAAGGGTTCCCGGGGTGGATGTACCGCCTCCGTTTACTAAAGTCGGATCGAATCCGGACTGGCATAATCCGGCTGATCCCTGGCAAAATTTTATCCTCGGCCGGATGAAAGTAAACGGCCTCGGCGGGGCCGCGTTTCCGATGACGCCCCACAGCAACCTTTGCGGGGAGCTTTCCGTTCTTAGGGCCGTGGGCGAGACGGATCTGGAGGCGGGATTATCACGGTTTGCGAAGCTCCGGGGGTTGGGTTTTTGGAATCTCGACGGCAGTAAAACTGAATACACCGGCACTCAAGTCCTTCAGAACGTCGGACACACAACCAGCGCATACGACTTGCGCAGGCTATTCGAGGATTATGGGTGGGAAGCGGGCATTTCCCGTGCCGAGATGCCCGCACCGGACGAACTGGCGGAAAAGGTAAGATCCGGCGGAAAATTTGTATTTCTGACGGAATTGGATACCCTGAAGGAAATCGCTTCCCCAACGACCGGGAAGCCGATTCCCAACCCGAAGTACGGCCAACTTGTTCCCGGCGCCGCGCCCGCGACTCCGGGAAGAGTCGCCCACTGGGTGACGGTAACGGATGTGTTCCAGGATGGCGAAGGGAAAATTTTCGTTCAGGTATTCAATCCGTATTCCGGCTGCGAGGAAGCATACTCCTGGGATACGTTTGTAAGTACGTGCCAGCAGCCCGGAGCGCAGGAAACCGGAAGCTACACGTATGTTGAGGCAGTGCGACCCGAGGAATAAGGCTCGGCCTGCTGGGTTATCAAAAGAGACCCTTTGGGCATCCAAGTGATCGTCATGCACGCGTGTATTTTACGGGCATCCACGCCAGAAGATCCCTGGATACCCGCTGAGAACACCCTCGCTTCGATACCATACCCACGTAATACCAAATT
This sequence comes from Anaerolineales bacterium, assembly GCA_034430775.1. GTDB lineage: Bacteria > Chloroflexota > Anaerolineae > Anaerolineales > RBG-16-64-43 > JAFGKK01. The sequence continues at coordinate 21,103 of DAOUDU010000178.1, read as the reverse complement.
CGAGCGGGTATTCTCCGCGAGGGCAGGCGCGGGAATGACGATCCAACTGGGGTTAGGAATCATCTCCGAAAAAAACCGTTTTTCCACTTTTTGGACAGCCCCCAAGCAGGCTTTTTATTCGGTCGTGGATTGATTGGTAGGGTGGGTTGAGGCATAGGTGATAAACCTTGATTATGAATTACTAATGCTTCAACCCACCCTGCGAGGTAGAGAACAAGCGTGTGAGGTTTTAAAAAAAGGATCTGATTATTTCTCGACGGTGATTAATCCGGCCAGACAGGCTTTTTCCCCTCGCCGCCTTCGGAGCGAATTTTATCGATCCGCCCCGTCAGGCAATCGGCGGGCTTCTTCCCTTCCTCCCAGTACATGAAGTTCTGGAAGATCCGCGCCTGCCCCTTACGGATGAAATAACCGCGTCCGGGCGGCAGGCCCGCCATCGGCTGGTAGGGCGGGGATTTGGCGTTGTTGAACTGATCGATCTGGGCATTCCCGGAAAACAGAAGCCCGCAACCCATTTTACGCGCCTTCTTCATAAGGTCGTCATCGTAATCCTTCGGCAGATCGGTTCCATTTCCTGCCAGGATCATGGAGAGCCCCACATCCCCTCCCGCAGCCAGGCATTCCGCCAGCATCCGGCCGGCGGATTCGCAGCGCAACGCCAACCGGTCGTAATCATCGATCATCAACACGTAGGCGGAATAGCCGGCGAGGAACGCCTCGCGGTCGAATTTTTCCGGATTCTTCTGGAAGGCGGCCTCGAGAGCGGCCGCGCGCTTCTGCATCACCGCCAAAAGATGGTTGCCGAACGGCTCGACTTCAGATTGGTTGTTGACGTACTCAAGCGTGTGGGGGAGGTTTTTGAGCGGGAGCAAATTGCGCGAATGGAAATCAATAAAGAGAAATTGCAGATCCTTCGGCGAATATTTCTCGGCCAAGGCAAGCGCCCAAGCAATCATGGCGGTGGTCTTGCCGGACTGCCCGGCGGAGCTGGTCACCAGGAAGATCGGTCCGTCTTCTTCGAGGCTCATCCCGAGCGGCAGCAGGGTCTCAAAATCCTTCCCCTGCGGTACGGTGTACTGGCGCGCGGGTTTGGGAACCCTGGCGATCTTAGGCAGCGGGATGGAGTAAGGCAGGCTCTCGATGGTTGCCGGCCGCGGCCCTTTCCATACGGCGGTCATCTTCGCGCCCAGGTTGAGGATCTGCTCCATCTGTTCCTGATCGTTCGTTCCGCCCACCGGCAGCGCCGCCTGGAATTCGACCGGCGGTGTGCCGCGCAGGAAACCCCTGCCCGGTCGCGGCGGCCGCCCGACATCCTCCTGCAGGCGGGATTCCCCGATCATCCCGACGATACCGAAATACTCCGTTTGGGTGGATTGATGCAGGGTGGCCTGGGTGTGGACGTTGGATTGCAGATCGCCCGGCAAATCCCCCGGCAGATACGTGGCAACCGCGAGGTGGATGCCGCTCGAAGCGCTGCCGCCGACCAGCGATGCAATTTCGTTGATGAACTCCGGCTGGAAAACCCGTTTGAGCCCCAGAAAATTATCGATGAAGAAGAACAGGTCCGGGAGCGGCGTGACCTCCGGCAGGCGGTTGTAATCCGCGACCGCACCGACATTCTTCCGCCGGAAGAGGTCATTGCGGCGTTTGAGCTCGGTTTGCGCGAACCGCAGCAGCCGTTCCGCGCGTTCCGTTTCGAAACGCGTGATCACAGAGCCGACGTGCGGGAAACTCTCCAGCACGCGCAGGTGCGATTGCCCGCCGAAATCCAGGATGTAGATCTGCGCCTGGGCGGGCGAGACCATCCGGGCGATAGAAACAGCCAGCGTTTTTAAGAGGGTTGTTTTCCCCGAGGAGGCCGATCCGAAAACGAGAAAATGACCGCCGCCTTCCTCGAGTGGAAGTTCGAACAGTGGCTGCTCCTGCCGCTGGGGAACATCGCAAATGCCGAGCACAGGATTAGTGATCGCGCCGCTCTCTTCGGCGGCTTCCCACCTCCGGCAGGGGTGCCAGGTGCTTCCGTCCCATCCGCCGGTAAAGAAGTTTTGGAACAGATCCGTTGAACACAGTCGGTCCGGCAGCGGATCCGCCCAGACGGGCGGCGGCTTGAGGAGGCTGAGGTTTTTCATAGCGGTGTTCAGCCGGTCGACGATCGCATTGGCCTCCGTAATCTGGACATCGCCGGGCTTTCCGGAAGGATCGCCGAGGCGCGCGAACGGCATGGTCACCGTTTCCTTCTTACCGCCGGGGTGCACCACCAGCAATTGGTCCGGACGTTTTTCCCCACCGTCGCCCGTGTATTTTCCGCCGCAGTAGGCGATCTGCACGAGCGAGCGCCCGGTGGAATAGAAATACGCCCGGCCCCGCACCAGATGGATGGCGTCGGGGATGCCGATCATTTGGACGCTGTCTTCCGGCTGACTGGTGCGCAGGCAGACGCGAAAATTGGAGTTCTGGAGAATCTGCGGATCGATCGCCGCGGAAATATTCTGGGTGGCGAGGATCAAATGCACGCCCAGCGAGCGCCCAAGCCGGGCGATGCTAATCAGCCGCTTGCTCTCCTCGGGATTGCGCGCCTTGAATTCGGCGAACTCGTCGAATACGATCACCAGGTGGGGAAGGGGCTGCTTGATCTTCATCGTGCGGTAGTCGTCAACGTGCGAGCGGCCGAATTTGAAGACGGCCCTTGCCCGTTCGAGGATCACCTTGCGCCGTTCCAGTTCGCCGCCGAGCGCCAGCAGCACCCGTTCGGCGTAGGAGGCGTGGGATTCGATATCGGTCATCACGCCGACGGTATGCGGGAGCTTGGCCAATTCGTTGAACGCGGCGCCGCCCTTGTAATCCACCAGCGCGAAATTCAGATCGTGGGGATGAGAGGTGACGGCCATCGCCAGGATCAGGGTTTTAAGCACTTCGCTTTTACCGGAGCCGGTCATGCCCCCGAGCAGGCCGTGCGGCCCGTGGGAACCGTCCTGATCGCGCAGGTCGAAGATGAACTCCGATGTGGCGGAGGTCTTTCCGATCGGCGCCTGAAGGAAACCGAACGGCGATCCGTCGTTCCACCATTTTTCAACCGGCAGATCCTCCACTTTCGCCGTTTCCATCATCTTCAGGAAGGTGATCATTGTGGGCGGCTGGCTGAGATCTTCTTTTTCGGCCCAATCCACCTTGGCAAGTGCGCGGGCGATGGAGTCCGCCCGCGGGGAATCGCAGAAATCCGGCCGGCAGTCGATTGTGATACCGCCTACGCCGGATTCCTTATAGGTGAGGTTGCCCGGGCGTACGTCCAGGATCGCGCCGCACTCGCCCGGAGTCTGGGCGGCATCCGGCGTGAGGAAAAACCCGAACACGCCGAGCGCCTTGCCCTTCCTCAGGAGAAGATCCAGCCCCGGATGGGAAAATGTCTGCGGGAGGGAATCGAGCACGATCACCAGGCAGGGAAGCGGCGGTACGATGGAGGTGTCGCCGATCATCTTCCGGGCGTCGAGGATCTGCTCCCGGCGCTTAAGCTCCTTCTCGAGTTCCAGAAGCACCGTGCAGGATTCCGGATTGGAAAAGCGCAAATCGGCCTTCGGCCAGGCAAAGGCGGTGGAAGCGTGCGGGACTGTGGCCAGCCAGAGCCACTCGGCCAGCGTTTGCTTCTCGCCCAGCGCGCCCAATTGCACTTCGGCGAACCAGTGGTGGGTGATGAGGTGGCAAAGGATGGCGCGTGTGACGCGGACCGTATCGGAGCGGTTGCCGGCGATGCCGACCGAACCGGTGTGAATCAAACGCATGACGATTGGGACGTCCGGCACGTTCGCGAATTTTTCCGCGAGCGTTTTGGCCTGCTCCATCTCCTTTACAAGTTCCAATGATCCTTTTTCCATGTCGGCCGGCTGGATGGTGATCGAAGTGGGCAGGATGCCGGTCCCAAGCCGCGGCATCAGGAAATCCGGGTCGGCCGGACGGCGTTCGCCCAGGCGCGGGTCCTGGCGCTCGGCCAGGCGCTGGCACTCCTCGAGGTCCGGGTTCATCCGCCGCAGGACGGATTGCTCGCGTTCGCGCAGGGAATACAGGTGGTTTTCGGTTTTCTGGAGCTGGGCGGTGTACTCACGCTTGCCGTCGGTCAGTTTCTTTTTAAAATCCTTTTTCGAATTTTGAAAGGCATAGTATGTCAGGATATACCCGCCCAGCATCATCGGCAGGGTGAGCAGATACATCGATCCACCCCCGGAACCGCCGATCGCGCCCATCAAAACGACCATCAACAGGATCCCGCCCAGCGGGATCACGATCGTCATCCAGCTGAAGGCGCCCGGCTCCTGGGGCAGTTGAGGCGGCGGGGGAATCTTAATTGTTTCCTTGGAAAGCGTCGGTTGGATGCGGGGCGGGCGGTTGAAGGGCATGACAGAATGATATTCGCTTTTGAGAAAAAAAAGCAAGGCGGCTTATTCTGAAGAGGAATAAAAGCGCCGTGGAAGAATTCCGCGGCGCTTTGGAAAGCCTGGGTTCTTAAGCGTTGTCGGTGTTTTCGAAATCGACGCCCGCTCTTTCGAGGAGTTCGCTCGCTTGTAGGAACGTCTGCATGGCGTCTTTCAGTTTGGGCTGCATGCCTTCCCATTCCTCGAATATACGCTTCGAGCGTTTTCCGGTGAAATTGGGCTGTAATTGTTGCATCGTCGACTTCGCGCGATTGATGGCATCTTCCATTGTATCTTTCTTGGACTTTACATCTTTCGCAACGCGCTTTACTTCTTCGGGATCAACTCGAATCTGCGGCATGGTTCCTCCTTAACGGTTTTTTAGAATTTCGATTAATGGACGTTTGGAAGCGCATCCGTTTGTATTCGCGAGAGCCGCGCCGCCTTTTCCGCGGCGGTCGAACACACCTTCACCCCCTTTCTTTCCTCGCGGCAGGCATTCAGCGGCGTCCGCGATACACTGCCTCCCTGCACGCGAGGAGTCGCTTTTTCCGTGATCCCCTGATCCTTCCAGCCGGTCGGCTTCCCCGACGGATGGATGGATACCTCCTCGACGAACCGGCGAATGTTTTCCGAATACAACCGCATAGCCATCTTTCCCCCTTTTCCGTACTGTAGACCCCGCCGCATGAAAATATTACGGCGGGCAGACGGGCATCTGTTCTTCCGCGTCCACCGGGATCGCGGGAAACCACTTCTCAATCTCCTGCAAGCTGCTGAGGGCGTATTCCCTGGATTCGGAAATAAGCGGCCGGAAGGAATCCCAAAAACGATTCTTTTGTTCTTCCTGCCAGCCGGAATCCATTTCCGACGGCGCCTTGACAAGCTCATCGGTATATGCAAGCGCCGAACGGGATGCTTCGGCGCGGGAATCGGCAAGCGCATCCGCTTCCGGCGGATGGGTCTGTATATGGATTATCTTGTACTTAACAGGAGACATTATGACCCCCGTAGACGTATGGCTATAATATAATGGAAAAATCGAATTGTCAATGAGGGGGGGTGTTTTTTGTTTTTTATTGACCTCCTGGATAAAAAGGGGAATCGGACCAGAGGAAATACCGATGACCTTCGACGAAATGCGGAAAGCCCGCGGCGTTAAGTCGAGATCGTAGATTCCCCGAATCCCAGCCTCCTTCGAAAACCTCTCGGCCCGAACAGGAAAAGATTCCAGCCGAGAACCGAGGATTGCCAACATTTCGCTTCGGGAATATCATCATTCGCAGCAAGGTATGGATTTTCTATGGCCCAACGACTTTTCGTAACTATCGGATCCCGCCGCCGAAAAGACCGCATCCTGTTGGAGTTACCCGGCGACCAGCCGATCCAGGAATTGATCCCGGATCTGGTCCAGGTTGTCGGCTGGAAGGAGCTGGCAGACGTCCCCCGGGATACGTTCTTCCTGGAAACGGACGAGGGTGAACGGTTGCCGGATGGAGAAACGCTTAAAAATGCGGGAGTAACCAGTTCCGATTTGTTGTTTCTTTGCCACCGTGAGGCGCAGGCCGCTTCCGTAAGACAGGTGGCGGAGAAGGCCGCAACCGGCGCTGTTGAACCCAAGCCTGAGTCCGCCGAAAACGCGGCGGCGGCCGCACGCGCACAGGAGATCCTGCAGCAACCGCACCTGATGGGCCCGCGCGGACTGGTCTTCCTCCTCAGTAAATCGCCCGTCACGATTGGCCGTTCCGGGAAGGGCAGCACGCCGGACATCGACCTGGCGGAATGGGACAGCAAGATGGTCATCTCGCGGCGGCATGCAGTGATTGAGAAGGCTAAAGAGGGATTGTCGATAAAACCGGAAAAAACCACCAACGGGACATTTATTAACGGAGTGGAAGTACCGGCTGGGGAATCGCGGGTTCTCCAGGACGGCGATAAGATACATTTTGGGTTTAAAGGGTTGGAGTTGGTGTATAAGATTGGGAGAAGTTGATATTCATGAAGACAAACAGATAACATAAATGGGTAAGGTTGTTTTTAGCCGCGACTGGTTTGAAAGCTTGAGTGGATATGCCCCTTGGCGGTGAAGGCAAAACGCGAGGGCGCCAGGGCGCTATGACGCAAAGAAAATCAGGAGATTTCATAAACCCCCAATTCCCTGCTTTATACCCTTGTAACCAAATAGAAACAACCAAGTAACGTATTAGACATCAATATTTCGTATATTAGTAAACGTTAACAGCGCGCGTGAGAAAGCGGGGTGTAGGGTGGGTTGAAGCAAGGCGAACTTGCTCTTATCATGGAATTTCTTCGCTTCAACCAACCCTACGTCATCCCGCAGATCAGCGCGCGATGGAGTGAGGTCGGCTTATGAAAAGTAAAGTGTCAGTTTCTATTGCGGTGGCTTGTACCGCATGGCCGGTTTCCTCCTGTTCTCCCGCCGCGACCGCCGGCGAAACCGGCACACCGACGCATACACAAGCCTTGACCGAAACAATAGTATCTATACCGACCCATGCTCCAACCGCGACGAAGTCTCCAGGTATGCAATCCGCCCTACTAAAAAGCATCGGCGCCCGAAAATTCCGGGCGCCGGCTGTCTACCGCCATATCGCGCATCCCCCTGACGGTATAATTCACCATCGGCGACTTCCTACTGGTACCTTGCCCCCTGAATCAGCGCGCAGATCTCGGCCTTGCGCGCGACCCCGAATTTGTTAAGCACGTGGCGGACGTGTGTTTTAACAGTCTCCGGCGAGACCACCAGGCTTTCCGCCATCTCGCGGTTGGTGTGCCCGGCGGCGATCAGCGTTAGAACCTCGCGCTCGCGCCGGGTGAGCGTGGAATAGGAAACGGCTGCGGATTCATGAAGCAAGGTTTGTGGGATGGGATCGATTATGTGTTCCATAGCAACCTCGGACATTTCACAATTAGAGTTGGATTATTGAGGTAATGGAACAATAGCACAAATGTTCTATTCAAGTCAATCGCCATAAATCGGGTTATTCGAAGAGGAATACCCAGAACTTGGATATATCGGTAATATTGGAAAAAGATTGACCTTACTGATGTCGGATTAAAACACCAAAACCGCCTTTTCTAATTAATCCACAGCATATTCGTGGCATTGGGAGGTTGCCGCCCTGAAGTGAACCGTTTTACCGTTCCGCTTGACAGTCCCGTCCGATGGGATATACTCAGCGTTCATTGAAAAAAATAATAAAAAAACGTTGATGAGGACGAGTACGCGATGTGCGCTCCTCAGAGAGCCGGTATAAAGGTGGAAAACCGGCGGAAGCGTAAACGCGGAATGGACCTCGGAGTTGCAGGGCGAAGGCGGAAGCTGTAGTCCGCGCCGGAACCGCCACCGTTATCAGGCGGGGGGTCGTTCGGATTACATCCGGGCACCCCGACGAGTGAGGCTGGCAAATCAAACCTGGCATATTCACGCAGGGTTTTGTGTTTGCCGAACAGGCCGAACTTGGGTGGCACCACGAGCGAAAAGCCCGTCCCAAGAATGGGATGGGCTTTTGTATTTCCACCGGACCGCACAACGGCCCGATGCCGGATCGAGAATTTATTCGAACATCCAATCTTATGGAGGAGATATGACCGACAAATCGAAGTTCCATCTAGGCGAACACGAGATCCCAAAGGCCTGGTACAACATCCAGCCGGATCTCCCCTACCCGCAGTCGCCGCCGCTGCATCCGGGGACGCTTGAACCGGTCACGCCGGATTTCCTCTCGGTGCTGTTCCCGATGAACCTGATTATGCAGGAAGTCAGCCCCGAGCGCTATATCGAGATCCCTGAACCGGTCCGGGATATCTACAAACTCTGGCGGCCGACTCCCCTGATCCGCGCGATCCAGCTGGAGAAGGCGCTCGACACGCCGGCGCACATCTACTTCAAGAACGAAAGCGTGAGTCCGGTCGGTTCCCATAAACCGAATACAGCCGTGGCCCAGGCCTTCTATAATAAGGAAGCCGGAACCAAGGCGCTGACGACCGAGACCGGAGCCGGGCAGTGGGGTTCAGCCATCGCCATGGGCTGCAACTTCTTCGGGATCGACCTGGAAGTCTACATGGTCAAGATTTCCTTCCAGCAGAAACCGTACCGGCGGGTCCTGATGGAGAACTTCGGCGCCCAGGTGTTTGCCAGCCCGACCGACCGCACCGAATACGGTCGGGGGGTGCTCAAGAAGGATCCTCAGAACAGCGGATCGCTGGGCATGGCCATCTCCGAGGCGGTCGAAGTGGCGGCCACCTCCGGCGGCGCCAAGCGCTATGCGCTCGGTTCGGTCCTCAACCATGTGCTCATGCACCAGACGGTGATCGGCGAAGAAGCGCTCAAACAGATGGAGATGGCCGGGGAGTATCCGGATGTGGTAATCGGCTGCGTGGGCGGCGGCAGTAATTTTGCCGGCTTGGCTTTCCCGTTCGTCCGCGAAAATATTACAAACGGCAGAAAGACCCGCATCATCGCGGTCGAACCGCTTGCCTGCCCGTCGATGACCAAGGGCATGTACGCTTACGATTACGGCGACAGCGCCAAGATGGCCCCGGTGGTGAAGATGTACACTCTCGGCCACGGGTTCATCCCGCCCGGGATCCACGCCGGCGGATTGCGCTACCATGGCATGTCGCCGCTGGTGTCGGGACTGTACGCCAATAAGCTGATCGAAGCGGTTGCGGTACACCAGGTTGAAACCTTCAAGGCCGCCAAGCAGTTCCTGCAGGCCGAAGGCAGCACTCCGGCGCCGGAAACATCACACGCCATCCGCGTCGTAATCAACGAGGCATTGAAGGCCAAGAAGGAAGGCAAGAAGAAAGTCATCATCTTCAACTTCTCGGGCCATGGGTTGCTCGATTTGGCTGCGTACGATGTGTTCAACCACGGCGGGCTGGAAGATTACGAGTATCCCGCTGAAGCGGTGGCTGAGGCGGAAAAGGATCTCCCGAAGGTTCCGAACGGATCGAAGGCTTAAGAATATTCCCGAGGGAGGGAATGTGATTAAGACGGACACGCCGCCCTTGGGCGGCGTGTCCGTTTAGAAAAAGTTCCAACCGCAGAGGCGCAGGGAACGCCAAGATTTATAATAAAACTCTCCGCCCCCTGTGTCTTTACAGGTAAAAAGGGGTTAGGGTTCGCTTTTCTCTTCTGGGGGGAGCGGGGTCACCAGCACCTTGTCCACCCGGCGTTGGTCCATATCCACCACCTCGAAGCGGAAGCCGCCCCAATCGAGATGATCACCGACATGCGGAACCTCGCCGAGTTTGGCCATCACGAATCCGCCGACGGTTTGAAACGTTCCATCTTCTTCGTCGGGCAGATGGTCTATTTCGAGCATGTCTTTCATCTCTTCAATGCTCAGCGCGCCGCCCATCAGCCAGGTGCCGTCCTCGCGCAGCAACGCTTCCGGCTCGTTCGGCTCGCCCCGGGCGGGCAGATCCCCGACGATCGCTTCGAGGATGTCGGTATTGGTGATCACACCGGCCACGCTGCCGAACTCGTCGGTGACGATTGCGACATGCACGCCGGTCTCCTTGAATTGCTTCAGCGCCTGGAGGGCCTCGGCGCTTTCCGGAATGAATACAGGCGGGCGGAGAAGTTTCCGCAGATCCGTGGGCTCGCAGGAAAACCCCTGGGCCAGAAGGTCCTTGGTATGCAGGATCCCGATTACGTTGTCCAGCTCGCCCTGTGAAACCGGAAAACGCGTGCGGTGACTGTTGAGAATCTGGTCGTGGAGGACATCCGGCGGTTCATCCAGATCGATCCAGTCAATATCCGGTCGCGGGGTCATGAGCGCGCCCACGCGCTGGTCTCCCAGGCGGAACACGCCTTCCACCATCTCCTGCTCGGCTTCTTCGAAAATGCCCGCCTGCGTACCCTGCTCGATCAGAAAATTAATCTCATCCTCGGTTACGGGCGGTTCGACAGCGGGTCGGATTCCAAGCATCCGGACGACGAGATTGGAGGAGCCGGCCAGAACGCGGACCAGCGGGGAAGCCAGGTGCGACAACCCGCGCATCGGACCGGCCATCAACATGGCCAGCCGCTCGGACGAATGCAGCGCCAGTTGCTTGGGAACCAGTTCTCCAATAACCAGGGTCAGGAAGGTTAGAGTCAGGACGACCAGCGAAAAAGCAATCGCTTCGGCATAAGGGACAAGCCAGGGAAGAACGGCGAGCCAATCCGCCAGCTTGTGGGCGAGCGTCGCCCCGCCTATGGCGCCGGCCAGCGTTCCGATTAGTGTAATGCCGATCTGGATTGTGGCCAGGAACCGGTCCGGGTGTTCCACCAGTTCCAGCGCGGTCCGCGCGCTCTCGTTGCCATTATCCGCCAGCGGCTGCAACCGGGATTTGCGCGCGGAGACCAAGGCGAATTCCGACATTGCGAATAATCCGTTGAGTACGATCAAGAAGAGCAGGAGGATGATTTCGAGCAAGAACCCTTCCATACCGGAAATTCTAGCATAAGTGGGGAATGCCTGTTATTTATCTTCTTGTCGGGAAGGGAAGGGGCCGATCAAACCGAGGCGGCGGGAACGGTGAAATGGAACGTGGATCCCTTGTGCCATTCGCTTTCGAACCAGATCCTCCCGCCGTGCATCTCCACGAGATTCCGGGTAATGTGCAGGCCAAGCCCGGTGCCCGGAAGGTCGCGCACCGTTCCATCCTCCGAACGGAAAAATTTCTGAAAGACGCTTTTCTGCTCCTGAATCGCTATGCCCAAGCCGCTGTCTTGGATGTAACAATGGACGACTTCCGGCGGACCGGCGGGATCCCAGCGGTTGGGAGAACGCTGTGCAATGATCCGCAGCGAGCCGCCGCGCGGCGTGTATTTGTATGCGTTGCTGACCAGGTTGGTAAGTATCTGTATCAGCCGGCCGCGGTCCACCCAGACCGGCGGCAAATCGGAGGGGATATCCAAAGTTAATTTCTGCTCCTTACCTTCGATCAGGGAGCGCAGTGCCTCGATCACTTCCTCGAGCGCGGGCGCGAGTGCCACCGCCGCGAATTCAAGCTTCAGCCGGCCGGATTCGATTCGGGAAACGTCGTTCAGATCCGAGACCAGCGCCGCCATCCGGTCGACGTTAAGCCGGATCGTGGCGAGGAAATTCGCCTGCGGCTGGCTGACCGGGCCAACGGCACCCTGCGCCACCAGGTCGGTGTATCCGCGGATCGAGGTCATCGGTGTCTTTAATTCATGGGCGACAAAGGAAATAAACTCACTTTTTGCCTGGTTGGCGCTGCGCACTTCGGCATACAGCTGGGCATTCGAGATCGCAATCGCCGCGTGAGAAGCCATGCGCAGCAGGAATTCCGCCGCCGGGGGTGAGAAGGCATCTTCCGAATCCGATTCCAAGAGCAGCGCCCCAAGCGTTTGGGTGTTTCGGCGGATAGGCAGGAACAGGCATGTTGCGCCTGTAGAAAGCACACCCGGTGCGACGGGCCCTTCCGCACGGCGAAGAACCGGCTCCCCGGACCGGATGGCTTCCTGAAAGCCGACCGAGTCGAACGGAAGCCGGCTCTTTTCCTCCGGCCCGGTTCCCTCCGGATACCCGATGGCCGCTTCGATCTCCAATGATTCTTCCATGACGAGGACGGCCAGCCCGGCGGCGGCATCCGCGTAGCGAACCGCCCAATCCAGGGTGATCGCCATCGCTTCCGCCGGATCCGAAACGCTGTTTAGTTCCTGGTCCAGGTTTTGAAGAGAGATCAATTCCTCCGCCAGGGCGGCTGATTGGGCATCGATCGGAGCGCGTGAAAAGTTTTTTTCCAGCGCGGCGGCGGCGAGAACGGCGTACTCGCAAAGCATGATCCGTTCGGTTTCCTGCGGCGGTGTGGACCGCAGCGGATTCCAAAACACAATCCATCCGGGAATCCGTTCTTTCACCCGCAGCGGAAGGGATAGGGCGCCAAGAAAAGGCGAACCACCCTGTTGGGTAAGGGAGTGGAACGGGTCGTCCTCGGCCAGGTGGTCGACGATCGTCAGCTGGTCGCCTGCGGCGGTTTTGATGAACGGATGATCCAACCCGACGGGTGGAAAGTCGCCGGGTAAATCCTGGGCGCCGGATTGCCGCGCGAGATACCAGAGACCTGACGGCGTTGGGAGGAGCAGCAGAGCGGCCTGGCAGGGCAGAAGTTCGCGCGCGCCGGCAAGGATGGAATCGGAAAGCTGATCACGTTCCGCGGTACCGAGAATGCGGCGCGACGCGCGCAGGAGGTTGGCCAACAGCGCCTCCTGGCGGCTGGCTTCTTTCTCCAGCCGGGCTTTGGCGATTGCCGGTCCCGCAATCCCGGCCAGGGAAGCCAGCAGCGATTGTTCGGATTGTGTAAAGGGTGCATCGCGCATGAGCAGGATCGCGCCGATGATGGCGGCCCCCGCTGAAAGCGGAAAACCGGCCCATGCCGTCGGCGGTTCGCGCTCGGGAAGACCGTGAATCCGGCAGGCATCGGAATAATTCTCCATCACCAAAACGCGTCCGGTGCGGACGACTACTCCAGCCAGATCCTCCGGACCTGGGAAGGGCGGGCCTTCCCGATCGGTGCGACGCGAACCGTTCTCGGAATAATACGCGTAGGACAGCGCGTCGGAATTTTCCACTGCCAGGGCGATACGGAAAGAAACCGCCGGGATCCGGCGCAGGATTTGGGAGGAGATCAATTCCAACAGGATGTCGAGGTCGGATGTCGAGTGAAAGGTTTGCGCCAGGCGCAGGATCAGATCCTTCGAATCCCCAGAGTCTCCGGTTACCTGCCCCGGGGATTTTTCTACGAGGGAAAGTGCCGTCGGCGGCTCCAAACCGGCTGGTTCGGCCGTGTCGGCGCGCGATGGATGAACGGTTTTTTCCCTCAGTGGGGTATCGATCAGCCGGCGGAGCCAATGCCGCACCGGCAGAAGGAGCAATGCGAATAAAAGGAGAGAACCCGCAGGAACCAGCGGATGCGTGTTCGGAAACGCCGCGACCAACAGCAGCGTGCAACCGATAACCACCAGCCCGTAACCGGCATCCAGGAAAAAAGCGGAGCCACCGGATACCGGGCGGCGAGGGTCGATCGGAGGATCTCCCGCGGAATTCATCGCAGGGTATTTTACCGTGATGGAAGGATCAGCACCTGGCCGGGGCGGATGGTATACGGCCAGGTGATTCCGTTGGAGGCGGCGATGTCCGGCCAGGAAAGCCCGAAAATCCGGGCAATGGCGGCCAGCGTATCGCCCGGTTGAACGATGTACGTGGCGGGGATGGGGGAGACGGAATCCACGGCCGGCACCGTCTCGGGCTGAGCCGGAACCGGGGATCCGCCGGGGAGAAGCAGCTGCTGGCCGGGATAAATGGTGTAGGGCGGATGCAGATTGTTCGCGGCGGCCAACGCATGCCACGGGACACCAAGGCGGTCGGCGATTTTCCGGAGCGTGTCGCCCGGCTGAATGGTGTAGTAAGAGGGGGCTGCTGAGGAAGCTATGGCGGAGGAAGAAAGGATCAACGGTTCGAGCCGGAGGCCGCTGCCGGTGATGGCCATGTTCCCGAGTACCGCCCAGGAATTCAGGAATTGGTCCCGGGCCGCACGCCGCACCCGTCCGTCATAAGCGTCCACCACGGTGAAGGTTTCCGGATCATATCCGGTGATGATCCCGGTATGCGCGAAGGAAGCGGCCTGATAGGTTGATCCATCGATGGAAGCAAGATCGTATGTCATCGTCACACGGAATCCATACACATACCAGACGATCACCGGGCGGCCCAAGGCAATCTCCGTTTTCAATTCATATTCGGAGAAATTGCGCCGGGCGGCGGCGGGAAGTCCGTAGGCTTCCTTTAAAAGCGCCGCCACCGGGCCGGCGTACACGCCGTACCCGCGGGGCGGGAGATTGCCCGGGATATCATGGACATCGCCGACGTATCCGGTCTCGGGATTATCAGTCCGGGGGAGGTGGTTGAAGAACGTGATTTCGTCGACGTACACACCCCAAAACGCCGCCCAATCCGCCGCGGACCGCGAGGCGCAATCCAGCGGCAGCGTTTGCGGATGGCCGGTAATACCCGACAAGACGGCCGTCGCCGGGGGCTCGAAGGCGCGGACCGGCATGGGAAGCAGCACCGCGGCAAGGATCGCTGCGCGGAGGAGAGACCGATTTAGCATATTCGTATTCTACGCCCGTTTCAATTTCCATCATCACTGTACAAGCCTCAATTGGATTTTTCGCAGCCGCTCAGCCGGGCTTCTTGTTTTATACACGGAGTTCCCCGCCTGCGAGGGCAAGCGCTCAATAGGACAACTTTGGAAACGGGGCTAACAACATCCTGTCCATCCTGTAAATCCTGTCCTTATCCCCGCTGTGAAGACCGACAAACCCCCTTTGATACAATACGAAAGCACATGCCGGGATTCCGCCGGCCGGTACCATGAGAAGGATACCCGATGAAATTGATCCTCGCATCTGCTTCGCCGCGCCGGCGGGAGCTTCTGCGGCAGTGCGGCATTGATTGCGATGATTTGCCCGTTTCCGCCGATGAGCTTGCGCTGGAGGGTGAGGCGCCCGAGGAAACAGCGTTGCGCCTCGCCCGCGAAAAAGCCCGCCTGGCCCTCGGGCGCTTGAATGGACGCGGGGGATTAATTCTGGCCGCAGATACCGTGGTTGCCGACGGCGGGCAGATGCTCGGAAAACCCCGCGATGTTCACCAGGCGGAGGCGTTTCTTTTACAATTGCGCGGCCGGGAGCATCGGGTAATCACCGGCATCTGCCTGCTGCGCACACCGGGCGGTGAGGAAACGACCGATACCGCCGTCACCGCTGTCCGCATGCGGGAGTATTCAACGATCGAGCTGGCGGAATATCTGGCGAGCGGCGACGCACTGGATAAAGCCGGGGCGTACGCCATTCAGCATCCATCCTTCCGCCCGGTGGGATCCATTACCGGATGTTACACTAACGTGGTCGGGCTTCCCCTTTGTCGCGTTTACGCGCTTCTGGAAGGCGCGGGGGAAACACCGGAGCATCCGCTTCCGGAAGGTTGCCGGGCGGGTGGCACATGCGGTTTCGCCCGGCTCCCGGGTTGAAAATAACAGGAGAGTGCCGATTTGAAGAAGTGGATTGTTCCCGCGCTGATTGTGATCGCCCTCGTGCTTGCCGTCGTGCTCGTCCGGCCGCTGCTTGCCAATGGCAGCACGGCGACCATCGATTCGACGGCCGTGACGACGGCGCTCGGCATAGAAATCACCAAGGCGCCGACGCCCGAATCGGCCGCGCGCGCATTCCTCGACGGCTGGCAATCCAAGGATTTCCCAAAGATGTATGCGCTGCTCTCTTCCCTAAGCCGGGATGCCATGTCGGAGGAGGACTTCACGGCATTCTATGAAGACGTCGGCTTGCAGACCACCCTTCGTTCCCTGGATTACAAAATCCTCTCGGTCGATATGACGCCGACCGAGGCGACGCTGCAATTCGAAGTCACGCTGCACACGGTCCTGGTGGGCGATATCACCAAACAAACCCGGATGCTGCTGAAATATCAACAAGGGGGCTGGAAGGTGGCCTGGGATGAAAAAACCGTCCTGCCGGAACTTGAAAACGGCAACCGCCTGGTCATTTACCGCGACCGGCCTGCGCGCGGCAACATCTACGACCGCAACGGGCTGGCCCTCGCGGCCGAGACCGAGGCGGTGGAAATCGGAATCGTCTCGGGCGAGATCAACGATGAAGGTCAGGTCGTCGCTTACGTTGCGCTGGCGCTGAAAATACCGCGCGAGATGGTCCGCCTGATGATCGATTACAATCACCCGGATTGGTACACCCCGGTCGGTGATGTGGCCAAGACGGACATCGAAGAGATATTCGGCACGCTGCAAAACCTAGGCGGCGTGCGGCTGACGACCACCATGATGCGCTACTACTTCGGGGGCGGGGTTGGCTCGCATGTGATCGGATACACCCAGCAACCGTCGGCGGAAACGAAGGCGGAGTATCAGGCCATGGGATACGCGGGGGACGAACGCGTCGGAGCCAGCGGTCTGGAATATTGGGGTGAGCAGTACCTGGCGGGCCGGCAGGGCGGGCAGCTGTGGGTGACCACGCCGACCGGCTCCAACCTGGCGATGCTCGCCGAATCCAAACCGCAAGCCGCGATGTCCGTTTACACCACGCTCGACCGGGACCTGCAGCAGCAGATGGAACAGACGCTGATGGGCCCGTTCACCGGCGCGGCGGTTGTCCTCAACCGCAATACGGGCGAAGTGCTGGCGATGATGTCGAGCCCCGGGTACGACAGCAACCTGTTCGATCCAAGCAGTTTCAACGGTTCCTATAGCAACGGCGCCCTGGTGCAATCGATCATCAACGACCAGCGTCACCCGCTGGTCAACCGTGCGACGCGCGGGTTGTATCCACTCGGCTCGGTGTTTAAAATCGTCACCATGGCCGCCGGATTGGAATCCGGGCTTTTCACCCAGGATTTCGTGTACAACGATGCGGACGGGTATTTCCGGGAGCTCGAGGGCTTTGTAGGCACGGATTGGGTGATCGAAAAAAACGTGAAACCGCATGGGAAGGTGACGCTCGAACAGTGCCTGGAGCGCTCCTGCAACCCGTGCTTTTGGCATGTCGGGCTGACATTGTATTACCAGGATGCCTGGCTGCTTCCAAACATGGCGATGGCCTTCGGATTGGGTTCGGCGACCGGAATCACTTTCGTGGAAGAGGAAGCCGGGTTCGTGCCCAATCCCGGCTGGAAGCACGATACCCAGGACGCGGATTGGACCGGCGGCGACGCGCTCAACCAGGCGATCGGCCAGGGTTCGCTGCAGGTTACGCCGCTGCAGGTGGTGGATTTCGTCGCTGCGGTCGGAAACGGCGGAACGCTCTACCGTCCGCAAATCATCCTCTCCATCCGCCCGCCGATCGGCGAGGCGGTTCTCACCTTCAAACCCGAGGTCCGCGGTAAACTGCCGGTCAGCCAGGAGAACCTGGCATCGATCCAGCGCGGGATGACGGGCGTGGTGAACAACGTCAAGGGGACCGCGCGCGCCCGCTTCTATGGCATCTCCGATATCGTCCGGATCGCCGGAAAGACCGGCACCGCCCAGACGACCGAATTCGATCTGCCGAATTCGTGGTTTGTCGCCTACTCGTTCAGCGAGAAGCCCGACAAACCGGACATCGCCGTAGCGGTGATCGTCGAGCGGATCGGCGAAGGCTCCACCTATGCGGCTCCGATGGCGCGGCGGATCTTCGAAATTTACTTCCAAGGGCGCCCCACATCTTATTATTTGTGGGAATCCGAATACGGGATGCGCGGTACCAGCACACCGGAAGATACGGAAGTGCCGCCCGAAGAGACCGTTGTCAATCCGTAGAGATACCCACCGGCCCAAGCGATCATGCAATATCAACATCCGGAATGGAACAAGACGGCCAGGTGGAACGCATGGAAGCGGCGCGCCGAGACGGCGCTGCTCATGCTGTTCGCCACGGCCGGGGCGGTTGCCGTCCTGGGCTGGCTGAAGCCCTGGCAGCTTGTCCTTCCCGGATCCTCCACGCCCACCCTTCAAGCAACGCAAACCGGTTTTCCCCGTCCGCCTTCGCCGGAGGGCGCCGCGCGCGCCTATCTCGACGGATGGCAGGCCGCGGACTACCCCAAAATGTATTCCATGCTTTCGGCCGCCGGCCGCACCGCTTTGCCGCAGGACGATTTTGTTGCCTTTTACAGGGACGTCCGCCTGCAGACGACATGGCGTTCACTGGACTATGCCATCCTCTCGGTCGACATGACACCGACCGAGGCCGTGGTGCAATTCGACGTCACGCTCCACACGATTCTGGTGGGTGATATCTCCCGGCAGACGCGGATGCTTATGAAACGCGAGGAAGACACGTGGAAGGTCGCCTGGGACGGGGAGACGGTCCTGCCGGACCTGGAGAACGGGAACAAGCTGGTGCTGCATCGGGAAATCCCCGCACGCGGCAATATTTTCGACCGGGAGGGGCTGCCGCTCGCCGTCGAAGCCGAAGTGGTGGAACTCGGAGTTATCCCGGGCGAGATCACCGACGAAGACGCCGTGCTGGCGCGCCTTTCGGCCGCGTTGCGCATGCCGCGCGAACTGATTCGCCTGACAATCGCCGAATCCATGCCGGATCAGTTCGTTCCAGTCGGGGAAGCCAGCGTGGAGGATATTCCCGGCGATTACGAATCGCTCGCGGCCTTGGGCGGTGTTTATGTGAATACATCCACCCGGCGGTATTACTACGGCGGCGGCGTGGGTTCGCATGTTGTGGGATATACCAGCAAGATTTCGACCGAACTGCTTGCGGATTACCAGGCGCGTGGATATTCGGGTAATGAAACGATCGGCGTAACCGGCCTGGAGCAATCCGCCGAGCCCGACCTGGCGGGTGGGCAGGGCGGCACGCTGATGGTGACCGCGCCGGACGGAGCGCCTCTTTTCATAATGGCAGAAGCCGACCCGGAACCGGCGATGGATCTCTATACGACGCTCGAACGGGATCTGCAGGCACAGATCGAGCGGACCGTGTTGGGGCCATACAACGGCGCGGCGGTCGTGCTCAACCGCAATACCGGCGAAGTCCTGGCGATGGTTTCAAGCAAGCGGTATGACAACAACCTGTTCACGCCGGGTAGTTTTAACGGCGGCTATCTGGTGCCGGATATCCTCAACGATCCGGACGGCCCGTTGAACAATCGGGCGACGAACGGATCGTATCCGCTCGGCTCGGTATTCAAGATCATTACCATGGCTGCCGCGCTGGAATCCGGATTATTTACCCCCGAAACGGTTTACGACGACGCGACGGGAATCTACGTCGGAGCCGACGGCGTCGAACGCACGGATTGGGTCATCGAGAAGGAGATGCTGCCGCACGGAAAGATCACACTGGAACAATGCCTGGTGCAATCCTGCAACCCATGTTTCTGGAACGTCGGAGAAACTTTATATAACCAGGATCCGATGAGGATTGCCGATCTGGCAAAGGCCTTCGGGCTGGGATCCGCAACGGGCATACCCGGTTTGGATGAATTCGCCGGCCTCGTACCCGGCCCGGGCGGAACGGCTTGGAACGTCTCGCATGCACTCGATCAGGCCGTCGGACAGGGAAGCTTGCTGGTAACTCCGCTGCAAGTTGCGGATTTCATCGCGGCGGTCGGGAATGGCGGAACACTCTTCCGGCCGCAGGTCATCCTTTCCATCCGTCCGCCGGACGGCGCGCCCGTGTTTTCCTTCAGCCCGGCCGTCCGCGGCTTGCTGCCTCTCAATCCGGAGAACCTGGAAGCCATCCGGCGCGCGATGCGGGGTGTGATATACGATCCGAAGGGGACCGCCCGGGCGCGGTTCGCAGGCATTTCCGGCTCGGTGAAGATCGCCGGGAAGACCGGGACGGCGCAATCCGGAAGCGAGGATCCGCACTCATGGTTCGTCGCGTACACGTTCAATGAGGGGTCCTCCAAGCCGGATATCGCCGTGGCGGTGATCGCGGAATACGCCGGCGAGGGATCCATTTACGCTGCCCGCATGGTTCGCCGCGTGTTTGAGATCTATTTCTTCGGCCGCCCCAGCACGCCCTACCCGTGGGAATCCGAATACGGGATCCGCGCCACCAATACGCCGGAGGCGGGCGAGGAACCGACACCGACGTTTGCGCCGGAATCCCCGGCGTAATATTATGTCGTATCATCGCATCCGTCCTCGAAATAACCAACCAACTCCGCGAAAATTCCGGGCCTATTCTTCCATCACGGGAATATTTTATGAGTGAGAATCTTCCAGGGTTGATCATAAAAGCGCAATCCGGTTTCTACACCGTACGGACCGACCGCGGAAATTTCACCTGCCAATTGCGCGGGCGGTTGAAGAAGAAGCGTGTGGCGACCGATATCGCCGCGGTCGGCGACCGGGTGTTGGTGCTTCCCGCCGCCGACGGAACCGGTGCGATCGAGGAGATCCTTCCGCGCAGCCGGGTGCTCTCGCGCTCCACGCCCTCCACCGGCGGGCGCCGGAGTTACGCCGGGGGGGAAACCGAGCAGGTGATCGTTGCCAATCCGGAACAGGCCGTCTTCATCTTCGCCTGCGCCGAACCCGAACCGCATCTGCGCATGCTCGACCGCTTCCTGGTCGTGGCGGAGCGGGCGGGCATCCCGGCCGTTGTGTGCGCCAACAAGATCGACCTGGTGGAAGGGGACGCGCCGGAGAAAAAATTCGGGATTTACCGCAAGGTGGGCTACCCGGTGATCTTCACTTCCGCCCGGACCGGCGCGGGCGTGGATCCGTTGCGGGCGCTCCTGCGCGGGAGGCTGAGCGTGCTTTCCGGGCCTTCGGGTGTCGGCAAATCGAGCCTGCTTAATGCGATCCAGCCCGGACTCGGACTCGCCATCAGCCACGTCAGCCAGCTGCATCAGAAAGGCCGCCACACCACCGTCGCGCCGGAACTGATCGAGCTCGCGGAGGGCGGCTATGTAGCGGATACCCCGGGCCTGCGCGCGATCGCGTTTTTCGATATCGACCCGGAGGAGTTGGATGCGTACTTCCCGGAGATCCGCCCGCTGGTCGAACACTGTTCCTTCCACGACTGCGTGCACGAGAATACGCCGGGGTGCGCGGTGATCCGCGCGGTCGAAGAGGGAAACATCAGTCCGGAGCGGTACGATTCCTTCCTGCGGCTGCGGCGGGGAGAGACCTGATTT
>DAOUDU010000177.1:0-1793 GCA_034430775.1 Anaerolineales bacterium | reverse complement strand
TCTTCGAGCGAGCCTTCGTCGACATACAGGCTAATTTTTCCGTCGTCAGTGATGACAATTCGCGCTTTCATAGTTGCACCTTTAGCAGTGTCCCGCCCTTGGCCTCTTGTACGGACAAGACCTTTCCGCCCTTTGCTTGGATCAGTGTTCCGACACGGATCTTCAACTTCAGGAGCGCCGCGTCCCTCAGGTTCTTGGCCGCGGCTTCGGAGAGCATTCCCAGCTGGCTTTTGATCCAGCCGGTCCGTGCGGTGATCCTGACGTTTCCGTTCTCGTACACCAGCGTCAGATCCGCACAGGTCATCTCGAACCCGGCCGGATTGACATTCTGGATCTTGACCGTTCCCTTGATCCTTTCCCTCAGGAAAGCGGTCAATACAGCCAGCGCCGTTTCACGATCGAGCATCTTCAAGAGCGAAGGTTCGCTGACCTGCGCCCATCCAAATGCAATGGCATCGCATGGCATGGTGTTCTCCTTTCGATTTTTTTAGGGGTTGTTGGTTCTGATAAATATCTCGGACTACATTTATCGCAAGGACGCTTCAGCCGGCACGGCCATCCGGATCCCCTCAAAGGGCATCCCTGCGTCCACGGGAATTTCTATTTATAAGGATTCGAGATGTATTGGGGTGTTTCTTTCTCAGCGAGGAAAAAGGGTTCTACTGTTCCAACTCCACCAATATCTAGCGGTGGGGATTCCTCATCGTGGTGGCCACGATCACGGCCGCATCCTTTTCAGTAATCCCGATCCGCAAATTCAGTGTTTCGACGGTTTCTTCAGCCAGGTCCCGGTCCTTCCCATAGTTCCAGCTGGTTCTGGAGTAACCAGGCTCCCATTCCTTTGCGATGCATGGAATAAAATTCCCATCGGCATCCTTTTCGGTATCCAGGATAAAGTATGCCAAGCGAGGTTGTTGGGGCATTTTTTCCTTCCTAAGACCACCGGTGTCCGGTGAATTCCATGGTTTCGACTTCCCGTTTCCTGGCCGGCCGGATCGTGTACCACTCTCCGCCGCAGGGCGCATCGTGGTGCGCGTTGTTGATCCGGATCTGCCGCGCGCGCTTGTCGACGAATATCGAGAAGGCACATTGGGTTCGCGGAAGCACCCTTTGAAGGAACTCGCGTCCGTTTTCCGCGCGTAAACTCGCGGTCCCGCTCTGGTGACGCCACCCAAAATTCTCGACTTCACCCATCCACAGCCAGTAGGTTTTGAAGTAGGCTCTTTTTTGAAGATTCCGCATGATCTCGGTCAGCGCGTCACACATGCAATCCCATTCCATCTCAAAAAACCCAGAGTCCTGGATGACGTCGCTGAAGAGATCCTTTTCCTGTTTTCCCTGGTCCTCGGGATGGCATTCGATCCAGTCCTCTGTCTGCCGATAGCGAGCCTCTTCCTCGGCAATTTTGCATTCGTTCCATTCCAAGGCCGGCACTTTGTTTCCCATAGGGGTTCCTTCCTTTTCGGTATAGGCGCAATTCGGCCTTCCCGCTGATATAGGATTTCTTGAGGTTGTCTGCTAAAAAGCAAAGGCTCAGAACGGGATTTCTTCGCCTTCGGGGATGTCTTCCGGGGGCTGTGGGGGCAACTCGGCTACAGGCTGGACGGCTGCTACCACGTCCGCCGGCGCCGGCTTCACCACTTCCGCCACTTCCGCCACCGGCATGGGATTGGGGTCCCGGCCAAGGAGTTCAATTTCTTTCCCGACTTCGCCTTTTGCTTCATCCGCGGTCGATGTCATGCGCCCCCACACAACGCCATTCCGATCGCGCCAGATAAAGACGTCGGCTTTCT
>DAOUDU010000176.1:0-17922 GCA_034430775.1 Anaerolineales bacterium | reverse complement strand
ACAGGAGAAGAACAGGAAAGCTGCCATCCTAAGCTTGAAAGTCCGGAAAGGAGGAAGAAAGCCAGAGAATTGCATTCCGAAATACGCATCGCAACACCGCTTCAGGATCAACCACTTTCTGAAAGGAGCAGTAATATGTACCGCAAAATTTTTGTGGCACTGATGCTGGTCGCTCTCATGACTGGCCTGGTCTCATGCGCCGGAGCCGGAAAGACCAAGGTAGGCATTTCCTTCTCCGACTTCGCGACCGAGCGCTGGAAGAACGAAGCGGATCTGATGACGAAGCTCTTGAACGACAAGGGCTATGATGTCATCGTCCAGGAAGCGGCCCATGACGTCAAACTGCAGAACGATCAGATTGATAACATGGTCTCGCAGGGCGTTAAGGGTCTGATCGTCATCGCCGAAGACGGCGACGCCGCGGCGACCGCCGTGGACAAGGCCGCGAAGGATGGCGTGAAAGTCATCGCTTACGACCGCCTGATCAAGACCTCCAACATCGCCGCCTACATCTCCTTCGACAACGTCGAAGTCGGCCGCCAGGAAGCGCTGGGCGTCATGACGGCGCTCGGCATTCCGGGGAGCACCACTTGGACGAAGGAAAATCCCGCCAAGATCGTTTTGTCCGGCGGGTCCCCGACCGACAACAACGCCGTTCTCGTTCGCCAGGGGCAGATGGAAGTCATCCAATCCTACATCGATGAGGGCATCATCACGATCGTGGCCGATCAGTGGGTCGATAACTGGGATCCCGCGACGGCCCAGAAGATGATGGAAAATATCCTCACCGCGCAGCAGAACCTGGTTGATGGCGTGATCGCCTCCAATGACGGCACCGCGCTGGGCGAGCTGCAGGCGATGAAGGCCCAGGGTCTGGCCGGCATCGTTCCGATCTCCGGTCAAGATGCAACCGCCGATGGCTGCAACAGCATCGTCAAGGGCGAGCAGACCGTGTCCGTATACAAGGACATCCGCCTGCTGTCCCCGATGGCCGTCGATATGATCGATCAACTGCTCAAAGGCGAAAAGATTGATGGTTTGGTCGCCTTCAGTCTGGCCGTGCTAACCGGCGATGACACCAAGGTTGGCGATATCCAAGCCAACTTCCTCCCGGTTAAACAGGTCACCAAGGACAACGTCTACGAACTCATCGTCAAGAGCTGCTTCCAGCCGTATGATGATGTCTATCGTGACATTCCGGATGCCGACCGCCCGGCGAAGCCGACCAACTGCGGTTAACATCAATAACCCTCCGGCCTTTTCACGTGCGGCCGGAAGGATAGAGAATCATTAAGTTGCACATGGAGACGGGCTTCCTTGAGGCTGCAACAAGCGGTGTTCCAGGGAAGCCCGTCTCTCCCCAAGCAGGAGAACGGCATGAGCGACGACGTTATTCTTGAGTTTAAGAACGTAACCAAAAAGTTTCCAGGGATCACCGCGCTTTCCGATGTGTCGTTTTCAATTCGACGCGGTGAAATCCACGGTATTTGCGGTGAGAACGGAGCCGGGAAATCCACTTTGATGAAAATTCTGTCCGGCGTGTATCCCCACGGGACCTACGAAGGACAGGTGATCTACAACGGGAAGGAATTGAAACTGGAAGACCGGTCGATCCGCCAGGCGACCGAAGAGGGAATCGCGATCGTATACCAGGAATTAACGCTTGTGCCGACGATCACGGTCGGCGAGAACATCTTCCTCGGGAAGGAACCGGTTGAGCACGGTATTATCAACTGGGACAAGCTCTACTCCGAAACCGACCGCTTACTGGAGAAATACCATCTCGACGTTCACTCACATACGGTTCTGCGGAATTTAGGCGTGGGAAAAATGCAGATGACCGAAATCGCCAAGGCGCTTTCGGAAGATGCGAAAATCCTGATCCTGGACGAACCGACCAGCGCGCTGGCCGAATCTGAGATCGAGCAATTAATGGATATTCTGCGGGGACTCAAGAAGCACGGGGTGACCTGCATTTACATCAGTCATAAACTGGAAGAGTTCTTCCATATTACCGATTCGGTGACAGTGCTTCGCGACGGAAAGCATATCATCACGGAACCGACAAAAAAATTAAGTGTCGAAGACTTGGTGCGCCACATGGTGGGGCGCGCCATGAAGGAGCGCTTCCCGAAAGGGCACCGCAAGCCGGGTGAGGTCATCCTGGAAGTGGAAGACCTGCACGCGCTGGATCCCAACGACCGGAATTTCGAGATCGTCAAGGGCGTGAGCTTCAATCTGCGCAAGGGCGAGATCCTCGGGATTGCGGGCCTGATGGGATCGGGCCGCACCGAACTGGTGATGACCCTCTTCGGCGAGTACGGCAAGGTCACCAAGGGGAAAATTAAATTGAATGGCAAGGAGATCACGACCAAAAGTTCTGCGGACGCCATGCGGCAGGGCATCAGCCTGGTACCCGAGGACCGCAAACGGCATGGGCTGGTGCTGATCCAATCCATCCTGCGCAACATTTCCCTTGCCACCCTGGACCGGTTTTCCTCGCTGTTCAGGATCAACGACTCGGCGGAATTAAAGGAAAGCATGGAATTCGCCAAGTCGCTTGCGATCAAGGCCTCCAATCTGAATGCCAAGGCGGAATCGCTTTCCGGAGGCAACCAGCAGAAGGTGGTGATTTCCAAATGGCTTATGTCGCGCCCGAAAGTGCTGATCATGGATGACCCGACGCGCGGTATCGACGTCGGCACCAAGTTTGAAATTTACAAGATCATGAACGAGCTGTCCGAGCAGGGGATCGGCATCATCATGATTTCCAGCGAATTGGAAGAAGTCCTGGGGATGAGCGACCGGGTCGTCGTCATGCACGAGGATCAGTCGGTCTGCACGCTCGACATCGCCGAGGCCACCCAGGAAAAGATCATGGCGCTGGCTACCGGCACAGCGACCAATAAAAAATCCGAAAGGCTTAAAAAATGACCGCCCTTCCCACCACTCAAAAGGATTCCGCCTTTACTGCAATTTCCAAACAACTGCGCGGTAACCTGCAGACCTACGCCCTGGTTGTTGCCTTGGTTGTCATCTGGGGTTTTTTCTTCATCCTGACGAACGGGACGTACCTCTCAGCGCAGAACTTCTCCAACCTTTTCCGCCAGATGACGATCACCGCGATTATGTCGGTCGGGATGGTGCTGGTGATCGTTCTTGGCGGCATCGACCTTTCGGTCGGACGGTTGGCCGGTTTCGTCTCGGTCGTGGTGGCCACCCTACAACTACGCACTTGGGAACATTACTTTCCAGGGCAGACGCTGCTGGCTGCAGTCCTTTCCGTTATCTGCGGGATCGGAGTTGGCACGCTGTACGGCATTATCCAAGGCTGGATCATCGCCTACCTGCGCGTAACCGCCTTCATCGTGACCCTGGGCAGCATGTGGATCCTTAACGGCCTGATCCTGATCGAGACCGAGGGCAAGACCATCGCTGCCAACCAGGAATGGTTCGAGGATATCGGCCAGGGGTACTTGGACCCCAACTGGGGCTGGGCGATTGCCGCGGCGGTCGTGGTGGTGCTGTTCATACTCATGTTCCTCGGCCGACGGCGAAAGGTCAAATACGGCTTCACCCTTCCGTCGATGGCAATAGATCTTCTGAAGACAATTTTCTTTTCCTTACTGATGGTGGGCTATGTGGTTTACGTCAACCAATACCGAGGGATCCAGAATCCCGTGCTGATTCTGGCGATAGTTGTGGTCGTCGTTGCGTACATGGCGGACAATACGAAATTTGGACGGCACGTGTACGCGATCGGCGGCAATGCCGAGGCGTCCAGGCTCTCGGGTATCAACATCCAGCGCACCACCTTCCAGGTCTTCGTGCTGATGGGATTCCTATGCGGCATTGCCGGCGTCGTCATGGCCTCGTACGTGGGGTACGGAACCATTGCCGCGGGAACGGGCTACGAGCTGTACGTGATCGCAGGTTGCATCCTGGGGGGCACCTCGACACTTGGTGGCGTAGGCACGATCTTCGGGGCGATGGTCGGCGCACTGATCATGGCGAGCGTGACCAACGGCCTGCAGATCATGAACGTTCCCTCGTCCTGGCAGTACGTCGTCAACGGGTTGGTGCTGGTCATCGCCGTATACGCCGACGTATACTTCAAGAAAAACCGCTAGACCGTTTTTAATAAGCACAACCGGCCATCCGGCCTTGTGCGCTTCACCGAAGTGCAATTCGCCGGCCGCCTGACCGCGGCCGGTAACACCTTTATCTGCAGGAGGTATTTGCCATGTCCGATTATTCACCCAAACCCGAGCATAAGTTCACGTTCGGTTTATGGACAGTCGGGAATACCGGCCGCGATCCGTTCGGCGCGCCAACCCGCGATACGAAAACCCCCGTTGAGCTCGTCCAACTGCTGGCGGAAGCCGGTGCCTACGGGGTCAACCTGCACGACAACGACCTGCTGCCGATCGACGCTACCGCCGCTGAGCGCGATAAAATTATTGGCGGGTTCAAGGCCGCCCTCAAAGCAACCGGCTTGGTCGTTCCAATGGCAACGACCAACCTGTTCTACGATCCGGCGTTCAAAGACGGAGCGTTTACGGCCAACGATGCCAAGGTGCGCGCGTACGCACTGCAGAAGACGATGGCCTCGATTGATCTGGGCGCCGAACTGGGAGCGAAGGTGTACGTCTTCTGGGGCGGACGCGAGGGAACCGAAAGCGACGCCACCAAGAACCCGGCGACGGCGATTAAACGAAACCGCGAGGCAATGGACTTCCTGTGCGAATATGTGCTGGATAAAAAATACGGCATGCAATTCGCGCTGGAAGCCAAGCCGAACGAGCCGCGGGGCGATATCTACAACGCCACCACCGGCCATATGCTGGCGTTCATCGCCACCCTTGCCCATCCCGAGATGGTGGGTGTCAATCCGGAAGTGGCCCACGAACATATGGCCGGAATCAACTTCCTGCACGGCGTGGCGCAGGCATGGGAAGCGGGAAAACTCTTCCACATCGATCTTAACGATCAGTACCCGGGGCGTTACGATCAGGACTTGCGCTTCGGTTCACGCGATCCGAAGGCCGCCTTCTTCCTCGTTAAGTTCCTTGAGGACGTAAAATACCAGGGCAGCCGGCACTTCGACGCGCACGCCTATCGCACCGAGGACTTTGAGGGCGTCAAGGATTTCTCGCGCGGTTGCATGCGCACCTATCTGATCTTGAAGGAAAAAGCCGCGCGTTGGAACGCCGACAAGGAGATCCAAGCCCTCCTGGCAGAGATCAACGCGGACGACGGATCGACGGCGGCGTTCACCGGAAAATACACCGCCGCGAAAGCCGCCAGCCTTAAGGCGCAATCCTTCGACCGGGTGGCGATGGGCAAACGCGGCTTGAAATATGAACGGCTGGATCAGCTGACGATCGAAATTTTGACAGGCGTGCGCTGATTCCCATTCTTCCCGCCGGATTTCCGGCGCGAACTTTTCAGCCAGCCTCCGGATTCAACGGCTGAGGATATCGCTTCGAGCACCCCGATCCACACGGCGAAGCCGAGACGGATTTTCCAGTCCATCTTCTCGCGAATCCGGTTAACAACGGGAATGGTGGTACAGGGGTGGCTGCGATGGATACCGATGATCTCACAGGGCGAAAGCTTCGCGAGTAGCGAAGCTTTCGCCCCGACCGTGACCTTTCGCTTGCGCGGGGATGGCGGTTCGGTGGAGAAGCTGCCTTGCGCGGCAAGCAAGTTTGATATCCACTTAACCTGTTGCGCGAATACGCAACGGGGGAGCGAAAGGGCCCGTGTTTTCTTCGAGGCGGTGTATTCACAAACGGGGGAGCGGAAGGTCTTCACCGGCGAAAACGATGCTTTGCGCGTCACCGGCAGGATTTTCCGGTGGGACGCGAAGCCTGACAGCACTTTTCCCTAAACCCCATTTCGGAGTCTGCTATTAGTGGAAAACACTCAAGCGAACCCCCTTTACCTTGAGGCCTCCCGGCCTATCCCCGTCCGGCTGAAGGATTTGCTCGGCCGGATGACGCTCGAGGAAAAATTATTTCAACTGACCTCATACTGGTTCCACGATTTACGAAACGGCCAGGATCTGTCACATGACCGGATGCAGGTGTTGCTTGGAAAAGGTATCGGCCAGATCTCCCGCATCGGCGGAACGAGCGCACTCCTGCCGCCGGCGGTTGCCCGGGCCGGAAACGCCATCCAGCACTTTCTGCGTGAACATACCCGCCTGGGGATCCCGGCCATCCTTCATGAAGAATGCTGCTCCGGATACATGGGGTTGGGGGGATCGATCTTCCCACAGATGATCGGGATGGCCGGCACTTGGAATCCGGAACTCCTGCAGCGGACGGCCGCGGAAATCCGTACGCAGTTGCTGGCGGTGGGCGCCCGGCAGGGATTGGCGCCGGTGCTGGATGTCGCGCTCGATCCGCGCTGGGGACGAACCGAAGAGACCTTCGGGGAAGATCCCCTGCTTGTGGCGCGAATGGGGGCGGCCTACATCCGCGGGGTGCAGGGGGATGAGATGAAGCACGGGCTGATGGCCACCGCCAAGCATTTCATCGGGTACAGCATTTCCTCCGGTGGAATGAATTGCGGCCCGATCCAGGCCGGACCACGTTTCCTGCGTGAAACCTTGTTGATGCCTTTCCAGGCGGCCGTTGCGGAGTCGGGGGTCCGCTCGGTCATGAATGCGTACAACGAGTTGGACGGGGATGTGGTGGCGGCGTCAAGGGCGATTCTGACGGATCTCCTGCGCGGCGAACTCGGCTTCAAGGGGATCGTGGTTTCCGATTACAGCGCAATTGCCATGATCGCCAATTACCACCACGCGGCGCCTGACGAACGGGCAGCGGCCGTGAAGGCGTTCAAGGCCGGCATCGAAATGGAACTCCCGAGCCGGGTGTGCTATGGGGAGCCTTTGCGCGCCGCATTGGATGCCGGCGAAATCACCATTGCGGAGCTTGATGCCGCCGTGCAACTCGTTCTGGAATACAAATTCGAACTTGGATTGTTCGAGAATCCCTTCGCCGATGAGCAAACCGCGGCGGTGAGCTTTGAAACGCCGGCGCAGCGGGCATTGGCCCGCGAAGCCGCCGGACAAAGCCTGATCCTCCTGAAGAACGACGGCATGCTTCCGCTGCGCGCTCCGCGCGCGATCGCCGTGATCGGCCCGAATGCGGATGCCCCGCGCAACCTGATGGGGGATTACTCTTATCAGGCGGGCGTAGAGCTGGCCGCGCATCCGCCCGCACCGGAACTCGGAATCCCAACCCTGGGCGGACTGGATTGGGACTACATCCGAGAGCATTCGGTAAAGATCCCCTCGATCCTGGAAGGGATCCGTGCCCGGGCGGGACGGGAAACGCAGGTGCTGCATGCGGCCGGTTGTTCGATCTCGGGCGATGACCGGTCCGGATTCGCGGCAGCCGCGGCAGCCGCCGCGCAGGCGGATGCAGTCATCCTCGTCCTGGGCGATAAATCCGGGTTCACGCTGGATTGCACCTCGGGTGAGACGCGCGACCGCGCGGAACTCGGGCTTCCCGGAGTACAGGAGGAACTGGCCGAGGCGGTTGCCGCCGCCGGGAAACCCACGGCGGTCGTGCTGATCAACGGGCGGCCGGTATCGATCCCGTGGCTGGCTGAAAACGCACAAGCGATCCTCGAAGCCTGGCTTCCCGGAGAAGAAGGCGCGGCGGCTGTGGCCGATGCGCTGTTCGGCGCCGTTAATCCGGGCGGAAAGCTGCCCATATCCGTTCCGCGCTCTGTCGGACAGATTCCAATCCAATACAACCATAAGCCCTCGGGCGGCCGCTCCAACTGGTATGTCGATTATGTGGAGTGTCCGGCCGGACCGCTGTACCCGTTTGGGCACGGCCTGAGCTACACGTCGTTTGCCTACTCCGCCCTTTCCCTCGCGCCCGCGGAAGCACCGGCCGGCGGCGTGATCGAGATCCGGCTGACGGTGACGAACACCGGAGAAGCGGCAGGGGATGAAGTGGTGCAATTGTACGTTCGTGATCCGGTCGCCTCGATCCCGCGGCCGGTGAAAGAGTTGAAAGGGTTCTTACGCATCGGAATGAAACCCGGCGAATCACGGAAGATCGTTTTCCGGATGCCGGTGGACATGCTCGCCTTTTATGATGAAAATATGGAATTGGTGACCGAGGCCGGGGCGGTTCAGATCATGCTGGGCAGTTCCTCGGAAGATATCCGGCTGACGGGACAGTTTGAAATCATCGGACCCCGAAAATCGAAGGTCGGCAAGCGTGTGACGGTCTGCCCGGCGGCAATAGAATAGAAGGCGAGCCCGGATCCTACGACAGGACTTGTTCGCCGAAAAACGGAGAAGAAACGATTTCACCGAAAATCGAAAAATATATCTAAGGCATTCAGTGTATTCGGTCTCTTTTCGGTGTTTCGGTGTACAAGAAATTAAACGGCAATTTGTGCCGGCAGCAATTGCATCGGGAGGAATCCAAAATGGCAAAGCGATATTTTCTCGGACTCGACGTATCCACGACCGGCAGTAAAGCCCTGTTGATCGACGGGCAGGGAACAGTTACGGGAACGGCGGTCACGGCGCATACGCTGCAAACGCCAAAGCCGCTTTGGTCGGAACAGAATCCGGAGGAATGGTGGGGCGCGTCCGCGGAAAGCATCCGCAAAGTGCTGAAGGAAACGGGCGTGCCGGGCGATCAGGTTGCCGGGGTCGGGCTGACCGGACAGATGCACGGGTTGGTGCTCATGGACGCGGAGGGGAAAGTCCTGCGCCCCGCCATCCTGTGGAACGACCAGCGCACCGGCGCGCAATGCGATGAGATCCGCGCCAAGATCGGGAAGGAAAAATTCATCCGGATCACCGGAAACGACGCGTTGACGGGATTCACGGCGCCAAAGATTCTATGGGTCAAAGAGAACGAGCCGGTTGTATTTAAAAAGGCGCGCCACGTACTTCTTCCCAAGGATTACCTCCGCTACCGGCTGACCGGCGGGTATGCGATGGACAAAGCCGACGGATCCGGGACGGTGCTGTTCGATTTAAAAAGCCGCAACTGGTCCGCGGAGGTGCTTTCCGCGCTTGGCATTCCCGCGGAGTGGATGCCGCCCACGTTCGAGGGGCCGGATACCACCGGCAACATTACACCCGAAGCGGCGGCCGCAACCGGCCTGAAGGCCGGCACCCCCGTTTGTGCCGGGGGCGGCGATCAGGCGGCGCAAGCGGTAGGGGTTGGAGCGGTCGAGACCGGGATCATCGCGCTGACCCTCGGAACTTCGGGTGTGGTTTTTGCGACTACGCCGACGGCTTCGATCGAGCCGGAAGGGCGGTTGCATGCGTTCTGCCACGCCGTGCCCGGGATGTGGCACTTTATGGGCGTAATGCTCAGCGCAGCAGGGAGCCTGCAGTGGTACCGGAATACGATGGTTCCGGGGACCGAATACGACGATCTGCTAAAGGAGGCCATACCCGTTCCTGCAGGCAGCGAGGGCCTGCAATTCCTGCCATACCTTTCCGGGGAACGTACGCCGCATCCGGACCCGCTTGCGCGCGGAGCCTGGATCGGGCTGACACTGCGTCACGGCCGCGGGCACCTCACCCGCTCGGTACTGGAGGGTGTGGCATACGGGCTGAAGGACAGCTATCTATTGATTCGTGATTCGGGGGCGGGGGTGATCCGCCAGGTGCGCGCATCCGGCGGAGGGGTAAAGAGTGCTCTCTGGCGGCAGATCCTGGCGTCGGTCCTGGAAACGGAACTCGTGACAGTCAACACGACCGAGGGGGCCGCGTTCGGCGCGGCGCTGCTGGCCGGGGTGGGTGCGGGCGAATGGCCGGACGTGCCTGCCGCATGCGCCCAGACAGTCAAGATCACCGGCACGACCCAGCCCGACCCGGCGCAGGCGGAGATATACCGCAAGGGGCATGAAATTTACCGGGGATTATACCCGGCGCTGCGCGACACTTTCCGGAAAATGTAGTTTGGCCGTCAAGGGGGAAATATAAACAATAGGATGCACAGGATTTCACAGGATAAAGCTTTTTATAATCCTGTAAAATCCTTTTATCTGGTGTCACACAGCTTTCCCCGATCTCATGTACAATGTTCATCAACCTCCCAAGCGGAAAGGAAAAAACATGGGCACCTATATTCTGTTCGGCCATTACACGCAGGACGCATTGAAGAAGATCAGTGCCAGGCGCACGGCCGGAGCTGCGGCCGTGATCAAGAAGCACGGCGGCGAGTTGAAATCCGGATATGCGCTGCTGGGCGAGGTGGATCTTGTGCTCATCGCCGATTTCCCGGACAACGCCAAGGCCATGAAGGCCTCGATCGAGCTGACCCGGCAATTGGGGATTAGCTTCCGGACCGCACCGGCCGTGAGTGTGGAATATTTTGACAGTCTGATGGCGTAAGAATTTCGGCTTGGTGGACGAAAAGACCCCTTTTTCCGCCGAAAAATGCCGGATATTCGGTCTATCCGGATAAACGCTTATCATTTAAAATACCCGGGTCCGGGGTTTCGACTGTTCCTACAGGGAAAAGATGATTATTAAGAGACGAATCGACGGCACGATACAACTTAGCCGGTACCGCGAATTCCTCTGGTTCGTATTAATCACCACGCTGCTCGGCGTAGCCTCCTCCGGAGGAGTGTTCGGCATCCGCATGATCACGGTGCTGATTGCCAACTGGCTGGCGGTGGCGTTCATATTCATGATCAATGATGTGGAAGATGCGCCGGACGATGCGCTGTGCCCGAAAAAGGCGGTGCGAAATCCGATCGCTTCCGGAATGCTCTCGCACCGCAGCGGATGGTGGGTTTCCATCGTGGTGGCGCTGATCTCGGGGTTCCTTTTCCTCTTGCTGGGAGTCGGGCCTGCCGTCTGGGGATGGACCGGGTTGCTGCTGGGATACCTGTATTCCTGGAAGCGAATCCGGTTAAAGAATTTTCCCATTGTGGATTTTCTTTCCCACGGGATGATGCTAGCCGGGTGCCAGTTCCTCGCCGCCCTTTATACTTATTCACCGGGTGCGTACTGGTGGTGGCCCTTCCCCTTCTGTATGACGGTCTCGATCTCCATGTACGGCGAACTCTTCAACGAACTCCGGGATTTCCACAAAGACCGGGAAGCCGGGCTGAGCCATACGGCGCTTTTGGTGGGGTACCGGCCGACCACGGTTCTGATGTACATTCTTCTCGGGGTTGGCATACTTTCCGCGATCATCGCGCTGATTGGGATCATGATCGTCCCCTTCTGGGTTTTGATGATAACCTTGGCACTCTTAATCTGCTTGTTGATACCGGCGATCGTGCGGATCGCCCGCCGGGCGCGGACCCGTGTCGCCGCATATGAACCGCTGCACAAGCCGTTCGAAATTTCCTTTGCCGTGGCCCTTTCCACCTATTACGTGGGCCCATGGCTGGGGGCGCGACTCCTAGCCTTATGGCCGCGCTTATCCTTTTTCTAAAAACCGGCTGCAACGCCGGCGGTCCTTCGGGATTTGTTATAATTACACTTTCGGGCGCATAGCTCAGTCGGTTAGAGCGCTTCACTCACATTGAAGAGGTCGGGGGTTCGAGTCCCTTTGCGCCCACTCGTTTTACCAACCAGGGGGTAATATCATGAAGTCCTCGCGGTTTTTCATACCTCGTTCTTCCTTTCCAAGAATAGGGGGAATTCTCCTGCGGCGTTTAGAATCCGTATCGGGGAAAACTCCGGTTCATCCTGCGCTATTCCAAGCCTTTGAACGCCTCCCCAACCTGCGCGGCTGGGCTTCAACCGTAGATGCGTCCGCGCGTATATCCTATTTGGAAAGGAGTTTTCCATGGACGTCACGCTTGTCCTCCTCATTTGCGGCGGATTAATTGCGCTTTTGTTCCTGACACCCTGGCTGCTCGGGGTACGTTACATCCCTAACAACCGGGTGGGGATCGTGGAGCAGTACTGGTCCCTGCGGGGGTCCCTGAAAGAAGGGCGGATTATCGCCTTGAAAAATGAAGCGGGTTTTCAGGCTGATATTCTCCGCGGCGGACTGCACTTCGGCTTTTTCCCGTGGCAGTTCAAGGTTCACATCGAACCGCTGGTGGTGATCGCCGAAAGCAAGATTGGCTATGTGTATGCACGCGACGGGTCGCCGCTTCCTTCCACGCAAACCCTGGGCAGCGTGGTGGATTGCAACACCTTCCAGGATGCGCGCGGCTTCCTTGCCAACGGCGGCCAGCGCGGCCGTCAGCGCGCGATCCTGCGTGAAGGACTCTACGCGCTCAACCTCGCCTTATTTGTCGTCATCACGGAAGACGGCGTGTATTCCGGCCCGATCCATGAGCGCGACGGGAAGAAATACGGGGATTGGCTGGCCCAATTGATGGAAGTGAACGGGTTTAGTCCGGTGGTGATCGGCCATGGCGGCGACAGCTTCGTCGGGAGGACCGACCAGCTCGCCAGCGGAGTCGAAGTGATCCTCGACCCGACCGATACGATCGGAATTGTAACCGTCCACGACGGCGCGCCGATCGAATCCGGCGAGATCATCGCGCCGGAAGTGAATGGTGATGCCGAGGACCATCAATATTTCCAGGATCCGGAGGCTTTCCTGCGCCTCGGCGGTCGACGGGGCAAGCAGCTCCAGGTCCTGACCGACGGCACCTTCTTCATCAACCGCTGGTTCGCCACGGCGGAGATCAAACCCAAGACGATGATCCCGATCGGGTATGTGGGCGTGGTGGTCGGCTATTACGGCGAACGGGGGGAAGATGTGACCGGAACGGGCTTCCGCTACGGCGAACAGGTGGAGCACGGGCAGCGCGGTGTCTGGAAGCGCGCGCTGCCGCCGGGGAAATATCCGCTCAACCTGTACGCGCTGCAGGTCGAGCTGGTGCCAACGGTGAACTTCGTGCTGCGCTGGATCACCGGAATCACCGAGGCGCACCAGTACGACAAGGATCTGACCTCGATCGAGCTGATTACGGCCGACGGATACGAACCGGTCTTGCCGCTTTCGCTTGTGCTGCACATCGACTATGAAAAGGCGCCGTCGGTGATCCAACGCTTCGGCGACGTACGGCGGCTGATCAGCCAGACGCTTGACCCAATCCTCTCGGCGTATTTCCGCGACGTGGCGCAATCCTCGACTATGCTGGACCTGCTGCTTAAGCGCGAGGAGATCCAGGCCCGGGCGACCGTGGAACTTGGACGGCGCTTCGCCGAATACGACATCAACTGCATCGCCGTGATGATCGGCCGGCCGGAAAGCAAATTCAAGGCGGAGCAGGCCGCGCAGGATCCGATCGAACGGCTGTTTGACCAGCTTCGGATGCGCCGCTTCGCGATCGAGCAAAAAGCGACCTTCCAGCAACAGGAAGAAGCCGCGGTCCAGCTCAAAGAGCTGAACAACGCGCAGGCTGCGGCCGCCAAGCAGACCGAGCTTACCCAGACGCACATCGAGATCGAGATCAGCGCCAACCGCGGCGAGGCCCAGCTGGCGGAAGCCCAGCGGCTGGCCAAGCGCGATGTCGCGCGGGCGTTCGGTGAATCGCGCGCCAAGGACCTGATGGGCAAGGGCGAGGCGGCCCGTGTGGCGCAGGTCGGCCTGGCCGAGGCGGCGGTCTTCCTGCAGAAGATCCGCGCCTACGGCGATCCGCGGCTGTTTGCCCTGAACCTGGTCTCCGACCAGTTCTCCAAGAGCGCCCAACCGCTTGTCCCGCAGCGCCTGCTGGTGATGGGCGGCGGGGAGGGGAAAGAGAAATCCGATATCGCCGGCTCGAGCGTGCTCGGGCAGCTGTTGGCGCTGCTCCTGGCCGAAAAAGCCGGTGTGGGGATGGGCGCATCGGATGCGCGCGAGTTCGAGAAGTTCGCCGATGATATGACCAAGCGGTTTACCCAATCACCGGAGGAAGGGGAAGTGGCCGCCGCAGCGGAACAGGAACTGATGAATCAGATGAACGAAAAACCGGTACCATCGAAGAAGTGAAAATTGTCCGGGTGGATCAGGAAGATAAAAGGCAGGTCGGGGAATTCCTCGACCTGCCTTTTACCATTTACCGGGGCTGCCCACAGTGGGTGCCGCCGCTGGCATCCGATGCCAAAGCCATGTTAGACCGGACGCGGCATCCGTTCTACCGCCATTCCGATGCGGCGTTCATTTTGGTCTATGGCGATACCCGGCATGCCGTCGGAAGGCTCGCCGTCCTCGATAACCGCCATTACAACGAATACAACCGGGAAGCCACGGCGTTTTTCTACCTGTTTGAATGCGATGACAATTCGACCGCGGCGAAAATGCTTTTCGATACGGCGACCGAGTGGGCCCGTTCGCGCGGATTAAACCGGCTGTGGGGACCCAAAGGGTTTACCGCACTGGATGGAATGGGAATGCTGGTGCGCGGGTTCGAACACCGCCCGGCGCTGGGAATCCCGTATAACCATGCGTATTATCAACGGTTGGTGGAAGAAAACGGTTTTCGCGGTACGACGGACGTCGTTTCCGGATATTTTGGATGGAAGGCCCGGTTGCCGGAACATATCCACCGGGTGGCGGAGATGGTCCGGCGAAGGCGCGGTTTGCGGATTCTGACATTCCGTTCGCGGCGCGACCTGGCAAAGGTAGTCCCGCGGCTGCAGAAGCTGTACAACGATTCACTGGCCGGAACCACCGGCAACACCCCCCTGACCGACGACGAGGCGCGGGCGATGGCGGATCAGATCCTGTGGTTTGCCGATCCGCGGCTGATTAAGCTGATCGCCAAGGGCGACGAACTGGTGGGATTCGTATTCGCCTACCCGGACATCTCCGCCGCGCTGCAGCGCACCCGCGGGCGGCTGTTCCCCTTTGGGTGGATCGATCTGCTGCTCGAACTCCGGCGCACCCGATGGGTGAACCTGAACGGCGCGGGGATCGTCGAGAAGTACCGGGGGTTGGGCGGGACGGCGATCCTCTTCGACGAGATGGCGAAAAGCCTTCGCGCGGGAAAATTCGAACACGCCGACATCGTCCAGGTGGGGGTGGAAAACGATAAAATGCAGCGGGAGCTGAGAGATTTGGGGATCGATTTTTACAAAATGCACCGCATGTACGAGAAAGAGATCTGACGATCGACCATTGAAAGCCCGACCATAGACGATGGACCATAGACCATCGAAAAACCGGTTGTTGATGATAGGCCATGAGGCCGGAAAATAAACAATCGATTTGTGGTTTTCTTAGCCCTGCGGCAGCAGGGCTTTGTTCATCAGCGCGTGGCTTCGGCCCCCCGTGCTTTGGGATCGAATTCAATACCTCATCCCATAAACAAGCCGCTTTTCCGTCACGAATATATTACCCAATGATTAAACCATCTACAATCCGATGATTGATCTGAGAGAGCGAATCAATCACCATATCCGCGGCGCGGTAGCGCGGGTCCTTCCGCAGCTCGGGGAGGGGGATGGCGATGCACTTCATACCGGCGGCTTTGGCGGCCTGCACACCGGCGATCGAATCTTCGATCGCAAGGCAGTTGTGTGGTGAAAGGCCGAGCCGCGCCGCGGCGGAAAGATACACATCCGGATGCGGTTTGCCGCGGGGTTCGTTTTCCGCCGAGCAGATAACCTCGAAATGCGGCCGCAGCTCCAAGCGGTCGATCACCGCGTCGATGAGCGAAAGCGCCGAAGACGACGCCAGCGCCAGGCGCAGACCGTGCGCTTGAAAAAGACGGAGAGCATGCGGCAAACCCGGCATGGCGGCTCCCCGCTCGTGAACCCGGCGGATCACGCCGCGCAGGATTTCCCGGGCGAGGATTTCAGGCTCCGGACCGGTCCATGGGCGGCGCTCGAACCAATAACGGGTCACCTCCCCGATCCGCATTCCTGTGGTCAGGATGCAATCCGCCTCGGTAAGCCGCAGGCCGTGACGGCCGAACACCTCGATCTCCGATTCACGCCAGAATGGCTCGGAATCGATCAGGACTCCATCCATGTCGAACACGACGGCCTGGAACAGGGAAGGGCGGGCGGGCATCGCGGATCGCCCTCAGGAATCCCGCACGGCGGTCAGGAAACCGATGTGCCGGTGAACGGGATTGTTCCGCAAGGTGACGGAGAACCCATGCCCGCGCAGGAAGTCCGCCAGTTCGGTATGCGAGTGGGGCGTGCAGCCGTCGTGATATTCCATGGAAATGCGGTCGATCTTTCGAAGGGTTGCTTCCGGCGTTTGGAAGAAAATATCATATTCCCCGCCTTCGCAATCCACCTTCAGGAGGTTGCAGTGTGCGAAGCCGGCTTTTTGAAGCGCTTCTTCCAAGGTCACACCCTCGACTGGGAGTAACGCCGTGGGGGTGACGGCCCCGGCCGAAGCTGTGCTGTGTTGAACGGCGACGCCGGTTGCGGTTTGAAGCTGCATCGGGCCGGAGCGCGCGCCCACCGCAAATGGGAACGCCTGTACGTTTCGGATGTTGTTGAGTCGCAGATTTTCCTGCAACAGGTTGAAAGATTCACAGAAGGGTTCGAAAGCGGCGATTTTTCGGTTCGGATGCTGCCAGGCGGCGCACAAGGAAAAATCCCCCAGCCCGGCGCCGATATCGATGATCGTCCAATCCTCACCGCCCGGAGGCAGAGCCTTTTCGTAATCTCGGTCGAGGCAGGTTTCCTTGATGATCCACAAATCCATGAAGCTGCGGATCCGGAAGGTGCAGCCGTTGCGGAGCCTCACCGTCACCGGGATGGATGAACGGCCGGCCAGCAGGTGCACAGCGCTTCCCCAGCTGCGGACACCCGCCAGGAGGGTGGGGATGGATCGGAAGTAGTAAATCCATTTGGATAACATCAAAAGATACCTTTACAGGAACCAGGGTCTTTGCCGATTGCGAAGGGTACCGTGTTCTTCGGCGGGATGTCAATCCCGGCTATCTTATCGGAAGATTGCGGAGGAAGGGCAGTCGCCGTCCCCCCTTGCTCCGCAGGTGTCGAAATAGGATAATAGAGGTGGGGATATATCCCGGAGAAAGGCTTTTCACCAAATGCTGATTGCGATCATCCCAGCCTACAACGAAGAGCGGTTTATCGGCAGCGTCGTGCTAAAGGCAAAGAAATATGTCGATACAGTGATGGTCGTGGACGACGGATCTACCGACTTAACTGCTGAAAT
The DNA here is from genome assembly GCA_034430775.1 of Anaerolineales bacterium. Classification (GTDB taxonomy): domain Bacteria; phylum Chloroflexota; class Anaerolineae; order Anaerolineales; family RBG-16-64-43; genus JAFGKK01. The sequence goes on along the minus strand of DAOUDU010000176.1, from coordinate 820 downwards.
TGCGCAAGCCGCCGGAGCGGTTGTAGTTCCAATCGAACGCAACCGTGGCAAGGGGGCGGCGCTGAATTATGGTTTCCAAAAGGCGCGCGAATTAGGGGCGCATACCGTGGTTATGCTTGACGCCGACGGTCAGCACCGGCCGGAAGAGATCCCGATGGTATTGGCTCCGATCCAGGAGGAAAGGGCGGACATCGTCGTGGGATCCCGTTACTTGGAACAGACCAGCAGGGTGCCATTTGCCCGGATCCTCGGCCACCGTTTTTTCAACTCTTTCACGAACTGGCTGACTGGGACCCACGTCACAGATTCACAAAGCGGATTCCGGGCGTTCTCCAGTAAAGCTCTGCAGCAAATCAACTTCGAATCAAATGATTTCTCCGTGGAATCGGAGATGCAGTTCCTCGCGACCCGGAAAGATCTCAAACTGGTCGAGGTCCCGATCGTCATCCGGTATACGGATCAACCGAAAAGACCCGTTATCGGGCACGGGGTGTCGGTACTCAACGGAATCCTGCGCTTAATCGGCCAGCACCGCCCGCTATTGTTTTTTGGTGTCCCGGGAGCCTTCGTACTTTTAGTAGGCTTGTTGTGGGGTGCATTGGTTGTGGAAATCTATTCCCGGTCCCACACGCTGGCGGTCGGGTACGCTCTGATCAGTGTCATGCTTTCCATCATCGGAATGTTCTCACTTTTTACGGGGATCATTCTGCACTCTATCCGAGCACTATTGCACGAATTGGTGGGGGGCGTGATCCACGCCGTTGGAGAAAAATCGAATGGGTGATACGGTACTGGTGACGGGCGGTGCCGGTTTTTTAGG
>DAOUDU010000175.1:0-2559 GCA_034430775.1 Anaerolineales bacterium | reverse complement strand
TGGCGGCGGCGGTTTACGCGGCACGCGCCGAGCGTCACCCGCTGGTGCTGGCCGGCCCGGAACCGGGCGGGCAGGTTTCCTTGACGTTTACAATCGAAAATTACCCCGGCTTCCCGGATGGGGTTCAGGGCGCGGACTTGTATTCGTTGTTTCAAAAACAGGCGGAGCGATTCGGCGCGGCGGTGGATTTTTCCTCCGCGACGGCCGTTGATTTAAAGTCAACCCCCTTCCGCGTTACGTCTGATTCGGGTGAATTCCAGGCCCGGGCACTGATCGTGGCGACCGGGGCGAGTCCGAGGCTTCTCCAAATTCCCGGCGAGGATGAATTCCGCGGCCGGGGAGTCTCCTACTGCGCCACCTGCGACGGGGCCTTCTTCCGCGGCAAGCAGGTCATGGTGGTCGGCGGCGGAGACAGCGCGCTCGAAGAAGGCCTCTTCCTGACGCGCTTCGCCTCGCAGGTTACGATCGTCCACCGCCGGAACGAACTGCGCGCCGGAAGAATCCTGCAGGATCGGGCGGAACAGAATCCGAAGATCCGGTTCCTCCTGGAGACGGTTGTGGAAGAAATCCGCGGTCCGGACAGCGTAAAAAGCGTGGCGGTGCGGAATGTTGCGAGTGGAAAGGCCGACGTGCTCCCGGTGGACGGGGTCTTCATTTTCGTCGGCCATATTCCGAATACGTCGCTTTTCCGCGGCCTTCTGGATATGGATGAGAAGGGATACCTGCGCGTCGACGACCGGATGCGGACAAGCGTTCCCGGCGTATTCGCGGCCGGCGAAGCGGCGGACCCGACCTTCCGGCAAGTGGCCACCTCCGCCGGGATGGGCGTCGCGGCGGCGATCTCCGCCGAGCGCTGGCTCGCGGAGAACCAAAAATAGCAGAATCTGTGAAGCCTACCCCGGCACAGACCATCGGTGCCGGCATTATGGTGTTCCGGAAACCCCTTGACAGACCCGCCGGATCATGCTATCCTTAGCCTTCGTAGGATACCAGTTGGTTCACGTTGGAAGCAGTAACGACAGTGGCTCACGGTACATCCGTGAGCCACTTTTTGTTCTAGTCTTTCCGATGGAGCAGATTGTCGTCCTAACACAGTTCTCTTTGCCAAAAGGAGGCAAATACAATGTCTGAGCGTATCACCGGCACGGTCAAGTGGTTCAACGGCGGGAAAGGCTACGGTTTCATTTCCCGGGAAGGCGGCGAGGATGTGTTCGTTCACTTCTCCGCTATTCAAGGCGAGGGTTACCGGAACCTTGAAGAAGGCCAGAAGGTCGAATTCTCCGTTGAAAAAGGCCCCAAGGGTTTGCAGGCTTCCAACGTTACTGTCGTTCAGTAATCACACCCTGTCAACCAAAAACGCCCCGGCGGGCAACCGCCGGGGCGTTTTTTTATTTTTCGGGAGGAGAGAAAATCCACACTAAGCATTACAGCGGCGGCGGGGGGTTATGCCGACCGTTGCATCCGGTTTTGAAGGTTTTCACTGTGCCTCAAGCAGCTCTACCAATAAACGGGTAATGAATGATTCCAGGAGAACGCCGATTTCTCATAATTATTCTTCATCCCATCTCCATCCCAACTCCATAGGCCTCCGGTAAGCTTTCTTTATACCTGCGGAACCATGCATTCCGCTGAGATTGAGGACCCAGGAGGTCAAAATGAACAGATGGATGAAGATCGGATCGATCGCGCTGGTAGTGGCATTAGCCGGTACGCTGGCTGTTGGCACGACCGCGTATGCGCAGCCGTTGGATGCCGGACGGGGGCCGGGAAACGGCGGCAATGGGGCCGGAGGCGGGGGTATCGGCGGGCCGGATTCCTCGCTGGTGGCCGTCGCCGCGACAACCCTGGGAATGACCCGGGCGGACCTGGCGGCCGAACTTAGGACCGGAAAAACCATCGCCGCGGTGTCTGAGGAGAAGGGCGTGGATCCCGCGAAAATCGTGGATGCCTTTATCGCCCTGCGCGCCGTTGAATTACAGGAAGCCGTTTCCGAGGGCCGGTTGACGCAGGCCCAGGTGGATGTGATGCTGGAGAATATGCGCATTCATATCACCGAGCAGCTCAATACCCCCTTCCTGCCCGGCGAGAACGGCAACGGGATCGGTGACGGCGTCTGCGACGGCACCGGATCCTGATCAAACGCCGGGATCGCATCGCATGACCGGCGGTGACAGCACCCGTTATGGAAGCTGCGGGTCGGGCGGAGAAACAATCGCCCGATCCGCAGCTCTTTCCTGCCTGCGCAGCCGTCGACGGTTTCCGGCGGCGGCGGCGGCTGGTCTATAATACTTCGTAATGGCCAAGCGAATTCTTGTCGTGGATGACGACGCCCAGATTATCCGTCTGATACGCTCTTATCTCGAAGCAGCGGGGTTTGTGGTCTTAACCGCCCGCGACGGCGATTCGGCAATGCATACCATCCAGCGCGAGCGGCCGGATCTCATCGTCCTGGATATCGTATTGCCCGGTCCGGACGGTCTGGCCATCACGCGCTGGCTTCGCGAAGACAAGCATTTGGCCGCCATCCCCGTCCTTCTATTGACGGCGCGGGTGGACGAT
>DAOUDU010000174.1:0-3540 GCA_034430775.1 Anaerolineales bacterium | reverse complement strand
TTAACCGCACTGGAACGGATCGCGCTGTCCGGGGCGCTCGGATTGGGCATGCTGGCGCTGCTGTTCCTCGCGGCCGCCTGGGCCGGATTAATGACCCGCGCCGCGGTCCTGGTGATATGCGCCGGGTTGACGCTCCCGGCCTCGATTCCGATGGCGCGCCGGGTTGCGGATTTTTTCAAGCATCCTCCCCGTCTGACGGTCGCGCGCGGCGCGTTCCCGATCCTCCTGGCCGGCTTTTCCGCCGGATCGCTCCTGCTTTCCCTCGGCGTCGCGCTCGCGCCGCCCGTCGCCTGGGATGCGCTCGTCTATCATCTCCGCATTCCGCAACAAGTCCTCGCGGCACACGCGCTTTCGTTCACCGGGGATTCGCTCTTCCGTGAAATGCCGCAGTCGGCGGAGATGCTCTATGCCGCGGCGATGGCGCTGACCGGACGGGCCGAGACGGCGGCCGTTCTGGGATGGGGAGCGGCGTGCCTGGCGCTCCTGGGTCTGACGGGCATCGCGCGCCGGATGGGCCTCCGGCACTCCCTGCTTCCCGCCGCGCTGCTCTTATCCGGCGACACGCTGGCCCGGTCGATGGGATGGGCGTATGCGGATTGGCTCTCCGCGCTGTTCGGCGCGGCCGCGCTGTCCGCACTTTCACGGAAGGAGGCCGGCGCCAAGTGGGTCCTGATGGCCGGGGTGTTCGCCGGATTCGCCGCCGGAACCAAATACACGGCCGGCATCATCCTTGGCGTGCTGGTCCTGGCGGTGCTTTCGCGGCGGGATTGGAAGCGGTCTTTAAAGGAAACCGCGCTTCTTGCGGGCGGTTGTTTGCTCTCCTTTGCGCCGTGGATCCTGCGCGGCCTGGCGTTCTGGGGAAATCCGCTGCCGCCGATCCTCGATTCCGGGCCGCTTGCCGCCTTTCGAATGGATATCTTTGCCGGCCGCCCGCTTGCGGGCGCGTGGGGAATGGCGGCCGTGATGCCTTTTCTGCAATCGACGGTCGGCGCCAGCAGCGCGATACCCTTCGCTACGACGATCGGACCGCTGCTGATCGCTTTTTTACCGGGGGCGCTCGTTCGCCGCGGCGGGGAGCCGCCCGGCGGGCGGTTCCTGTTAAAGCTGTGCGGATTGAGCGCGATCCTTTTCTGGGCGGCTTGCGGTGCAGGGGGGTTTTTATCCGAGCTGCTGGTTCAACCGCGGGTGTATCTCCCGCTGTTCCCCGGGATCGCCCTGTTTTCAGCCTATGGTTTCGAAGGTTTGTGGCAAATCCGGCTGCCGTTTTTCCGCCTCGGCGCGGCGGCGGCCGTCCTGGGCGCACTTGTCTTCGCGGTCCAGCTGGCGGGGTTCGGCCAATCCTGGATCGCCTCCGGAATCCCCGCTTATCTTTCCGGCTCCCTGACGCGCACCGAATATGTTGAACGGAACGTGGGCTGGTATGCGCGGGCGGCGGATTCCGCGCAAGCGCTTCCGGACGGCGCGCGGGTGCTGATGTTGTGGGAGCCGCGCGGGTTTTATTGCGGGCAGGTCTGCTCGGAGGATGCCACGCTCGACCGCTGGTACCTGGCGATGCGGGGCGGGATGACGGCGGAGGAAACCCTGGCCCGATGGCGCGAGGAGGGCTGGACCCACATCCTTCTGTACAGCGCGGGCGCCGACTACGAACGCGCCGCCCGCAGCGAGTATCCGGAAGCGGATTGGGAGTCGCTGGACCGCCTGCGCGGGCGGCTCCCGGTGGTGGAACAGTTCGGGGAGGTGTACACGCTGTATTCGCTTTCCCCATAGAAGGACCGGCGCGGTTGTAAGGGCGATCCGGCGGATCGCCCCTACGACCGCGCCGGTCTGCATGCTCCTCTTTGACAACCGCACCCGCGTCCTTTACAATACCGTCCGCCTTCGGAAATTTGCCTTCTTCCTTTAAGAAGTCCACACACCCCGCGGGAAGCGATCGGCTCCCCGTCCCTGGAGGTTGACAAGAACGCATGAAGGAATACGGTACCGATGCCATCCGCAACGTGGCGCTGATCGGGCACGGCAGCGCGGGCAAGACCACCCTGGTCGAAGCCTTCCTGCACTTCACCGGGGCGTCCACCCGTCTGGGTAAGATCGCCGACGGCACGACGCTGTCGGACTTCGAAGAAGAAGAAATACGCCGCAAAATCTCCCTTTCCACCTCGGTCATCCCCGTCGAATTCCAGGATTGCAAAATCAACCTGCTCGACACACCCGGCTTCCCGGATTTCGTCGGCGAGGTCATCTCCGCCCTGCGGGTGGCGGACGGCGCGATAGTGCTCATGGATTCGGTGGCCGGGGTTGAGGTCGGCACCGAGCTGACCTGGCAGTATTGCGAGGAATTTAAACTGCCGCGGTTCGTGGTGATCGACAAGATGGACCGCGAGAACGCCAATTTCGAGCGGGCCATGGAGAACGCCAAATCGCTCCCGGGCGCGAAGCTGGTTCCCGTACAGCTGCCGATCGGACAGGGTCAGGGCTTCAAGGGAGTGATCGACCTGATGGCGATGAAAGCCCGGATGGGTTCCGGCGAGGAGGCCGCCGAAATTCCGGCCGACATGAAAGCGGCCGCCGAAAAAGCGCGGATTACGCTGATGGAATCCGCCGCGGAGGGCGAGGATGAACTGCTGGAAAAATATCTGGGCGGAACCGAACTGACCCAGGAGGAAATGATCCGCGGTCTGCGCAAGGCGGTGTGGAACAGCGTCTGCATGCCGGTCTTCGCCTGCGCCGGATCGGCCGAGATCGGGATCGAGCCGCTGCTCTACTGCGCGACCAAACTCATCCCCTCGCCGGCCGAAACCCCCAAGACGACCGCGGAGGGGAAGGACGGTCCGGAGGAACTGGCCTGCTCGGATGCCGGCCCGCTGGCGGTGTACATTTGGAAAACCACCGCCGACCCGTTCGTCGGCAAGCAAACCTATTTCCGCGTATATTCCGGGACGATGGTTTCGGATACGCGCATTTGGAATTCGAAGAAATCGGCGGAGGAGCGGCTGGGAACGATTTCGATCCCGCGCGGGAAGGAAACCCTCCCGGTTAAAAACGTCCACGCCGGGGATATCGGGATCGTGCCCAAGCTCTCCGTCACGGTCACCGGCGACACGTTGTGCGACAAGACCCACCCGCTTACCCTGCGCGCGCCGGTGTACCCGACCGCGCTGTATTCGGTGGCGGTGACCCCCAAAACGCAGGCCGACGCGGCCAAAATTTCGCCCACCCTCACCCGGCTGTGCGAAGAAGACATGACGCTTTCCTGGCACAACGATCCCAGCACGCTCCAGACCATCCTGCAGGGCATGGGCGACCAGCACATCGATGTGGCGATCCGGCGCGCGGAGACGAAGTTCCAGGTCGGCTTGCACATCGAACTGCCGCGGGTTCCGTACCGCGAGACGATCACCAAGTCCAACAGCGCGATGTACCGCCATAAGAAGCAGACCGGCGGGTCCGGCCAGTTTGGCGAAGTGCACCTGCGGGTCGAACCGCTTCCGGACGGCAATTTCGAATTCGAGAACGAGGTTGTGGGAGGGGCCATCTCCTCCT
>DAOUDU010000173.1:0-61557 GCA_034430775.1 Anaerolineales bacterium | reverse complement strand
CGGTCAATACTGGTGAGGAGCAAAGTCCGGCCGACACCCCTACCCCGGAGGAGGGCGGAGAGGTTTCCGACACACCCACCCCCGAAAATTCCTGCGGAAGGCAGGAGGAAGGGACGGTGGAAGTCCGCTGGTTCATTGGCATGGGCACAGGCACCGATCCGGTCCAGGTTCGGGCCGAGCAGGAAGTGGTGAGTGACTTCAACCGTTCTCAAGACAAGATCAAACTGGTTATGGAGATCTTACCCTACGATTCCGCCAAAGACGTTCTCTCCACGCAGATCGCCTCCGGTAACGGACCCGACATCATCGGACCGGTCGGGTGGGGAGGATCGAACGCTTTTTACGGCCAATGGATGGATATCTCCCCGTACATTGCGTGCACCGGATTTGACACCTCGATCTTCAATCCCGCCCTGGTCGATATGTACGAAACCTCCGAAGGGTTTGTGGGGCTGCCCTTTGCGGTTTATCCTTCCGTGGTGTTCTATAATACAACGCTGTTTGATGAAGCCGGGTTGAATTATCCGCCCGCCGGATACGACGAGACCTATGTTATGCCGGACGGTTCCGAGGTCGAATGGACTTGGGACACACTGCGGGCCGTAGCCCGGCTGCTGACGATCGACACCTCCGGAAAGAATTCGACCGAATCCGGCTTTAATAAAAACGCGGTCGTGCAGTACGGATACACCTGGCAATGGGAATCCCACCCGAATTACTGGGGTTCGTTCTGGGCCGGCGGGTCGATGGTGGGCGACGATGGACGGACCGCCCAGGCGCCGGACGTGTGGGTGGAATCCTGGCGCTGGACCTACGACGGGATCTGGGGCACGCAACCGTTCATGGCGAACGCGGCCGTGGAGGGCAGCAACGAATACAGCGGGGGCAATCCCTTCAACAGCAACCGGATTGGGATGGTCGCTCAGCCGTTCTGGTTCACATGCTGCATCGACGATGTGAGCACCTGGGATGCGGCGGCCATCCCGTCGTACAACGGTCAGCCCGGCGGCCGGATTGATGCCGATACCTTCCGCATTTGGAAGGGAACCAAGCATCCGGAGGCGGCGTTTATCGCCATGAGCTATCTGGTGACCGAAGGTGTGCAGAAGCTGATCATCGGCAGCGATGATCAGCAGGCCGCTTACGGCGCGATCCCCGCCCTGACCTCGGCCCAGGAGGATTGGCGGGCGCAAAAAACGGTTGCGTTCCCGTGGGTGAAGAACCTCGACACGGTCATCGCCGGCCTTGATTACCCGGACATTCCGAACGCCGAAGGCTACATGCCGAACTACAACGAGGCTTGGACGCGCGGTAACACGTTCGCCAACCTGCTGAGAAACACCGCCGATCTCAACCTGGACAAGGAAATCCAGACCTACCTGGCCGACCTGAACGTGATCTTTTCCAAGTAGCCGCCGGTATCGGCAATGGAATTCGACTGCCGCCGGAGGCGCGGGTACTGCGCGCAGGGTTAATCTACAAAGCAAGGACCGGAGCAGACCCCGGTCCTTGCTTTTTTCGAATCGGGCTTCCGGCGGTACCGCCGGAGGCCCGGAAGAAATCCAAGTGCGCCTGTCCCAGGGAAAAGGCGTTTTTCTTGGAACGTTTCTATCGGGGATGACGTCTCTATGAGAAAAAGGGAGGTCTTTCACCGAAACGCGTTGTTTCCTTGCATATATGATGGAAGAGAATGAAAGGCTGCCAATGCCCGTTCCACGCCGCAATTTCATGCAACTGCTCGGCATATCGCTCGGCTCGATGCTTCTGGCGCGCTGCCAGAGGACTGCAACCCCCACGCCGGCGGTTATCACCTGTTATACGATCGCACCGCCTACACACACGCCCGGCTCGCCGACGCCGGCCCGGCTCGCCGCGCTGGACCGCCTGCGCCTGTGCTGGCTGCGCTTCGGCGAGCTGGCGCAAAATACCCGCGACGGCGAAAACACCGCAGCCGGCGGGGAAAATCAACTCGGGATTCAGATGATCGCCGAACACCGCACGGCCCTGGATGAACTCACAGCCGCCGGAAACATCACTGCTGCAATTGCCGGTCTTATCCAGGAAGCCTATTCCGCGGCGGTATACAACGTCTGGCGGTCGAATGTCCCCATGACCTGTTACGATCTTGCCTTCCCGGATTACACGCCGGAGAGCGCAGAGAATCTTGTCCATCAGGCCGAAATTCTGAATCAGGTCGGTGCCGGAAGCACGATCGCCCCGGATACGCTGGCAAAAGTCCGGGCCGCATTGGAACACGACTTGGCTTTCTACGCCCTGACGGATGAAGATATCCGGACGCTGTACGATCAACTCGTCATTGAGTACGGCGTCCCGGGGGAAAGCATCCCGACGTTCGAGGAATTGGAGTTGACGCTGACCGCGGACGTCCGGGCAGCGGCGCAATTCCTAATCGATATGCTGATGGCCGATGACTGATGAAACCACCCCTCCCCATTATGGGGAAGGGCCATAGGAGGGGTCCATGCCCGTTCCACGCCGCAATTTCATGCAACTGCTCGGCATATCGCTCGGCTCGATGCTTCTGGCGCGCTGCCAGAGGACCGGGACCACCGGACCCGACTTTGTGACCTGTTATGAGGCCGTGATGCCGACGCCCACACCGGGTACGCCGACCTCACAATCGTTCGCCGCCCGGAAGCGCCTGCGCCTGTGCTGGCTGCGGTTCGATGAGTTGGCGCAGGAGACGGCGGACGCGCGGGATAATGGTGATAACAGATGGGAAGACAACCCGATCGGCACGGAAATGAATACCGAGCATCGCTCGGCGCTGGATGCGCTGATAGGGGACGGGGTGATTACCGCCCCGGTCGGAGACCTGATTCAAGAGGCGTTCTCCGCGGCGGTGTATCACATCTGGCGCTCGAACGTGCCGATGACCTGCTATGAGCCGATGATGATCGATTACGCGCCGGCCGGCGCCGCCAGCCTGCTCCAGCAATCGGATGTGCTGGCCGAGATCGCGGACGGCGCCACGATCGCGCCCGAAACGCTTGCCAAGGCCCAAACCGCGCTCGAACACGACCTCGCGTACTATGCCCTGACGGATGCCGAAGTGCAGGCGCTGTACGACCGGCTGCTCGAGGAATACCGGGATTCCGGAACACGGATCCCGTCCTTCGAAGATGTGGCGTTGACGCTTTCGCCGGATGTCAAAGCCGCGGCGCAGTTTCTGTTGGATGTCTTGATGGGAAAATGACTCCCAACCGCCCCCGCATTCAATCCCTGATCTTTGAAATCACTCCGCGCTGCAATCACGCCTGCCTGCATTGCTACAATGTCTGGCACGGTGCGGACGGCGCGCCTTCGGAATATCCGCGCGGCGAACTGGATACCGCCCGGATTATTGCGCTCCTGGCAAAAGCGCTCGATGAAACGGCGTGTTCGCACGTGACGCTGACCGGCGGAGAGCCGCTCCTGCGCGGCGACCTGCCGGCAATCCTGGATTTTCTACGCGGGCGCAACATGCCGGTGACGATCATCAGCAACGGGCGGCTTCTCAGCGAACCCATGGCGGTGGATTGCCTCGACCGCGGCGTGAGCCTTTTTGAACTGCCGCTGCTTTCCCACCAGCGGGAGATCCACGACCGGCTGTCCGGCGTACCGGGGGCGTGGAACGCCGTCCTGGATGGGATGGCGAACGTGCGCCTGCATCGCGGCCGGTTTGCCGCCGCATTTGTGGCCACCCGGCTTAACATCGAACACGCGGCGGAGGTGATGCGGCTGGCCTTCGCATTCGGTGCGCAGGCGGTGATGTTCAACCGGTTCAATCCCGGCGGACGCGGAAGGGCCAACCTGGATATGCTGCTGCCGACCGCCGACCAGCTCCGCGGGGCGCTGGAGGCCGCGGATGCGGCCGCGTCTGAATACGGGCTGCCGGTTTCCTGCTCGATCCCGATCCAGCCCTGCCTCGTGGATACCCGCGCCTTCCCGCACATCAGCTTCGCCTACTGCGCGGCCGGCGGCGACCGCGCGTATTACGCGCTCGACCCGGTCGGCAACCTGCGGCCGTGCAATCACACGCCGCAGATACTCGGCAACCTGTTCGAGGAATCGTTCGCCGACCTGATCGCGCCCGCGCGGATGCAGGCGTTCACGCAGGCCGGCCCGGCCTTCTGCGCGGCGTGCGCGCGCCGGACGGATTGCCAGGGTGGGTGCAAGGCCGCCGCGCAAGCCTGTTACGGCTCGTTGACCGCCGAGGAGCCGTTTTTAAAATTGAATCGGGAGCAAGCGAAAATTACGCCGGCGGCGGGGCCGGATCGGGCATCCGGGTGATGACCAGTGCGCATGCGATCAACATCCCGCCGGCCACGAGCAGGCCGGGTGTATAAGACCCGTCGGGTTGTTTCAACACTTCCATTATGTATACGAATACGACCGAAAGCTGGCCCGCGAGCTGAATCAGCCCGTTGGATGTGCCCTCGGGAGTCGGCTGGGTGATCTCGGCCGCATACTGCATCCCGATCGGGCTGATGCTGATCAGGAAGAACCCGAGACCGAATGCCGAGAAGAAGAGCAGGACGGGGCTGGTGGCGTAGGTTACACCGATCAGCCATGGGATGGCCAACAAGACGCCCAGCAGAAGGTAACGGACGCGCTTGTGCTGACGGTCGGAAAAAGGCGGGAGGACCGCCGCGCCGATCACGCCGCCCAGGAGCATCAGCGCGCCGACGGTTCCGGCGTCGGTGGGGGTAAAGCCGCGCGGGCGGATGATGGTTTCCACCCAGGTGGTGACCCCGTTAAATATCCCCATCCCGATGAACATGACAAAGAGATACATCCAGAACGGTTTGACGGTCAGCGCGTGTTTTAACCCGTCGAGCATCAGGGCCCGCACTTCCATACCCGGCGGGCAGGGCGGTGTGGCCGGTTTTTCACGGGCCAGGATGATAAACAGAACGGAGGAGAATGCCGCCACGCCGCCGTAGAGCAGCTGGATCGAAGGGATGGACATCCCGCCCTCCATCAATATGGGCGTGAGCGCCATCCCCAGTGCAATCCCCATCAGGCTGGATAGCGTGACCAATCCCACGGCGGTGGCGCGTTCCCGGATCGAAAACCAGTTGGCCGGGACCTTGGTCCACGCGTTCATCATGAACGGCTGGGCAACCGCCAAGGCAACCGTGCTCCACACCACCAGGGTGTAGTCGGCTCCGGCCAGGCCGCGCACGACCCCAAAAACCGCCATGAGCACGGCGCCGATCCCAACCGCCACGTGAAAACCGTATGTGTCGATGACCCACGATACCGGGATGGAGAGGGGAAGAAACACCAGCATGAAGATCATCGCGAGCAGCCCGATCTGGCTGTCGGTGACATGAAAGAATTGAGCCGCCGGACCGGTGATCGGAGCGTAGCCGATCCACAGCATCTGGATTGTCAGGTTAAGAAACATGAATACACCGAGCACCACCCAGCGGTATCCGTAAACGCGGAATTTGGCGTCAGCCATCGGCATTCTCCATTCCCGAAGATCGTTGATTGCCTTGCTTTTTTTCTGTACGGGAAATTCAGGCGGGATTATAACCCGTCGGAGGGCGTTTTCTTCACTGCGGAATGCTAGTCCGGTCGTGAGTCTGCGGCGAAGAAAAGTTTCGGACGACCGGCGGACGAGAATTCATTCCGGAAGAAGGTTCCCGTGTTTGAAAGGATACCTCAACAATTGGTTTCTACGGGCAGGCTTGACGCCACGCATCCAGGTTGCGGTGTTTGAGAATCGCCTGGATGCCGAGCGCCCGCGCCCGCGGGCAGAATTCGTCCAGCGTGATTCCTGTGTCGGTGTATTCCGCATCCAGAACCGGTTTCCCGCTTTGTAGGAACGGCCGCAAAAGTTCGCACCAATCCTGGTCGAAGCAATCCTCCGCCAGCGCGAGATCGAAATCCGCCGCCAGTGCCTCCGCCTGGTCTGCGTCGTTTTTTAGGGCGATGGCCAAGCCGCGGGCATGGGCCTCCCGCGCCAGCCAGCGATTGAATGCCATCTGGTCTTCGGCGGTGATCGTAAAGCCGGTTGCGTTCAGGTACCCGTCGATATTGTCGGGTTCGATCCCGTCGAATCCCTTTGCCTTGCACAGATCCATTCGCGCCTGCAGAATCGGTCCCAGCAGATCGATCCGGCGGATGTCGAGCCACTTTTCGCCCTCCCAGCCCTCATAGTCTCGCCCGAGTATTTTCTCCGGGAATTCCGACGCATCCGGACGCCAGTCCTCCCAGCTGCCCGCACTGATGTAGCAAACCACCCACCGACCTTCCCGGTGGAGGGAGGCGACGATTTCCGCGCTGGTATCGAAGGTATCCAGATCGTAAACATCCACGTCGAATGAGGTATCGATCTCATCCCCGGCGAGCTGCCATTGCCAGGACGTTTCCGGCCGGGGCTGCCACCAGCCGTGATCTGATGCGGGTAAGGAGGAGGTTACCGAGGAGGGGCGCTCAACCCCGGTGGCCGGGCTGGGCGTATTGACGGTCGGGGCGAGCAGGAGACACCCTGCATCGAATAGGAAAAATGGGATGATCCATTTACGAGTGCGCATTGTTGTGGATCCATGGACCGTAAGGAATACCGTTGATTGTACACGGAATGGTTATCCGGCCCTTTCGTCCGGCGCGCCGTTTTACCAGCCCCTTCTTCTGGTTTCTCATGGTCGTCTCCACCCGGCCGAATGCCGCGAAAACCCGGAAGCGGCCGACGGTTCCCATCCTCCGTGGAAAGGTTAAAATAGCAGTTAACGGAGGATGAGCCATGTTCCAGATCAGTCCAGCCTGGTCATCGCAATACCCGAACGCACACGCGGGCGTCCTGGTCCTGAAGGGCGTCACCAATCCGGCACACAATGCGGAACTGGAAAAACAAAAGAGCGAGTTGGAAGACCGGCTGCGCGGCCGCCATGCCGGGCTCGACCGCCCGGCGTTGCTGCAGCTTCCCGAGCTGCGGGCATACGACGCGTATTACGGCCGTTTCAAGAAGACGTATCATATCCAACTCCAGCTCGAATCGATCATTTATAAGGGAAAACCCATCCCGGCCGTCGCCGCGTTGGTCGAGGCCATGTTCATGGCCGAGATGGAGGATTTGCTGCTGACGGCCGGACATGATTTGGATTCCGTGCGCCTGCCCCTGACGTTGGACGTCGCCGGCGGCATGGAAACCTACACTCTCCTGCGCGGCGAAACCCAGACGCTGAAGGCGGGGGATATGTTCATCCGCGACGGGGAAGGCGTAATCTCGAGCATCATTTACGGGCCGGACCAGCGCACCCAGATCCGCCCGGAAACGCGGAACGCCATCTTCACCGCGTACGCACCGGCCGGGATCCCTGCGGAATCGGTGAAGATTCACATGTGGCATATCGAACAAAATGTGCATTACTTCGCGCCGGACGCGGTTACGGAAATGCTTGAAGTGTTTGGCGGGAAATAAGCTTCCGCGGCTTCATTTTTCTGATTCGGGGTGTAAATTTGCAGAAGCGGGTTGCTCTCTGGATCGTGTTTCTGGTGTGGATCGGATTGGCGTGCAATCTCACTCCGGGTATAACCCCGCCGGCGGCGGATACTCCCGAACCGGATCCGCCTGTCGCCGCCGGAACCTCTCCAACCGAAAAACCATCCCTCCCGACATATACGGCCACCCCGCTTCTTTTTTATGAGCGATTCCTTTGCGAGAAGAAACCAAGTACGGTAGCGCTGTTTGTCAATCCCGGCCTGGCCGACGCCGTCCGTTCCGGATTGGATCAATTCGAAGCTGATCTGTGCGATGACGGGTACAGCGTCGTGGAACGGACGCTGGATTTTGCATCGCCGTCCGAAGTCCGCGCATATTTGGCGGACCTGTACCTGAAGACCGCCCAACACCTTGAAGGGGCGATCTTCATCGGCAAGGTACCGCTGGTCTATCAATGGGTGCAGGCGAAATCCTCCAACCCGGAGAATCAGCCTGCTGCGCAGGAAGTGATCAGCTTTCAATATTATTCCGACTTGGACGGGGAATTCTCCGCATCCGACGGATACCACTCCCCGGGCCGGCATGCGTATTCCTTCGATCAGCACACCGGCGAGACGGATTGGGAGGTTTGGATCGGGATTCTCCCGATGTACCAGGACGACGACGCTGAGACGGTAAAGGCGTTGACCCGGTATTTTGAAAAGAACCACCGTTACCGGACCGGCGGATATTCCATCCCGCAGGGCTTCCTTCAAATCAACGAACACTACCGGGCAAAAAACGCGGACGAACAGGCGGCTTTGATGGACGGCATGCGTTCGGGGCCGTATGCCTGGACGCCGTTAAGCAGCGCGCCCGGCGCACGACTCTATATCAACGGAACAACCCTTTCCATCCAGGACGGGTACGCGGACCTTTCGGCGGGGGAGGCGGACATCACCGTAACCGAGACGCATGGGGATCACACCATGAGCGGGGTGATAGGCATCGGTTGGGTGGAAAGCCGGCCGGTCCGTACCGTTCTCTTCTGGACCGACGGCTGCTCGGTCGGCGACCTTGCATATCCGCAAAATTTTCTTACGTCCATCGTATACAGTCCGACCAGCGAGGTGCTGGCGGCCAAGGGATCCACCAACGATTCCGGCGGACTGGGAACCAACGCCGAGGGTTTTTACGGCCATAACATCGCCATCCGGCTGGCTGAGGGGAAGAACCTTGGCCAGGCGATCCTCGGTCATGTGAATATTCCGTTGATCGCGCCCTGGTCGGAAAGCCGCGAATTTCATTTCTCCATGCTCATTCTCATCGGTGATCCAACCCTGCGATTGCGAGGCTGATGCGTATCCGGTGATGACCTCCTCGTTGATTCTGCCGATTTTATCCGCCGGTGCCCTCTTCGGGCTGGCCATGCTTTGCCGGCGAATGGGTATGCCGGAGAACCGGTTCGTCATCGTATCCTTTCTATTGTTCGGGATTGTCCTGGGGCTGGCTTCGGCCCTTCTTTGGCCGCAGGATTTGGGGATGTATCTCAACGTCTTCGGAACGGCGGCCGGAGACTGGATCTATACCGCTTCCATCCAATGGATTGGAAATCCGAATTCGGATCAGGCGCATTACACGATTCCATGGGTGTTTCGCATCCCGCAGGTGACTGCGTGGGTTTCTCCATTGCTGTATGGCGCCATCGGATGGCTGATACAATTCGGATACGATCAAATTAAAAAGAAGCAAACGCCATCCTGTACGGTGAACTCCGGGAGCGGATAGACGATCGAAGAAGCACCATGATCCGGAGGGATCTTAATTCGTAGGAGGAAGGAGACCGTCATGAATTCGAAAAATCACCCCCGGACCGATCGGAAGGTCAATCGCAGGGGATTTCTGAAAACGCTGGCCGCTTCCGGAGGGGCGGCGGCGCTCGCGCCGATACTCGCGGCCTGCGGCGCGTCTGTCCCGTCCGGCAGCGCAACCGTTTCCGCTGCGGGGATCACGCTCGACCTGACCCAGCCTGAAAATCTCAGCCTGGCTGCCGTAGGTGGAGTACTGGCGCTCGGAGCCAACAGCCTGGATTCAAAAGGCTTGCTGCTATACCGCCTGGATGAACGCACGGTGCTGGCTTTCAGCCGGAAATGCACCCATCTGGGATGCGCCTTGGGGGAATTCAATAGCGGCGTTGCCGTTTGCCCATGCCACGGTTCGCAGTTCGATACGAACGGCAGCGTGATCAAGGGGCCGGCTACGGCTGCGCTGAAAGCCTATCCGACGACCCTTAGCGGCACGACGGTGACGATAGGGGTGTAAAAGCAACAAGTAAGGATTGTTTGTATACTGCGGCTTTTGCGCTCTTTACTACAACACAAAGCGCATAAAGCACATATGTTTTACGTTGTATTCGGCTCTTCTTGGTGTCTCGATGTACGATTGTTGTTGACGCAGTTTTAATTTCCCCGGTCTTTAATTATCGTGTATTTCGATATTGGATTCGTCGATTCGCTTGCGGCGCGCATGCATACCGCGCGCACCGCGGTATTTTCCGGGGGACATCCCGGTTGAGCGTTTGAACACACGCGTGAAATAACTCTGGTCCTTGAAGCCGGTCCGGGCGCTGATCTCGGCCAGCGGGAGGCTCTGGGCCTGGAGCAGGGCCTTGGCCTTTTCGATCCGGATCCGGGTCAGGTAGGATACGAAGCTTTCGCCGGTCCCCTCGTGGAAAATCCGCGAGAAGTGGGATGGGCTGAGGTGGACATATTCGGCGACTTTTTCCAGCGAAAGCGACCCGGTGTATTGCGACCGGATGAAGTGGATGCTTTTACGGATGAGATCGGCGTGCTTGATCGATTTTAACGTAAAGACGCAATCCACGAAGCGCGAAAGAATGACCGACAGCGAAGCGGAAAGATCGTAGACCGAGCGCGATTCGCGGATACGAACCAGGTAATCGTTGTTCAGCCCGATGATCTCCTCGATCGACGCTCCGCCGTCGATCGCCGCGCGTGAAAGCAGCACGACCAGCTCCACCACCCGCAGTTTGATTGAATCCAGGTTGTTATTGCTGTAAAAGAAGATAAGCCCGAGGATCTCGTTGAGGGTCTTGCGCGAACCCTCCAGATCGCCTTTGGAGATATAGGTGAGCAGTTCGCGCTCTTTCGCGAGCGGGTAACCGGCCGCGGCGGGAGAAAACACCCCGGCCGGTTCGCCGGGCGCGAGGGGGTCCGCGGCGCTGAAATCCAGCGCGCCGCACGGGGCGCCAATTTCACTTATCTGCCGGCCGAGGTTCTGCGAAAGCGCCTGCGTGTTCAGCTTGAGGACTTCCGCCAGCGAGCGCACCCTTGCCGGGCTGACGTATGGGATCTCGCGGCAGGCCTCGTGCAGCTCCTCGAGGCATTCCGCGCTCAGCCGGTGCGAGGCGATGATATCCTCCTGGAGGAATTCCTCCGGATCGATCATCAGCACCGGGCCGCCGATCAACGACCCGAGCGTGATCCCGTCAATCCGGACCGGCGCGGCCCAATGGGTCATGTTACGCGGGCAAAAGTAGATGTACATTCCCCCGAACCGTTCCGCCTGGTAGGTTCCATACCTGTGTACGCCGGCACAATCCACGTGCGGGAAAGAGTGCAGTCTGTTGAGGGCGGTGCACAACCGGCAACGCTGCGGGGGCGGGGGCTTTTCGGCGGATGGGAATTCGTCGGGCGTTATCCAGCGGCCGTCCGGGGTGATGGCGACGCAGTCGATACCGGTCGCACCGCGGTAATGCCTGGTCAGTTCGAGGATGGCGCTCTTAATGTCGACCCGAGCGGTCGGCCCATAGAACGCCGGGGGATATTCGATGGGATCGTCCATATATCCAACCGGCGTAATTCTACAGGGAAACCTCGGTTCTTTACAGGGAAGGATTTTTCCGATAAAACTCTGCAACTTTTCGATAATTTTTTCATATCCCCGAAGACTGTAAGGTGCAACAATAGTCTTGCAACCCGTTTATCCGTAAAAAGCCCTAGTGCAGATAGCCTCATGGGAGCGTTCTTGAGGCGCCTTCCGAAGTGGATAGGAGGATATTCCAAGGAACAGCCCATGCATTACTCAAGCCTCGCGATCACAGATCCCCGCCAGCTGATTTTTGGAACCGCGCCCCATCCGGTGACGACGCGGCGGGGGCTCGTGATCGGCGGCGGAACGGTTTACCCGGAGCTTAATTTCACCCTCCCGACGATGACGATCTGCGAGGATACGCTGCCCGAGATCCGCCGGCGGTATGCAGAGATCGTCACCGAAGCCCTTCAGCGCGCGCACCAGCTTCACAGCAACGGCCTTGTTCTTGAATTCGAAACGCTGCTCGAGATGACCCGCAACCCGGAGATGGGGGTGATGCTGACGCGGATCATGAGCGATATCTGCGAAGAATGGTACGTCAAGCACGGATTAAAAAGCGAGATCCGTCTGACCCCCAACGACACACGGGATTTCGACCGGCCGCCCCGGATGCGCACCAGCGGATACACCGCGGGGATGCTGGAGCTCTTCGAGCAGGGCGCACTGGCCGGCGGTGACCTGCTTTCGATCGAAAGCACCGGCGGAAAAGAGCTCCACGACGATGCGCTGATGACCGGCGATCTCCGGCTGGCTTTTTTTGCGCTCATCGTCCTGGGCGTCCGCGATATGCGCTACCTCTGGAAGCAGATCGTCGCGATCGGCCGGCGCACGGGCCGCATCGCGGGCGGGGATACCGCCTGCGGTTTCGGCAACACCGCGATGGTGCTGGCCGAAAAGGGATACATACCGAAGGTATTCGCCGCTGTCGACCGGGTGATCACGGTCGTACGCACGCTTGTGGCCCACGAGGAGGGCGCGCCCGGTCCCGACAAGGATTGCGCGTACGAAGGACCTTACCTGAAGGCGATCGCCGGCATCCCCATTTCCATGGAAGGCAAGACCGCCGCCTGCGCCCACTCCAGCCCGGTCGGGAACATCGCCTCCGCCGCCTGCGATTTGTGGAGCAACGAATCCATCCAACACGTCAAATTGCTCGGGGGGATGGCGACCACCATCTGCCTCGAACAGCTCGAATACGATGTCCGATTGATGAACCAGGCTACCCGCCATGGCCCCGACATCCAAAGGATGTTCCAAACGCTAAACGTGGAATCCGACGCGACGTTCGACCCCCAGGCGGTCGTCCTTGCGCCGGAGGTCGTGGTCGATATCGCCTCCCGGATCGTGGCGGGGAAGAATCCGATCGACGCGGCCAAGCAGGGCGCGCTGCGGGCGATCGAGATCCTTGAAGAACGCACTCGCTCCGGAGCGCTTTTCCTTCCGGAACGGGAGACCGTTTACTTCGAACGGATGCGCGAGGACCTCGCCGGCATCCCGGAAGACGAATCCCGTTTTGTGGAAATGATGCTCCCGGCGCTGGACCCGGGGAAGGTGATCCTTAAAGAATATGGGTTGTAAACCGTGGTAAGGACTCTCCTTTTTCACATTCCAGGGCAAGTGCGTAAAAAAATGCAAGACGATGGGTAAAAGGTTGGGTATAAACACAATGTAAAAGCATTACCGCAAAGACGCAAAGAGCGTCAAGATAAAATATTGTATAAAAATCTTTGCGTTCTTCGCGCCTTTGCGGTGAAAAGGTTGTGGTTTTTCTTTGATTTTTCCACGGAGGCGGAACGATGCCATTACTGGATGACATTTCCACGGCCTTGCAGAAGGGCCAGGCAAAGGAAGTCAAAGACCTTGTGCAGCAGGCGATCGACCAGAAGATCCCGGTCGACCGGATCCTCAACCAGGGACTGATGGCCGGGATGAACATCATCGGCGGCAAGTTCAAGCGCAATGAGGTGTTCGTACCGGAGGTATTGATCGCGGCGCGGGCAATGAACGCCGGTACGGCGCTGCTTAAGCCGCTTTTCGCCTCCGCCGGTGTGAAGGCCAAGGGGAAAGCCATTATCGGGACCGTCAAGGGCGATCTGCACGATATTGGCAAGAATCTGGTGCGGATGATGATTGAGGGCAAGGGGATCGAGACCCTCGACTTGGGCGTGGACGTTCCCGCGGACCGCTTCGTCCGGATGGCGGTTGAGGAGAACGCGGATCTGGTCTGCGTCTCGGCGCTGTTGACCACCACGATGAACCAGATGAAGACCGTAGTGGACGGCTTCGTTCAGGCCGGCGTGCGCGACCGGGTTAAGATCATGGTTGGCGGCGCGCCGATTACCGAGGAATTCCGGGTTCGGATCGGCGCCGATGCCTACGCCCCGGACGCCGCCAGTGCCGCCGACGCGGCGCTTAATCTGGTTTCGCATTCGAACTGAAAGGTCCGTGCATGCCCCGGCATTTCCGAATGATCGCGTGCGAAGTTTCCCAGCGGGAAGTGTGCGCGGCCGTCGAGCGCAGCCGGAACATCATTAACGTCGATTTTCTCCCCAAGGGCCTGCATGATGTGGGCGCGGAACGGATGAGGGCGCGGATACAGGAAGCGGTCGACGCCTGCCCCCGCGAAGCAGGGGCGCATCCGCGCGGGAACTGCGAAGCGCTCCTGTTTTGGTACGGGCTGTGTAATAACGGCCTGTGCGGTGTGCGCGCGTCCATTCCGATGGTCGCGCCGCGCGCCCATGATTGCATCACGCTGCTGCTTGGCTCGCGCACGCGTTTCGCCAGGTATTTCGAGGCAAACCCCGGCACGTACTTTAAATCCCCGGGGTGGATCGAGCGGGATACCGACCCCAACGACAATCCGGCGAGCATCACCGCCCGTCTGAAACTCAGCCGGGATTACCGCGAGTTGGCCATGCGCTACGGCGAGGATAACGCCGGGTTCCTGGCGCCGGTCATCGCGGATTGGTTCAAGCATTACCGCAAACTCGCCTTTATCAATACCGGGGTGGGGGATATCGAAGCGTACCGCACCCAGGCCGGGCAGTTCGCGGCGGAACGGAAATGGGAATACGAGGAGCTCCAAGGGGATTCCGGATTGCTCGATCGCATGTTGGCGGGCGATTGGAATACCGAAGATTTTCTGGTGGTTCCCCCCGGCCGGACCATTCATCCGACGTTCAAGGCGGATATCATCGGGAGCGCTTGAAAAGGCATTGCGAGGAGCCCCGAAGCATGATGGTTATGCTTCGGGGCGATGAGGCAATCCGCGGTTTTCGAATTCAAGGATGGAACTGATTCACGTTCTTCAATCCCTCGAAATGAATGCTATGCGTTCCTTGATTCGCTTCCTCATCCGACCTTCGGTCACCTTCTCCCAGCGCCTGCCCTGGCGGAGTGCACGGGTTCGGTGTGTACCTTGAACCTGTGCGATCACGGAGCGAGGGGATGCTGGGAGAAGGAAGAGATAGGGACATGGTGACCTCATGCCGCGGGAAGTAAACGGACGACAAGGTCAAACGCTCCTCGAAGCCATGCGCGCGGTTTTCCCGGACGCCGAAGCTCCGTGCGGCGGGGAAGGCCGCTGCGGCCGTTGCCGGGTCCTGGTGCAGGGGGAAACCGATTCCCCCTCCTCCCCGCATCCGCTTCTATCCCCTCTCCTTGAAGAAGAAGCACGCCGCCTTGGCCCCGATGCCGTTGCGGCCGGCTGGAGGCTTTCCTGCATAACCCGCTTCAACCGGACCGGCAGCGTCCTTGTCGATCCGCACGAGCGGTCATTTTTCCACCCGCAGGGAAAAAACATCGCGCCATTCGCAATTTTAGAAAGTGCCGATGTGTGCGCGGCGGTCGATATCGGAACGACGACGATTACTTGCGCCTTCGCGGAAATCGAAACCGGCCGGATCGTCGCCCGAGCCGCTTCCGCCAACCGGCAGCGCAGTTACGGCCCGGATGTCATCTCGCGCATAGAAAACGCGGTACGCAGCCAGGAATCCCTGATGGCGATGCGTGGCTTGGTCCGCGGCCAAGTGCGCGGGATGCTCGACGAACTCAGTGAAAGGGGGGGCGGCGTCCTGCCGCAACGGGTGCATATCTGCGGCAACACGACGATGCTGCATCTTTGGGAAGGCGCACGCCTCGATGGGCTGGCACGGATGCCGTTCGAGCCCGCGTTCTTGGCAAGCCGGGATACGAAAATGGAAGAGGAAGCCGGAGAAAAGTATTCCTGCCGGCTGCTGCCCGGGATTTCGGCGTTTGTCGGCTCCGATATCACCGCCGGAATCCTCGCCCGTGGTTTGCAGGAAGTGATCGGCAAGCCAGAACTGCTGGTCGATATCGGGACGAACGGCGAAATCGTCTTGGCGGTCGAAGGCGGGTTGATGGCGACGGCGACCGCGGCCGGTCCCGCCTTTGAGGGCGCGGCGATATCATGTGGAATCCCGGCCGTCGATGGGGCCATCGATTGTGTTACATGGAAGCGGGGCCGGTTCGGCTTCACAACGCTTGGAAATCGGCCGCCGGCGGGTTTTTGCGGGTCCGGCTTGCTGGATCTGCTTGCCGGCCTGCGGCGGGCCGGGATACTCGATGAAAACGGCGCAATGAATATTCCGGCCGATTCCGACGGCGTGCGCACGTTTCACCTGCCGTGTGTTCCCTCGCTTGGCTTTACGCAGTCGGACGTCCGCCAGCTGCAGCTGGCGAAAGGCGCGATCGCGGCGGGAATCCGGACCCTGTGTCGCCGGGCGGGAGTCGCACTGGCCGAAATCGGTCGCGTGCATCTGGCGGGGAGTTTCGGCAGCAATATATCTTCCGAATCGGCGCTGGCGGTCGGGCTGATCCCGCATGACATGCAAGGGCGGATCGAGGCGGCGGGCAACTCGGCGCTTGCGGGAACGCTCATGACCGCATGCGACCCTGCCGCGCTTGAGGAGTGCGCGCGGATAGCGGCAAAGACCCGGGTGATCGACCTTTCCCGAGAGGCGGGCTTTCAGGATGCGTTCATGGATGCGATACTCTTCCCGCCGCTTTCCTCCAGTGGATGACGCAATGCGATTCTGCCGCGAATTGCACAGATTATTCGGATTTCGCGGATAATTCGAATTGATATTTCCTTTTATCTTAAAAAGCACATCAGAAATCACGGCGATCGTCATGCCTGCGTGTTTATAGCGGGCATCCATGAGAATCAGAGATGAGTATTTTGAGGACGATATGAATCCCTGCGAAGACCACGCGGGGATGACGGTCATTTATCGATAGAGGATAGAGGATAGGCCGCGAAAGGACAACTTAATCAATACCCCACTCCTTCGACGCCCGCACCAGCGCGTCGATGTTCTCCGCCGGAGTTTCACCCGAGACACCACCCCCAAAAGAAAGAATCAGGCCGCCTCCGGCGGCGGCTTTTTCGAGAACAGCGCGTGCGCTGCGGGCCACATCCTCCGGCTTGCCGCGCACACCCACATCCAGCGGCGGCACATTTCCCATCAGCGCCACCCGGTGCCCCATCTTGGCCTTCACCTCGGCCGCATCCACCTCGTGGCTGAAATTGAACACGTCGAAATTCGCCTGGGCCAAGCTTTCCGCCAGGTGCAGGCAGGGTGTGTCGTTGTGATAAATCCGGATCAGCCCGTCGAATTCGTCGAAGATCCGGCGCAGGTGCGGGTGGATGATCGATTCATAATGCTCCTTCGACACCATCCCGACCACGTCGTCGAGCAGGAGGATCGCCTCCGGTTTGCGGACCGCTTTCAACTGGGCGTGCAGCCAGCGGATGATCGTCGTGGTTACGGTTTTCAGGATCGCGGAAACCTTGTCCGGATTAAGCGCCACGTCCATCATCAGCGGGGAGATGCCCGAGAGCCAGGACGCCACCGTCATCGGACCGCGGGCGGCGACCATCCGGATCCCCAATCCCTCGGCTGCCAGGCGCTCGTCCATGACGGCCTGCATCCGCAGCACCAGCGGCATCAACCCGTCTTCCTGCGGATTGGCCGGCTGCAGGTCGGACCAAAAATCCAAGTCCGCCGCGATCGGCTCGATCGCCGGGGGATGATCCGGGTAGAACCGCATCCGCGCGCCGTGCGCCGAGGGTTCGGCGGCCATCCCGTACTCGACCCAAAACCCGGGAACCCAGACCACGTCCGGGAATCGCGTCAGCAGACCGCGATTGATCTCCAGCCACTTTTCGGGAAAGAGGAAATAATCGCGCGTGTCGATACCGGCATAACCGGGCAGCCAGGGGCTGTCGACGATCAATGCCACCGGCGCCTTGTCCGGTTTTCCGAGCTTCGCGGCGATTTTGAAATTCTCCCAGGATGTGGTCATGGACGCTCCCTGTAAAATTTTCCTTCGCCCTCATCCATCCTTCGGCCACCTTCTCCCGGCGCAGGCTTGGATGAGGGGGGTGAAAAAGGTAGGTGGTCGCACCCGCCCAGGCGGGCTGGGCCACGAGTAAAAAAACTCCCCGACCGCCCGGAAAGATACATCCACACAAGACGGAGAAGGATTCCAAGGTCGGCTCACGTCGTTCCCCCGATCATAGCGATAGCCCGATCCGTTGGAACCGAAAGTTTACCATGCCTTCGGCACGATAACCGCGAAGTCCGTAGAAAAATCGCGTGATGACTCGTTTGATGGGTTCATCGATGGGGGGACCATCGTCTGCAAGGGAGAGTTCTTCGGGCGTCGCGGACATCCGGTCATGAATCCGGTTGCTTTTTTACTATCCCCCGATTTGCCAATCGTCGTTTATAATTCCATCACCCCAATCCCACTCCCTTAAAATACAATCCAAGGAGCGAACGCCGCTGCTCTGGGTTCCATTTCCGGAGGAGAGTAATGCCGAACAGCACGATTGTTGTATTGGAAGGAGATCAGACAGGACAGGAATTGCTGGAGGAAAGTCTGCGCGTCCTGGACCCGAAGGAAACCGGAATACAAATCGAATTTAGACGATTCGATCTTTCACTGGAAAACCGCCGACGTTCAAAGAACGCCGTTGTCTTCGACGCGGCCGCCGCCATTAAAGAGACCGGGTTGGGCCTGAAAGCCGCCACCATCACGCCGGAAGAAAAGGACGGAGTCGGCTCCCCGAATGCCATCTTGCGGGAAGCCATCGACGGAAAGGTCATCCTTCGCACCGGCCGGCGCATCCCCGGCGTGCGGCCCATGGCGGGCGTGCATGCGCCGATCGCCGTCGTGCGTATGGCGGTGGAGGATGCCTACGGCGCGCGCGAGTGGCGCGAAACCTCCGACGGGGAAGAGATCGCCTACCGCACGCAAAAACTTTCGCGCAAGATCTGCCGGGCGGTGGCCGAGTTTTCTTTCCAATATGCGGAACGGAACGGATGCAAGGTGTTCGGCGGTCCCAAGTACACCGTTTCCCCGGTGTATGAGGGTCTGTTTAAAGAAGAGTTGGATGCCGCGCACACGCGTCACCCGCAGGTGCGGTATGAACCGCACCTGATCGATGCCACGTTTGCGCTACTGGTAACCTCCGCCGGCGACGGCATGGTGATCCCCGCCCTTAATCGCGACGGCGACCTGCTTTCCGACCTGGTGCTGCAGATGTTCGGCAGCATAGCCGGTTCGGAATCGCTGGTCCTCGGATTCGATCAGAGCGCGACGAAAGTGGAAGTGGTCATGGCGGAAGCCCCGCACGGCACCGCGCCCATGCTGTACGGCAAGAATGTCGCCAATCCGATGGCGATGATCCTGGCCGGCGCGGCGCTGCTGGGCTATTTCCACCGTCCGGAGGCCGACCGTGCTTCCCGCGCAATCTATGAATCGGTCTTTGAGGCCGTGTACGACGGCATCTGCACCGCCGATCTGGGCGGCGATTCCACCACGAGCGCATTCACCGATGAGGTGATCCGCCGTTTACGCATTAAACGGGAAGTGTGGAACGCACTCGGGTGACGGCTGGTAAAAAACACACGATCGAAAAATCCGATGCTTGGTGACATAACGATCGAATTTCCGGAAGCCCGTTCCGACATTCCATGGCCCGTTTCCTTACTTCTCGTAAGGGCGGTTTCTTTTCCAGCGCGGGGTGGGGGGTGTGAGATTTTTAAGAGACCCAGGGAAGGGCGAGTGCGGATTTCCACGAGCGAAGATGAAAAATCACTTACCCTGATTCACAAAACGGTTTTCAGATTCTCACCGATAATAAAATCAGCGATTTCGTTGACGGCCCTCAGGATCTCGTCCGAGACGGGCGCGTCAAAATCCATATGCTTCGGTTGAATCCCCACAAGCGATACCCGGCAGCCCAACTCGGATTTTAAATACTCGAAAAACCCGCTCATTGGAAAAGCGTGCGTGCTGCCGGTGATGGCGTCGATCTGATCCGGTTCGATCCAGCTAATCGATCCGGGGGCTTTCCCCATCTCCGCCGCATCAAGGAAGATCACCCAATCCGGCCCAAACCGCCGCAACGGCCCCGCTGATGCTTCCGGCAGTGATCCCGCCTCGAAGAAGAAGCGGGTCGGAGCCAGCGGAGGAGATTTGGAATCCGCCGTGCTTTCGGCCCGGGTGGAAGATGCGGTAATCATTTCGGAATCCGGATCGTCCGCGGGTTCGATCGCCTGCTGGAGACGGCGGATCGCGAGGATGCCCGCCGCATCATCCCCGCGCAATTCCTGGCCGACGCCAACCAGTGCCGGCCTTCGGCTCTGGCCCAGCGCTCGCGAGAGAAATTCCTTCCAGGAGTTCACAACGGTCCGCAAGCAGGCGGGGTTACCCGGCCAACCCTTTCAGGAAAATGACGATAAAAATCTGAACGATGCTCAACGGGACGAGGTAGCGCCAGGAAAAACTGATTACCTGGTCGATCCGGATGCGGGAGAAAATCGCCCGGACGATGGAAAGGAGGATCACGATCAGGAGGGTTTTTACAAGGAAGAACACCAGCCCCGGGAGGAAACCGCCGGGGAAACCGCCCAGGAATACCGTCGCGATCAGGCCGCTGCCAACAACCATTTCGATATCAATGGCGAGCCGGAAAAAGGCAAGTTTTTTGCCGGAATATTCCACAAACGTACCACCGACGATTTCGGTCTCCGCATGCGGGATATCGAACGGCACGCGTTCCAATTTCGCCTGAAGGGCGATTAACGCCACCACAAAACCGATCAGGTTCGGCAGCAGCAGTACGGGTTGGGTCTGATAAAACCGCGCGATATCCGCCAGCCTCCAGGAATTGGCCAAAATCGCCGGACTTAATACCGCCAGCAGGAGGGGCACTTCGTATCCGAAGAGCATCGTGATCACCCGGGTGCCTCCAATGACGGAGAAGGAGCTGGAAGAATACCATCCGGCGAGAAAAAATATCAACGTCGGGATCGTCAGGAGAAAGACCATGACGATGAGGTCGCCCGGAAAAGAATGGGAGGTAACCGCATCCGTCACGAAACCCCCGATGGGCAGGAACATCGCGGCCGAACAGACAACGGCCAGGATGACGATCGGCAGGGCGGTGAACATCACCGCATCGGCCTCTCGCGGCACAATATCTTCCTTCGACATAAGTTTGATGAAATCCGCCAGCGGCTGGAGGATTCCCTGGGGTCCCGTATACAGCGGCCCGAATCGGTTTTGAAGCCGCGCGTAGACCTTCCGATCCACCCATTCGCAGAATGTGGCATAAGAAAAAAGAAAAAGCAGGCCGGGATAGACCAAGATATAAAAAACTGTTGTTCCGAGATCCATGGTAACTCCTCTTAAGTGATCGTTCCAAGGCTTTCGCCCGCGGCGTTCCCCGGCGAGCATGGTCTTTTCCCCGATGATACGCACCCGGACGGCCAAACCTTCCGCCCGGCGACGTACGGAACCGGATCGCCCGCGGAATTTACCCGATCACCCCGCAGGTTCCCGCATGCAAAATCCACGGTTGGGGTTTTTCAGGGAAACGGGATTTCTTTTGCGGAACCCGCTAATTCCGGGTGATGAGCGCCATCACGGAAAGAAAAATCATCGTCAGATAGGCGATCCCGAGCCATGCCAGGGGGCCGGACGGGATGGTGGCGACGACCAGCACGGCCACATGCATCATGGTGAAGAAAAGTGCGATATAGAAAAACAGGCGGAAACTGATTTTTACCGGCGGAACCGGCATTTCCTCGCCGCACGAATACGTATCCAGTTTTTCGCCGATCGAATTGGCCTTCGGCGCCACGCGGCCGCCGAGCCAATAGAGAATGGCGTAGAACGCAAGAAAGAGAAGGAAAACGATCGGAAGGGAAAGGAGAAGGTCTGGTAAACCCATGGGTTAGCCCTTTAAGTTAGTTAGATTCTTGATATCCAGGCTCTTGGTGTGGCGGTACATGTTGATGATCATGGCCATTGCCGTCGCCAGCACGCTCACCTCCACCACGATAAAGGAGATGGCCAGGCTCTGAGCCGTCAGGATGGTATTCTTTTCAAACCCCGTCGCGATCAGTGCCAGCATGATCCCTTTGGCCAGCAATTCGAGTCCGATCAGCAGCTTGATCAGGCTTTTCATCGCCAGGAGGCAGTACAAGCCAATCAGGAACAGCAAGCCGACAAAAAATATATTGACGGTCCAAAAATCACTCATCTCCGCTCCTTTTCCGAAACAGCGCCAGCACGCAAAAAACGCCGGCCAGGATGATGGCAATCTGAGCCACCAAGTCGAAAGTCCGGCCGCCCCAAAACACCTGGCCGAATACTCCCGTTTCCGCGGGGCCGGCCAGGGAGCTGAGCTTGACCAGGTATTGGCTCATGACAAGGACATCGATCAGGATAAACCCGATAAAGACCAGCGGGAACAGAAGGCGCATCCGCTTGTTGTGCTTGGCGTCCTCTTTCTTTTCCGTCAGACTGATGGTGGCGATGAACAGGACGGTGATCAGCCCGGCGACAACGGAAATCTCAAAGACGCCCGCGTACGTCGCCCCCATTTCGAAGAGGACCAGGGCCAGAAAAACACTCGCGCCCGCGAGAGAAATCGCGGCCTTCAGCAGATCGGAAAAAAAGACCGCGAGGATGGAACAGAGAACCAATCCAAGGAGAAGAAAGATATGCATTTAAAACCCCAGGAGGCCGATGGTTTGGGAAATTCCAGCGGCAAAGGTGTCCGCCGCCGGTTTAATCCAATCGAGAATGACTGCGGGAAAGAGCAGCCCGATCAGGACGCAGGCCGTGGCGAGCAACAGGACGGAGAATGACATCCAGAACGGGGCTTCCGTAATATGGTTCCAGGTTTCATTTAATTTTCCGAAGAAGGCACGCCGCTGGATGATCAGGTAATACCAGAGCGTTAGAATGCCGGCCAGGGCTGCAATCAGGGCCAAGCCGTAATACTTCGCCTCGACAAGCGCCAGAAGGATCAGCAGTTTGCTCCAAAATCCATTGAGGGGCGGAACCCCCGCAATCGCCAGCGAACCGACGACGCTTGTGCCGGCCGTAATCGGCATCTTGCGGGCCAAGCCGCCCATGCGATCCAGTTCCCGCGTTCCGGTGGCCTGTTCCAGCGCTCCGGAATTCAGGAACAACAAACCTTTGGCAATGGCATGGTTGAAGAGGTGGAACATCGCGCCGAGGATACCGAGCGGAGTTCCAACACCGAGCCCCAGGATGATATATCCGATCTGGCTGATCGAAGAAAAAGCCAGCATTCTTTTAATATCGTTTTGCCCCAATGCCTGTATGGCGCCGATTAATATGGAGACGATGCCCAGCAGCATCAGCACTTGGCCCAAGCCGCCTTGCATGCCGAAGATCGTGAAACACACGCGGGTTAAGGCATAGATGCCGGAAACTTTAATCAGCACTCCCGAAAGCATGGCGGAAATCGGGGCCGGGGCGGAAGAATGGGCGTCCGGCAGCCAGGCGTGAAACGGCACGATCGCGGCCTTCAACCCGAAGCCCATGATAAACAATGCCATGCAGAAGCCGGCGACCGGCAGGCCATTCGATGCGGAGATTCCCTCGGCGATTTTATCCAATTGCAGACTGCCGGTCAGGCCGAACACGATCGCGATGCTCAGAAGGATGAACGCCGTCGCCACCGAGGAAAGCAACAGATACTTGAGCGACGCCTCCAGTTGATCCCGCTGCAAGCCGAAGGCGATCAACCCGTATGAGGCGATGGCGGCCACCTCCAGAAAGAGGTACAGGGTGAACACATCGTTGGAAAGGACCAGCCCGTTCATGCCGGCGATCATGATCAGGAGCAAGGCGTAAAAATTCGCCTTGGCTTCGTAATGCTCCATGTAGTTGATCGAGTACAGCGCCACGCTCAGGCCGATCAGGGAGATGGTGAGCAGCATCAGCGCGCTAAATCCATCGAGTACCAGCGTGATGTTCAGCGCTTCGCCGAACCACCACGCTTTCCATACATCCGCCCCGTTGAGCAGCGTCTGCCTGCCGGCGAAGACGGAATACAGGAGAAGGAATAGGAACGCCGTATTGGTCAACAGGTCCGGCAGGAAACGCTTCGAGATTTTGCCGATCAAAGGCATGATGCTTGCCAGTATCAGGGGAACGGCGATAAAAGGAATGCTCATGAGATCTCCCGGAGCCTAAAATACGCGCAACAGCAAGAGAATGATCACCAATCCTGCAAGGCACCAGGAAAGGTAATTTGGAAAATATCCGTTGTGAAGGGAGCGGAAGAACCGTACAAAAGCGCTGCCGACGGCAACGAGGATCTTTTCAAAGAAGAAATCAATCGGCCGGTCGATGGTTTTGAACACGAAATTCGAAAAGCCGTTGAGGGCTATTATTCCCTGTTCATACAGGTCCAACCGGCGGGCTTCGCTCCAGTCGTAAAGGGTTCCAAGGACCGGCAGATGATGTATGGTTTCCGACGCGAGATGCGCCTGTTTTTGCGCACGGTTCCAGCCGAAAAGGTGCAGGCCAAAGCCGACCGCGAGCATGCCGATGGAGATGAGGGCGACGGGGTTGAACACGTCCAGCGGATGGCTGCTCAGATCCAACGCCTCTCCGGCGGGGATGTGGCCCTGCAGGACGGGTTGAATGAAGGTGTTCAGAGGCAGCGCACTGGCGACGCCGAACAGGATGCAGAAAGCGGCGAGCGCAAGAATCGGGATCAGGATGCCCGCTTGGCTTTCTTTGACGCGCGGCACGTCCTTGCTTCGCGGACCGAGAAAGATCGCGTGACCCGCTTTGAGGAAGGAGGCGAAGGTAAAGATGGCCCCAACCCAGGCTGCGACGGCAAAGATCACGTACCCGGTTTCCAGGGACCCGTGAAAGATCATTTCTTTTGACACAAATCCATTCAGCGGCCAAACACCGGAAATGGCCAGCGCGCATACGGCAAATCCGATGGCGGTAACGGGCATTTCTTTTGCGAGCCCGCCGAGTTTTTTCAATTCCGTCGTCCCGGTGCGGTTCTCAATGGAGCCGGCGCCGAGAAAGAGCCCGCTCTTGTAAATAGCGTGATTCAGCATGTGGAAGAGGCCGCCCGCAATGCCGATCAGCGTGCCCGTTCCGATGCCGAGGATCATATAGCCGACCTGGCTGATGGCATGGAAGGACAGCAGTTTCTTGAAGTCCTTCTGGATCAGCGCCATCAGAACCGCCAGCACGATGGTCACCGCGCCGAGAGTCATCAGGATGATGGAAAGGGTGCTGTTGGCCTTAAGCGCGAAGAACTCCAGACAGATCCGGGCCAGCAGGAAGATCCCGAGCAGTTTTTCCAGCGAGGCGGGAAGGAAAGCCATTACGCTGACCGGGGCGTCTATGGCGGCATCCGGGATCCAGGTATGGAACGGCATGGCGCCGGCTTTTCCCGCGGCGCCGATCACCATCAGAAGGAAGCTGACGGCGGCCAGCCCGTCGGGGGCGATGGTGATGCCGGACATCTTCGGCGTGCCGTTTATCGCCCAGAGCATTGAAATTCCCAATATCAGGCAGAAGTCACAAAAAGCGGAAATTAAAAAGGCCTTGGTCGCCGTACGGGGTGCGTTGACGGAACCAAGGGAGACCAGGCCGTACAACGTCACCATTAATCCTTCCCAGAAAAATAAAAATACCAGGAAGTTGTCGGCCAGAACGGAACCGGCCGCCACCGCGAGTGTGAACAGGTAATATCCGTAATATTCACGCAACCGCGGATGCGTTCGGAGCTTGACCAGCGAATAGAGGGAAATCAGAAAACCGAAAATGGCAACCCACAGCAGGATGAAGGACCCGAGGGGGTAGGAGCGCAGATCGAAGGTGATAACCCCCTCCACCCATGGCAGGCTGAGCAGGATTTCACCGGAGGTAAACAGGAGCCAGGCCCAGACCACGAGGACCGCGGTCCCCAGGAATGTAATCACGCTCGCGATCCCTTTCCAGCGGGAAGGGATGAGCAGGACGATCACGCCCAGAATGGCGGGTAGCAGGATCGGCAGGAGTAATGCTTCGCTTGTCATGGCAACCGTCCCAGAATCTGTAGGGTGGCAGTATTTACGATTTCCATCGGATACCGGATGAAGATCCCGGCCAACACGGAGAGCGCGGCAAGCCCGATCACCGCCATAAGCATGGAAGGCGTGCCCTCGCGGGCTTCCGTTTTCGGCTCGCCCAGGAACAAGGCGCTAAACAACCGGAACAGGTAGAACACTGTAAGGACGGCGGTAAACAGCGCCGCGGCCGCCAACCACGGTTGCCCGGCCGCCACCGTCCCCTGAATGACCATGAATTTTGAGAAAAAGCCTCCCAGCGGCGGAATGCCCATAACGGAAAATGCGCAGAGAAGGAAAACCACCGCCGTAATCGGCATGGTCTTTATCAGGCCACCCAATTCCTTGATGTTGCGCCGATGCGTGGTATGTTCCACAATCCCGGCACATAGGAACAATCCGGCTTTTCCCAGCCCGTGCATCAGTATGTACAGCAATGCGCCGGCGATGCCGACGCTGTTATACAGACTCAAGCCCAGGAAGATGTATCCGATCTGGCTGATCGTGGAGTATGCCAGGATCCGTTTCATGTCGGTTTCCACCGCGGCCGCACAGGCGGCGATCAGGCTGGAAACCACCACCACAATCGATATAGCGGTCACCCAATCGGGCGGGACGACGAAGGTGAAGCAGAAGAGCCGCGCGTAGGCATAGACGCCGATTTTAACCAGCACGGCGGCATGGAGCAGGGAGGTCACGGTGGAGGGTGCAATGCCGGCATCCGGCAGCCAGGTGTGCAGCGGAACGGTTGCCGATTTGGTGAAAATCCCGATCAGGATTAAGAAGACAATCTCACCGGGGATGGCCCATCCCCGCATCGCGGTCAAGTCGAAGGTGTGCGTCTGGTTGTACACCAGCAGGAAACCGAAGAGCATGACGATGGCGGATCCGAAGGTGAAGAGGAATGCCTTGTCGGCCTTCAGAACGTGGTCCTTCTGCCGGTAGAAGCCGATCAAACGCCAGGAACAAATGGCTGTGATCTCCCAGAAGAGATACATAAAGATCAGGTTTGCTGAGAAAACCAGTCCGATCATCGCGCCGATGAAAAGGATGAACATCAGGTAGTATTCGCTCTGGTTGTCCTCGTGGCGGATATACCCGATCGAATAGATGAGGATCAGGGCGCCGATGGTGGAGGAGACGACGGCCATGAATACCGAGAGGGCGTCTATCGTAAGGATGAAATCCACGCCCAGGATGAGCGGCCAATATACCGTTCGCGTTTCGCCGTGTACCGCAAAGGGAATCAAGAGGAGCGGGAAAACGGCGGTCGCCACACCGATCAGGACGGACCAGATGGTTCTGAGCCGTGAAGACAGGCGACCTGCGATCGGGACGGTGAACGCGCCCAGGATAGGTACAAAAATCGCGAGAAGGGTGATCGTTTCAATGGTCATGGGAGGTTTTGAGTCATCCTAATCTGGGATGAGGGTAACGAGCGGTTGGGGTTCTGTGTCGGCCGAGGCCCCAGGGTTCTTTCGGTTTGCACGGGTCGTTCATTCCCGCAGCGTGGAGGGCGCGTGAGGAGGTCTTCCGGGATTCGCTTCGATGGATTGAATCGGCGCGGTTCGCTTGCGTTCCCGGCCCGGGATACGGGGCGGTATTGTACCTCCCCGGCGGGAAGCTGAAGATTTTTTTTCATAACAAGCGTGCGGCACGGACGGATGGGCATGGATATGTCCGTTGCTGTGGATTGCGTATTCGACACGATTCGTCTTCTCCCGCAAGAATATGTGGATTACAGAGCAATCCCCTTCCAAAGCAAGGCCGCGAATCACACGGGCCGGGCGGGCTTTGCGTTCGTATAGCCCATCCGCCGAAGAGGGGATTTTGTCTACGTCTCCGTGGCTGGAATCTTCGTTTCGGTTTTGGCCAGGAACTGATCCAAATCCTCCGGACGGCCATACATTACGGTAAATGGCTCGCGCTGGAGCGCGGCCAGTTCCCATTCTTTGTTCGACATTTCCAGGCAATTAAACCGGCAGCTTTCCACGCATTGCGCGCAATAGGTGCACCGGTCGGTATGGAGCCGCATGATGAATCGTTTATTGGGTTTGTCCACGGCGATGATTTCGATCGCGTTGGAAGGACAGTCCTTCATGCACAGGGTGCATCCGGTGCATTTTTCCGGGTTGTAATGAATTGCTCCGCGCAGACGGTCCGGGACCGTGCTTTTGGCAAACGGGTATTTCCCGGTCGCCGGCTTGCGGAATACGGAGCGCAGTACTTCGCCCAGCATGAAACCGATTCTCATGCTATATCTCCTATGACCATCGATACCGTCTTTCTGAGAGACCCGATGCGATGTGTTCAACACGTTCTTTTCACAGGGCGGACGGAAGGGAGCCGCCTTTCGCCGAAGCGTCGTCTTCCCCGGCCCGGCGGAAAATAACCGAGCGGTCATTGCAGGAGAAGCACGGATCGATTCCCGCCAGAATCATGGGAATATCCGCCACCCGGTGGCCTATCACCCCAACCAGAACGGAAGAGAAATTACATAGGCTCGGTGTCCGGACTCTGACCCGGTAAGGATTTTCTCCGCCGGCGCTCTTGATGAAATAGAACAATTCACCGCGCGGCGCTTCCACCCGGCTGACCACTTCGCCTTCCCGGACCCGGCGGGGCATACGCGCCGTGAGCTCGCCCGGAGGGAGATGTTCTAATAGCGCTCGAATGACACGCAGGGATTCGAACAACTCCTTGATCCGCACCGTGAACCGGGCTTGCAGATCGCCTGCGGTTTCGGTGACCAGCGTAACGGGGAACTGATCGTACAGAAGGTAGGGTGAATCCACCCGGACATCCCGCTGGACATCGGAAGCGCGCGCGGTCGGGCCGGTCGTCCCCAGGCTTTCCGCCTGCGCGGCGGTCATCGGCGCCACGCCGCGGGTCCGTTGAACGAAGGTCTCCTCAGTGGTCGCCACATCGAGGTAGTACTCCAGCCGTTTTCCCAGAAGATCGATTCCCCGCAGAACGGCATCCGACAGGGCCGGGGTTATATCGTATTTCACGCCGCCAAGAACATTCATGGAGTAATTCACGCGGTTGCCGCTGATGGCTTCCAGAAGGTCCATCACCGTTTCCCGATCCCGCCATGAATACATGAAGAGCGTATCGAAACCCGCCTCGTGGGCCGCCACGCCCGCCCAAAGCATGTGACTGTGAATTCTTTCCAACTCGATAAAAATCTGACGGATGGCCAGCGCACGGGGAGGTGCCTGGACTCCCGCCAGCTTCTCCACGCCCAGGGCGTAGGCGGTGGAGTGGGCATTGGAGCAGATCCCGCATATGCGCTCGACCAGATACAGGGCTTGAATCCAATTCCGGTTTTCGGCCCCTTTTTCTATGCCGCGGTGGACATACCCGAATCGGGCACTGGAGGCGGTCACCATCTCGCTGTCGACCGTGAATTCAAAATGGGCCGGCTCTTTCAGCGCCGGATGCTGCGGTCCGATGGGAACAATGAATTTTTCCGTGGAGGGGGCGGTCATGGCAGGCTTCCTTTCGAATCTTCCGGCGCCGGAGGGGGAGCAGGCGTGAGGAAATCCTTGCGCAACGGATACGTCGCTGCCGGCCAGTCGTCGGGCAGGAACAGGTGGTCCGAATTGGGCGTATCTTCGAAGACCACCCCGAACATTTCCATCTGTTCGCGCTCGAACAAAGTGGCCGAGGGGATCAATCCGCAGATGCTCGGGATGCGGGGCGTTTCACGCGCAAGCGGCACCCGCAACGTGATTACCGCCGCCTTATTGCAGAAAAAGTACAACATTTCCAGGCGCCCGGAATCCGGGCCGTGATCCAGGCCGCTGATGGCGGCGAGGTATCCCCAGTGAGCGGATGTCAACAGCGCAATGCATTCCAGAAGTTTCGCGGGCTCGACGGCGAGGTCGAAGCGGTTCGGTTCGAGTGTGTGCTGCACGGTGGCGCGATCCCCGATCAGATCCACTGCCTGCGCAAGAAGGGATTCCGTATTCGTCACTTCTTCACCTCCGGCTTTTTTTCCTGCAGACTTCCCAGAAGCTTGGCGATCCCGTCGATGATCGCCTCCGGCCGGGGAGGGCATCCGGGGATGAAGGCGTTTACCGGGATGACCTTATCCACGCCTCCCAGCACGTTGTAGCATCCTTGAAATACTCCGCCGGAAAGGGAGCAGGACCCGACCGCGACGACGAATTTTGGTTCGGGCATTTGCTCGTACACCCGGCGCAGCCGGTCGCGTGCCTGCAGTGAAACCGGACCGGTGCAGATGAGCACGTCCGCATGGCGCGGACTGCCCTGCAGCAGAATACCGAATCGTTCGACGTCGAAGTTGGGGGTCAATGTGGCAAGTATTTCGATGTCGCAGCCGTTGCAGGAGCCGGTATTAAAATGAATCGCCCACGGCGAGTGAATTCGGGACCATGTTTGTACGGAATTCAGCATCCGGGTCCAAGGTTTGGGCAGCCCGGCAGGAACATCGCTCATGATCACCTCTCAATGCAGTGATTGGGAGATCCGGTTCGCTTCAGCTTGCCCAATCCCGCATGGGCAAATTCAGCCAAAAGCGTGACTGTCTCCATATCGCACAATTTTACTCCAAAAAGTACGACTTTCACCGACCCCTTTTTTTGGGGTTTTCCAATCCGTTTTTCCCAATTTTCTGCAGGCGTGATGATAGGCCGCAGAGGAATTCATCCTGTTTTTTACACTCTAGGATGAGGGAGAAACAATCCGAGCTTGTGCGCGCCAAGAAACGCCTTGCAGGAATAACCCAGTCAGCGTTATTCCTCGAACCTTTATCTGACAGGGTTCGAAGGGGGGGCGGGGCGGCGAGATTATAAAGCATTCTTGCCGTTGCGGGAAGGATTGAATTCCAATATCTTAAATTGGGTCAGGCGGGCAAATCCATGCCATTCGACCCAAATGACAGGAAGCACACAATTGCAATAGGCGTTGGATTTGTGTACTTGGTCACCTGTTAATTTTTTTGTTGAATACTAAACCGGGTCGGCATGCCGCATTGGCGGGTGATCGGGCCTGATTATTCATGGACTTTTTACGCGCAGGGGAGTGATCCGGAAAGTGGAATTCCGCAATTCCAGTATAATTTGCATTGTTGCCGCTCCGGAATGGAGGTATTAATGAAGGGCGCATCGGAAGGCCGGATCGTACGGTTTTCCCACTGTTTGCCATCGTCATATGATGGAACATGTGGTCCGTTCTCCCGGAATCTCCCGGGGGGATACCCGGCGCTTTGGTTGTTTCCTCCTGCTTCGTCTATCCCCGCCGCGTAATTTTCCTTGTCCACACACTCACAGGCAATCCCGGTGCACTCATCCCCGCTGACGATAGGAATGCTTCCCGGCTGGCCGGTATACGGCAGCATCTTCCTGGATCGCTTTCTCCAATACATCATCAGCGGGGTGCGCACGGCCGCGCACGATAACGG
This sequence comes from Anaerolineales bacterium, assembly GCA_034430775.1. Lineage (GTDB taxonomy): Bacteria > Chloroflexota > Anaerolineae > Anaerolineales > RBG-16-64-43 > JAFGKK01. The sequence goes on along the minus strand of DAOUDU010000173.1, from coordinate 30,365 downwards.
GTGCAACCTGATTGTCGCCTGCGGGGTGAGCCGCACACCGGGCATGCGCTCACTGCACACCGCCTGGCCCGTGCTTGCGCCGGATTGCGATTACGTCCCGCTTGGGCATTGGAACACCGATGGGTTGATCGTCGCCGCCCCGCTGCGCTCGGAAGAGCGCAGCCGCTACCTGCGCCAGGTGGTTGGTGAGGAATTCCCTGTCGTGTTTATCGGCTCCGGCGAAGGCAATCCTTCGATCATCATGGACAACGAAGATGGGATCCGCCAGGCGGTGGAGCATCTGATCCGACACGGGCACCGGCGGATCGCTTTCATCGCCGGAGATCCGCTCGATCACGGCGACAGCACTTTTCGCCTGCAAGCCTACCGCAGCGCGATCGAAGAATTTGAGGCTGTTTCGGATCCGCGCCTGGTCGCCTACGGCTACCATTACCGCGAAGGCGGCCGCAAGGCCATGGAGCAGATACTCACCACCGCCGTTCCCTTCACTGCGGTGGTGGCCTCCAATGACGTATCGGCCTTCGGCGCGATGGAGATGTTGAAGCTCGCCGGCCGGCGGATTCCGATGGATGTGGCGGTGGTCGGGTTTGATGATCAGCCGGCCGCGGGCGGTCAGGTTCCCCCGCTGACCTCCGTCCATTATCCGCTCTTCGACGCGGGGGTGAAGGCGGTCGAAGCGCTGCTTGAGTCGATAGCGCATCCCGGATCGGCGGCGGCGCGCGAGATCCGAATACCCGCCTGGCTGGCGATCCGCGAATCCTGCGGCTGTTCGCCTTCGTATCAGGTGGAAAGGCAGGAGGTGCGCACGCGCGACTCCGCGGCCAAGACCGACATCGAACCGATCGCCCAAAGCATACAGGAGACCCTTCAACCCAGCCTCGGCCCGGCCGGCCCGGCAGAACTTTCCGGAAGCTCCCGTGAACTTGTGTCCACCTTCCTGAGCGGAGTGCAACGGCGTGAGCCGAAGGAGTTTTACCGTGTACTGGAAGAGATCCTTAACCTGGCCGATCCATCCGAGGATTTTAGCGGCCTCTGGCAGTCCGTCGTCTCCATCCTCCGCCTGCGGACCACGGCGATGGTTCCCGCCGATCAGGTATCCTTCGCTGAGAACATGCTGCATCAGGCCCGGCTGACGATTACTGACCATGCCGAACGGCTTTCACTCCGGAAGAAGCTTTCCGCCAGCGAGATCAGCCATCAAATCGGTTGGATGACCACCCGGATGTTCTCAGCCGGGTCGGAAAAAGAAATTCTGCGGATCTTCGCGGAGCACCTTGCAGAAATCGGGATCCGGTTTGCCCAGGTTGCGCGGTTCGAACCGCGCGATGGCAATCCCCTGGGCGGAATCACTTTCTACTGCAATCTGTGGCGCACGGCTGATGAATTCGGGAAAGAGAAGGATGACTTGCGCGAGGTGTGCGTCGGCATTAAGGATTTCCCCACGGCGGATATTCTTCCCGAGGGGAGCCCGTATTCCATTGCGCTGCTGCCGATCGTCTTCCAGGACGAACCGCTGGGGTTCGCGGTGTTCGACGCCGGGAATCTGGACCCGCTGGCGACGATCATCCGCCAGTTGGGGGCCGCGCTAAAAACCCAGGAACTGCATAACCGGGCGGAGGAGCTTACCCTGATGGATCCCTCCACCGGGGTGCAGAACCGGCGGTTCTTCGATTTATTCCTGCAGCGGGAGCTGGAGCGCAGCCGGAGGTACCGACGCGGCCTTACGCTCATCATGGTGCACTTGGACGGCTGGAAGAAATTCACCTCCGATCACGGCACCGACCGAAGCCGGGGGGCGTTGGGTTCTCTTGGTCAGGCCATTACGGCCTGCGTCCGCCGGGGATCGGACGTGGTATGCCGGTATACCGCCGAAACTTTCGCCGTACTCCTGCCGGAAACCAGCCGCGAGGGGGTGCAATCCATCGCCTTGGCTATCCGTGGAACTATTGAGAATCAAGAAGCTTTCCGGGGAGCGTTTGATATCGGAATCGGGATCGCCCTGGCCGAGACGGAGTGCCCGTGTGAGGAGGCCGAGGAACTGGCGGCCGCCGCAAACCGCGCGCTCTACCAGGCCAAGGCGGCCGGGAGAAACCAAACCGAGATCGTCCTGCTCGGCCCTCCGGCCGCCACCGAGGCGCCGCGCGAGCCGAAGAAATAGGCCTTCTGACGGTTTTTTCCCCCTTTCTGATAAGATTCAGCACACGGTTGCAGGACGGAAAAACATGGCCGATTTTCATTACCGTTATCATTACCGTCACCGTTCCGCGGATTGGACCGGGTGGTGAAACCGGTTTATTATTTTCCGGCGGGTGAACGGTTAATGTTTATCCGGTATTTTCCGGAACGGGTTTATAAATTTCACCTGTGCGCTCCTCAAGCGCGGGTTGCGCGTTACCGTCATTCCCGAATGGAAAGGGATTATTATGCCGCCGATTGACAGTTTTGTGGACCGTGTCGTTCGGAATGTGGAACAGGTGATGGTGGGCAAGCGCGAGAGCATCCAATATCTGATGGTGGCGCTTTTGTGCGAAGGCCACGTGCTGATCGAAGATGTGCCCGGTGTGGGCAAGACAATGCTTGCCCGGTCGATCGCCATCAGTCTCGGCGGCCAATTCCGCCGGCTGCAATGCACGCCCGATCTTCTCCCCAACGATGTGACCGGCGTATCGGTCTTCAACCAGAAGAGCGCGCAGTTCGAGTTCCGGCCCGGACCGGTGTTCGTCAACATCCTGCTGGTGGACGAGATTAACCGCGCCACGCCACGCACCCAATCCGCGTTGCTGGAGGCGATGCAGGAACAGCAGGTGACGGTCGACGGATCGACCCATCCCCTGCCGCGCCCGTTCCTGGTCCTGGCCACTCAGAATCCGATCGAGTATGAAGGAACCTTCCCGCTGCCCGAAGCCCAGCTCGACCGGTTCCTGATCCGGCTGACGATGGGGTACCCTACCGCGGCGGATGAAAAAACGCTCCTGATAAACCTGCGCCGTGAACACCCGATCCTGCATCTGGAGCAGGTGGCCGAGTGTGCGGAACTGGTGGAGCTGCAGAAACAGGTGTGGGAAATCCACATCGACGGTACGCTTCAGGAGTACATCATCCGCCTGACCGGCCGCACCCGCTCGCATCCGGATTTGGCGCTGGGGGCCAGCCCGCGCGCGTCGCTCTCACTGTACAAGACCGCCCAGGCGCTGGCGGCGGTCCGCGGGCGCGATCATGTCCTGCCGGAGGACGTTAAATCCATGGCGCCGGCCGTGCTGGCCCATCGTCTGGTGCTGCGGCCGGAAGCCGAACTGCGCGGGCGGACGACCCGGGCGGTGATGGAAGAGCTGCTGGCCGAAACGCCGCTGGATCTCGGTTCCATCGCGTAATGATCATTCCACGAAGGGCAGAAAGATTTTCATAAGGGTACTTAAAAAAATAATTTTTACAGACCTTCGTGAACTTCAGATTTTCACCCGGCCTACCCCAACCGGGGCAGGCTTCGTGTCCTTCGTGGGAATTCTTAATGGAAGGAATGTGGTGAGTGGGCGGTTATGTATTCGTTTTTATTCTATTCCTCCTCTTCCTGGCCGTCACTCTCCAGGAGCCGTCGATTGTCACCATTATCTATTTCCTGATCGGTACGTTTCTCGTCGGCCGCTGGTGGCGTGACCGGGCGCTGGCCGCGCTGGAATTCACCCGCTCTCTGAATCCCCGGGCGCTGCTGGGTGAAACGGTGAGCGTCCGGCTCGAGGTGGCCAACCGCGGCTGGCTGCCGCTGCCGTGGGTGAGGATCCACGAAAGCCTCCCGGTCGAACTCGCGATTCCAAATTTCTTCCGGCGCGCGGTCGCGCTCGGGCCGCGCGCGAAAACCACGGTGGAATATCTGCTGCGAGGGAATAAACGCGGCTATTACCGGATCGGGCCGCTGTACCTGCAATCCGGAGACCTGCTCGGGCTGGAAGACGTCCGCGAACGGCAGGGGGCACCCGATTACCTGACGGTGTATCCGCGAATTGTTCCCATCCGGAAGTGCCCGATCCCTTCTTTCTCCCCGATCGGCGTCCTTCGCTTTCACCAGCCGCTGTTTGAGGATCCCAGCCGGGTTATTGGGAAACGGAATTACCAATCCGGGGATTCCCTGCGGCGGATCGATTGGAAGGCTTCGGCGGCGGCGGGCAAACTGCTGGTCCGGCAATTCGAGCCGGCGATCGCGCTCGAGGTGTCGATCTTTCTGAACTTGTGCGAACGGGATTTCGAATCGCGCACCCGGATCGATGCCGCCGAACTGGCGGTGGTCACCGCCGCGTCGCTTGCGGCGTTCGTGGCCGCCAAGCGGCAGCCGGTCGGCCTGGTGACCAATGGGCTCGATCCGCTTGAACCCGACAGCCGGATCCATTCACTGCCGGTCCGCCGCGGAACCGGCCACATGATGCTGGTGATGGAGAAGCTCGCCCGGGTGCAACTGGCGGATACGGATCCCTTCAACGGGATGCTGCGCGAACGCGCGTCGGATCTGGCCTGGGGGACCACGCTGATGGTTATCACCGGGACGCCGGATGCGCTCCTGTTTGACGAATTGCTGCGCGCCCGCCGCATGGGATTGCAGAGCCTTGTGTTCCTCACGGCGCCTGTGCTGCGGTATGAAGCTTTCGAAGCCCGCGCCCGCGGCTTGGGGATACCGTTGTATGAAATCCGTTCCGAGCTTGATCTTGAGCGGGCCATGCTATGACCGCAGGAACCGCAATGGATGACCGCCGGGTAACCGTTTTCTCGATCGGAAACATGATTCTGGTAAGCGTCATGGTGGTCTGCTTCGTGACGACCGTTCACCGGGCGATCACGGTGTTCGAGGCGGACTGGTTTACGGGTCTGCTGGCGATGCAGCGGGAAGTCACGATCGGCGCGTTCCTCGTCGCTCTGGAGGTGCAGATCACCCGGCGCGTATTTGAACAACATCCGGTCCTCAGCCGGGAATGGTGGCAGCAGTTCGTCCCCGAATGGGCGTTTTGGCTGATCGCCCTCCTGGTGCTGATCTGGTCCACCCATGGACCCAGCCTCACGCTGCGCGATCTCCCCCAGCTGGGGGAGAAAACCGTCCAGGTGCTGATGCGGCCGGAATTTACGGAGGGGCTGTTGCTGTTGATCGCGGTGTGGGGGATCAGCCGTTTTTTTGCAAGCGACCTGATGGCGGTCGAAAACATTCCTTCGGCCACTTCACGGGAGGCGATGCGGGGTGTGATCCAGGAACAAACCTCGATCCGCAACCGGCTTTGGCAGGATGTTTTTGTCCTCGGTGGCGCGATGGTTTTCCTCGCGGTGTTCAGTATTCCCATCGCGCACCTGGTTTTCGGCATGCCAATGGTGTTCGGCGCGCTGGGACTCGAGACCCTTGTTTTCTTCCTGTGCGGGTTCGGTTTGTTCGTAATCGGCCGGCTGCTGATCTTAAAGGCGGAATGGGTGACCGAGCGGACGGGGGTCGATTCCAGCCTGACCCGGCACTGGCTGGTCTACGGCTTGTTATTTGTCCTGCTGCTTCTGCTCCTGTCGGTCGCGCTTCCAACGGCATATTCCTTTCAATTGCTGGCCAGCCTGAACGTGGTGCTGATGGGTCTCAGCACGCTGATGTCCATCCTCTGGCTGGTGGTCGTATACCCGGTCATCTGGCTGCTGTCGCATCTCTGGCCGGCGATCGGGGATTCCTCGGGCGCGATGGAAGAAACGCAGGCCGAGGAAGGGTTGGGCCGGACGCTTCCCGCGCTGCCGCAGGGGGTGACCTGGGAGATAGTCATCCGGGAAATCCTTTTCTGGGGGATTGTGATCCTGGTCCTGGTCTACCTTATACGGCAGGTGTTGCCTATGCGGTTCGCCATCCTTGAGCGGCTCCGGCGCTCCTCCCTGTTCCGCCGGCTGCTGGAATTCCTGCTGCGGCTGAGGAAACATTGGACGGCCTGGAGCAGATCGGTCGCGCTAATCATCCGGGAATCCTGGGATGCGCTGCGTGAAGACCTCGAGGCCCGCGGCGGCAGGGAACGGGGCGGATTTCTCAATCTGCGCGGATTGGATCCGCGCCAATCGATTCGGTTTTATTTCTTTGCGCTGCTGCGCCGCGGAGCGGAGCGCGGCGTTGCCCGCCACTCTGCACAAACGCCCCGCGAATATTCCGGCATCCTCTCGGACGCCGAGGAACGGATCCGCATCGAAGTGGAGGAACTGACCCAAGCGTTCGAGGAAGCCCGCTACAGCGCGCATCCGATCGGACCTGAAAAAGCCAGGCATGTGCGGCAGGTTTGGGATACAATTCGCGCGGCATGGCGTTCCTCACGGCAGAACAATGGAACCGGCGGAAAGCGCATGGGATGACGTTGGCACGACGGAATACCATCGGGGTCCTGGTCGGATTTCATGTATACGAGGGATCGTATGCAAACCCCTTCGTTTCCCCGATGGTCCGCGGTATTCAAACGGCGGCCCGTGATCAGGGATTGAATCTTCTGATTGGATGCGGGATCGGCCGCGGGTTAGCCGGCCAGCGCGTGTATTACCCCGCCTGGCCGGAGAAGTTTCAAACGACTGATTTTGTTCCGGTCGGTCCGTGGAACACCGACGGATTATTAATCCTCAACCCGCTTTATCTTCCAGAACAAATCCGCTATGTCCAGGAATTAAAGGAAAAAAAATTCCCCGTGCTGTTTGTCGGAACCGGCGCAGGGGCTCCGTTGATCATGGTGGACAATGAAGGCGGCATCCGCCAGGTGATGGAACACCTGGTGGCGCACGGGCATCGAACCGTGGCGTTCATCGCCGGCGAGGAAAACGACCCCGGCGATTCCCAAATCCGGCTGAAGGCCTACCGCCAGTCGCTTCAGGAACTGGGCCTGATGGAAGATCCGCGCCTTGTGGATTACGGGCGGCACTGGGTTGACGGCGGATACCAAGCGATGAAGCGGCTGCTGCAATCGGGGGTGAAATTCACCGCCGCCGTATGCAGCAATGACGAATCGGCGATGGGCGTCCTTCGCGCTCTGCGCGAAGCCGGTATGCGCATCCCGTGGGATGTGGCGGTCACGGGTTTCGACGATCACCTCACCGCCCTGGCGCAGGTTCCCCCGCTGACAAGTGTGCATTACCCCCTGTTTGAGACCGGATACCGCGCCGTCCTGCTGCTGCGCAAGCAAATCGAACACGGGACGGATGCCGTCCCGGAGATAACCCGGGTTTCCACTTGGCTGGTGCCCCGTCAATCCTGCGGGTGCCTCCCGGAAGTGGTCAATGCCGCCGTTACCCACCACGGGGCTTCCTTTGACTCCGACCGCATGGATCTTAAGCGATTTAAGGAAGATCTTTCCCAGGCGATGATGGAATCCCTTTTGGCGGAGACTCCCCCCTCCAATATCCGGGATTCACGGCCGCTGTGCGACCGGCTGGTGGATTCCTTCCTCTTAAGCCTGCAGGATGGGGACCTTTCCCATTTTCAAATTGCACTTATCGAAATCCTGCAGCGGATCGAAACGGCCGACGACGACGCCCACGCCTGGCAGGCGGCGATATCGATCCTGCGCCTCGGGGCGCAGACTTTCCTCTCCGACGCATGCGGCACGCGCCGCGAGGAGCACGCCGAGGACCTCCTGCACCAGGCGCGCACGCTGATCAGCGAGAGCGCACGCCGGCGCTACACGCGGATGCGTCTCCAGCAAACTTACTTCGAAGAAGGCATGGGCCGGATGACGGCCAAGCTGCTGTCCTCAATGGAAGAAAACCAGATTTATCAGGTACTGCAGGATCAGCTTCCGCAGGTGGGAATCCGGACCGGATACGTGGCGTTCTTTGAACCCGAAGGTGATGATCCATTCCGCAACAGCCGGCTGCGGGTATACCCGGCGGATGCGCCTCCGCTGCGTTTTGCCACGCGCGCCTTCCCGCCGCCCGGCCTGTACCCCGAAGACGAACCCTTCAACCTGGCGATCCTGCCCTTTTTTTTTCAGGATGAACGGCTGGGATATGTGACGTTCGACGGGGAAAATCTGGATCCTCTGGCGACGGTTGTCCGGCAGTTGGCATCGGTGATGAAAAGCGCCGAGTTGCATCAGAAGGTCCTCGAACTTACCCTAACCGATGAGCTGACCGGGATCCACAACCGGCGTTACTTTGAGATCATCCTGCAGAAGGAGACTGAACGCAGCCTGCGTTACGACCGGCCTTTGGCGATCATCATGGCCGACATTGACAATTTTAAATCGTACAACGATTCGTTCGGCCACCCGGCGGGGGACGAGGCATTACGCCACGTGGCGAAGGGGTTCTTCGAGAGCGCACAGCGCGGGTTGGATGTGGTGACGCGGTACGGCGGAGAGGAATTCGCAGTCATCCTGCCCGAAACGGATGCGGACGGGGCGCGTATCGTCGCTGAATCCATCCGCGAAAAAATCAATTCCGACACCCGCTTCCTGCGTCCTCTCACCATCAGCTTCGGTGTTGCCTCATTAAGGGGAGCCCAGATTCGCTCCGGGATCCTGGTCAACCGGGCGGACCGGGCCTTATACCAGGCCAAGAACCAGGGCCGGGATCGGACGGTCCGCTTCGAGGAATGGATGTCCGATGCCGCATACACCAAAGGCCGGGAGCCCTGAGGTTTCCGGTTTTCGATCCCTCCCTTCCGTTTCCGGCGCCCCCTTCCCCAATCCATTCACTCCCATGCAGTAATTTTCCATGATGACCTATGTCTGTCGGCGGTTTGCGCCTGACCGGACCGGATGGCAGGGATCAGGCTAAATGTATTGGTATACAATATTCGTTATGATAGGGCATCCTCGAAAGCGGACACACGGGGTGTCGGATTGATGGCGCGGGATCCCATACGGTATACCGTTGGCGTTCTATTCAACAGCCATGTATATACCGGGATGCATCCGAACAGGTTTGCCACAACCATCATCCGGGGAATCCAGGCGGCGGCGCGCGATCAACCGACGAACCTTCTAATCGCCTGCGGCATGTTCCACGGCGAGGGCTCGAGCCGATCCCGGCCCGCTTGGCCGGATCCCGTTGAGGACGCTGATTTCGTACCGGTCGGTCCGTGGAATACCGACGGATTGCTGGTTTTCTCCCCCCTGCGCTCGGAGCCCCGAATCCAATACATCGACAAGCTGCAGAAAGAGCAATTTCCGGTCCTGTTCATCGGGAGTGGGATGGGTCCGCCCACCATTATGGTCGATAACGAGGGTGGAATCCGGCAGATGATGGAACACCTGGTCGGGCATGGGCACCGCAGCATCGCCTTTATTGCAGGGGATCCGGAGGATCCGGGAGACAGCACCGCCCGGATCCGCGCGTATGAACAGGGAGTCCGTGATTTCGGGCTGAATGAAGATCCGCGGCTGATGGAATATGGCCAGCATTGGGATGAGGTTGCGTACAAGGCGGTTCAGCGGATGATGCAATCAGGGGTTAAATTCACCGCCGTCATGTGCAGCAACGATCAATCCGCGCTGGGGGTGATGCGTGCGCTGGAGGAAGCCGGATTGCGGGTGCCGTGGGATGTAGCGGTCACCGGGTTCGACGATCAACCGGAAGCGCTGACGCTCATCCCGCCGCTGACCAGCGTGCATTATCCATTGTTCGAAACGGGGTATCGCGCGCTGCTGATGATGCGCAAACGGCTTGAAAATGGGCCCGGCGCGATCCCGGATGAAATGCGAGTGTATACCCAGTTGATGACCCGCCAATCCTGCGGATGTCTGCCGCATATGAACGACAGCGCGCTGGACGTTCATGAAGCGGCTTTGTCGGCGGACAAGGATGACTTCAACCGATACCGCGAAGTTTTGGGGCGGGCGATGATCGAAACAATGATCGCCCAGTCGTCACCTGAAAATATATCCGATACACGGCTGCTGTGCGACCGGTTGATCGACGCGTACCTCCAAAGCCTTTCCGACGCGGATCTTTCCCATTTTCAAGTCGCGTTGATGGAAATCCTGCAGCGGATTGAAGCGCTGGAGGAGGATCCGCATTCCTGGCAATTGGCCGTTTCCGTGCTCCGGTTATGCGCGCGTATTCCGCCGACCGACCTGATCGGCCGTTGGAACGCACGGTTGGCGGAGGATCTGCTGCATCAGGCGCGGACTCTCATCAGCGACAGCGCCCGGCGGCAGTTTACGCGGCTCCATCTATTGCAGACTCATCAGGAGGAGGCGCTGGGACGGCTGACCGCGCGCCTGCTTTCCTCGCTGGTCGAGGAGCATATCTTCGCTGCGCTGGCGGAATCCCTCGGTGAAGTCGGGATCCGCGGATGCCGAGTAATGTATTTCGAACCGCAGGGGGAGGATCCGCACGGCGGCAGCGTGCAGATGTCTCAGGGGAAAGAATTGGGGAGTCGGCGTTTCGAGAGCCGCAGTTTCCCGCCGCCCGGGATGTACCCCGCAGGTGAACAGTTTACTCTTGCCGTGCTTCCGCTTTTCTTTCAGCGCGAATGCCTTGGGTATGCGGCTTTCGATGGCGGAAACCTTGAGCCGCTGGCGAGCGTTGTCATCCAGCTGGTGGCGGCGATTAGAAGCGCGCGGCTGCACGCCAAGGTTCTGGAACTTTCCCTGACCGACAGTTTGACCGGGGTGCAAAACCGGCGCCTGTTTGAAATCCTGATTGACAAGGAAGCCGACCGGAGCCGCCGCTATTCCCGGGACTTGGCGATGATCATGGTCGATATCGACTGCTTTAAAGATTACAACGACGCATTTGGCCATCCGGCCGGCGATGAGGCGCTTCGGGATATCGCGCGCTGCCTCCTCGACGGCGCGCGCCGGGGATTGGATGTGGTAACCCGGTATGGCGGGGAGGAATTTGCCATCATCCTTCCGGAGACGGATCTTGAAGGCGCCTGGGCGGTTGCGGAGGAAATCCGCCGGAGGGTCAACGCCAACACCCGCTTCCTCCGCCGCCTGACCATCAGCCTCGGAATCGCGTCAATGCACGGGGAACCGATGGAGGCCGGCATGCTGGTGGAGCAGGCGGACTGCGCCCTGTACCAGGCAAAGAACCGCGGCCGGGATTGCACAGTGCGGTTCGAAATCGGGATGCTGGAATCCAGGCATCCCAGGATTCCCGGGGATTGATCCGCCGCCGGAACATCACCGGCTTTGGGGTGCATCTTCCGGTCACGGATCTCCAGGGAGGGTGGGTCTGCCTCCTGATCGAACGATCCGGATCGAGGCGAATCCCTCCGTTGCCATGCTTCCCTCCCGGCGTGCCCCGGCTGGTGCCTCACACTAATACGCAAAACCCGATTAAGATAGAATCCAACAATTATTTCAGTACGGAGAGCGCCTGATGGCATCCACGGTTCATCCGGGCCGGATAACGGTTGGGGTCATTATCGGATATCACATCTACGAGGGATCCCACCCCGTTCCCTTTGTGGTTCCACTCATCCACGGTTTCCAGACGGCGGCTGAAGACAAAAATATCAATCTGATGGTGGCCTGCGGCGTCGCCCGTGGCATCGGCTCAAGCCGCCATCGTCCGGCCTGGCCGGATATCAACCCGGATACGGATTTTTTACCGGTCGGACCGTGGAATACGGACGGGTTGATCTTCCTGGGCCCGCTGCGGTCGGAAAACCGCATCCGGTATGTCCGCCGGCTGGCGGAGGAAGGGTTTCCAATACTGAATTTGGGTGGGGATGCCGGGAAACCCTCGATCGTGGTCGACAACGAAGGCGGCATCCGCCAGGTATTGGAACACCTGATCGGGCACGGCCATCGTTCGATCGCTTTCATCGCCGGCGATGAACAGGATATCGGCGACAGCCTCACGCGGCTGACCGCCTACCGGCAGGGAGTCCGCGAATTCGGATTGGCGGATGATCCGCGCCTGATGGAATTCGGCGGGCATTGGGATGTGGGGGGATACAACGCCATGCAGCGGATCCTTAAATCGGACGTCACTTTTACCGCCGTAATGTGCAGCAATGATATGTCCGCCCTGGGAGCGATGCGGGCTTTGCGGGAAGCGGGGATCCGCATCCCTTGGGATGTCTCGGTCACCGGCTTCGATGACATCCGGGAGGGTTTGGCACAGATTCCTCCATTGACCAGCGTGCATTACCCCCTATTCGAAACGGGATACCGCACCCTGTTGCTGCTGCAGAAACGAATCGAGGAGGGGTCCGGTGGCATGCCGGACCTGACCCGTGTTTCCACTTGGCTGGTCACGCGGCAATCCTGCGGCTGCCTCCCGCAGATGGTCGCCAGGTCCGCGGGCGGCGCAGATCCATTTCCAGCCCATGCCGACCCATCCTCACGGCGGCTCAAAGACGATTTAACGCACTTGATGTTGGACGCGATGATGACGGAGAATCCGGCGTCGCAAGGCGATGAATTCCTTTCCTACTGCGACCGCTTGGCAGGGAGTTTTCTTCTCAGTCTGGAAGATGGGAACCTTGCCGATTTTCAATTGACGCTGGCTGAGATAGTGCAACGCGTGGAAATGACGGGTGATGAGAGCGCCCATCTCTGGCAATCCGCGGTCTCCGTGATGCGCCAGGCGGCCTATACGGCACTGGGGGAGAGCGGCGATGCCGCGCGCATCCGGCGTGCGGAAGATCTGCTGCATCAGGCGAGGATGCTGCTCAGCGAAAGCGTCGAGCGGCGGTACGCGCGGCTGCAGGTAAGGCGGACCAACCTCGACGAGAGCATGGGGCTCCTCACCGCCCGCCTGATCTTCTCGTCGGATGAGGATCAGGTCTATACCGCGCTGCGGGAAGATCTTCCGCAGGTCGGTGTGCGGACATGCAGCGTTGTTTTTTTTGAGCCGCAGGGCGAAGACCCGGTGTTCCATAGCATCCTGCATCCCCTGGAAAAAGACGCACCGATTCTCCGGTTCGAAACCCGGCATTTTCCCCCGCCGGGATTGTATCCCGAAGATAAGCCGTTCAATCTGGTTCTGCTGCCGCTGTTTTTTCAGGAAGAATATTTAGGGTATGCGGCTTTCGACAGCGGGAACTTGGACCCGCTGGCGACACTGGTCCGGCAGTTTGCCTCCTCAATAAAGAATGCACAGCTGCATGCGAAGGTGCATGAACTCTCCCTGACCGATGGAATGACCGGCATCCACAACCGGCGGTATTTCGAAATCATACTGCAGAAGGAAACGGAGCGAAGCCGCCGCTATAAACGGGATCTGTCGGTGATCATGATCGACATCGATTTTTTCAAGAAGTACAACGATTCCTTCGGGCATCCGGCGGGGGATGAAGCCTTGCGGGAAATTGCTCAGTGTATCGAACAGGGGGCGCGGCGCGGGTTGGATGTGGCGACCCGTTACGGCGGTGAAGAATTCGCCATCATCCTTCCGGAGACGGACGCGGGCGGCGCGCACATCGTGGCGGAAAAGGTGCGCAATCTGGTGGAAGGCAGCCGGAAATTGCTAGAGTCAACGACGGTGAGCCTGGGGATCGCAACGCTGGGGGGAGAAATGCTGCAGTCCCAAACGCTGGTGGATCAAGCGGACCGGGCGTTATACCAGGCCAAGAGCCAGGGAAGAAACCGAACGGTCGTGTATGAAGATTGGATGCAGGATTCAGCTCATGGGAAGAATCATGAAGCCTGAAGCTTGATCCCACGGGGCGATTGCCGACTTCCGAGTTGGATTCAATTCGCCGCATTTTCTCCACATTTTCGCCCCCCCCCAAAAAAAAAGGAAAGAAAATCCCCAGCTCTTCGAGGAAGGTCTGCGGGAATCCGCGCATCCCTATCCGCTGATGGAAGGGATATTTGCGGAATTCATCCGCCGCCTCGCATCCGATTTTCCCTTTTTTACCGGCGAACCCCGCGGGCCGCGAAGTGGGCATTCGATATAGCCGGCAAAGCCCGCCATACGGACCTTACGGTCTATCCCTTTTTGGGAAATGCATGCCGCCTATCGGTTTGGTATACAATTATTCTGCGGGAAACGGTTCGGGAGGAGATCCGCATTCCATGGATAATCCCAAGCGATTGACGATCGGCGTGCTGCTCGGATTCCACGTATACGAAGGGTCCCATCCGGCGGCCTTTGCCTTTCCGCTCATTCGTGGAGTGCAGTCGGCGGCGCACGATAAAAATTTCAATCTGCTGGTCGCATGCGGGGTCTCCCAACGGACGGATGTCATCCAGCAAAAGCCTGCCTGGCCGGAATTGGGACCGGAAGCAGATTTTGTCCCGGTCGGTCCCTGGAACACCGACGGATTGATCTTCATCGGCTCCTTAGGTTCGAACACGAAGAATCAATATGCCCGCCGGTTGATCGACGAGGGGTTCCCGGCACTGGTAATCGGAAGCGACGCCGGGTCACCGGCGATTGTCGTCGACAACGAAAGCGGCATTCGGCAAATGCTGGAACACCTGGTCGATCACGGTCATCGGTCGATCGCCTTTATCGCCGGCAACAAGGACGATTTGGGCGACAGCACAGCGCGCCTGAATGCCTACCGCAACGGAGTCAGCGAATTCGGATTGTCCAACGACCCGCGTCTGGTGGAATGCGGCAACAGCTGGAGCGTGGGCGGACAGGACGCCATGAGGCGGATCCTTACGTCGGGCGTGAAATTCACCGCGGTGATGTGCAACAATGACCTTTCGGCCATCGGCGCGATGCAGGCTCTGCGGGAAGCGGGGATGCGCGTTCCTCAGGACGTGGCGGTGACCGGCTTCGATGACATCTTGGAAAGCAAAGCGCAGGTTCCGCCGCTGACCAGCACGCATTTTCCACTGTTCGAGACCGGATACCGCGCGCTCCTGCTGTTGCAGAAACGAATCGAGTACGGCCCTGAGTCTATTCCGGATTGGACGCGCGTATCCACGTGGTTGGTGCCGCGGCAATCCTGCGGCTGCCTGCCGGAAATCGTCATCCAATCCGCAATCGGCGCCGTCCCCTCATCCGAATCCGCAGACCGATCCCCGTCTCACCTGGTAAATGAGTTATCGCAATTGATGCTGAATGCCCTGATGATGGAAAACCCGGATTTACCAAGCGGCGAGTTGTTTCCTTTTTGCGAACAGTTGGCGGACGGTTTTTCACGCAGCCTGGAGGACGGAGACAACAATCATTTCCAGAGCGCGATGACCGAAATGCTGAAGTGTGTGGAAATAATGAGCGATGACAATACCCATATCTGGCAGGCCGTGATCACCGTTTTACGCCAGGGAGCTCACGCTATGTTTAAGGACGGCCGTGATCCAATCCGCAGCCGGCGGGCGGAGGACCTGTTGCACCAGGCGCGAACACTGCTCAGCGAAAGCGTCGACCGGCGGTATATGCGGTTGCAGGTGAACTGGACTGATCTTGATGATCAAATGAGCAACCTGACAGCGCGGCTGATATCCTCTACGGATGAGGACCAGGTGTACGATGCACTGCGGGAGGATTTGCGGCAGGTGGGTCTGCGGAGCTGCCAAGTGGCCTTTTTCGAAAAGCGGGACGAGGATCCGGTAGCGGTGAGTCTCCTGCATCCGCTGAAGAAGGGAGCGCCGGTCCTGCGGTTCGAGACGCGCAGCTTTCCGCCGCCGGGATTGTATCCGGAGGGGGAGCCGTACAGTCTGGTGCTGTTGCCGCTGTCCATCCATAAAGAGAAGCCGGGTTACGCGGCGTTTGACGGGGGGAATCTGGATCCGTTGGCGGTCCTGGTGCGGCAGCTATCTTCCTCATTCAGGAACGCGGAATTGCACGCCCAGGTGCTGGAGTTGTCGCTGACGGACGGATTGACAGGAGTGTACAACCGGCGGTATTTCGAGATCATCCTAAATAAGGAAACGGAGCGGAGCCGGCGCTATAAACGGTATCTGGCGGTGATCATGATCGACATCGACCATTTCAAGAAATACAACGACACTTTCGGGCATCCGGCGGGGGATGAGGCATTGCGGGAGTTGTCGCAAAACATAACGCAGGGGGCGCGGCGCGGGGTGGATGTAGTAACTCGGTACGGGGGCGAGGAGTTCGCGATCATCCTGCCGGAAACAGACTTGGAGGGAGCACGGCGGGTAGGGGAAGATGTCCGCCAGAGGATCGCGGAGAGCGGAAAATTCCTTCAACCGACCACGGTGAGTGTGGGGATCGCGTCGATGCGGGGGGGGCAGATAACCGCCCAGAGGCTGTTGGACCGGGCCGACCGGGCGATGTATCAGGCCAAATCTCAGGGCCGGAACCGGACGGTGGTATATGAAGAATGGATGATGGAATCCGCCCAGTAAAGCGGATTGGATTAATAATATAATCTCATATTGAAGACCGCCCGCTGGATCAGGATTAGAACACGAAAATATTCGGAAGGATGAATCCCTCAGACTGTGGAAACCTCTACACGATTGACGATCGGCGTTCTTTTCGGGTTTCACATCTATGAGGGCTCTCGCCCCGCGCCTTTTTCCTTTCCGATTATTCGCGGGATGCAGGCTGCGGCGCGTGAAAAGAACGTCAACTTGTTGCTTTCCTGCGGAGTGGCGCGCCGGACAGGACTTAGCAAACAAAAGCCGGCTTGGCCGGAAGTGACTGAGGAGACGGATTTTATACCGGTCGGCCCATGGAACGCCGATGGGTTGATCTTCACCCATCCGCTTCTGTCCGAATGGACGGTTCAATATGCCCACCGTATGGTTGAGGAAGGTTTTCCGTTGCTTTTTATCGGGGGTGATTCGGGACAACCGGTCATCCGGGTGGACAATGAGGGCGGCATCCGGCAGATCGTGGAACATCTGATCGGGCACGGCCATCGATCGATCGCCTTCATCGGCGGATATGAGCAAGATATGGGTGACAGCGCGATTCGGGTGGATGCCTACCGGCGCGGAGTGAAGGAATTCGGTTTGGAAGCCGATCCGCGGTTGCTGGAATACGGCCAGCACTGGGACGTCGGCGGATATAACGCGATGCGCCGGATGCTGGATTCGGGAGTGAAATTCACAGCGGTTATGTGCAGCAACGACCATTCAGCCATTGGAGTGATAAAAGCCTTACGGAATGCGGGAATTAAGATACCTCAGGATGTGGCGGTTACGGGATTTGACGACGCGGTGGAAAGCCTGGCGCAGGTTCCACCACTAACCAGCGTCCATTTCCCCCTGTTCGAAACGGGATATCGGTCCATTCTGCTGTTGGTAAACCGGATCAAATACGGTGCCGAGGCGGTGCCGGGATTCTCCCTCGTATACACACAATTGATGCCGCGGCAATCCTGCGGCTGCCTGCCGGAGATCGTTAATAAATCTATCGCCAGCAACGGGACCTTCCTCCGGCACGAAGGTCAGTCCCTTCCACAATACAAAGACGAACTGGCGCAGGTCTTATTGGACGCGCTGCTGTCGAAGAATCCAATATTGCGCGCCGAAGAACTGTTTCCACAGTGCGAACGACTGGCGCTGGGTTTTTTGGCAAGCATGGAGGATGGGGATCTCCTGCATTTTCAAACCGCATTGGTTGACGCTCTGCAAGTTGTGGAATTGCGCAGTAACGACGACGCCCATAGTTGGCAATCCGCCGTCACGGTATTGCGCCAGGCAGCGAACGGATTATTACCGCAGGGCTGGGAATCGCCCCGCGGCGAATTCATCGAGGATCTCCTGCATCAGGCCCGGGTCATGCTCAGCGAGAGTGCCGATCGGCGATACTCGCGGATGCAGGTTCACAGGACCGATTACGACGAGAACATGGGCCTCCTGACGGCGCGGCTTATTTCCTCGTCGGAAGAGGATCAGGTGTATGGCGTGCTGCGGGAGGATTTGCCGAAGGTGGGCATACAGACGTGCCATGTGGTCTTTTTCGAAAGGAGGGGTGACGATTCTGTGGCGGTGAGTCTCCTGCATCCGCTGGAGAAGGAAGCGCCGGTTATGCGGTTCGAGACACGCAACTTTCCACCGCCGGGGATTTATCCGGAGGGCAAGGCGCTCAACCTGGCGCTGCTACCGATGTTTTTCCAGGAAGAGCAGATGGGGTATATGGCCTTCGACGGGGGGAATCTGAATCCGCTGGCGACGTTGGTCCGGCAGGTTGCTTCCTCCATCAAGAATGTACAGCTGCATGCGAAGGTGCTCGAACTGTCCCTGACCGACGGATTGACCGGCATCCACAACCGGCGGTATTTCGAAATCATGCTGCAAAAGGAAACGGAGCGAAGCCGCCGCTACAAACGGGATCTGTCGGTGATCATGATCGACATCGATTTTTTCAAGCAGTACAACGATGCCTTCGGGCATCCGGCGGGGGATGAAGCATTGCAGGAAATCGCCCAGTGCATCGAACAGGGAGCGCGGCGCGGATTGGATGTGGCGACCCGTTACGGCGGCGAAGAATTCGCCATCATCCTTCCGGAGACGGACGCGGGCGGCGCGAACATCGTGGCGGAAAAGGTGCGCAAGCTGGTGGAAGGCAGCCGGAAATTGCTACAGTCAACGACGGTGAGCCTGGGGATCGCAACGCTGGGGGGAGAAATGCTGCATTCCCAAATGCTGGTGGATCAAGCGGACCGGGCGTTATATCAGGCCAAAAGCCAGGGAAGAAACCAAACGCTTATCTTTGAGGAGTGGATGCAGGAAGCAGCGCATCCTCCGGCAGGCGAAGACCGCGCAGATGCGTAAAGCATATCGATAATAGCCGCCTGCCCCGTGTTTGGACGCCGGAAGAAAAAAGAAAAACCGCCGCCTGCGGGAGTGCAGGGGGCGGTTTTGTATGGGTCGGAAGGAGCTACTGTTCAGGCGTTTTCCAGATACCGTTCGAGTTCCCAATCCGTGACGTGGATCCGGTAGTCGTCCCATTCGGCCGTCTTGGCCCGTACGAATGCCTGGTAGAGGCTGGGCCCGAGCGCGCCCTTAAGGACCTCGTCCTTGGACAGCGCTTCGAGAGCCTCCGCCAGCGATCCGGGCAGGATGGGAATTCCGCGCGCGGCAACTTCTTCGGGCGTCAGGTGATAGACGTCCACATTGTTGACATGCGCCGGCGGCTTCAGTTTCTTCTCCACGCCGTCGAGGCCGGCGGCCAGCATCGCGGCGAACGCGAGGTATGGGTTGCAGGAGGGATCCGGGTAGCGCAGCTCGATCCGCGTGGCTTTGTCGTTTCCCGGGGTGTAGCGCGGGATGCGGACGAGGGCCGACCGGTTGACCTGCGCCCAGCAGACGAACACCGGCGCCTCGTAACCCGGAACGATCCGCTTGTACGAGTTGACGCTCGGGGCGACGATAGCGCACAGCGCCCGCGCGTGCGCAATCAGACCGGCCATGAAGGCGTAGGCCATCGGGCTGAGGTGGAATTCATCCTTGGCATCGAAGAAGAGGTTGTTGGCGCCGGCGCGGTCAAAAATGCTGATGTGGGTGTGCATGCCCGAACCGTTAATGCCGAACACCGGCTTGGGCATGAAGGTGGCCGTCAGGTCGTGCATATTGGCGATCGCCTTGGCGGCGTATTTCAGGGTGACCACATTGTCGGCGGTGATCAGCGCGTCGGCGTATTTAAAGTCGATCTCGTGCTGCCCGAGCGCCACTTCGTGGTGGCCCATTTCCACTTCCAGCCCCATCGATTGCAGCGCCATCATGATCTCGCTTCGAACCCGCTGGGCTTCATCACGGGCCGAGAAATCAAAATAGGAGCCGCTGTCGTGCGGCACGGGGTGAATCGTCCCGCCGTCGCGGCGGAACAGGAAGAACTCCGGTTCCGGGCCGGTATTGAACTGCCAGCCTTTTTCACGGGCCGATGCCAGAATCCGTTTCAGCGACCCGCGCGGGTCGCCGGCAAAGGGCGTGCCGTCGGAGGAGTGGATGTCGCATAAAATCCGCGCCCGCCTGCGTTCGGGTTCGCTCCAGGGCAACACCTGGTAGGTTTCCGGATCAAGCCGCAGCATCATGTCGGATTCCTGGATCCGCGCAAAACCCTCCACCGATGAGCCGTCGAACCAGACGCCCTGGGTCAGGGCGTCGCTTAATCGTCCGGCGGGCATGTCCGTACTCTTCACCGTTCCGGTGACATCGGTGAACTGGAGGCAGATAAACTTTACACCGTCCTCTTGGATTCTCTTCAGCACATCTTGAGTCATGAGCGTCTCCGATCCGTTTCCTCCGGGTAAAAGGGATTCCGCCGGAGGAGAAGTAGCTTATAGGCGATTATCACCGCGGGAGAAAGGGGTGTCAACCCCGTTTCCGGTGAGGGTTTTCTTTTGGAAAAAAACAGCTGTTTGGGGGATACAGCCCCTGCCTCCCGCGGTGGTCTTGGTCTTAATCTCCGCCAAATACTTCCGGATGGATCAGCGAAGCCATAACTTCCAGGCCATCGATCATTCTTGGCCCCGGCCGCAGGACCAGGTTGCTGTCGATCGGATACACCTTCCCGTTTTTCACGGCGGCAAGGTTGCCCCATCCCGGCCGTTCAGCCACGGATTCCGGCGTGGTGCCGAAGGCCGTATCCCCCAGCACGATGATGTCCGGGTCCAGACGGAAGATCTCCTCGGCGGAAATCTGCGGCCATTCGGCGGCGAGCGACGCCGCGATGTTCCGGCCGCCGGCCAGGGTGATCAGCATATCGATGAATGTGCCCGGTCCGGCGGTGTAGGGGCGCGCCGGATCGTCGCCGCCCAGCTCGAAGAATACGAGCGGATTACCGGCCGCTTCGGCGATCCGGCCGGCAACCGCCTCAAATCGCGTCCGGAGCGATGTTGCCAATTCCTCTGCGCCCGCTGTCCGGCCGGTGAGTTCGCCGATCGTTCGAAGGTTGGCATACAGCCCGTCTGGAAGCGAAGTCGGATTGGCGATGTAAAAGACCGTCAGCCCGAGCGCCCGCATGGCTTGGACTTGCTCGGCGGACATGATTTCCGCTGCCAGCACCAGGTCCGGCTCGAGTGCGATGATTGATTCTACGTCCAGGGTTCCATAACCGGCGGAGATGGTCGCCCGTGCTTTGGCCTCTTCCGGATAATCGGAGAATTGATCGCTGCCGACCAGCAAATCGCCTGCCCCAAGCGCATAAAGGATTTCCGTATTGGAGGCTCCCAACGAAACGATCCGTGCGGCCGGACCGGGAAGCGAAACGTCGGTCCCCAATCCATCGGTTAATCGGATCGGCGGCGGGACCGTAACGGTTGCAGTTGGAGAGGGCAGCGCAACGGTGGAGGTCGGAACAGGCGAACCCGGGGCTGCCGGCGAGCATGCGGTAAGGAAAGCGGCGAAGAAAACGAATCCAAAAAACAATCTGCGGTTGAGTTTCATTCTTTCTCCTCTTGGGGTGTACCAGGCCTGTTTCCCGCCCTCACCCCCAACCCCTCTCCCGGCTGATGCCGGGAGAGGGGGCCGGAGGATTTCCGGCCGGGTGAGGATGAATAAAAACAAAACCCCTGTTCCATTGAACAGGGGTGCGGATGGGCCTACGTGAATCCCGTAAACATGTCCGCACCTCCTTCCAGCGAGGCTGGTGTGAACGCAGTGCGGCGGGCGACCTGGCTTACCGCGTCGGACGCGGTTTACAGTTGCGTGACAGCTCCGGACTTTCACCGGCTTCGCCTTTAAGCCCTCCCATCCGGGGGAGGAGGCACCGACACTGCTGATATTGAGTTTGACATGATTATAATCGAGGATGATGAACGGTCAAGCGGACGGGAAGCGGCTTATGATCCTCGGTGGCGGACTGGCCGGCAGCGAAGCGGCCTGGCAGGCGGCGGAATGCGGTGCCGACATTGTGCTGATGGAAATGCGCCCGGTAAAAACCACCGGCGCACACCGCGGCGGGGATCTGGCGGAGCTGGTGTGCTCCAACTCGCTCGGATCGGACCTGCCGGACCGGGCCAGCGGTTTGTTGAAGCACGAATTGGAGCGGATGGGTTCATTGC
This sequence comes from Anaerolineales bacterium, assembly GCA_034430775.1. Taxonomy (GTDB): domain Bacteria; phylum Chloroflexota; class Anaerolineae; order Anaerolineales; family RBG-16-64-43; genus JAFGKK01. Next base: position 8,548 of record DAOUDU010000173.1, on the reverse strand, counting down.
TCCTGGCGTGCGCGCGCGAATGCTCTGTGCCGGCCGGTTCGGCGCTGGCCGTGGACCGGGAGTTGTTCGCACGGTGCGTCACGGAAAAAATCCTCGCCCACCCGCGGATCGAGGTGGTCCGCCAGGAGGCGGTTGCGCTGCCGGAAGGTCCCGCGATCATCGCGACCGGACCGCTGACCGCGCCCGCGTTTTCCGCCGCGCTGCGCGCGCTGACCGGGATCGCACATCTGTACTTCTTCGATGCCATCGCCCCGATCGTTTCCGCAGTTTCGATCGACCGCGGAAAGGCGTTTTCCGATTCGCGCAACAACCGGACCGGGGATTACCTGAACTGCCCGCTATCTCGTGAAGAATATTTCCGCCTGGTTCGGGAATTGACGGAGGCTGAGACGATCCCCCTGCGGGATTTTGAGCAGGAGATTCCCGATGGCGTGCGCGCGGGCGCGGGGCGGTTCTTCGAGGGATGCCTGCCGGTCGAGGAGCTCGCCCATCGCGGACCGGAAACCCTCGCTTACGGGACCATGCGCCCGGTCGGGCTTGCGGATCCGCGTTCCGGGGAGAGACCCTACGCCGTGCTCCAATTGCGCCAGGAAAATACCGCGCAGAGTCTGTATAATCTGGTCGGCTTTCAGACGAATTTGCGGGAGGCGGAACAGGACCGGGTTTTCCGGCTTATCCCCGGGTTGGAACGCGCGGAGTTTGTGCGCTACGGGCAGATGCACCGCAATACGTTCCTCAATGCGCCGCAACTGCTTCTGCCGACGTTTCAATTCCGCGGCCACGAGGAGTTGTTCTTTGCCGGCCAATTGACCGGGATCGAGGGATACGTCGGCAACATCGCCTCAGGGCTGCTGGCCGGCCGGAATGCGGCGCGCCGGCTCCAGGGGAAAGCATTGCTTGTGCCGCCGGCGGAAACCCTGACCGGAGCGTTGTGTCATTACGTGACCCATGCGGAGCAGGCCCATTTCCAGCCGATGAAAGCCAACCTCGGATTGCTCCCGCCGCTCGAGAAGAAGCGGATGAGCAAATGGGAACGCAGCCGCCAGCTGACGGAACGCGCCATGGAGGTGTTTGATCAATGGTGGGAAGAAGCCTCCGAATCATGAGCCGGATTATCCACCGGCCGGTCACGGCCATGCTTGCCGCCGTGTTGAGCCTCCTGTTGGGAGGGTGTGCTCCCGCCGCCGCCCAGACATTTTCCGGCGAGGCGGCTTTTTCCCTGGCACAGGAGTTCCTGGAATTCGGGCCGCGAGTCAGCGGTACGGAAGCCAACCGCAGGGCGGGGGACTGGATCCAGGAACAATTAAAAGAAGCCGGCTGGGCCGTATTCGAGGATGAAGGCGAGTATATGGATACTGCGGTGCGTAACATCGCCGGGCGGAAAGGCGGCGGTCCGGTCGTCATCCTCGGCGCGCATTACGACTCGCGCCGCTGCGCGGATCAGCCGCAGGGCGGATGCGCCGAACCGGTGCTCGGCGCGAACGACGGCGCGTCCGGAATCGCCGTTTTGCTCGAACTGGCGCATACACTCGAACTGGACTGGAAAACGCGCCAGGTCTGGCTGGTCTTCTTCGACGCGGAAGATAACGGCCATCTCGACGGATGGGATTGGATCGCCGGCTCGCGCCAGTTTGCTCTGCGGGTGGAAGCCGCCCGGGCGGCGGGGGAAGAGTTTTCCGCCATGGTACTCCTCGACATGATCGGGGACGCCGACCTGCAAATCTACTATGAGGGCAATTCCGATCCGGCGCTTCGGGAAGAGATATGGTTAGCGGCCAAATCGTTGGGATTCGCGGAATATTTTATCCCCACGCACAAGTTTACGATGCTTGACGATCACATCCCGTTCCGCGATTTGGGCATCCCGTCGGTCGATATCATCGATTTTGAATATCCTTATTGGCACACCACCCGGGATACGCTGGATAAAATTTCCGCAGGGAGTCTCGAACGGGTGGGCCGTACGGTCGAAGCCTGGCTGGAAGGCGCAGGCATGGCCGCCGCCTGACCCGCCGCGCGCGGTGCGAAACAGGATGTGGAGGGCTATGAAATCCCGGTTGACAGCGATTACCCCGTATCTGGTGGCCGGCGCGGCGATCCTCGCGGTCATGCTTCTCCTGGTGTGGTTTTTCATGCGCATTCCGGTCGCGGGCACCACCCTGGCCATGGATTGGATCACCATCCGGCCCGGAGTGGATCATTGGGACCTGTCGTACGGATTGGATTCGCTGCTGCGGATCACGCCTTGGAGCGCGGTTCTCCTGCTTCCGCTGGGGCAGCTTCCCTTGAACGCCGGATGGGGGATAGTGGCATTCCTGACGCTGGTCGTTCTCACATTTTGCGTACCCCGCGGGGAGAATGCCGGCGGGAAATGGATCGCCGGTATCTTCGCCGCGGCTTTCTCCTTCCTGGCGCTGCGGACGATGGCCGATGGCAACGTGGAATTCCTCACCCTGGCGGGGCTGCTTCTTCTGGAAGCCGGCCTGTTACGGAAAAACCCGGTTGTGTTTGCGTTGGGAATATTGCTCACCGTCTCGAAAGTGCAGGAAACCTGGATCCTGGTGGTTTTCCTGCCGTTGGTGGCGGGCCGGGGATGGAATGCCCGGCGATGGCTGATCACGCTTTCGACTCTCGCGCTGGCGGTCGTACCCGGCATCCTGTGGAGGGGAAGGGAATGGCTGTCTTCGGTATTTTCCATCCAGGACCGCGGAAGCATTATGGACAGCTCCCTGCTGGCTTCCGCCCAACGCACGGGCGGTTCGTTCGAGCTGGCGTTCACTCTGTGGATTGTCCTGTTCCTCGCAACGGCGGCCGTCGCGGCGCTGTATGTGCGCGGATATTCGCGGGAGGCGCTGGGATTTCTGACAGCCGGTTCCCTGCTGTTGGCTCCTTATGCGGCGGGGAACAACGTTCTGATCGTTTATGCGATCGCCGTCCTCCCGCTTCTGATGGCAGGGCGTTGGGAGGGGATGTTGTTGGCGGTATTATGCAACCTGCCGTACCTTCTGCTTCCCTTCCCGGATTTAAATTACCGCCTCAGCGCATCCTATTGGACTCTGGTCCTGGTTTTAACCTGGGTGCTTCTGGCTCTCCGGTTGAGAGAAACCAGGGAAAAGCCCGACCAGGTTTTGTGTGCGGTCAACGCATAAAAGTGAAACCGGACCCGCACGGTCCGGCCTGCGAATCCGGATGGAAGGCAGGATCTCCATTGCTTGACACATGTAAAAACACCGGGGTAGAATACTCGCCTTGTTGAGGGCCTGTAGCGCAGTTGGGAGCGCGCTTCAATCGCACTGAAGAGGCCGAGGGTTCGAATCCCTCCAGGTCCACCATGTATAGCCGCGATAACCGATCGCGGCTATAGTTTTGTAAGGCCGCTTGCGGCACTCTGGTAGCGCTTGAGGACACCAGCGTTTTTCAGGCTTGAGTGCGACCGGCGATGCTACTTGATTTTCGTGGGCGTGCACGCGGTCTTTTTTAAGGGGTTCGCGCAATCTCCGAACCCGGATCCCGGCGCCCGATCCGCCTGCATTGACGCCGGGCATCCTCCCGGTTAGAATTGGTTTTAAGGGCCCATAGCGCAGTTGGGAGCGCGTCTCAATGGCATTGAGAAGGCCGAGGGTTCGAATCCCTCTGGGTCCACAGAAAAAAAGCCGCGATTATCGATCGCGGCTTTTTTTTATTTTTGGGCTGATCGCGGATGCGGCGCTATTTCTGTTTCCTGGAAATCCGCGGAGAACGAGCTGGAGATTTCGCTTTCTCCCAGAGTACCGATTGATTGCGTCCCGCCGCCTTGGCCTGATATAGCGCCTGGTCGGCGCATGCGATGAGATTCGCCACCGCTGTTGCGTCTTTGGGAAAAGCGGCGATGCCGCATGAGATCGTCGTTTTGGCGGCGGCGAATTCGCGCAGGACGGGGGATTCCAGGAATCCCTTCCTCCACTTTTCGGCAATCTGAAACGCGAGGTCGGCTTTAACTTTTGGAAGAATGGCGAGAAATTCCTCCCCGCCGTATCGGTAAAGGATGTCGCTGCCGCGGCTGTTATTCATAAGTTGCGTCGCCAGATCCTTTAACACGGCGTCACCGGCTTCGTGGCCGTAGGTGTCGTTGACCCGCTTGAAATGGTCGATGTCGATCATGATAAAGCTGACGGGGTATTTTTCACGCACCGCCCGCGCCAGCTCGCGCTTAAGGGTCTCCTTCAGGTAATGGCGGTTGTTTAACCCGGTCAACGAATCGTGGATGGCCAGTTCCCGCAGCTGTTCCTGCAGGTCATGGATCTTTTCATCCGTACGTTTATGGTCGATAATCGTCCAGATGATGTCGGCAATGGAGGAGAGCAGGGCGATGTCGTCCTTGTCGTAGGGCGAGGATTTATTCCCGATCCCCAGGACGGCCACGACACGTCCACCATGGAAGGTGGGAACAACCAGTTCGCGCACGACCCGGCCATGGCCATCCGGTATGCCCTTGCGGTCAACCACGGAGGCATAATCATTGTGGACGACCGGCTTCAGTTCACGGATGCAGTCGGCCCATACGCCCGCCCGGTCCAGGTCGTAATGCATCCCCTGGGTTTCCGCGCGGCAGAACTCGCGCCGGGTCCGGGTGGACCAGGCCTGCAGCGAGAGGCTTTGCTGATCCTCCATGACGAAGTGATAGAAGCTTATCGGGCTGTCGGTGATCACCTCGATCTCATCGAGCGCCTTTTGCATTAATTCCTCCACCGTATGACTCGTGGCGTATTCCCAGAGGGTCAGCCGGAGGTGGAGGATCTCCTCCGATTTCTTCCGTTCGGTGATATCCCGGACAATGGAGACGATGTGCGGTTCCCCCGACAAATCGATGAGTTCGCCCGAATACCAGCAGTGTAGAAGTTCTCCGGTTTTTGTCCGGAAATCATATTCCCGGTTTTGGACGCGGCGATCCGCGAGCAGCGCGGAAACCACCTGTTGCCGGTCCCGCGGATCCGCCCACAGCGAAAGCTGGATTGACGAACCGGCAAGGGCTTCCTCCCGCGAGTAGCCCGTCAGCCGGGAGAATCCTTCGTTGATCTCCAGCAGCCGCCCGTCGCGGAGGCGGGAGATCAAAATGGCGTCCGGACTGGAATGGAAGGCTTTGCCGAATTTTTCCTCGCTGATGCGTAAAGCCTCCTCCATCTCCCGTTGCATGGCGATGTCGCGTTCCAGGCTTGACAACAGCCTGCGGTTGACCATCAGGAAAAGGCTGAAGGTGAGTGCGACGAAGAGCATCTGATACGTCAGAAGAACCAACGTATCGAAGATATTGGAATGAAAAAAATCACTCCCGGACGGCAATGTGGCATCCACGGCTATCCGGAAAAGGCTGACCAGGACATATCCGGAAAAGATCAAGCCAACGCCCCGGGTCGCGGGACGCCATGCCGGTGCGGTTCTCCGAAGCATTAGCCAGGCGGCCTGGCTGCACACCGCCAGCAGGCCGATGCTGAAATTAATATTGCGGGCGGGCAGGCTGGGAAGGGCGAAGAAAAAATATGCATGGAGGGGAAGGAAGAGCGCCAAGAGGAACGCATTTTGCAGCTGCGGACCGCGCTTGGCAGTGTATCGTTCGAGGCCGATAAAAAGCAGGATGGTACCGGCGATTACCAGGCCGTTGCCGACAATCACGGAAATGGCTTCCGGAATAACGTCGCGCAGAGTGACCAGCAGGACGGCCGAAAATTGCATAACGTAGTCCGCCAGCCAAAGGCCGGTTCCGGAAAACCGTTCGCGGCTCCGGCGCCAGAGAATGTACATCACGACGACGCAAATGCCGTTGGTGAGGATATACCCGATCATGACTGTCCGGACGTCAAGCAGGTTCATACCGATCCTCGCCGAGACCGCAGGAAGTGTTCATACGAATTAGTGTACGTCATTTGCGCCGGCCGCTCAATAAGCGCCGTAGTGACGCGACCCGCGATATTTGGAGAGGCGCGTCACTTTTCGGCGTCTTTGGGGGATGGTGGGGGGACGGGAACCTGCAGCGCCAGGCTCACCAGGAATCCAAGGAAGAGGATTACGGCGCCCGAGAAATAGGGATAAGTAAAATTGCGATCGAAGACATACCCTGCCCACAGCGGGCCGACGATTCGTCCGAGGCTCATCGCGGAGTTGCTAAAGCCCATCGTCATCCCCTGTCCAAACGTTGTACGCCGGGAGGTAAGCGACAGTACCGAAGGCCGCAGAAAAGTTTTAGAGAGGACAAAGAAGCCGGTCGCCAGCAGGATGGTCGTGTAGGAGTTGGCGGCCAAAAGAACCAGAAACCCAATCGATCCGGCGAACAGCGAGGTTTTTATCACCACGGAATCCCCCCATCGGAGGGTCAGCGCGCCGGTGAAGATCTTGCCCAGCGTGGACACCAAACCGACCACGGTGAGGATGGTACCCACCTCCGCCGGCCCGAATTGGAATTTTTCCAGCGCATATAAACCGAAGACCGCCTCGAAATTCGCCAATCCAAAGCTGGCCAGGAAAGCCAGGAATAGAAGGATGCCGATCGGACTCCGCAGCATGCTGGATAGGAACGCCCGGATGCGGAACGGGGAACGGCCGCGAGCCTGTTGAGACCCGCCTGCGGGCAGCGATTCCGGCAGCAGAAATACCACCAGCGGGATGGTGGCGAAGGCAATTGCCGCGCCGGCAAAAAACGGCGTGGCAAGCGAAACCGCTGCCAGTCCGCCGCCGAATCCCGGTCCGAGGATCAACCCCAATCCGCCCGCAGCCCCCAGGATGCCCATCCCGCCGCCGCGTTCCTTCTGCGGGATGCTGTCTCCGATGTACGCCATCGCGCTTGCGGCGGCCGCCGCGGTCAGGATGCCCGAAAGCGCGCGGAAAAGAATCAACATCCACAGCTCGGAAGCTATGCCGAACAGGATCAGTGAAACCGCATACCCGAACATCCCCAGCGCAAGCACCGGCTTGCGCCCGACCCGATCGGAGATGCTTCCCCACATCGGACCGAATACCAACTCGGTGAAGGCGGCTACCGCCACCAGCAGCCCGAGTTCGGTGCCGCCGCCGCCCATGCCGGAAATAAGAAAGGGAAAAACCGGGATGACCATCCCGAATCCCAGGGAGACGACGATCAACGTTAGGGAGAGTACTGCAACGTTTCTATTCAAACCGGTGAACATGGGTTGGTCCCGTGACCGCGATCGGCGGTCGCGGCCGCATGTAAAAATGGCCGCGGCTAACCGCCGCTACCGAGCGTTACGATACCTTTACCTCCGTCAACCGTAACGGTCTGCCCGCTGTGGATCCGCTTGGTCGCCACGCCGGTTCCCAGGACAGCGGGAATTCCATACTCGCGCGCGACGATTGAACTGTGGCTGAGCGGGCCGCCGATGTCCGTCACCACGGCCGACGCGATGGCGAAGAGCGGCGTCCAGGCCGGGGTGGTGATCGGGGCGACCAGGATCTCGCCGGGTTGCATTTGGCCGAAATCCTCCGGCCCGCGCAGAACCCTCGCGGTCGCTGTGACCATCCCGGCGCTGGTCCCGATGCCTTTCAGGGTGTGTTCTCCTTGGCCCCCTTCCGATGCCGCGAGGAAGGCGTCAACGCTGATGCCTATGAACTTGCTCGAAGGCGGGAGAGTAGGTGGCGGGATGATTTCCTGGCGGGCTGTCCACTCTGCGATCCGGCGGCCAACCCGTTCCTTGGAGTCCGGCAGCGGTTCGCCAAGGTCCAGGGCGTCTGTCGCCGATTCCAACTCGGATTCCTCCAGCCAGAAAATGTCATTGGATTCGGAGATCATCCCGGCGTGCGCCAGACGGCCGCCCAGTTCGAACAGCATCCGGCGCAGGAGGGGGTAGCCCAGTCCGATCGCGGCAATCCCATCTTCCCGGAGCGGAGCGAGTGATTGTGCCCACTTAAGCGCCTTTTCGAACGCCCAGCGCTTTACTCCCTTCAAGCGGGCGCGCACGGAAACCATTGCTTTCTCCCTTTCTTCCGAAAGCATGCGCTCCCGTTCATATGGGCTGCAAATCTCGCCGGAAATATACCGGCGGAGGATACCGATGATCGGTCCGGGGTCGTCCAGTGGAAGGGGTTCGGAGAAATCCATGCTGTAAATGGAGTGGCCGAACCGCCGGAGATGGTCTTCCAGCCTGCCCCGCCATCCCTCCCAATCGGGCATAGAAACTTCCGGCGGGCAAAGTCGGCGGGCAAACGCCGCGGCAGTCTCCTCGATGGAGACGGCGGAAAGATGCGCGGCCAGCTTCTCCCGTCCCTTGCACCATACCGCCAGATCGTACAGGTTCTTTTCCGCACGCAGCGGCGCATTCTCGAAGCCCATCAGGAACACGGACGCTTCCGGATCGCCCTCGCGCTTGGCGAGTTTGTCATAGACCTGCGTAAACAAACCTTCGCTGCCCGCGGATGGACCCATCGTGCTGGCCATGAGTGCGCCGATGTGCACCGCATATCCGTCGACGATGTCGCGCGCTCCGGCCAGTAGCTCTCCGGCGGAAAGGTCGGGCAGCGATTTGCCTTCCCAGCGTGCGATGGCTTTCTGATAGATCGGCAA
>DAOUDU010000172.1:0-40222 GCA_034430775.1 Anaerolineales bacterium | reverse complement strand
GGTTTAGCGGCGGCGGGGTCCACTCCGGCAGTGCGATGTGGAGAGCAGAAAGGATGTCGGTGCAGAAAGTCGATGCATCCCGGTCGCTGTCATCAAGTTGCAGCCAAGCTACCGGGAAATCCGAGGAACGTGCGAATTGCGCGGCTAATGTGGACTTTCCATATCCGGGAGCCGCAACCAGCAGGATTAATTTCCGGAAGATGTTTCCCTGAATGGCTTCCAGAAGCCGGGAGCGCGTCAATTCCCCCTCCAGCAGTTGGGGAGGGGAAAACCGCGCTTTTCGCCTCGGAATCGATGCCGGAACAACCATAAATAGAATTGTACTCCCAATCCCCCGCCCTCCCCTCCGCCGAAAGCCCCCGTAGGGCGTCGGATATAATCAGCCGCAAACGTATGCATGCAAAAACGAATACACCATTGATAGCCGTGGATCCGCTTCATCCGGAGCCGGCCGCCATCCAGCACGCGGTCGAATGCCTGATCCGCGGTGGGCTTGTCGCCTTTCCCACCGAGACCGTGTACGGTCTGGGCGCCCACGCCTTCGATCCATCCGCCGTCCGCAGGATCTTCACGGCAAAGGGCAGGCCGTCGACGGATCCGCTGATCGTGCATCTTGCCTCCATCGCGGATGTCCGGACGGTGGCGGCGGATATTCCATCCATCGTGGAAACACTCGGCCGGCGGTTCTGGCCCGGTCCGTTGACGCTGCTCCTGCCGCGGTGCGATTCGCTTCCGCCGGAGGTGTCCGCCGGACTGGATACGGTGGCCGTGCGCATCCCCTCGCATCCGGTCGCCCAGGCGCTGCTGCAGGCGGCAGGCCTGCCTATCGCGGCTCCATCCGCCAATCTGTTCGGTCACACCAGCCCCACCCAGGCCCGCCACGTAATGGACGACCTGGGCGGCCGGATTGACCTGATCCTCGACGCGGGACCTACCGACTGGGGAGTGGAATCTACAATCCTGGATCCGCTCAAGATACCGCCTGTCCTTCTCCGCCCGGGCGGGATATCCATCGCCGAACTCGAATCAGTGCTCGGACCAATACGGGTGGCATCACCGGGAGAACGCATAAGCGCATCGCCCGGCCGGCAGCCGCGCCACTATGCTCCCTATGCGCGGTTGATCCTTTGCCCCGGCGAGACCCCGGCGGAAATTGTGGAGTCGATCCTGTCGATCGCCCGCCGCGAGCGGAAGGAGGATCGCAGGATCGGTTTGCTGGTAGCTTCGGAAATCGCTTCCCGGATCGACCCGGAGGAACCCTCCGTCATCCTCCGCAACCTGGGTTCGCTCGGCGATCTGCGCGGCGTTTCCCGCCGTCTTTTTACCTGCCTGCGCGAGCTTGAATCCGAAGGCGCCGATCTTATCCTTGCCCACCGTCTGCCAAACGGCGGCGTGGGTGCGGCGCTCAATGACCGACTGACCCGCGCGGCGGCGGAAGAAAAGAAATCTCCTCACCCCTAACCCCCGTCACCTTCCCCCTCTCCTGGCATAAGCCAGGAGAGGGGGAAGGTGACGGGGGTTGGAGGTGAGGATAGATCGGTTTGACCTCTTCCGCGAACGGCGGTAGCATCCCCGGTATGGCAACGATCTTGTGCTTGAATTACCCTCCCGCTTTGGTGAGCCGCCCCGTCGTGGCGAGTTTGGTTTCCAAGTTTCAACTGGAAGTGAACATCCTCCGCGCCCAGGTGACACGCGAGGAAGGCTGGCTGATCATCGCCATCAACGGGGAGCCGCGGAAAATCTCTGAGGCCGTGAAATGGCTGGCCGACGAAGGGATTGAGGTCACCGAAAATCCGGAGCTGGACGCGGACGCCTGAACCATGCGGAGATTAATCCTCAACGCGGATGATTATGGTTTGACCCGCGGGATCAGCCAGGGGATCCGCTACGCGTTTGCCTGCGGCGCCCTATCCTCCACGACGGCGATGACGAACATCCCCGGAGCGGTGCGCGGGCTTGAAATCGCCCTGCGCGATACGCCGGACCTCCCGATCGGGATCCATCTCACCCTGACTGTGGGTAAACCGCTCTCCCCTGCGGAAGAGGTTCCGACGCTCGTGGACGGTACGGGATGTTTTTTTCCACGGGAGTCGTTCCTCGCGCGTTTGGACAGCATCGATCCGGAGGAAGCCGGCCGTGAATTTCGCGCCCAAATCGATGCCTTGCGGCCGCTCGGCATTCCACCGGATCACCTCGACAGCCACCATTTCGCCGCGTACCTAACCCCCGGATTGCTGACCCAGACGCTTCTCGTGGCGGGGGAATATCATCTGGCCGTGCGGCCGCCTGCGGGATGCGACGCCTCCCTATCGGAAGTATTCCCGGGTTTGCCCGAATCCGCCGTCGCCTTTTTACAAGGCGACGCACAAGCCCTCATCCGACAGGCGTCCATCCCGACCGCCGACCGGTTGTACCTGACCTTTTTCGACAAAACCGCAACCTTGTCTCACCTGGGCTGGATCCTCAGCAGTCTGCCGGACGGAGTCAGCGAGATCATGTGTCATCCGGGGATGTCCGATGGCGAACTCCGGGCCGTCAGCGATTATGCCGAAGAACGCGGTTTCGAATTAGATGTCTTGACGGAATCCGGTCTGCCGGGAATGTTGAAATTAAACGAGATTCAACTCGTCTCGTACGGCCGGTTGAATGCCTGATCCTGCCGGCCGTCCCATCGATTCATTGCAGGAATTTCCTCCGGATTCGGCGCCGCCCGGATGCACGGGCAAAATCAGAACTTTGGCCGCCTCCGCCTTCACTACGCTTCTGCGATTCGCCTTTCACCTGCTTTATCATCAACTCGCCTTCACCTACGATGCGGTCGCCTGGATCGTATCCGCCGGCGAGTGGGCGGATTGGCGGCGCTGCGTCATCCCCTATCTGCCGCCCGGCCGGGTGCTTGAAATCGCGCACGGGACCGGCACCCTCTCGCAGGATATGGCGGAGCGCGGACATTCCGTAACGGGGATCGACCTCTCCCCGGAGATGGGAAAAATCGCGCTCGGCAAAATCCGGCGGCGCCGGAAAAATTCCGCCAAAATCGGATCCATTGCCGGCCCTGCGCTGGTTCGGGCGGACGCCCAGCGGCTTCCTTTTCAAGCCGGTTCCTTCGCAGCGGCGACCGCCACCTTCCCGGCGGATTTCCTTTTCCAGCCGCCGACTTTCCGGGCGGTGCATCGCGCGCTGTGTCCCGGCGGGGTGTGGATCATCCTCCCCACGGCCTTCCCCGAAGGGTTCGCACGGCGGTGGCTGCCCGATGAAAAAACGCTGCCCTCCGGCGGATTGTGGGTTGCATTATTCCGGCAGATGGAGGATTGCGGTTTTCGTGTACGGATGGAAATCCTCCGCCGCCCGCGCAGCCGGGTGCTCATAATACTCGCCGAAAAACAATAAGTTTTTCCACAAAGCCCTGCCCCGGCTTCGCCGGGCGGGGCCATGGGAGCACGAAGGGGAACCTGAAGAACACAAATATTTTTATTATTCGTTTCCAAACATATACATGATTTAGGAAAAGGAACAGACCTTTTTTGCCAGCCCATCCTACCCCTCCGTGGCCTGCGCGGATTAAAACAACCAACCAGTCCCTATTACGCAAAAGCCTCCCCACGGATCGGAGGAATCCGCAGGGAGGCCGAGAGGATTTGTAGAGGATCGGTCGTACCTACGAGCGGTTGTTCTTCAACCGCAGGAACGCCGGGAGTTCACGGTCATCCTCACCGTCAGCCATCCCGGAATAGACCGGCATGCTCGGCCGGACCGAGACTTCCATCGGGATCGCAGGGCTGATCCGCCGGGGGGAGATCGAGACGCCTCCCGAGGCATGGGAGCTCGGCAGAGTCATCTGCGACACCTTGTGCGGTGTCGGCCGCGCGAGGATCCGGTCCAGCTTGCGGGTCACTGCCGGCTTTTCGAAACCGGTCGCTATGACGGTGATCCGCATCTCGTCGGTCAGGCTTGGGTCGATTACCGCGCCGAAGATCAGGTTGACATCCGGGTGCGCGGTTTCCTTAATAATCGCCGCCGCTTCGCTGACCTCGAGCAGGCTCAGGCTATTGCCGGCGGTGACATTGAAAATGACACCGCGTGCGCCGTCGATCGTAATATCGAGCAGCTGGTTGAAGATCGCCTGTTCGGCCGCTTTCTTCGCCCGGTCTTCGCCCGAGGCGCGCCCGACCGCCATCAGCGCCGCGCCCCCTTCCTGCATGACTGCGCGCACATCCGCAAAATCGACGTTAATCAGGCCGGGGACGGTGATGAGTTCGGATATCCCCTGCACGCCCTGGCGCAGGACATCATCCGCTGTGCGGAAGGAATCCTGAAGCGTAGCCCGTTTGTCGGTCAACTGGAGCAGACGGTCGTTGGGAATCACAATCAACGTGTTGACCTGCTCCTTGAGATGGGTGATGCCCTCATCGGCCGTATGCGCGCGGCGGTTGCCTTCAAATGTAAAGGGCTTGGTGACCACGCCGATGGCGAGCGTTCCGGCCTCCTTGGCGATCTGCGCCACGATCGGCGCCGCCCCGGTCCCCGTTCCGCCGCCCATACCGCAGGTGATGAACACCATATCCGCGCCCTTGAGCGTTTCGTACAACTCCTCCGCGGATTCTTCCGCCGCCTTCTGTCCCATCTTCGGATCGCCGCCCGCCCCGAGCCCCTTAGTGAGCTTTTCGCCGATCCGGACGCGGGTGGGCGCGTTGGACAGCAGCAGGGCCTGGGCATCGGTGTTGACCGCCACGAATTCGATCCCTTGCATGTTCTCGGCAATCATCCGGTTAACGGCATTCTGCCCGCCGCCTCCCACGCCGACCACCTTGATTCGAGCAAACGCCTCCGTTTTCTGTACTGACGACATGGATCCTCCTCTCAGATATGTGTTTCGGTTTGTATCCGGCCCGGGCAAACTGCTTCTCCGTGCCCGCAGGCCTCCGCGCGGCTCCTCCGCCGGTGCGGGTATGCTAAGGTGCCATTCCCTTCAGGATCGTCTTGATGAAATCCTGTACTTTTTTACCGACATCCGTACCTTCACGACTGCGGGATTTATGCGCCGGTCGTACCGACGCCAGTCCCTGCACTTCCTTCTGCAGCCAGATCAACAGGCCCACGCTCGTGGCATAGGCCGGGCTGTTCAATTGATCCACCAGCCCCTTGAGTTCTCCCGGATTGGCGACCCGCACCGGCAGGCCGAGAGTCTGGCTCGCCAGCAACCTGACCCCGGGCAGCAGGCTTGCGCCGCCTGTCAGCACGACTCCCGCCGGCAGGTAATTCAACATACCCACCCGGTCGATTTCCTGCGCGACCATGGAAAAGATCTCTTCCATGCGCGGCTGGATGATCGAGACGAGGTCGGAACGCAGCACCTGTGCCGGCGCTTCCTCGCCAAACAGGCGGACCATGAAGCTCTCGCCGGGTGTGATCTCCGAGCCGAGTGTGTGCCCGTGGGCCAGTTTGATGGATTCGGCCACTTCGACGGGCATGCGCAATCCGTGGGCGATATCGGCCGTAACGTGGTTCCCGCCGACCGGCAGCACCGCCGTGTGGCTGACGGTTCCCTCGTGATAGATCGCCAGGTCGGTCGTTCCCCCGCCGATATCGACCACGCCCACCCCCATCTCGCGTTCCGTCTCGCGCAGCACGGCTTCGGCTGACGCGATCGGGTTCAGGACAAATCCTTCCACTTCCACGCCGCAAATCTGGACGCACTGGGCAAGGTTGCGCAGCGCGGTCGAAGACGCGGTGATGATGTGCGTTTCCATCTCCAGCCGGAACCCGTGCATGCCGATCGGATTGCGGATCCCTTCCTGGCCGTCGACGACAAAGCCCCGCGGGAGCACATGCACGATCTGCCGGTCGTACGGGACGGCAATGGCGCGTGCGGCTTCGTTCGCCCGGGCCACATCCTCCGCCGCAATGATTTCCCCGGCTACTCCCACTACGCCGCGGCTGTTGATCGAGGAAACCTGGGCCCCCGCCAAGCTGATCACCGCCGACGCAATTTCGTACCCCGCCGTGCGCTGGGCTTTATCGACCGAGGCGGCGATGGCACGGGCCGCTTCTTCCACGTTGACCACAACCCCGCGCTTCAATCCGTGCGAAGGTTCAATCCCCACGCCGATGATCTGCAGCGAGCCGTCTTCCAGCTCTTGCGCGACCAGCGTGCAGATTTTCGTCGTGCCAACATCGATCCCGGTGTACAGGTTTACATTCATCCTATCCGCATCCTTGCCGCGCCTCTACCGGCGGTAGAAAGGCTGCCGCAGATTCTCAATGCTCACCATCCCCGGCCGGATTCCCCTGCCGGTCAACGAGTCCATCAGGCGGCGGTACACGTCCAGTTTCTGGTCGATCATTCCCGAATTTCCGAAATACACCATCCAACCGCCCGGATCCATCATCCCCAAGCCGTGCCCGGCATCGTAGATCAACGGCGTGCCGGAGGGCAGCGCCACCGTCAGTTCCAGCGCGTGCACGACGACCGCCGGATCGATATCCGCCTCGCCGTCGAACGCGATCGGCAGCCCCATCTCCCGCACTTCCAGCCGGACCAGATCCGTGCGATCCGCCAGCGCCGGGAAAAACACACCCTCGGCGTCGACCCAATAAGAATTCGTTTCCTGGACCCACAGCAGGATCGGTTCGCGTTCCTGGACGGTCACCGTCACCGCGCCATCGAAATCCACGCTGACCGAGGCGTTCCGCACCGCCGGGATTTTCCGCAGGATCTCGCCCTCCGCGAAGGCGGGCGAGATCAGGAACATGTTGCTCCCCGGCAATGCCGAGGCGGTCAGGATACTGTCGGCGGAAAGGTACTGTACCCCGCGCACCAGCGGCGCCTCAACCCGGAACATCGGCGCCGTGAGCAGGAAGAGCAATCCCGCGCAGGCCAATCCGGAAAGGATCGTGGCCAAACCGCGCGGCGAGAAGGAAAGCATCAACCCCGGCAATTGCACTTCCACCCCGGGATCCGCCAGGGGGATGTTGTACATGCGCTGCACACGCGTGGCCGGGCCCCGCGGCCGGATTTCCCAGACCGGCTGCGGCGCGGCGGTGCGCGGCGCAGCCGCGCGGGAACTCCAATTCAAGCTCCGCGCCGTCGGCTTTTCCCGTTTCCGGCGCAGCTGCTCCGCCCGTGTAATTTTTTCCTGCTTCCGAACGCCGATGGCCATATCCGCCTTCCAAATCATTCCTTGAAATAGTCTGTCATGCTGAGTGCGTACCCTCGCAGGGCTGGCATTCAGGATGACAAGGGAACTAATTCTTCCTGAAGCTTCGTTCGCTTGTCGTCCGGTCCGCATGCCGCTCGAGCGCGAGCTCGATCAGCCGGTCCAATAGCGCGGGGTATGCCAGCCCGGTTTGCTCCCACAGTTTCGGGTACATGCTGATGGTGGTGAACCCCGGCATCGTATTCAATTCGTTGATGTACAAGTCACCGGTTTTCCGGTCCAATAGAAAATCCGCCCGCGAAAGTCCGGCGCCGTCGATCGCGCGGTACGCTTCAACCGCCATCCGCTGCACCGCGCTGGTTTTTTCCTCCGGGATCGGCGCCGGAATAAGCAGCTGCGACGTCCCGTCGACGTATTTTGATTCGTAGGAATAGAACTCGCGGCTCGGGATCACCTCGCCCGGGATGGATGCCTGCGGGTGCTCGTTGCCAAGCACGCTGACCTCGATTTCGCGGGCATCGATGCCGCGTTCGATCAGGACCCGCCGGTCGTAGCGCGCGGCTTCGGCCAGCCCCTCAACCAAGTCGGAGCGATTGGCGCAGCGCGTGATGCCGACCGACGAACCGAGGTTGGCCGGTTTGGTGAAGACCGGATACGGCACCGCGGCTTCCGCCCGCCGCAGCACGGCGTCGAGGTCGTGGGCGATCTCGCCGCGCGTACAGAGTATGTACTCCAGCATCGGCAGGCCGTGCGCCCGCATCAGCTGCTTGAAGAGCGCTTTATCCATCGCCACCGAAGAAGCCAGAACGCCGGCGCCGACGTAGGGAACTTCGGCCATCTCGAGCAGGCCCTGAAGCGTGCCATCCTCGCCGAACGTCCCGTGCAGCACCGGAAAAATCACATCCACCTCGCGGCACAGCCGCAGATGAAGCTCCTCGTCGCCGTTGTTGGATTTGATCTCCCAAATACGCGCCGGCCCCGGTTCGGCCAGCATTGCCGCGCGCGGGGATTTCCGGTTGCGGGTAGTGAGCGTTTGCATCACATCCCCGCCCGCGACCCACTGCCCCTCGGGCGTGATGCCGATCTCCGTCACCTCATAGCGCGAGCGGTCGAGCGCACCCAGGACCGATTGGGCCGACATCAGGGAGACTTCATGTTCGCCCGAGCGGCCGCCGTAGATCACGCCGATGCGCAATTTAGCCATGGGTCCCTCGCGGCGATTCCGGCCAATCGCCGGCCATCACGATCTCCGGCTCGAGCGCGACCCCGAATTTCTCGCGAACCGTCGTGCGGACCAGGTCCATCAGCGCGCGGATATCCTCGGCCCGGGCGTCGCCCAGGTTGACGAAGAAGTTCGCATGCTGCTGGGAAATCTCCACGTTGCCCATCCGGTACCCTTTCAATCCCGCCGCCTCGATCAGCCGTCCGGCGTGATCCCCGGGCGGATTCTTGAACATCGATCCCAACGACGCGCCGGTCGGCTGGGCCGCCCGCCGCCGGGTCAGGAGCTCGCCGACTTTAGCAACGGCTTCCGACGGTTCGCAGCGGGTCAGTATAAATTCGGCCGAAAGCACAACCGCCTGTCCGGGGCATTTACGGAGCATGCTCGAACGGTAGGAAAAATCCAATTCTGCGGGCTTCACCAACCGCCGATCGGCCGAAACACCCGGCTTTTCGTGCGATTCCATACGTTGCAAGATTTCTACCACCCGCAGCGATCCGGCGGTATCGCCGCCGAAGGCGCCGGCATTGCCCACCACCGCCCCGCCGACGGTGCCCGGGATCGTGGCCGCCCACTCCAGCCCGGTCCACCCAAGCTGCGCCGCCTGGCGTGCGATTGCGCCGATTGACGCGCCGGACTCAGCCCACACCACCGCGGTATCCTTGGAGCCATTCTTCCCCGGGCGGAATTCGAACCGTTTGGCCCGATTGAACAGCACCAAGTCGCGGCAGCCGGCATCCGAGATAAGAGTGTTCGATCCGCTTCCAAGGACGAAGAATGGAATCTCCTCCTGCCACAGCCACTGCGCGGTCTGCGCCAGTTCGTCGGTATCGGCTGCTTCCACCAGCGCATCCGCAAGCCCCCCCACCTTGGCCGTGGTCAAACGCCCGAGCGGCACCTCCTCCTGCATGCGGCTTCCAAACTGACGGCGCAGTTTTTCCAGCGGCAGGATCGGGGACCGGATAGCGGCGCCGCGTTCGGCATCGATCACCCGCATCCGGCGTAAAACTTCCTCGCCTACGCGATTGGCATCGCCCGCGCTGAGCATAACCAGCACGTCACCGCAGCGCAGTTCACGGGTAAGGTACGGGACCGCTTCCATCAAACCGGGAATATAGACCGCCTCTGTGTTGGTCATCGCGCGCACCACCTCCTCAATCGGAAACGCGGCGTCTATCGGCTCGCGCGCCCGAAAAACGGGAAGCACAACCACCTTGGTGGCATCCCCAAAGGCCTGCACAAACTCCTTCTCCAACACCCTCGTCCGGGAATAAGTATGCGGCTGCCATACCGCCCAAATCCGGCTTTCCGGGTAGCGCTGACGCGCCGCGGAGAGCGTTGCCCGGATCTCGCTGGGATGATGGGCGTAATCGTCGATCACGGTAATTCCGCAGGCCTCGCCCATAATCTCAAAGCGCCGTTCCGCCCCGTGATATTGGGAGAGGGATTTCGCGGCATGCGAGAACGGCACGCCGCACAGATCCGCCGTGCACAAGGCGGCCAGCGAATTGCAGACGTTATGCATTCCGGGGAGGCGGATCCGTACGCGGCCCATGACCTGGCCGCCGCGCACCGCCAGGAAATCACTGCCGCCCTCGGCGTTGACCTGGATCTGCGTCGCCTGCCAATCCGCTTCCATGTCCACCGCGTAGGTATAGACCGCCGTTTGCGGATGGCTTTGCTTATATGCGTCCACCACGCGGATCGCCCCCGGGGAATCCGCGCAGACCACCACCGAACCGCCGGACTGTACGCGGTCCAGGAATTCCGCGAACGCCCGGTACAGGTCCTCGATCACCGGATAGCAATCGGGGTGATCGTGTTCGACGTTGGTCAGCACCGCGATCCACGGGGAAAGCCCGAGGAAGGCACGGTCGTATTCGTCGGCTTCGATCACAAAATAATCGCCCTTCCCCGCCCGTGCGTTCGAGCCGCCGAAGTCCGTGAGCGCGCCGCCCGCGATGAAAGACGGATCCAGGCCCTGGCGGACCAGCACATGGGCGATCTCGCCGGTGGTCGTGGTTTTTCCGTGCGTTCCGGAGACCGCCACGGTGCGTTTGCCCTGGGTGAGCGGGCCGAAGAATTCCGAACGTTTGTAAACAGGGAGCCCCGCGCGCCGCGCCGCCGCCACCTCGACGTTGTCTTCCTTCACCGCCGAGGAGACGATGACCGCATCCGCGCCGCGAAGATTCTCCTCCGCGTGTCCGACCGTCACTTGCGCGCCAAGGTCGCGCAGGGAATCGAGAAAGGTGGATTCCGCCATGTCCGAACCGCTCACCAGCTCACCTCGTTCCAGGAGCAAACGGGCAATCGCCGAAAGCCCCGAACCGCCGATGCCGACCAAGTGGTAGTGCATATCACACGAAAACCACGATCACAAAGATGAATGCCACCGCCACGGCGACAAACACCCACATCTCGCCGAGAAGCACCGGGGGCATGTACTGCATCATCGCGACAATTTCCGGGCTCTTGGCGCTGGCCAGCGCCGGTTCGAACCCCGGGAACGGATACCCCGCCTTATGCAGGAAGAACCACAGGCTTCCGATCAGCAGGGCGCCGTTCAGCGCGCCCAGCACGATCCCCAGCAGCCAATCCTGCAGCCTTTCGCGCAGAAAGCGCTCGGCCGGGATCCACGGCAGGCGCGGAGTCAGGTACCCGAAATACGCCAGCATCACAAACACGCCCGCCCGCACACCGAAGACCTCCGGAGGGGCAAGCGATGAAAGCAGCCCTGCGGCGTATTTATCCAACAGCATGTTGATGAACATCGCCAGCACCAGGGAACAGGCAACCAGCAGTTCCTTGGCCCAGCCGCGCAGCGAGCCGATCACCGCGAAGAAAACCACCATCAGCCAGAACACCATGGGCATGGTCATGGCGGGTTACTTCGGGCCTTCCTTAACCGCCGCGATGATTTCTCCGGCCAGCTTGAGCGAGGCATTCTTCTGGTTGATCTTTTTCAGCACCGTGCGCATATCCTTGCGCCGGGGTTTATCCGCCATCAGGGAGAGCACTTCCGCCGCCATGCTTTCGGAAAGCGTCTCGTCCGGGAGCACCACCGCCGCACCCTGGGATGCCAGGTACTCGGCGTTGGTCCGCTGATACCGCCACGCATGCGGGTACGGCACCAGGATCGACGGCAGCCCGAAATGCGGGTACTCGCCGAGAACCGAAGCGCCCGCGCGCGAGACGACCACATCGGACGCCGCCAGGGCCCCGCCCATCTCCTCGTGCACGTAGGGGTAGGTGTGGTAGCGGGCTTTCTGCCATTTCGGCAGGTTATGCTGCACTTTCTCCACTTCCGGCCAATCGAGGGTTCCCGTTATATGTATCACGTGCATCTCCTCCAGCAGCTTCGGCAGAGCCGCGACGAGCGCCCGGTTGATCGTCCGCGCTCCCCGGCTCCCGCCGAAAGCCAGCAACACCGGCTCATCCGCCGGAATTCCGAAGGTTCTCCGCCCACCCGCGCGCGAAGCGGTTAACACTTCTTCGCGGAGCGGATACCCGGTGACGACCACCGGCGCGCCCTTCGGGTAATAGGCGGCGGAACGGTCGGTGGTCACTGCGATCCGCCGGGCAAACCGGGCTCCAAATTTCGCGGCCAGCGCCGGTTCGATATCCGGCACGTACACCACAACCGGGATTTTCCGCAGCCAGGCCGCCGTCACGACGGGTGCCGTCAGATACCCGCCGGTCGCAAACACTACATCCGCCTGAAACCGCGCAAGTTCGCGCCAGGCTTCTACCATCCCCAACATCAGCCGAACCGCATTTCCCGGCGCCGCCGTCCACCCCACCCCGTGCATCCCGGCGGCATGGATCGCATGGATCGGAATGCCCGCCCGCGGCACAAGCTCCAATTCCATCCCGCCCCGTCCGCCGAGCCATTCGAGTTCGGCCTCAGGCGCCAAATGCCGGAGTGCCTGCGCCGTTGCGAGCGCGGGGTAAATTCCTCCCCCCGTTCCCCCGGCGCAAAGAAGAATCTTCACCCGCCGCCTCCGCCGGGTCGTCGTCCTTCCGGCTTCGTGAAATATTCAGGAGCAGCCCCATCGCTCCCAGCGTCAGCACGAGGTTGGATCCGCCGTAACTGAAGAACGGGAGCGCGTTCCCCGCAAACGGCAGCACCTGAAGGATCGTCAGGATGTTGATCGCCGCCTCGAGCGCCACCCAGGTGGTCACGCCCGCCGCCAGGAGGAGCCCCAATTCGTCGCGCGCATTTCTCGCGATCTTAAATCCGCGCCAAACCAGCAGGACAAACAGCGCCAGCACGAACAGCGCGCCCACAAACCCCAGTTCCTCGCCGATGACGGCGAACACACTATCGGTATGCGCCGCCGGCAGCGAAAAATATTTAAACCGGCTGGCCCCCGCCCCCACGCCGAAAAAACCGCCGGAGGAAATCGCCGCCAAGGCTTCGCGGATGTGCAGGTTGGCCTCGCGGATGTTGCGCCACCCGGCCAGGTAATCCGCGATTCGCTGCGGGCGGATAACCAGTGCCAGGAGAATGCCGCCGGCGCCGATGACCAGCGAGCCCAGCGCCACATTCTGGATCTTGCCGCCGCCGAAATAGAACATCGCGATCCCGAGCAGCACAACCGTGACCGCGGCGCTGTAATCCGGTTCGATGGCAATCAATCCGGAGAACAGCGCGATCAGCGCCGCGTACGGGATCAACCCGAGCTTTATATCGTGCAGCACGTCGGCCTTGGAGACCAGCCACACCGCCAGGTAAATCACGGTTACGAATTTCGCCAGTTCCGACGGCTGGACCGAGTTGCCGAATAGCCCGACCCGGGTCAGGGAATCTCCCTTGAGCGCAACCACCGCGACCAGGGCCGCCACGGTTCCCAGTGCGAGCAGGACGACCAGGCCCTTCACGCGCAGGAAGATGCGGTAATCCAGGATGTACATCAGCGCCATGAAGATCAGCCCGACCACCGCCCATCCCAGCTGGCGCAGGAAGAGCACCCACACGGAATCGGCTTCGTAATAGGTGTAGGAGACTCCCCAGGTGGTCGAGGCGACGGTGATCAAGCCGGCCGCCAGCATGGTGACGACCACCAGGAGCAGGATGACATCGAAGCCGAGGTCCGCCCCGGTCATGCGTTCCTTCAACATCGACTTCATTTCCCGTCCGCTTTCATGGTGTTCACCAAATCGCGGAATTTTTTCCCGCGCTCCTCGAAATCCTTGAACGCATCGAAGCTTGTTCCACCCGGCGAAAGCAGGACCACGCTTCCCGGCCGGACGATCCCGGCGGCCTTCTCCACCGCATCTTCCAGCGAACCGGCATGGGTAACCGTGTACGGCCGCTCCCCCGTTCGAACCGCTCCCAGCGCCTGATGGATAAGGTCGGCCGCCTCTCCGAACAGAACGACATGATCCACACGTTTATGCACCCAATCGGCCCACTCGCCCCACGGCAGCTTTTTGTCGCGCCCGCCGGCCAGAAGGACGATCGGTTCCTCGAATGCGCGGATTGCCGCGATCGCCCGCTCGGGGGCGGTTGCGATCGAATCGTTGTACCAATCCGCTCCGCGTTTCCGGGCGACGAATTCCAGCCGGTGCGCCACGCCTCGGAAACCTTCGATGCCTTTGGCGAGGACGGCCGCCGGAAAGCCGGCCGCGGCCCCGATCGCGCAAGCGGCGACCGCATTGGCGAAGTTGTGCTCTCCCCGCAGCAGAACCGTTTCCCGGGGAGTGACCGGTTGGCGTTTTCCATCACACTCGAATACGATCCACCCGCCGTCAAGAAATGCGCCGTCGCCGTCCCAGGCTTTCGGCCCGGCGCTAAAAAACGAGCGCTTCCCCCGCGCACGGCCGCCCAAAGACCGGGTCTCTTCCGAATCCCATCCAAGTACCGCAGCGTCATCCGCCGATTGAAAATCCAAAATCCGCGCCTTGGCCTCGCGGTAGGCTTCCATCGTATGGTGCCGGTCGAGGTGGTTGGGCGTGAGGTTGAGGATCGCCGCCACCTGCGGATCACGACAAACCAGCTCCAGTTGAAACGAGGAAAGCTCAAGCACCGCCAGATCGTCTTTCTGCATTTCCTCCACTGCGCCGATCAACGGATTGCCGATGTTCCCGCCGATCCAGGCTTTGCGGAACAGCCCGGCTCCGGCGGCCAGCATTGCCATCCGCCCGACGAGTGTCGTTGTGGTGGTCTTGCCCGAAGACCCGGTGATGCCGATCACCTTCGCCGGCGTGCTTTCCAGGAAGAGCTGCGTATCGTTCGTCAGCGGCACCCTGCGCC
This sequence comes from Anaerolineales bacterium, assembly GCA_034430775.1. Classification (GTDB taxonomy): domain Bacteria; phylum Chloroflexota; class Anaerolineae; order Anaerolineales; family RBG-16-64-43; genus JAFGKK01. The sequence goes on along the minus strand of DAOUDU010000172.1, from coordinate 25,587 downwards.
GCCGGGCTTCCTCCACAATCGGCAAATCGGTGGGAACGCCGCCGGAAAGGCAAAGCAGGTCGATGCCCTCCAGAAGATCAAACGGGTGTCCGCCCAGTTGATAGTCCACGGTAATGCCCACGAGCTCCTTGATTTCCTCTTGCAGCGCCTCGGCCGGTTTCATATCGGAAACCGTGATCCGGGCGCGCTGGCGGGCGAGGTAACGGACCAGCGCGGTTCCCTGCCTTGCCAGACCGAGAACCACGACCTTCCTGTCCGTCAGATCCCGCGTTCTCATCTCACTGTGCCACCGCGAGGGCCACCCCGATCATGGCCGCCATGAGTGCGATCAGCCAGAAGCGCTGCACCACCTGGGTCTCGCTCCAGCCCAGCAGTTCGAAATGGTGATGGAGCGGCGCCATCTTGAACAGACGCTTGCCGCGGGTGAGTTTGAAATATCCCACCTGCAGAATCACGCTGGCCGTTTCCGCCACCGGGATGATCGCGATGATCGGCAGAATCGCCCATTGGGCGGTCATCAGCGCCACCACGCCCAGCACGGCGCCGACCGCGATCGAGCCCGTATCTCCCATGAAAAGCTCGGCGGGATGCGCGTTGAACCACAGGAAGGCGAACAGCACGCCGACCATCGTGAAGCAGAAGCGAACCAGGTAGAACTGCCCTTGCAGCGCGGCGATCATGCCGTACGCGACGAAGGCGGTGGCGGCAATGATTCCCGCCAGCCCGTCCAACCCGTCGGTGATGTTGATTGAATTTGTGCCGCAGAGGATGACGAACGCGGCCACCGGCACATACCAGATCCCCAGGTTGATATCGGCCGGAACACCGGGCAGATACATATTCGGCACATCCAGCACGTATTTCAACCCGATCGCCACGAGCACAGACACCAGGATTTGCAGGGGGAATTTCACCCGCGCCCGCATCGGCCGGCCCTTGAGCCCAAGCAGATCGTCGATCGCGCCCAAACCGGCGAAGGCAATCAGCACGCCGAGCGGCAAAAGAACCGACCGCCCAAGCAGAGTCCGGCCGAAAATCGGGACCGTATTCAGCATCAGGGTCATGGCCACGACCGGGATGACGATCAAGAGCCCGCCCATGGTGGGCGTTCCCATTTTTACCAAGTGGCGTTGCGGGCCTTCCACGCGGATTTGTTTCCCCACGCCCAGATAGCGCAGGATGCGCAGCAGCGGTGAGCCCCAAATCACCGTCAGCGCGAACGCAATAGCGCCCAAGCTCAGCGCCATCGAGACTTCGCCCGTCATTCCGGCACCTCCAGCGAAAGTACGATTTCATCCAAATGCAGCGCCCGCGATCCCTTCACCAGGACAACGTCTCCTTCAGCGATGGTTTTTTTTAAATATTCGCCGGCATCCGCGGCAGTCGGAAAGCGCGCTATCCTATCGGCGGGCATCGCCTGGGCCTGGGCTTCGTCGGCGATCCAGCCCGCCTTCGCGCCCACCGCCAGGAGCAGATCCACTGTCTCCACCACGCGCGCGCCGACCATGCGGTGCCCCTTTTCCTCGAACTCGCCGAGTTCGAGCATATCCCCAAGCACCGCCACTTTCCGGCCGTCCAGCTCGCCCAGCAGGTTAAGTGCGGCGATCATCGAATCCGGCGAGGCGTTGTAGGTATCGTCGATCAGAAGCGAGTTGCGCGGGCCGGTGACGGCAACCAGCCGCAGCTGGGTCGATGGCGTAAGCAGTCCGCCGATAATCTCCTGCCAGTTCAATCCTTCCACCAGACCGGCCGCCGACGCCCGCATCGCCGTGTGGACCGAATGCTGTCCCAGGAGCGGGAGATGCATGTGCAGTGTCTCCCCGGCGTAGTGCATATCGAAACTCACACCCTCCAGCCCCAGCCCCTCGATATTGTCGGCCCACAGATCAGCCTGGGGATTGAGCCCGTAGAAAAAGATTTTCGCTTCCGTCCGCGAAGCCATGGCGCGTACGTGCTCGTCGTCGTAATTGAGAATAGCCGTCCCGTCCGCAGGCAGCGCTTCCACCAACTCCGCCTTGCCGTTGATGATCGCCTCGAGGCTTCCGGCGCGCTCGAGGTGCACCGGACCGATCATCGTCAGTACGCCCACCTGCGGCTTGGCAATCCCGCATAAAAAGGCGATGTCGCCCGGAACGTACAAGCCCATCTCCAGCACCGCGCAGCGGTGGGCTTGGGTTATCTTAAGCATCGTCAGCGGCAGACCGATTTCGTTGTTCAGGTTGCTTTCGTTGGCGAGCGTCGGATAGCGCGCCGCCAGCACGTTGGCCGTGAGTTCCTTGGTGGTGGATTTTCCCACCGAGCCGGTGATGCCGATCACCCGTAGTTTTTTCAGGCGTACGCGCCAGACGCCGGCAATCGTCTGCAGCGCCTTGAGTGAATCCGCCGTGCGCAGGCAAAGGTGCAGCGGCTGCTTCGGGTCGGCGGCGGCAAGTGCGGTTTCCTCGAGCTTCCCGCCCCGCAGATCGACGGTGCGGTATCCCGGAACTTCTTTCTCCGTGAGGGCAATCGCCGCTCCGCGCTGGAAGGCGTCCGCGACGAAGGCATGCCCGTCGACTTTTTCACCGGGAAGCGCGACGAACAGGCAGCCGGGGATCGTCTGCCGCGAATCAATCACCGCGTCGGTGATCACCCGGCGGGAAAGCGGCAGGGAGTCGTACGTTCCCGCGTTGGCGCCTGTCAGAGCTTCAAAAACCACGCCCAAGGTCAACATGGGTTTTTTCCATCATCCGCCCGTCGAAAGCGTCAGCCGGACCGAGTCCGGAGGAATTCCCAGCAAAGCGAAAATCCGCGGCGCCAGCCGGGCAAAGACCGGCGCGGCGGTAATCGATCCGTACTGCCGGTCTTGATCCGCCGTCGGTTCGTCGATGCGGATGTAGACCAGGATCTGCGGATCGTCCACCGGCCCCCATCCGACGAACGAGGCGACGGTTTTGGTCGTCACGTACGGGGGAATATCGGCCGTGCCGGTTTTTCCGGCGATCCGGTAGCCCTCCACCAGCGCCTTCGAACCTTCCAGCTCGAGCGATACGGAAAGCATTTCCTGAAGCGTCGCGGCCGTTGCGGCGCTGATCGGCTGGCCGAGCGGCATCGGGGTTACCGTATGCACCCGCCCGTCCGGGAGAATGATCTGCCGGACGACGTGCGGCGTCATCATCACGCCGCCGTTGGCTACCGCGGAAATTGCGACCGCCATTTGCAGCGTTGTGGCGGACACGCCCTGGCCGTAGGCGTTGGTGGCCAGGGTGGAATCGGTCCACGACCTGTCTCCCGGCCGGCGGAGGATGCCGCTGATCTCCGGCGACATATCCACGCCGGTCAGGCGCCCGATCCGGAAGCGGTCCATATACTCATAGAACGGCCCGGGGCCAAGCTGGGTGGCCACCCATGCCAGGCAGGTGTTGATCGAATGGCGCAGACAGCCGGTCATATCTTGCAGGCCGAATCCGAGCCGCTGCCAGTTGTGGATCACCACCCCGCCGATTTCGATCCGGCCGGAATCCATGAACCATGTGCCCGGTATCACCGCGCCGGAATCCAGCGCCGCCGCCATGGTAAGGACCTTGAAGGTCGATCCGGGCTCGTAGGGAGCGGCGACGTTGAGTGAAACCACCTGCCCCTCGGGGTCCATCGGTAAGCGCCCTTTCACCCTGAAAGTGCTCAGAAAACCGTCCGGATTCTGCAGATCGACGGACGGGGAATCTGCCATGGCGAGGATTTCACCGGTGCGAGGGTTCAAGACAATGATCGACCCGCGCGCCGCTTCGCCCGCGAGCAATCCTTCCCGCAACGCGGCTTCGGTTTCGGCCTGGATCTCCCGGTCGATCGTCAGCACCAGATCTGCGGGAGGCTGCGCCCGGTCCAGGTTGCTGGTGATCTCCACCGGAACAACCGACCAGGACACGTCTTCGCGGGCGCCCTGCAGAATGTCATTGTAGAAACGCTCGACCCCCCAATCGCCGATCTCGCGGTAATAGCGGATGACGCCGTCTTCCGAACGCCCCTGCCCCGCGCCTTCCTGGCGGCTGTAGCCGACGACTTCCGAGGCCAGGCTGCCTTCGGGATAATTTCGGAAGAACCAGGCCTCGGTGCGGATATTAAATAGAAGGTCGCTGCTGTTGTGATATTTTCCCGACTCATCCGGGCGAATGCCCTGCGCCACTTCCAGGCCGAAGTTTTGTTCCTCGGTGAGCCACAATGGGATGGCCAGCTTCTGGCCTTCGGAGTCGGTCCGCACCCCGGCCATCAGGGTACAGGTGGAAAGCGGCTGACCATACTCGGCCTGCAGCGACTGATCGACTTCCTGAAGCATGGTTACAGTTTCCCGCGTGTCGATTTCCGCGCCGGATGCGCGGGCTACCGCCGCGATCACGTCACTGAGGGAAGCATCGGCGCCCTCGGCCAGCCCGCCGAGCTTTTCCATATACAGGTAGTATTGGCAGCTGTCCACGTAGACGCGGTACTTGCTGGAGTTCCCGGCCAGCAAGTGGCCGTTACGATCCATGATCCGCCCGCGCGGGGTTTCGATGTGTTGATTAAGCGGATACGGCGCTTCATCCAGCGCCCGGCGGTCCTCGGTGGAAAGAATCTGAAAACGCGAAAGCTGGAGGAGTATCAGCACGAGGGGGATGAGCAGGCCGAACTGGGCGAACCGGACGCGCCGGTGCAGCGAGCGGTCCATTAGGCCCCACCCTTGCGCAGGATCGCGCGCAGAACCCATTCCAGCAGTGTCTCCCGGTATGCGGGAGAAAGCGCAATGTCATCTGCGATGTACAGCAGGCTGGTCGGGCTGGGAGGAATGGTGACCGCCGCAGGGATTTCCGCGACGACAAGATAATCGATGTCGTCGGCGCCGGCCGGCGTGAACCCCAATGCCGCCGCCCGTGCCCGCATCCATTCCTCGGATTGTCTTTGGGAGAGTTCCGCTTCCTGCGCTTCGAGCTGGCGCAACTGCCGGTCCCGTTCGCGGATCAGGCTCTGAACCCGTAAACCCGCTTCGGCCGCCTGCGCTCCGGTGAAGATGAAGAGCGCCAGCATCGCCATCAAGCCGGATACCGATGCCAGACCGATGGCCAGCAGGCGGGTTTGTTCCCGCCACGGAGCCAGTTTATAGGCGCGGATCTTTTTCGGTGAAGGCTTTCGGATCGGATCGTTTGGCATCAGTGTCCCGATTTAGGTCCGCTTGTCCCGATTTCAGCACTATCCTCTGCCGCGGAGGAGTGGATTTTTTCCAGGACGCGCAATTTTGCGCTGCGCGACCGCGGATTCTCCTCAAGTTCTTCCGCTTGCGGCTGAACCGGTTTTTTTGTCAACTCCCGGAAGCGGGCTTCCCCTTCCGGACCGGGGCCGTTGCGTTCGCCTTTCAGCGGTTTTCCCGCGGCCTTCCGAAACGTCTGCTTGACGATCCGGTCTTCCAGGGAGTGAAACGAGATCACGGCCAGCCTCCCTCCATCCTCCAGACAATCCATCAGGGTCGGGAGGGATTCCTCCAATTCGTCCAACTCGTGATTGACGGCGATCCGCAGCGCCTGAAACGCGCGCGTCGCCGGGTGCATGCGATTCCTTCCGCCTTCGGAAAAGCCGACCGCGGCGGCGACGATCCCGGCCAGCTGCCGGGTGGTGCTTATCGGCCGGTTGCGGACAATCGCTTTTGCGATCCGGCGCGCCCGGCGTTCTTCCCCGTAGCGAAAGAGGATGCCGGCGATCTCATCCTCCGGCAGCGTATTCACCAGATCCGCCGCCGATTCCCCGCCCGACCGGTCGAAGCGCATATCCAGCGGCCCGTCCTGGCGGAAGGCAAATCCGCGCTCCGGATCGGCCAGTTGGAGGGAGGAGAGACCCAAGTCGAGCAAAATGCCCGCCGTCTTCCGCCAGCCGATCTCTTCGAGGATCGCGGCTCCCCGGCGGTAGGATGCCCGGCGCAGGATCACACGCCCGGCAAAAGGAGAAAGGCGTTGCGCGGCGGCGCGCAAGGCTTCGTCATCGCGGTCCAATCCGAGCAACTCGCCGCCCTGCCGGAGGATCCCCTCCGCATGCCCCCCGCCCCCGACCGTTCCATCCAGATATCGCCCGCCGGGATAGGGTTCGAGCCATTCCAAAACCGATTGGTAAAGAACCGGGATGTGCTCTCTCGAACCGGCGGCTGCCTGCAAGGCAGTCATTACGGTCCAGTGGCAAGATCGAGTTCGGAGAACCTTCGGGCATTGGTTTCGGAGTCGTTCAGCTGGGTCAACTGCTCGCCCCACTTTTGCACGTCCCAGACTTCGAGGTACTGACCGGCACCGACTATGACCGCCTGGTTCTGCAAACCGGCGAAGGTACGCAAATATTCCGGAACGACGACGCGCCCGAGGTTATCGAGCTGGGCGTCGGAGGCGCCGCCGAAGAGCAACCGGAAGATTGACCTGTTGGCGGGATTGGTTAAACTAAGGGAGTGGGCTTTCTGTTCCAGGACGCGGAAGGTTTCAACCGGATAGATCATCAGGCAGGGTTCGAATCCGCGGGTGATAACCAGCCCGTTCGCGAAACCGGCGCGCAACTTGGCCGGGATGGTGATCCGGCCTTTATCATCGAGCGTGTGGGAGAATTCACCTAAGAACATTTGTTCGGCTTTCTCTTTTAAAAACAGGCGCCGGTAAGAACCGGCAATTTAATCCACAACTTTCCATTTTGACCCACAATTGCCCACAGTATATACCCTTCCCCCCACTTAGGCAAGTAGGAGAAGGTACTTTTCCCTGAATACTCCCATTTCACCCTAAGGGTACATATTGACGGCCGGGGAGGATGCAACCGGCCGCTTGCAGGAAATCAAGCGGCCGGCTTAAAGAGAATATGACTGAAAAAAGAGGAAAACTCCGTTACAAACCCCCTGCCCTGATCAATACATCGCTTCCCCCGCATCTCGGCGCACGATAACACCGTCTCCGCCTTGCGGGCTTTCGGCGCTCAGCATGACAACCCTGTTTAAAATTTTCGATTTGCCACCGCGCCGGCACTTGGAGAGGTGGGGATGGCCATCCCGTCTAGTCAGCGTGTTATTCCAGATCCATGAATATGGACAACGCACGGATCATTTCCAGATTCCGGCTTTCCCAAAGCAATTCATGCGGAAAATGAAATGCCCTTTTGGTGATTTTTCGAGAGGCCCAGGATCCCTTCGGCTGGTTTTTGAGGAGAGAATTTTTTCTGAAGACCGGAGTTTACCCAGAGGGCGTGGTTCGGGGTTTTCCATCCAGCTGGCCGATATCCGTCCGGCGTTCCACCCGCCGCAGGAACTCCTCCACCATATCCACATCCTTATGCAACTTCAGGGATATGGCATCGACGGGGCAGATATCCGCGCACCGGCCGCAGCCTTTGCAGCGGTCGTCGATCCGGGCATGCCCGTATTCCACCTTGATCGCTTTCACATAACAGACGTCCACACAGCGTCCGCAGCCGACGCAGGATTCCTCGACTTCCACGGTCAACCCCGGCACGCGGGTGACCGTATCCCAGAAAGCGTGCGGACCCAGCCGCAAGCCATGCCTAATCGTGCAACAGCAGTCACAGCAAAAGCAGACCGCCAGCATCCGCCGGTATGGGATCCCCAGGGCGATGGCGTCAAAGGTGGCATGCACCACCAGCGGCACAAGCCCTTTTTCCATTGCCGCGCGGGCATGCGCTAACGCCGCTTCGGTGCTTACGTGCCGACCCATGGAGGGATGGATCTTTGTCGCCCCCTCGCCCAGGAACAGACAGCCTATGTTTTCCGGGTAGGTGGTGCAACCTTCGGCATGCCGGCAGATGCAGCGGTGCAGCACGACGCGCGCATCCGCCTTGGTGATCAACGGTTCGAGCAGTTCCTTGGGCAGAACCACACTTTCCTCCGAACGGACTGCCTCGTGAACCGGAAGGATGATCGATTCGTTTTCATTTGTGCTGAACAGGGGACGGACCAAGTAACCGACCACCGGTTGGTTTCCAATCCGGTTGGCCAGCTTGCTCAGGGGCCAGAACTTCATTAATAAATCGAAAACGAGCTTCGGACGCCCCACGGAAGCAATCTCCAGGGCCGCCATCCTTTTTTCATGGCCGGCCGCCTTGATCGCATTTTACCCCATTCAAATACCAATTTGTCATCCCCGCGTGCTCTCAGCGGGGATCCAGGGCGTCCTCAAATAAGACCGCGGCATCCGATTTATAGGTGCCTGAAAAACACGCGCGGGCATAATTTTTTTTTCGTCATCCCCGCGCCTGCACTGTGCATTTTACAGGGAAGCGGGTGTGGGTTTGGCGGGGATCCAGGGCGTGCAGTGATAGAACCGATTCTACAAATGCGTGGATGCCTGCCAAGACCGCCCTCACTGCGCAGACATCACCGCTCAAAATATAAACCGGCCGGTGATGCTCCCCGAGGGCTGGCGCAGGTATGACGATCAATTACCATAACCGCTTGATTCCCATCCGCAGGCATGGCGTATCCTCCGTCAATCCGGGTAAACCCGCCAGCCGATTTGATCCAGGTCGGTACCTTCGACCATCTGGAGCGGCGCCTCGGCCACCAGCACTTTGGCTTCAACCGCGACCGTCCCGTCGGGGAGATAAATCGCGCTATGGGTTTCCGCAATCCGACCCCGGTCTTTAACCAGCTCGCCGCGAATAACCAGCGGCACGCCGATCGGAACCGGCTTCCGGTAGCGCAACTCCATTTTCATCGTCACAAAGAAGCGGAAGGCGGTCGCTCCCAGCACGGTGCGTCCGGCGACCTCGTCGAGAATCGCGGCCGAAATCCCGCCGTGCAGGTGACCCGGATACCCCTGGTAATTCTCCGGTGCCGTCCAATCGACCCGCACTCTGCCGGGCGTCTCGGTATAGAATTTCACCTGCAGGCCGGCTTCGTTCTGCAAGCCGCAAACGAAACACATTCTGGAATTGGGTTGTTTTTCAAAATGAGTCCGGGACGAATGGTTCGACATGTTCGGAAATTCCTCCTGGATCCCCACACGATAATAAATTCTCCCCATTATACCTACGTCAATATACACAGCCCCCCGAGCCACCGATCCGGAGAAGAGCCCCTGCGGAGACGCGATGGATTGCGCAATCCGATGGAAAACCCTCCCTATTTCCGCGCAGCGGATACATCCCAAGCCGGATGGAAATCCGGGTCGCGGCGGATGCGTTCCGCTAATCCTGGGCGGCCTTGACACGCCAACGGGCCGGGAATAATATGAGAATGCTTCTCATTCTCAATTAGGCTGGGTGCCCCATGAAAACACAACCCGTTCCCTCCATCCGCCTCACCCGCCAGCGGAAGCTGGTTCTCGACATCCTCCGTGAAGGCAAAGGGCATCTGGATGCGGACACACTCTACCGAAAAGCCAAAGACCGGAGCCCGAAGATCAGCCTGGCGACCGTCTACCGGTCGCTTGCGCTATTGCGCGAAGCCAACCTGGTCCAGGAACACCGGCTGGGGGGACACCACTCGCATTTCGAGGCGGTTGGAGCCTCTCTGCACCATCATTTCACCTGCCTTAACTGCGGACGGGTCGTGGAGTTCCGTTCGCCGCAGGTATTGCAGGCGGCGCGCGCATTCGGCAGGCGCGAAGGGCTTCAAATCGCCGATGTGCGCCTGGAAGTGACGGGGTATTGCGCGGCCTGCCGTCCGTCCTAAACCATCGTCCGGCCGAACCTCCGCATCCGATCGAAGAAAAGGATCACCACAGCCATGAATGCCATTTTGATGGCAACACTGCTAAGTCTGATCGCGGGGATGGGCACCGCTCTGGGCGGATTGATTGCGATTGTCCGCCGGCCGGGCCGGCGGTCCTTCGGTTTTCTCATGGGGATCACCGCGGGAGTGATGATCTCGCTTTCTTTCCTCGAATTGGTGGGGGAAGCCTGGAAGCTTCAGGGATACCTGACCGCCACGATCGGCTTCGGAGCCGGCGCAATCCTCATGTTCGCGCTGGATATCCTGCTTCCCCACATTCATTTCGGCGAACGGGAAGCCGCATTGCCGGATGGGACTGTGACCGCTCCTGAGTCCGCGGACCCGGATTGCGATTCCGATGCGGAGGCGCCACACCCCGGGCACAAGCGCGCCGGGCACCGTGGCCGGGAATGGAGAAAGCACCGGCGCCGAAGCGGGCGCGGTCATGTCGCCGCCCCAGGGATGAATCCGATTCTTCTGCAAAGCGGGATCCTGCTGGCGATCGGCATCACGATCCATAATCTGCCGGAGGGAATCGCGGTCGGAGCCGGGTATATGCATATGCCCGAGTTCGGGTTCTTCATCGCGCTGGCGATCCTGCTGCACAACATCCCGGAGGGCATTGCCACCGCGTTGCCGCTGTGTCAGGGCGGGCTGCGCCGCCGGGATGCGTTCCTGGTCGCGTTCTTTTCGGGGCTGGCCGAACCGGTCGGCGCGCTGGCCGCGGCTGCCTTTCTCGGGAATTTCCAATTTCTTATCCCGGGGTCGCTTGCCTTCGCCGGCGGGGTAATGATGTTCATCACCCTGGATGAACTGATCCCCATCGCCCGGGAACACGGCCACCATCATTACGTGGCGATGGGATTGATCTCCGGTTCGATTTTCGTTTTTCTGCTCTCAGGATTGCTGGGGATGTAAATCCACAAAGAGGACGAAGAAGACCTGAAGCACACGAAGCATTTAGTAATTTATTTTTCTTTTTTTACGGGTTTTCTGCAGGTTTCCCTGCGTGCCCTTGGTGGATTTCCTAAGAACCCCGTCATACACCCTCACCAGATCCTCGGGACGGTCGAGATCCTCCGCCAGCGCAGCGCGGCGAATCTCGAAAATCTTCGCGCCCGCTTTCCGTGCCGCTGTAATATGCCTCCGATAGGACCGGTCTCCGAAGGAAAAGCGGATTAACCCGGGCGGCGCCATAAGCAATAAATTCGTCCCGACGCCCGCACGATCCGGGGCAATGCGCAAGAAAGGAGGGCGGCCGGCCCCGTTCAAGGCGGCCGCGATATCCCCCTTCTTCACCAACGGGAGATCGGCCGGCAATATCATGATCGCTTGCGCGCCGCGCCGGACGGCTTCCCGCGCCGCGCGGGCCAGCGCACGGTTCAGCCCGTCGTGCGGCTTTTCCGGCACGAAGACTGCGCCCAGATTTTCGGCAATTCGCCGCACGGCGCGATCCTTGCCCACTACGATCTTCCCCCCGATTCCTTTTACCTTCTCCAGATCCTTCAGCGTATGCGAAAGCAGGGAGCATACCAGTTCCCGCCGCTGACCCAGCGTTAGCTTCGCCGCGAGCCGCGATTTGGCGGCCGAAAGGCGCTTCACCGGGATGATCAACCAGCATTTCATCCGGCGGCGAGCGTCCGCGCGAACCGTACTACCCGCGAGGCAAGTTCCCGCCGGCCGGGCGCATCGCGCATGAGCGTGTCGGTGACCTCGACCCGCATCCCGAACTTTTCGATCTCCCCCGCCAGGGAAGAGTCTTCCCGGTCAAGGACGAAACCGCGCAGCAGATTCATGTATTCGCGCGCCGCTTCCAGCGCGGAGGAATCCCGCCCGAGCTCGCGGAACATCTTCGCCAGCGGGCCTTTCACCGCCCTTCCGCCGATGATCGGCGTAACCGCAACGGAATTCGCGCGGGCAACTTTTTCGCGCACGCCCGGAAGCGCGAGAATCGGCCCCAGGCTGACCAACGGATTGGACGGGCAGAATACGACCGCATCCGCTTCGTCCAGCGCGGAGAGGAATTCGCGCGTCGGCAGCGCGGCATCCTTCCCGCGCAGGATAAATCCCCGCACGGCCGGTTCGCACTTGCGGCGCACGAAATAATCCTGGAATTCCAGATCGCCTTCGTCCGTGGCGACAATCGTCCGCAGCAGATCGTCCGTGCAGGGGAGAATCTTTTGGCGCACGCCGAGCGATGCGCATAAATGCCGCGTGACCCGGGTCAGCGTCTCGCCGTCCCATAATCTCCGCGTGCGCGCCAGGTGCGTGGCCAGATCGCGGTCACCGAGCCGGAACCAGGCCGGCGCTCCCAATCGGACGAGGGATTCCATGCAATGGAACGTATCCTCGGCGATCCCCCAGCCGGTCGCGGGCGAGGCGATCCCGGCCAGCGTATACATCACCGTATCCAGATCGGGGCAGATGGTCAGTCCGAAAAGCTCGAAATCATCGGCGACGTTGACCACAACGGTAAGATTTTCCGGGGGAAGGATACCCGCCAGGCCGTGCGCCAGCTTCGCGCCCCCCACCCCTCCGGCCAGCGCGACAATTTTTAAATCGTCGAATTCACCTAGCGCCACAGCACTACCTCATCCAGCGCCCGGCCTTCCGGCTTATCCGGTTCCTCGGCCGGATACCCGGCCAGGATCAGCGCCTGGGCGGTCCAGCTTTCGTGAAGACCAAGCGCCTCACGGACGGTCTGCGGACAAAAAGCCGGCGCGCAAATCCAGCAGGCGCCCAAGCCTTCGGCATGCGCAGCCAGGAGCAGGTTCTGGACTGCCGCCGCCACGCTCTGAACATGCAGCAGCCGTTCGCCCTCCGACCGGCGGCCGCCTGGATCGGGCAGGCAGGATCCGTCCAACAGCGCCAGAATGCCAAGCGGGGCTCCGCTGATCCGGTTCACGGAACGATCATTGCGGGTGCGGATCGCCTCCGCACTCTGGCCGTCCGCCGCGGCGTCCCGGGCGTAGGCTTCGGCCATCTGCTCTGCCAGCGTCCGGCGTGCGGCAGGGTCCTGCAGCACCGCAAAACGCCACGGCCGGGAATTGTGGGCCGAGGGCGCAGCGTGCGCGGCCTGCAGCATGCGGCGGACGGTTTCTTCCGGCACCGGATCGGACCGGAATTTCCGGATGGAACGCCGGGAAAAGAGGAAATCCATTTTGGGGTTTGTCATCTGGTTGGATTGCTATTGTACCGAATAAATTGGAAATCCATTACGTAAAAGGGTCGTCATGCCGGCGAGATCTTGGCCGGCATCCAGGAACCGGTTTTCGCACATTTCCCATTGTTCGTGCTGGATCCCGGCCGAAACCACGCCGGGATGACGGTCTGGTGGAAAAACCTTCATGCCTCCACTCCGATCATTTGTTTGACCCGACGAATGTTGTAAGTTATCATACAAGTAACCGAATATGGCCAAACCCTCGCTGGCGCTCGTGAAGCGCACCAATATCAAACAACAGGTATTTCTCCAGCTGCGGGATCAAATTGTCGCCGGCGTCTGGCTGCCGGGATCCAAAATCCCCTCGGAGAACGTCCTGACGCGCAAGCTCGGCGTAAGCCGCGTATCTCTCCGGGAAGCCCTGCACATGCTGGCATCGCTCGGCCTCCTGGAATCACGGCAGGGCGGCGGCACATACGTCAAGGCCTATTCCGGAGAGCTTCTGTTCAATCCCCTGTTCCCCATGATCGCCCTGGAAAAAACGGACATTCTGAACGTCCTGGAGTACCGCCGGATCGTCGAGAAAGGCACCGCCGCCCTTGCGGCCGAAAAGGCGGGCAAGCAGGAGATCGACCAGCTCGAAGCCGCATATCGCGATATGACGCTTGCGAAAGGGACGGTGCATGCCTTCGCGCAAGCAGACCTCGATTTTCACCTCGCCCTGGCCAAGGCGACAGGGAACCCCATCATCATTAAAGTAAACAACATCATAAAAAGCGTATTGAGCGCTTCGATGGACAGGATCGTCGGCGCCCTTGGCGTACGCGACGGCCTGCTCTACCATAGGCGGATTTTGGATGCCATCCGGGCGCATGACGCCGAATCGGCGGAATCGCATATGGAGGAACACCTGCTGAGAACGATCCGGCGTTTAAAATCGGCGGAAAGGAATCGCAATGGCGGAAAACACTAAGGGCATGGACATTGCCGTGGTCCGGGAACTGAAAAAAACCGCACTGAACCTTCGCGAACACGTGGTCAGGATGATCGGGGTGGGAAAAGCGGGCCACTTGGGAGGATCATGCTCGCTGGCGGAGATCGTCGCCACTCTGTACTTTCACACCATGCGCTTTGACCCCAAAGACATATCCCATCCCGATCGGGATCGGCTCCTTCTGAGCAAAGGCCATTCGGTGTTGATCCAGTACGCCGCCCTCCTGGAACTCGGCGTGATCCCGCTTTCGGAGAGGGGAAAGGTGAAGACACTGGCGGGCATGCTGCAGGGGCATCCCGATATGGACCGGACGCCGGGTATCGAAGCGGTTACAGGCTCCCTGGGTCAGGGATTATCGATCGGCGTGGGGATGGCGCTTGCATTCCGACTCGACAACCGCCCCTCCCGGGTGTTCGTGATTATGGGTGACGGCGAGCTGGCCGAGGGACAGCTTTGGGAGGCCGCCATGGCGGCGGCCCGGTTCGGACTCGACCGCATCACCGGGATTGTAGACCGGAACCGGATCCAGGCCACCGGCCCGACACTGGAAGTATTCGACATCCCGGACATCGAGGAGAAATGGAAGGCGTTTGGATGGAACGTCCTGACGGTGAACGGCCATGATATCCGGGCCGTCGCGGCCGCGCTGGACCGCGCGGCGGGCTTGCAGGGAAAGCCCACGGTGATCATCGCGAATACGGTAAAGGGCAAGGGCGTATCTTTCGCGGAAAACACCGCCGCCTTCCATAACGGGATCATGAGTCAGGCGCAATTCGATATGGCGCTTGCGGAACTGCAAGCGGCGCGCGCGAAGCTGGCGTAGAAAGAAGGTCCGCATGACGGTTTCGAAAAACCCACGCACGGCATACGGCGAAGCCCTCGTCGCTCTCGGGAAGCGCGATACCCGCATCGTCGCGCTCGAGGCAGACCTGGGCAAATCCACGCAGTCCGTCCTCTTTAAGGCCGCGTTCCCGGACCGGCATTTCGAAATGGGGATCGCGGAGCAGAACATGGCATCCGCCGCGGCCGGGATGGCGCTGGCCGGAAAAATCCCTTTCATCCACTCCTTCGCGGTATTCGCCTCCGGCCGCGTGTACGATCAGCTCCGCAATTCGATCTGCATCCCGAATCTTTCCGTCCGGATCTGCGGTTCGAGCAGCGGGCTTTCGGATTTCGGAGACGGCAAGACCCACCAATCGGTGGAGGACGTCGCCCTGATGCGCGCCCTGCCGAATATGAGCGTGGTTTGCCCCTCCGATTCGGCCGAGCTGACCGCGATGATGGAAGAACTTGCGGATTGGAAGGGACCGGTATATATCCGCATCAACCGGAACGACCTTCCTTTTACAATCCCCTTGGATTCTTCCTACCGGATCGGAAAAGTCGTGAAGATCCGCGACGGCACGGACGCAGCGATCTTCGCCTCGGGCAGCATGGTGTCAAAGTCATTGGCGGCAGCCCAAATGCTCGCCGAAAAGGGGATCTCCGCCCGCGTTCTCAACGTGGGCACATTAAAACCCCTGGACCGTAACGCCGTAATCGGGTTTGCGGAAGGAGTCCGTGCCGTCGTCACCGCAGAAGAGCACACCATCATCGGCGGACTTGGCTCGGCCGTGCTCGAAGCCCTGTGCGGGGTGCCGCATGCGCCGGTGGAGTTGATTGGAATTCACGACAGCTTCGGATGTTCGGCGGAAAACTACGATGCACTGCTGGAGCATTTCGGACTTACCGCAGAAGCCATCGCTTCGGCGGTCCAACAGATTCTGGAGGGATCATCATGAAGATCGGATTCATCGGCTTGGGGATCATGGGGAAGCCCATGGCGAAAAACCTCATTGCCGCCGGCCATGCGCTGACGGTTTTCGACATCAACCCGGATCCGGTGCGGGAACTTGTCGGGTTGGGAGCCGAAGCCGGCTCCTCACCCGGGGACGTGGCTTCCAAGACCGGGCTGATCATCACAATGCTCCCGAATTCGCCGCAGGTGAAGGAAGTGGCGCTCGGGAAGGATGGGGTGATCCACGGCGCCAAATCCGGAGACATCCTGGTGGATATGAGCTCGATCGCACCGCTGGCGGCGCAGGATGTGGCCGCGAAACTGGCGGAAAAAGGAATAGAAATGATCGACGCACCGGTCTCCGGCGGAGAGCCGAAGGCGGTCGAAGGAACCCTCGCCATCATGGCCGGCGGGAAGCAGGCCGTCTTCGACAAGGTGAAGGACGTGCTGCTGCAGATGGGGGCAAGCGCCGTCCTGTGCGGGGATATCGGAGCGGGGAATACCGTTAAGCTGGCCAACCAGATCATCGTCGCGCTGAACATCGCGGCCATGTCGGAGGCGTTTGTTCTGGCGGCCAAAGCGGGCGTCGATCCGCAAGCCGTGTTTTCCGCCATCCGGGGCGGCCTCGCGGGCAGCACCGTGCTGAATGCCAAGGCCCCCATGGTCCTCGCGGGTAACTATAAACCGGGCTTCCGCATCGAACTGCACATCAAGGATCTGCAGAATGCGCTGGACACTGCGCACGACCTTGGAGTCCCCGTGCCGTTAACCAGCCAGATCATGGAGATCATGCAGGCGCTGCGCGTGGACGGCAAGCAGAAAGACGACCACGGCGGGGTGATCCAATTCTACGAAAAGCTCGCGGGTGTCAAAGTCCGCGCGGGCGGGCGTCAGTCGTGAGCGCGCGGCTGGCTGGCAAGACGGCGCTGGTCACGGGAGGGGCGCAGGGGCTGGGGGCGGAAATAGCGCTCGCCTTCCGCCGGGAGGGCGCATTCGTTTTTATCTGCGATGTGAACGAAACTGCCGGGAACGAAACCGCGCAGGCAGTCCACGCGGCGGCCGGGGAATCCTCCGCCGGTGGTGCGGAGTTTCTTTTCCTCGATGTGACCTCGGAGGACAGCTGGAAAGCCGCGCTGGCGGCGGTAATCCAAAAAGCCGGCCGGCTGGATGTGCTGGTGAACAACGCGGGGATCAACATCCGAAAGGACATCGAGCAGATGCCGGTGGAGTCGCTCGAGCGGATGCTCGCGGTCAACGTCAAGGGCCCGTTTCTTGGAATTAAGCTCGCCCTTCCCCTCATGCGCCAAGCGGGCGGCGGCGTGATCCTCAATATGTCCTCGGTCTGCGGGCTGATCGGCCACAAGTACACAAACGAAGCGTATGTGGCCACCAAGGGGGCGCTGACACTGCTGACGAAGTCGATTGCCGTCCGTTACGCCAAAGACAACATCCGCTGCAATTCGGTGCATCCCAGCACCGTGGATACCCCCCTGCTCCAGACCGTCCTCCAGGATCCCGAACGCAGGGCCGAGCGTTACGGTGAGGTGCCGCTTGGCCGGCTGGCCACGGCCGCCGATGTTGCGGCGGCTTTTGCGTACCTGGCCAGTGATGAGGCTTCCTTTATAAACGGCATCTCTTTCCCCGTGGATGGGGGTCTGACCGCGGGGTGACATCCCGATCTACACCGACGCGTCATGCCCGCGCGCGTTTGGGTCTATTGGTCATACCGGCGTGTTTTACGCCGGCATCCAACAATCAGACCGACGCGGTCTTGCATTCTATAAAATAAGCGCTGGTAGTGAAAGCGAGACCGCGTCGGTCTCTATTCCACCCGCATGTCAAAAACCTTGGAAAGCGCCAGCAGTGTCATCGCATTGCGCATAGTTCCGGCCAGGATCGCGCGCTTCGCCTCTTCCAAGGTAAGCTCGGTGCTGACAAGATCCTCCCCATCCTCGAGCTGCGGTGATTGCGTACACACTGCATCCACCGCAAGATAATGATGGGCGCGGTTGTTGAGGAAGGCCGGATTGGCGTACGACCAGCCAAGGGATTTCCACTCGCCCGCGGTGTATCCGGTTTCCTCCGCCAATTCCCGCTTTACCGCAACGAGCGGGGTTTCGCCCGGATCCACCAGCCCGGCAGGGATTTCCAGCGATTGCCGGCGGATTCCGAATCGAAACTGGCTGACGGCGACGATTTTTTCTTCCGGCGTAAGCGCCACCACGTTCACCCAGTCGCGCGCCTCAAGGACCACGGCCTGGAGCACTTCTTTATTGCGGGGATTTTCAATCCAATCGTACCGGCTTTGGAATATCCGCAGATCCGGACCCGGTTCGGACCGTACGATCCTCCAGGGTCTTTCCTCCAAAGGGTTGGATGACATTAACGGTTTCTCCTTCTTTGGAACCGCCGCGGGGCCGGGATTACCGAAAAGCATCCTGTTCTTTCGGCCGGATGAGTTCGGACATTGCGGATTCCCGCAAGGGGTACGGGAATCCGCGCGCATGCACCACCGGCAAGCCTTCTCCCGCCTGCCCCATCAGCAGCGAGGCAGCCGAGGCAAGTTCATCTGCGGCCGCCACCTGTGTGATCTGCAATGGATAATCGAAGAGGTCCATCCGGCCGCGGAGATCCGCCAGCGCCGGCAGGCCGGCCACTCCGACCGCCACGCCGACGATTCCGTTGCGCCAGGCACGGCCGTGCGAATCATTGATGATCACGCCGATTTCGGCGCCGGCCGCCTGCTGCAATCGGATTTGCACCGACCGGCAGGAGGCATCCGGGTCTTCGGGCAGGAGCAGCACCCACTCGCCTTCGGCATCCTTTCCCGTGATGTTCGACCGGTCGATTCCTGCGTTGGCGCAAACGAATCCCAGCCGGTGCTCGACCACCAGGAGTCCCGGCCGTGCGCGCAGCACTGCACGGCTTTCGCGCAGGACGACCTCGACAAAGCGCGGATCCTTCTGGCATTTCGCGGCAAGCGCTTGCGCCCGGTCTGAAGGCTTCACACCGTTCAAATCAACCAGGCGCCCTTCGCTTTTGGATACGATTTTCTGGGCAAGGATCAGAACGTCGCCGTTTTCCAGGCGCACACGGTGGGAATCCAGCGACTGTCGGATTAACTCGGCCAGGTCATCTCCCGCTCGGACGAGGGGGAAGTTCGCAAGCGCGGTGAGCTGGAGGAACCGGCCCGGGGTCACATCCGAATTCATGCCGCGATCAGAGGGAGACGCCGGTGATCCGGATCCCGGCCAGACGCGCGTGATACCGTTTGTTGATCCCCACCAGGATCGAGGTGAATCCCTCCACGACAATGGAATTCTTCAGCGGGCCGGCGTCATACGCCGTCATCCCGACGGCTTCCACCATGTGCATCGCGGAAACCTTAGCCTCGGCATCATCGCCGCATACCAGCACGTCGCAATCGATCTCCCGCTCCGGATCGCTGAGGTATTCGGCGGAAACGTTTTGGAACGCCGCAACAACCCGCACGTCCGAGCCAAGCTGTTCCTGCGCTTCCAGGCTGGAGGACCCGGCCGGCGGAAGTTCGACGGTTGCGGGCCGCTCGGGATTGATGCAGGTCCCGACGTTGATGAGAATCTTCCCTGTAAGCGCGGGGCGGATGCTTTCGAGGATATCCTTTTGGGCGCTGCAGGGGACCGCCAGGACGATGAGATCGGCGTCCTTTGCCGCGGCCAGATTCTCCGCGCCGGAGATGAGGCCGGGCTCCCCCAATTTTTGATTCAATTCCGCGCAGCGTTCGGCCGCTTTTTGCGCCGAGCGGGAGCCGATCACCACCCGGTACCCGGATCGGACCCAGCGCATGGCCAACCCGCCGCCTTCCGCCCCAGTCCCCCCGATGACAGCCAGAGTCAATAAAATCTGATTTGACACGGTCACACTCCTTTCCGCTGCCGGGGAGAGGTGGATCCATACGGCAAAGATGAATGACGGATGATGACGGCATGCTCCCGGCAGAGAGTCTTATTCTACGATATTTCACGCGCATGACAACCGGACAATGGGTACTCCCTTCCCCCCGCCTCTGTCCTCCCCCATTGGTATTTTCGGCCGAGGAGTAATTCATCGGGGAAAAGCCTTCTCCCGAAAACGCCGACGGGGGAGGATTGGGATGGGGCGGATTCAATCGAAAACCGGCTGCAGAGCCGGATCTCCCCGGTGCGCGAATGCCTCCCGTATATTTCGGATCGACGTCCGTCCGCTGGAAAGCGCCGGAATTTCGTCCGGCCCGAAGAAACGCGCATCGCTGGTCTCATTGCTCGAGTGCGGTTCACCGCCAAGGTCCTCGCACAGGAACACCAGCTTGTAGGCGTGCATGACCTCCAACTCCGGGCCTTCGCGGTTGGCGTCGAATACGCCGATGATCCGCGCCGCGCGGACCCGCAACCCGCTTTCCTCGAGGACTTCGCGTTCGACCATCGCCGACGGAGGATCGCCGACATCCCCCCAGCCGCCGGGCATGCACCACCCGCCGTCGGCCCGCTCCCGCACCAGAAGCAGTTTGCCTTCGCGGAAAACAGCGCCGCGCACATCGACCTTCGGCGTGGCATAGCCCCGTGCGGCATGGAACACGCGCACCAGGCTGTCCAACGGCAGTCCGGAATGCTCGGCCGTAATCTCGGCCGCAATATCGAGCAGCCGGCGGTACCGGTCGCGGTGATACTCATCCGGCGCATAATGCAGCCCGGTCTGGGCCAGGGCTTGTATCTCGCGCGCCCATTCCAACCAGCGGGGGATGGATTCGTTTTTGGGATTCATCATGCTCCTCGGTTCACGCTGTCTTCCCCCTCTCGTCTGTCCTCCCCCATTTTCTTTTGATTACGATTTTACCAATCCAAATTCCTACGCAAAGCGAATGGGAGAGGATTGTACAGGGGGTCACCCCTTTACCACCGCCACCGGCCGCAGGCGGGCGACTTTCCTGCCGATCCCCGCGCCGACAACGGCGGCGATCACGCGGTCGACATCCTTGTAGGCCTGCGGCGCTTCCTCCGCCAGGCCGCGCAGGGATCCGGCGCGGATGTGCACGCCGCGCTGCGCCAGTTCGCTTTTCAGTTTATCGCCGCGCACTTCGCGCTTGGCCTGCGCCCGGCTCATCACCCGCCCCGCACCGTGGCAGCAAGACCCGTAAGAAAGTTCCATGCTGACGGCGGTCCCGAGCAGCACCCAGGAAGCCGTCCCCATCGACCCGGGCACCAGGACGGGCTGGCCAAGCGTTTTGAAATCGGAAGGAATCCCTTCCTGGCCGGGACCGAACGCGCGCGTGGCGCCCTTGCGGTGGATGCAGACTTTTTGCTTGCGCCCTGCGATGGTATGCGTTTCGATTTTCGCCATGTTATGCGCGATATCATAGACCTGTGAAAGCTGCCATCGTAGGCGTGGTCCGCCGAACACTTCCTCGAAACTCCGGCGGGCGTGGAATGCAAGCACCTGGCGGTTGGCAAAGGCAAAATTGGCGGCGGCTTTCATCGCCGCGAGGTAACTTTTTCCTTCGGCGGATTCGAACGGGGCGCACACCAACTCGCGGTCGGGCAGGCGAATGCCGTAGCGCTTCACGGCCGATTGGAAACTTTGGACGTAATCGGTGCAAACCTGGTGGCCGAAGCCGCGCGACCCGCAATGGATCTGCAGCGCGAGATTTCCTTCGTGAAGGCCCATCGCGGCGGCCGCCGGCGGGTCGAAAATTTTTTCCACCACGTCCACTTCCAGAAAGTGATTCCCCGCCCCGAGCGTCCCGAGCTGGCCGCGGCCGCGCTCCTTGGCCCGCGCCGAAACCTGCTGCGGGTCGGCCCCTTCCAGGCAGCCTTCCTCCTCGGTACGGTCGATGTCGTTTTTCCCGGCGTATCCCTTGCGCAGCGCCCAGCGCGCGCCCTCGCGGCAGACCCGGTCCAGTGCGTCGACGGTCAGCGGAACGCTGCCCTTTTCACCCACCCCGCTCGGGCAGTTGCGGTACAGCGCCGTCGCCAGGTCCGCGAGTTTGGGCTCGGCCTCCTCGAAGCGGATCGCGGAAGCGAGCAATCGCACGCCGCAATTGATGTCGTAGCCGACCGCGCCGGGCGAGATCATGCCCTCATCCAGCCGGGCCGCCATCACGCCGCCGATCGGCATGCCGTACCCCTGGTGCACGTCCGGCATCACCAGCACCCTGCCCGCCAAGCCCGGGAGGCAGGCGACGTTCGTCGCCTGCTCGACCGACAGGTCGCCCAGCGCGTCTTCGAGCAGCGCATCGTCGGCTATGATCCGCACCGCCGTTTGCATATCGCCTCGGTGCGATGCGGGCAGCTCCCAGACAAAATCGTCGACTTTGCGGAAATCGGTTTTCGATGCCATCTTCATCCCCGCCATTCCACGCCGGGAAAATAGACAGGATTTACAGGATTGGTTCAGGATAAACAGGATTTTTCATAGGTTTTTTGTAACTACTCAACCTCCCCCTCATCCCGTCCTTCTCCCAGCTTACGCTGGGAGAAGGACGGGATGAGGGGGAGAAAGAATTGGTACTTTATTCGTGACTTTTCCCAATCCTATCAACATGGCTGAGTAATTCCATTTTTATTATTTTTTTCCCTAAATCCTGTTTATCCTGTCAAATTTCTTTGATCCTTTTACACATCCAGCACGACCGTTGCGTTCCACACTCCATCCGCTTCGGTGATATGCAAGCCGCTGTAGGTCACGGCCTTAATATATTTCCCGGCTGCTAAAATCTCCGTTGAACGTCCGTAAACCCGGAGGCCAGTATCCGAGAGCGCCTCGATGCGCACATTCCGCAGCGCCAGGCGGTCATGTTCCGCCAGGTACAGTAATTCGTTCAACCAAAGGACGAACAATCCTTCCGGATCGTCCGCTTCCAGTGAAATGATTCTCGGATCACCCGTCTCCGGACCGGTTTGCACGCCCCCGATTTCGTACAGGGCGTTGGCCGCTTCCGCGAACAGCGCCTCGCGCGAAGACGCGTGCACGCGGAAGGACCAATCGGCGGTGTGATCGAGCTCTTCGTATGGCGGCATGGAGGATTATTGTAACCCCCTCACTGTCCTAGCCCCCTCTCCCTCATCCCCTCTCCCCCTTCCCGTGACACGGGAAGGGGGAGAGGGGCGGCTGAGCCCTGCTGATCTTCCGGGACAAAGACGGGGTAAGGGGGTTGGGACAGAAATAGAAAATCCCCCGATAAATCCACAAACAGGGGAGCCCTCTCCCCCCACTCGCGAAAACTTCGCGCTGAAAAACCACCAGCGCTCATCGCTCGGGGGGCGGACGCTCGGGGACATGCTCTATCCTCCCCCGTAAGTGCCCCCTCCTTCCCTCCCCCATTTGTTCCACGAACGATGGTTAATAAAAAAATCCCCCATTCCAGGAACAAATGGGGGAGGATTCTAATGGGAGGGGGATCACGGTATCCCATGCGTGCGCGGGAAATTAACCGTCCACGTAAGGTGGTTGCTCTCGGCTGTTCCGCCCAGGCTGTCGGTCATGACGAACCAGGCTTCCCAGATTCCCTCTTTGCTGCAGCCGAGGTATGTGTCGCCCGCCTCGGCGGGGGTTAATTCAAACGTGCCGTCCAATTCCACATTCTGGGCATAGGTCGCCGCCTCGCTGACAGTCTGGCCGGGAGCCATGACATAGATAAGCACCGTATACGGCGGGCCGTCCCCGCCCTGAACCCTTCCGCCGACCGTCTGCGCTTCGAGCCCGAAATCCGGAGCCCTGAGCAGCAGCGCGGAGAAGCGGAGGGAGGTGGCTCCAGCCAGGGGGACGGGTGTAGACGTCGGAGTGTGGGTCGGGGTCGACGTTGGCGTAGGTGTAATGGTAGGCGTGCGCGTTGGTGTATACGTGGGCGGCGGTGCGGTCATATCCTGCACCCAAATCTGGTAGGCGTGGCAATCCCGGATCGTGTTGCCGGCCGTTGGGCCCCATTGCAGTTCGCGGGCGAAATACCAGCCGGCGGCGGGAGCGGTCCAGGTGATGATGCTCTCGCGGTAGTAGTAATTCCCCATATACCAATTGGCG
Organism: Anaerolineales bacterium; assembly: GCA_034430775.1. Lineage (GTDB taxonomy): Bacteria > Chloroflexota > Anaerolineae > Anaerolineales > RBG-16-64-43 > JAFGKK01. The sequence goes on along the minus strand of DAOUDU010000172.1, from coordinate 1,928 downwards.
TTCCCGACGTCATCGTTGAACGCCAGCTGGGTCACGCCGTCCGGAGCGTATAAGTACAGCAAGGTGTCGTTGGCGGCGGTGTCTCCCGAGTTGATGTCGTTGAGCAGCATGGTGCGGATCTCGTACTGATGTCCGGCGGTGGCGTAGAACCGGACCCAGTCTTCATCCGCGGGTGGCGTGTTGAGATGATCCTGGGGCGCGCCGTTGCTGGGGATGATTTGGGCCTGGGGATACGCATCATCCACCTCGTAAGGGTCAACGTACGGGGCGCACAAGGGATTTTGGGTCGGCGTGACGGTCGGTGTGGCGGTCTGTGTGTCGGTTGGAGTAATGGTCGGCGTATGCGTAATGGTAGACGTCGCGGTGGGCGTCGGCGTGGCCATAAACGCCCGCAAACTCATGGCGGACATGGATCGGAGCGTGTTACCATTTGTCCTATGCTGGGATGTGGTGGTACCGGCCGTTCCATCCACGGCGACGTACGCCCGATAGGAACTGTTGACATCCGTAAGCAGGCTGGACCAGTCGGCGGCCCACGTGGATATCGTCCGGGCGGCATTGTTGTTGCGGGTCAGGTTGATGATTTCCACCGCCTGGTCGCCGGCGGCGATTGTCAAAGCAGGCACGAAGGGTCCGACCGGTCTGCGCTGAAGCGTACCTCCATTGAAATTTCTCGAGCTGGTGATAGGGTTTACGGATTGATCGACACCCGCATACACCGCGGCGTAGACGAAGTTATAGCTGGGGGCGCCGCCGGTTATGGTAACGACAAGGTTTTGCGGCGACCCGTTCATAATCGCGGGCGTATCCCTCAGATAAAACAGGTAGGTGTGCTGACGGGTGGCCGAAGACGCGTCGCCAACCTCCAACGTCAACGCTTGGCCGCCGTATGTGGCGGTCGCGGTTTGTGTTCCGGTTGTGCTGCGGGTCGAAGCGACTGCCACAACCAAAAGGCGTTGAGTGCCGCCAGTAACCGTGAAGGAATAGGTCCCGGGGTACGCGCCTCCCGCGTACAGGTTGGTCCAGCCCTGCTGCAGGCTGATGGCCGCGCGGACCGGCATGGCGGGCAGCGACAGGAACGCCAGCAGGACAAACACCAGGGCGATAATTATTCGGATGGAAACCGATCGGGATTTCATATTCAGCTCCCGTTTACGGCGGACAAACCGGCGGCTGGGCGGCTTCCGCCGCTGCGAATACATGAACCGTCACCGAAGACCGCCCGACAATCGAACTCATGAAGGTGTGGACATCGAAGGTCAGGTAGACGCCCACGGCCGGGTTGTCCGCGCTCCAATCGCCGCCCCCCAGGCGCGCCGCTCCCGGCGGCCAGCCGACCTCCGCCCCCCCGTTGAAATCGGGTAGGACCCGGATCTCGTACGAATAATCCGCCGGAAACGCGAATCCGCGCGCCGACATCTCCGTTTGGAGCATGGCTTCCGCGGCGGTTTGCGCATCGCCGGGATTTAATTGGATCCGGACCGGTTCAATGCAGCCGTCCGGCCGCGGCGTGGGGGTATCCGCCACCGGATCGATCGTCGGTTGATACACGATCCAGCTGTACGAAGTCCCCGAAGCACCGGCCAGCGCCGCCTGCTGCGCCACCCGGTAACCCCACGCGCGCGCCTCCTGGACATGGTAAATGTCGATCAGCGCCACCGCGACCAGAAAAAACATTAAAATGAAGATTACGGCTAGGATGAGGATTTGGCCGCGGGGAGCTTTCCGGTTCCTACGGCTTATGCCTGCTGCCATCCGGCGAAAAAACTCCGCGGCGCGCATCTCAACCGATCCTTTCGATGATGCCGTAATGCCGGGCCCGGATGGTAATGTAACTCGGAGTCAGGTTAAGGAGCGGGATGTCTGGGGTATATTCCACCCAGGCTTCGATGTAAAAACCTGCGCCGAAGGAAAGCGCCGCAAATTGC
>DAOUDU010000171.1:0-4323 GCA_034430775.1 Anaerolineales bacterium | reverse complement strand
GCTCCGTGGGGACAGGTGCGAGGGCAGGCTTCGTGGATTCCCTCCCCCTCCGGACAGGTATAATACCCGGTATGGAAAAAGCGCCGATCGGCGTGTTCGATTCGGGTGTCGGGGGATTGACGGTTCTGCGCGAGCTGCGCCTGCGGCTGCCGCAGGAGGATTTTCTCTACGTGGCGGACCAGGCGCACGCGCCCTACGGCCCGCGCGCGCTTTCCCAGGTGCGCCGTTTCGGCTTCGGCATTGCTTCGTTCCTGATCGGCCGCGGCGCCAAACTGATCGTGATCGCCTGCAATGCGATTTCGGCCGCCGCGCTTCAGCCGCTGCGCGGCGCCCATCCGAACACCCCGTTTGTGGGGATGGAGCCGGCGGTCAAACCGGCGGTGGAGGAAACCCGCCGCGGCGTGATCGGCGTGATCGCGACCGAAGCCACCTTCCAGGGCGAGTTGTTCTCAAGCGTCGTCAACCGTTTCGGGGGCGGCGTGAAGATCGTCACCCGCACGCTCCCCGGGCTGGTCGAACGGATCGAAGCCGGTGAGACGGAAGGCCCGGAACTGGAAGCCATGCTGCGCGGCCGGCTGCAGCCGCTGGTGGATGAGGGGATCGACGAACTGGTGCTGGGATGCACGCATTACCCGTTTGTGACCCGGGCGCTGCGGAACGTTTTCGGCCCGGAGGTGCGGATCATCGACCCGTCTCCGGCGGTCGCCCGGCGCACCGAAGAGATCCTGGCGGAACGCGCGCTGCAGGCCGGGGGCGGGGCGGGATCGGTCGTCGCCTTCACCAGCGGCGATCCGGAATCCCTTTCCCAATTCATCCGGAAGACGCTGGGCGGGGAGTTCCCCGTGCGGCGGGTGGAATGGTCCGGCGGCGATGGAGGCCGGATACTCAAGGAGATGCCGAGCACGCGATGAAACACCGATTTGCGATGTTGAAGGACGTTCCGCAGCTGGCGCGGATGAACCGCCATCTTGTGGAAGATGAAAACCACCGGAACCGGCTGCAAACCGATGCCTGGCTGGAAAAAAGGATGCGCGGCTTCCTGACGGGCGAATACCGGGCGGTATTGTTCGAGCTGGACGGCCGGACGGTGGCGTACGTCCTGTACACGGACCGCACCGAACACGCCGATACCATCTACCTGCGGCAGCTTTTTGTGGACCGCGCCTTTCGGAGGAAGGGGGTGGGGCGCGAGGTGATGCGCATTCTGCTGGAGGAGATCTGGCCGGCGGATAAACGGATCACGGTGGGCGTGCTGCAGGACAACAAGGCGGCGATCGCTCTGTACAAATCCGCCGGTTTCCGGCCGTCTTCGATCGAACTGGAGATCCCGGCGAGGAACGATAGGAGAAAAACGAGCAAGAAAAGTCACGCGCCCGAAAAATTTCAGGATTAGCGAAAAAGCCCTGCGGGGCAAATCCGTACGCGGGAAAAAGCCTTCGAAGAAGGCAGTAGATATTGGTGATGTGCTTCAACGCGGCGCGGTGACGCGGCGAAAAAAAGGAAATGCAGATTCTGTTTCTCTTCATTTATTTCAACCGCCATCGAAAAATCCAGCGGTTGAAATCCTTCATAATGAAGGATAATTCCATCAAATACGACTCTGCCTTGACCGGGGCCCCCACGAAGTGCTACAATCCCGCAGCTTCCACTTGGGAGCACCGATGCGGGGTAGAGCAGTGGCAGCTCGTCGGGCTCATAACCCGGAGGTCCTAGGTTCGAATCCTAGCCCCGCTACCTTTAGAACGTCGGGCTCGTAGAAACGCAGAAGCCCGGTGGGCATTGGTTCAAGAAAGCCTCCATCTCAGAGGAGGACTCATGAACCAACGCACATCGGGCTTTTTGCTTTCCGACGCTATTTTAGGGTTTCAGCAATACAAGACCGCAGCCGGTCTCAGTCCACGCACCGGCGTTTCCTACGAACAACATCTTCGTGTTTGGTTAAAGCAAATCGGCGATCGTGATATCTCGATAGTTACAACTCGGGATATCACGGCTTTCCTTGCATGGCTTCACAATGGATACACTCCACAACGACGGAACGGAACTTGTGAACCCCTTTCGAGAAAGACCGTCCGAAATTTCTGGATTACCTTGATGTCCTTCTTCCGTTGGGCCACCGCAGAATTCAATCTTGATAATCCGATGAAAGGCGTCCCTGGACCAAAGTTTGAGGATACTCCGATTGAACCTTTTCGGAAGGAACAAGTAGAGACGCTTCTGAAAGAATGCGAGTTTTGTCGAAATGCCAAGACGCAATTTCGAAGGTCCTTTTCCATGCGGCGATCCACAGCCGCACGGGACCGGGCGATTGTTCTTATGCTTCTGGATACCGGGTTACGAGCGTCTGAATTATGTTCTCTACGTATAGGGGATATAGATCAAGCCAATGGGCAGGTCAAAATCCGTTCCGGAAGCAGCGGAGGAGCAAAGGGAGGCAAAGGGCGGGTGGTCTTCCTGGGAAAGATTACACGTCAAGCAGTATGGAGATATCTCTCGAAACGGGACGATCGCAAAGATGAGGAGGCGCCGCTTTTTCTTGGAAAATTCCAGCACCCGATAAATGCCGGTTCTTTACGACTTCTACTTGTCCGACTTGGGAATAAAGCTGGCGTTCCAAAATGCCATCCCCATCGGTTTCGACACACATTTGCCATTACATATTTACGGTCCGGCGGCGATTTATTTACTCTGCAGGCGCTATTGGGTCATAGCAGCCTCGACATGGTACGTCATTATGCCCAAATCGCCCAATTGGATATCGAGCAAGCCCATCGAAGAGCCAGTCCCGCCGATAATTGGCGATTATGAATGAATAATATTCCTGGATGATAAGCGATCCGACAAGGCACGGAACATCTGGGCCAAGTCTTCATCGGATATGCCTTTTGGGAAGTGCATCGATTCAGGTGAGAAACCGACCCAGGATGCTTGGGGCCGATTAAGATTTGAAATTCTATACTGGATCTCACTTTCCATGAATGGTCCATAGATTCCATCTGTGGTCTGGGTGTTGACATGCATGAGGTTCATGCTGATCGCCTTCATGTCCCCCATGTCTTTTGCTCGCTGAATGCAATATACCGCATGGCCATGTCGAAATTTATGCGGAGACTTATAGGGCAATCCCGCCCTTCGAAACAATAATCGCATGCGTCGGCCAACTGCGACGATCCGATTTTTGCCCGGCTTGTCGGCTGAAAGGTTCTGCTCCCCCCAACACGAGATAATGGGCGTGTACCACATCGCGGTTGGAGGAAGCTGTTCGCGTATGATGGTATCCCAGGACTGTGCAACAGACAATAATTCTGGAATATCAAGCAGAATTGTTGTGGCGGATTTCTGACCCTTCGTTCGGACGCCCAACTCAACCCATTGACGGATACGTCGACTGGAAAGATCCACTGCTTCGATCGGCAAAGTCGCAAATGCGCCAACCCGCATCCCGGACAGAAAAAGTAAGGCGGCTGCCGCCTTATCCCGATGCAATGCAAGATCATTATCGGAAGGCGGGAATGTCGCCAAAGTAATTGTCTCTTCCAGGGAAATGTACTGCCGTTGATGGTTCTTTGGTGGAATCGGGATGTGGCGCAAAGAATCGATCCATTCGCGGGATATTTCTCCAAGTACCTCCGGATGATAAATCCGCAACCATTCCAAAAATAATTTGACCACCTGGATGATTTTCTTCGAGGTGGTTGAAGAAAGTGCTTTCGCCTTTTGGTCTCTTTCTTCGGGTATGGCCAGGTAACGGGGGAAAAGGGGAAGTTTCTTTGGCGCCTTCCCGATCGGTATTTCGTCCAGCCAAAGCAGCCAATGCCGAAGATAAAACCGATACCTTTCGACAGATGCGGAAGCCAACAATTTGGAATGCAATTGGAATTGCAGAAATTCCTGGGAATACTGAAAATTCTCTCGATTGATCATTCTAAACTCCCTTATAGACGATCGATTTGCATGTGCCGCATCGTCCTTTTCTCAAGTGGCCGCCGACTTTATCCGTAATGGAACTGTCTTTCATGGCTACTGCTTTTCCACACTTAAAGCAAAGTGCTTCATTCCTTCCCAGCGTCAGGATCGGGTTTCTTTCCCTTATTTTATTGACCCAATCCGAGAATTCCTTTCCGTTTATCCAAATTTCGCCAGACGGGTCTTTGTGATTGGGAAGTCCTTCCCGTATGAAATTATCAAGTTCCCGGCTGTCAATTTGAAGCGCTTGCTGGATTTCCAATGGTCTATACAGCATCGGCATTAGGCCCGGGGATCTGATAATCACTGAATGCGAAAAATGAGGTTTACGTGTTTGGAATCCCATTGTGCCCTCCA
>DAOUDU010000170.1:0-20356 GCA_034430775.1 Anaerolineales bacterium | reverse complement strand
AAAGTATTCACACAGAGGTTAAATGGAACCATCCATAACTCCCGGTTTTCGGTCCGTCCCGCGCACGGGCGTGATCTATGTCATGCACGAGGCGGCCCAACTCGGGTTCACCTATGACCATCCGGAATGGGCCAACCTGGGCCAGGGTTCGCCGGAAACGGGCGAAATCCCGGATGCCCCGCCGCGGGTCGATACCGTCGCCATCCCTGCATCCAGCAGGCTGTATTCCCCGATCGAAGGAAATCGCGTCTTGCGGCAGGCGGTGGCGGATTACTACAATCTCCACTACCGGCAGGGCAAGGACTCGCAATACACCGCCGAGAACGTCGGTATTGCCAGCGGCGGCCGCATGGCGCTCACCCGCTTGGCTTCCGCGCTCGGGAACGTCAACATGGGGCACTTTCTTCCGGATTACACCGCCTATGCCGAACTGTTGGGAGTCTTTAAAGCCTTTACGGCGATTCCCATTCTCCTGGAAGCCGGCCGCGGCTATCACATCGCCCTCCCCGACCTGGAAAAAGAGATTCTCGGACGGGGACTCAGCGCGCTGCTGGCGAGCAATCCGTGCAATCCCACCGGCCAGGTAGTGGAGGGGAAGGAACTGCATGCGTGGTGCCGCCTGGCGCGCGCCTGCCGCTGTTCGCTGATTTTCGACGAATTCTATTCGCACTACCTCTACGACGGAGAATTGGGGCGGATAAACTCCGCCGCGGCGTGCGTGGAGGATGTCGACAGCGATCCGGTCATCGTGGTGGACGGATTGACCAAGAACTGGCGCTACCCCGGCTGGCGCATCAGTTGGACCCTCGCTCCCCGCGATGTGATCGACGCGATCGGCAGCGCCGGTTCATTCCTCGACGGCGGCCCCAACAATCCGTTCCAGGGTGCGACCCTCAAATTGCTCCAGCCGGAATTCGCGCGGGCGGAGACGCTCGCCATCCAGAAGCACTTCCGCAAGAAGCGTTTTTACGTCCTCGAGCGCCTGAAAAAAATGGGGATTGGGGTGGACGTCGATCCGGCGGGCACGTTCTACGTGTGGGCGAACCTCGAGCGGCTTCCCGCGCCGATCCACGATGGGATGAGCCTGTTCCGGGAAGCCTTGAAGGAGAAAGTCATCACCATCCCGGGCATCTTCTTCGACGTCAACCCCGACAAGCGCCGCTTTCACGCCCGCTACGAGCATTACGCCCGGATCAGCTTCGGGCCGGAGATGGAAACGCTGGAACGCGGCTTGGACGCACTCGAGCGGGTGATTAAAAAATTCTAGCCCGTCCGAAGTCGCTTGTGGAGAATCCATTCATCGCCTTTCAGTTACAATAGGCGGGGCAAGACATGGTCAGGGAGGATAGGAGGATTGGGTTAACCGGAACCTTTCTTTCCCAGGAGGCATCATGGACGATTTTCCGAAATTCATGAAGAATCCGCAAAACGCCATTCATGCCGAATCGCACTACGTGGCGGGTTTGGAAGGATTTGTCTTTGACGGCGCGGACGGCAGCCAACTGATTTTATGGAGCGGCCGCGAGGCGGGAACGGCCGAGGAACACTCGCATCCGTACGACGAGTACATCGTCACGGTGCAGGGGGAATACATCCTGCACATGGGCGGCGAACGCATCGCGCTCAAACCCGGCCAGGAGTGCCTTGTTCCAACGGGCGTCAAACATTGCGGGGAGCGCATCGCCAACACCCGCACCATCCATGCCTTCGGGGGTAAGCGGGCGGTGCGGGAATCGGAATTCAAAGGATAACGTATGCCGCTGACGTTCGATTTTCCGCTCGAGAAGTGCAAAGTTTATAAAGGGACCAATCCGCGCCCGGCCGATTTCGACGTGTTTTGGGAAAAAGCGCTGGCGGAGATGCATGCGGTGCCGCCCGAGGTGGAGATGGTCCGCGCGGAGTTCCGGGCCCGCGGCGTGGAATGCTTCGACCTTTACTTCACCGGGGTGGGCGGGGCGCGCATCCATGCCAAGTTCCTGCGGCCGGAAAAAACCTCCGGCCCGCATCCGGCGGTGCTGATGTTCCATGGCTACTCGGTCGATTCCGGCGATTGGGCCGACAAGCTGGCTTATGTCTCGCAGGGATTTACCGTGGCGGCGATGGACGCGCGCGGCCAGGGCGGTCTCTCGCAGGACCGCTCAATCGTCAGCGGCAGCACGCTGCACGGGCACTTCGTCCGCGGGCTGGAAGATGCGCTGCGCGGCGAGCCGGAAAAGCTGGTTTTCCGCCAGGTGTTCCTCGATACCGCGCAGCTGGCCAAGATCGTCATGGAGATGCCGGATGTGGACGCGGACCACGTCGGGGTTACGGGGTGGAGCCAGGGCGGCGGACTGACGGTGGCATGCGCGGCACTGGTGCCGCGGATCCGGCGGGCGGCGCCGGTGTACCCGTTCCTGAGCGATTACCAGCGGGTGTGGGAAATGGATATGGCCAAAGACGCCTACAACGAGCTCAGGGATTATTTCCGGCATGCCAATCCGCTTCACGTGAACGAAGCCGCCGTATTCGAAAAGCTCGGATACATAGATATCCAGCACCTGGCCCCGCGCATCAAGGCCGAGGTCCTGTGGAGCATCGGGTTGATGGACACGATTTGCCCGCCCTCGAGTCAGTTCGCGGCCTATAACAAGATCGCCTCCAAGAAGAAGATGGACATTTATCCGGATTACGTCCATGAGCATATCAAGGGAGCGAATGACCGGATTTTCAGATTCCTTTCGGAGTTGTAACGCCTCATCCCGTCCTTCTCCCAGCGTACCCTCGCTTCGTGATCGCGCAGGTTCAAGGAACAAAAACCGAACCTTCGCACTCCGTGAGGGCGGGCGCTGGGAGAAGGTGGCCGAAGGCCGGATGAGGGAGAGCATAAGAGAGGAATTCCGCCTGCGATATAATTGCCCGGCAAGAAATTCGTCGCCGGGTTGTTTTCTTAAAACCCATCGCGTACGCAGGCTGCGCGTAAAAAGGATTTCGCGGATTTTTCTGAGGATTGTGAACAGGCGCTTTCCGCGCAATCCCAAATGTCCGTGAAATCCGTGCACCTAAAAAATGAAACCATAATCTGCACAACGGAGAAAAAATGGCGCAGACGAAAGTGCTGGTCAGCGGAGCGGGCGGTTTCATCGGGCACCACTTGGTGAAGCGGCTGAAGAAGGAAGGCTACTGGGTGCGCGGGACGGACTTGAAGTATCCGGAATACGAACCCTCGCCGGCCGACGAATTCGAGATCCTCGACATGCGCCGCTGGGACGACTGCCTGCAGGCCGCGCGCGGGGTGGAAGAGACCTTCGCCCTCGCGGCCGACATGGGCGGGATGGGCTTCATCTCAAAGTTCCACGCCCAGATTCTGCACAATAACATTCTCATCAGCACCCATACCCTCGATGCCGCGCGCGTCCACGGGGTCCGGCGCTACCTGTTCACCTCCTCGGCCTGCGTCTATCCGGAATACAAGCAGACCGAAACGAACATCAAACCGCTTAAGGAAGAGGACGCCTACCCCGCCCAACCCCAGGATGCCTACGGGTGGGAAAAGCTCGTCACCGAGCACCTGTGCCAGCACTACCGCGAACAGTACGGAATCGAAACGCATGTCGTGCGCTTCCACAACATGTTCGGCCCGCTGGGCAAGTGGGAGGGCGGGCGCGAAAAGGCCCCCGCTGCGCTGTGCCGCAAGGTGGCGGTGGCCAAGCTCAAGGGAGAAAAATCGATCGAGATCTGGGGCGACGGCGAACAAACCCGCTCCTTCTGCTACATCGATGATACCGTCGAGGGAATCCTCGCACTGATGCATTCGGATTTCCCCGGCCCGATCAACCTTGGGCAGGACCGGATGGTGTCGATCAACGAGCTGGCGGATCTGATCATGAAAGCGGCCGGCGTGAAGCTCGAAAAGAAGCACGTCTCCGGCGCCCTGGGCGTGCGCGGCCGCAACTCCGACAACACGCTGGTCAAGAAGGTGCTTGGCTGGGAGCCGAAGGTGACGCTTGAGGAAGGCCTGGCGCGGACGTATGCCTGGATCGAAGGACAGGTGAAAGCCAAGCTGGACGCGGGCAAAGCCATCGACGGATGAGGAATGCGCCGGGGACCGGCGCGTAAAAAATCGAAAGGGGGATTTGATGAAACGAGGGGGAGGAATTACCGTCACCGCAGCGCTCTGCTTTTTTCTCATCAGCGGAATTTCATCACCAATCCAAGCCGTACGTCAGGGATCCGAAACGGAGACGGAAACGCCTACCGCTTCGGATCTATTTATTTCCACTCCGACCGGGACGCAAACGGGGATGCCGGCGGATACGGACACCCCGTCACCACCAGCCGGTGGAACCGCAACGGAAACCGCAACCGGAACCACCACGCCTGGAACCGCCGAAACGGAGACCCGTTCTCCGACCTGCACCGATACCCCGAGCCTCACCCCCGAATGGACGTTGACCAAATCGCCGACCTTTTCGCCCATCGTCACGCCCACGGAAACTTCCTTCGCGACAGGTTCCCCGACGACGGCCTCGCCCCCCTGGGTGCTCATCAGCGAGGTGGCCTGGGCGGGAACGCTCGCTTCGCCCAATGACGAATGGATCGAATTGTGGAATCCGGGCGCCGCCGACGCCGATCTGGCCGGGTGGATGCTGACCGATGGTGGGGATATCCACATTCCGCTTTCCGGGACGATCAGCGCGGGAGGCTACTTCCTGCTGGAACGGACCGATGATACGTCGGTCGCCGACATCACTGCGGACCGGATCTACACCGGAGCGTTATCGAATTCGGGTGAATCCTTGTTCCTCATCGATTCTGCAGGGCGCACCGTGGATTCAGCGAACGGCGGCGGCGGCCCATGGCCGGGAGGATCGCAGGCGATGGCGGCGGCGATGGAACGCACGGGTGCCGTCCCCGATACGGATTCCGCCTGGTGCTCCAACGACGGCGTTCACCATAGCGGAACCGACGCCGCCGGATATCCAATCCGCGGGACACCGCGCGCGCCGTTCTCGGGTTTTTGCCTGGAACCCACGCGCACGGCAACCCGCACGCCGACCCTGACAGGGTCGGAAACCGCCACAGCCACCCCCACCCCGACCGTGACGCTTCCTCCGCCGTCGTATCCCCCGCACAGTGTAGTCATCAACGAGGCGGCCTGGTCCGGGACGGCGGCGGACGCGAACGACGAATGGATTGAGTTGTGGAATCCGGGCGGCGCCGATATCGACCTCTCCGGATGGGTGTTGACCGACGGGGGAGATATTTCCGTAGCGCTTGCGGGTTCGATTGCACCGGGAGAATTTTTCATACTGGAACGGGGCGGGGATGACACCCTAAGCGATATCCCGGCCAACCAGCTCTATACGGGAGCGCTTTCGAATTCGGGCGAGGGGCTCACGCTGATCGATCCGGCCGGCGGTGTTATCGACACCGCCGGCGTGCGCGGCCGGGCCTGGCCCGCCGGAACCGCTTCGCCTGTGTATGCCAGCATGGAACGCGGATCGGTCGATCCGCCGGGCTGGGGGACCAACACCGGCTGGGTGATGAATGGGCGCGATGCGGCGGGCAACCCCGTACGCGGAACGCCCGGCCGCGCCAACAGCGTGCTTTCCCCGACCCCGACCGCCACCAAGCTCCCCAAGGGAGTCTTGATCAACGAGTTTCTGCCCAAGCCGGGTTCGGATTGGAACCGCGACGGCCGCTCCGACACGAACGACGAGTTTATCGAACTCCTGAACGTAAGCGCACTGGCGGTCGATATCGGCGGATGGAAGCTGGACGACAACTACCATGGCGGGAGCCGGCCGTTTGTCATCCCCGGCGGCACGTGGATCCAACCCGGCCAGTTCCTGGTGTTCTTCCGCAGCCAGACCAAAGTGGCGTTGAACGACCCGGGCGACGAGATCTGGCTGCTTTCCCCAAGCGGCGAGAAAGTCGACGGCCGGGTCTACACCCGCACCCGCTGGCCCGACAGCGCCTGGAACCGGTACCCGGACGGGGAAAGCATTCTGCGTCTCGGGTTCCCTCCCACGCCGGGCGAACCCAACCGGCTTCCGGATGACATTCTGCATCCGAAGAAGGACCCCGTACCCCTCATCGCCGCAGGCTGGCGCCGGGTGATGTGCGGGCCGGAGGCGGGTCCGCTCCTTGTGGGCGAAGGATTTCTCACCACGGGCGATGAGGATTCGATCCGCATGGCGGAAGCCAACGGCTGGTATTTCGGGTGGAAGGGCGGATGCTACGCATGGTCGGCGCCTTCCCGGGGAAAGCGGCTTCCTTACACAAATTTACTGCCGGGGCCGAATTCGGCGCTGGAGAACGGCGGATGGTGGTGGGAATGGTGGTATTTGCGTTGAAAACGGGCTTAAATACGGGAAATTCCGATCCATGACATTCCGCGGAAAATAACAGACAAGCCGCGCTGGTGGGATTATGGGCTTGCGCGTAGAATATCAATCATTTTACGCGGCGGTCGATCGGAGCGACGGACCGCCGATTCATGCGCAAAGGGAGCAATAATATGGCAAGCGTTCTGGTCGTCGATGATGATGTGGATACGCTCAAACTGGCTACGATGATCCTGGCCCGCGCCGGACACACCGTGGTGCAGGTCGAACGGGGGGCGGATGCACTGACGGAAGTGGCTAAAAACCGTCCAGACTTGGTTCTGCTGGATATCATGCTCCCGGATATGGACGGATTCTCGGTCGCCCAAAAATTGCGGACGACAATCGCCAATCCGCCGCCGATCCTGTTCTTCTCAGCCCGCAGCACGCCCGAAGACCAGATCATCGGGCGGACCCTGGGAGAGGGCTACCTGCTCAAGCCGGTCCGGCTGACAACCCTGCTGGAATCGGTGCAAAAAGTCCTGGACGCCGATAAACCGGCGGCCTGAAGATTGCGAACGCAATCAATAATGAAAACCGACGCGGTCCGTCATATCCGCGAGTTTTTGGCGGGTACCGAGTCGGTTTGATTATTAAAGAAATCCTCCCCCGTCAAGCGATCTTCTTGACGGGGGAGGGAAGGGGAGGGGGAGATTCCTCGGGCCCCTGCGGCTCCTCGGAATGACCTTTTGGGCCCGATCGTCGATCGCGGCTTTTTTTACATCCTTACCCCCATCCCCCTGTCCTTGATTAATTCAGGACAGGAGGATGGGGCCGGGAAATGGGAGTGAGGAGGGTTATTTCGCGTAATCCACCGCCCGAGTTTCCGGGATGACAGTGACTTTACTCTGGCCCGGGTACCGCAATCCTTCCTCGATCTTACGCACGGCGTCGCGCACCAGCCGGACCGACTCCAGGTCGTCCAGGTTCTCGGGGTGGACGATGATCCGCACCTCGCGGCCGGCCTGGAGCGCGCAGGTCTCGACCACGCCATAGCGGGGAAGATATCTTCCGTTTTCCAATCAGGCGCCGGGGAAGCCACCGCCCTGCAGGATGCTGACCGGGGGTGTGAAAGTTGATATATATTGTGAAATCGATCGGTTTTTAACGTTACACTATTTGTGACATTCCGCGTAAAAGAGGTGACAAATCGCGCTTTTTTATTGATCAACTTCCGCATAGAATTGCCGCCGTACCAAAGTACTAGGGAGCCAAAAGGTGGCAAACGTTCTGGTCGTCGACGATGATGTGGATACGCTCGAGCTGGCAACGATGGTCCTGGCTCGCGCCGGCCACAAGGTGACACCGGTCAACCGAGGGCTCGACGCGCTGGTGGAGGTGGCCAAGGACCGTCCCGATGTGATTTTATTGGACATCAGGCTGCCGGATATGAACGGCTTTTCCGTCGCGCGGAAATTGCGGACCACGTTCGCCGACTCGCCGCCGATCCTGTTCTTCTCGGCGCATAACTCGCCCGAGGATCAGAACACCGGCCGGGCGCTCGGCAATGGGTATCTGGTCAAACCGGTCCGGACGAACACGTTGATCGAATCGGTTCAAAAAGTCGTCGATTCGAACCAGCCGGGAGTGTAAGCGATCGATCGCAGGGCAAATATAAAAAAGCGACGCGGTCATGGAAGACCGCGTCTTTGTTTAAGTAATCCTCCCCCGTCAAGCGGTTTTCTTGACGGGGGAGGGGGACGAGGACGAGGAGGGGGAGATTCCTCGGGGCCTGACGGCCCCTCGGAATGACGTCCTGTGGAGGATCCTTCGGAGGCTTTGCCTCCTCAGGATGAAAAACTCGGGCGGCTGACAAGCCGCCCGAGTTTTTCACTTCGCGTAATCCACAGCCCGCGTTTCACGGATGACGGTGACTTTAATCTGGCCAGGGTACTGCAATCCTTCCTCGATCTTGCGCGCGACGTCGCGCGCCAGCCGGACCGATGCCAGGTCGTCCAGGTTCTCGGGGCGGACGATGATCCGCACCTCGCGTCCGGCCTGGAGTGCGTAGGCCTCGACCACGCCTTCGAACGAAGTGGCGATATCCTCCAGGGTGCGGATGCGTTTGACATACTGCTCGAGGTTCTCGCGGCGGGCGCCGGGCCGCGCGCCGGAAATGGCGTCGGCCGCCTCGACGATCACCGCCTCCACGCTTTCCTGTTCGGATTCGTGGTGGTGGGCCAAAACAATGTTGACGATCTTTTCCGGAACGCCGTAGCGCTTGATGAAATCCGCCCCGATCGCGGCGTGGGTGCCCTCCACCTCGTGGTCCATGGCTTTGCCGAGGTCGTGCAGGAGTCCGCCGGCCTTGGCCGCGGCCACGTCGGCCCCAAGTTCCGCGGCGATGACCCCGGCCAGGAGCGCGGTTTCCACCGAATGTCCATGCTGGTTCTGGCCGTAAGACATGCGGAACTTCAGAGTGCCCAGCTTCTTGAGGATTTCCGGATGCAGACCCGGAACGCCGGCTTCAAAAGAGGCCCGTTCGCCCTCTTCCATGATGACTTTTTCCACTTCCTTGCGGGAATCTTCGAGCACTTTCTCGATGTGGGCCGGGTGAATCCGCCCGTCGAGTATGAGCTTGGCCAGCGACCTGCGGGCCACCTCGCGCCGGACCGGATCGAAGGAGGAAATCGTCACCGCTTCGGGCGTATCGTCGACGATCACATCCACTCCGGCGGCCTGTTCGAAGGCGCGGATGTTACGGCCGTTGCGGCCGATGATCCGGCCCTTCATTTCCTCGCTCGGCAGCGGCACGACCGAAACCGCCACTTCCGACACGTGATCCGACGCCACGCGCTGGATGGCATCCGCCACCAGTTCGCGCGCGCGCCGTTCGCCCTCCTGGCGCGCTTCGTCCTCGATCTGCCGGATCGTGCGGGCCATATCGGCGCGTGATTCCTTTTCCACTTCCGCCAGCAGGATCCCGCGCGCTTCGTCCACGGTCAACCCGGCCACTTTCTGCAATTCCACCAGCCGTTCGGCATGGACTTTTTCCAATTCATTGGCGCGGCGGTCCAATGCGCTTTGCCGCTTGTTTATCATCTGCTCGCGCTGTTCCTGGCGTTCCATGCGCCGGTCCACCTCGGCCCGCCGGCGCTGCAGGCGTTCCTCCTCGGCGCTGAGATCCGAACGCCGGCGGCGGATCTCCTCCTCCGCGCCGTCCCGCAGCTTGAGCGCGGCATCCTTGGCCTGGAGTTCGATCTGGCGCGCGCGGTTTTCCGCGGCGGCGATTTGCGAGTTGATGTTCGATTTCTCGTCCGCCGCCCGGCGCGCGGCCATGATGTGGCGGACGGCGTATCCCAGAATTGCCCCGGCCGCCAACGCCGCTGCGGCAATCACTACCAACATGACGGTCGATACCTCACCCATACCGCAACCTCCCAGTACTTTTTTTTATTTCTCTTCGGCCTCTCCGGATCGGGAGTTTTCCTCCCAAACACACCGGGCGGTTTCTCGCGCGAGGTCGTAATCAAAACCGCGTGAAGCCAGAAACGCGGTCATCTTCCGTTGAAATTCGCGGCTGGCATCCGGACTCATGCCGGATGACCGGAGCAGCCGCGGCGCCTTTTTTTGCGCGGCAGTCCGCGCGGCCTTGTCATCCTGCGTTCCTTCCAGTGCATCCCGGGCATCATCGTCCGAGACGCCCATCCGGCGCAGCTCCATGCCCAGCGCACGGGCGGAGCGCGGCCGGAATTCCTGCCGATTGTCCACCCACTCGCGGGCGAACTTCCGGTCGTCGATCCAGCCCTGTTCCGTCAGCCGGTCGAGGACGAGGGCTATCTCCCCCGCATCCAGTTTCCGGCCGCGCAGGTACCGCTCGAACTCCGCGCGCGATCGCGGCCGGCGACCCAGCAACCCCAGGCAGCGCGCGTAGGCGTCGTCGAGCGTGCTTTGTATTTTTAGCCGCGCAAGTTCCCCGGGCTCGAGAATTTGCCCGGGGGTGAGTGCGGCGGCGGTTTTCGCCGAGAGCGGGTACGATTCCCCGCCGTCAAGCACCACGGTGATTTTCCGGCCGTCACGCCCCATCCGCAGGGCGGAGATCCTTCTGGGCATCGATACCTCGAATGCGCCACCGCCCGGCAAGCCCCGCGTTCTCGCGCCGGAAGCGATGGCGTGTTTTCATCCCGCGCCAGCGGAAAATAAAACAGCCGTAACCCGGCAGGGGGCTACGGCTGTCTATAAGCACTGTAATCCTAATGGATGATTGGAACCCGCCGTCAGTCGCCCGTTAACACCTGGCGACTACGTGGAATCGAAGGCTGCAAGCGCCGGTCCGGCCCGGTAAACGGGACGTATCCAACCGGAAATGCTGCTTCGGATTATCCAGCGGCCCAACCCGTTGATCCATTTCCCGCACCTCCGCGGGGGGGTCCAAAAGTGCTTTTGTTCAGTCCGTAGCCCGTGGAGCGTTCCCGGGAGGGAAAACCGCCCGGTCGTTTCTCCACGCAAGATTTTTATTGCCTGCCCGAGCCCAAAGGCCTAGGCTTCCGCATCCGTTTCTTCCGCTTCTTCAGGGGAAGAGGTGTCGTTTAATGCCGGAATGAAGGCCATCGCCTTTTCGCGCACGGCCGCCTCAAGCTTCTCCATGACCTCCGGATGCTCCCTCAGGTACTGCTTGGCGTTTTCCCGTCCCTGGCCGATTCGCTCATCGTTGAACGAGAAATAAGCGCCGCGCTTGTTGATCAATTCAAGCTGGGTGCCGATGTCAATCAGGTCGCCCGACTTGGATATGCCTTCATTGTACATGATATCAAACTCGGCTTCGCGGAAGGGCGGGGCAACCTTGTTCTTGACCACCCGTACGCGGGTGCGGCTGCCCATAACTTCGGAGCCGTTTTTTATCGACTGCACGCGCCGGACATCCAGCCGGACGGAGGCGTAGAACTTGAGCGCCATCCCGCCGGTGGTCGTCTCGGGATTGCCGAACATGACGCCGATTTTCTGGCGCAGCTGGTTGGTGAAGATCATGGCGGTGTTGGTCTGGCGGATCACGGCGGAAAGCTTGCGCAGGGCCTGGCTCATGAGCCGTGCCTGCATGCCCATCGTGGCGTCGCCCATATCGCCTTCGATTTCCGCCCGGGGCACGAGCGCGGCGACCGAATCCACCACCACCATGTCCACACCGCCCGAGCGGATCAGAGTCTCGGCGATTTCCAGCGCTTGCTCGCCGGTGTCCGGCTGGGCGACATACAACGCGTCGGTGTCTGCGCCGCACTTGGCCGCGTAGGCCGGATCCAGCGCGTGTTCCATATCGATGTAAGCGCAGTTGCCGCCGCGCTTCTGGGCTTCGGCGACGATATGCTGGCAGAGTGTGGTTTTCCCAGAGGATTCCGGCCCGAAGATCTCGGTCACCCGGCCGCGGGGAATACCGCCTACGCCCAGGGCGATGTCGAGGGCGAGCGAGCCGGTGGGAATCACTTCAACCGCAAGCCGTGTGGATTCCCCCAGGCGCATAATAGCGCCGTCTCCATACTTCTTCCGGAGTTCAGCTAATGCCGATTCGAGAGCTTTATCGCGTCCGGTAGCCATCTTCCCATCCCCCCCCAGAACAGAATTTCACAAAGTTTACTTGAATCCTCCACATTCCGCAAGAGGGTGATAGCCACGCGGAACATTTTTCGGCCCCGTTGCGGTCCGGAAAGGTGTTTTGGTTTCCCCGAAAGATGATCTTTACGACGAAATGCCGAGTGAGAAATCACACAGTGGGATTCATGAACCGTGTTTTTACCACTTAAGATTCAGGTGTTTTGGGGTTTAGCGGGGGAATTTCTCAATCTGGCGGATACGCGTGGAAGCAGTTCGCACAGAACCGCCGCCGCCAAGAGACACAACACGGGTTCGATCGGGATACGGAAACGCGCATTGCTGGAAATGCCGGGCGCATACATCAGGATCCCGCAAGGCAATCCAAATATAGCAAGGATTTTCCAGGATTTTTTCCAGAAAAGGCGGAGTACTCCGGCCGCGGCCAGAAGGAATAACACGCCATAACCGATGGACATCAGAACGGTTGTAAAAAGGATTTCCGGACGATCGAGATTTGAAACGGCCGGGGACAGCTCGCCTTCCGTAACATCTCCGGGAGTCAGTGTGTCGGGAAAAAGAAACATAAGTACGTAAGAGGCGCCGGGACGAAATCCGTTCAAGCTATTCCATCCGTTGAATAACAGACTCCGGACCGGATCCGCCGCCAGGATGTTTATCGCCGCCGCGGACATGGCGTCGGATTCATCCATCATTGTGGCCGGTTGCAGATTTTCTTCCTGCAGATACTCCCGGTATTCCCGGTCGGCAATCTCCCGGGCTTTGGCCAGAGTCAGCCCGTCGCGCACGGCGATGTATCCCGCGGCGTTGTAATAAAGAAGGTTGTACCCCTGGACCGCCGCCAGGGTCGGTTTCCCGAAGGCAACGATGTTGCGAAAGATCCAGGGAGCCACCATGACCGCCAGGGTTGCGCTGAAGAGCGCGCATTTACCCAATGCCTGCCGCCAGCGCGAACCCCAGCACAGCGCCGGGATCAGCGCCGGCCAAAGCAGGATGGCGATCGGGCGAATTAAAATCCCGAAACCGAAAACCACGCCGCCGATCGCCACCCGCGATATAGAGGGCGCGGACAGAAACCATAGGAGCAGGAGGAAAACCGAAGTAAAGAGGATTTCCGTCAGGAGGATTCCGGAGAAGATGGCCGGCGTGGGAGCGATCAACCAAAGCAGTGCTCCCGCCAGACCGATGCGCACGGATCCGAAGACCTGTTCTCCCAAGCGGGCGAGGATCAGGCCTGTCAGGATATGCAGGAGGGATTGCACGACCGCGACCGCGACGACGGAAATACCGGCGGTCTGAAAGACGAGATCGAGGAAAAGAGGATAGCCGGGGGTCCGGAAGGCATCGGGAAAGTACGGGGCGCCCGTTCCCAGGGAAAACACCCCGTGTTCGAGCAAGTTAATCGCCAATTGCAGATACCCCGGGGCATCTCCTGGAGGAACAGCCCGTGCGGGATTGGCGATTACGAGCAGGAGGACCGGGAGCCGCAGGATCCATCCGAGCAGGAACAGCGCGGCATAACGGCGCCACGGCGGGGTTTCCAGAAAATCCTTCACGCGCGGAAAGAAGTCTCGAATCTTCATTTGTGACGAATTAATGCATATTCCGGGGTGGCACTTCGAATCGGAATTCCATAATGGTATCCAGGCTTGATCCAGTCTGTATGATTTCTTCCCCCAGAATGATGGAGGCGCACGTCTGGTCGAAGGATAGGCGTCCTTTTGTGCCGCTGTTCGCCGCCGGCGGTCGTCCCGTTTGGCTCCCGCGCGCTTCACGATCGAATGGAGAGATCGCATGAGTTTCGCAGCGCATGAATCCTCCAAAAAAAACGCCGGGTGGCGAAGTGTACATGGAACATCTGAATTTCGCAAGGGGAGAACGCCTTTTTCAAGCGTTCCCGGGTGGATCACCATCCCGCCCCCATACGCCGGCCCCTTTATTGACCCGTAATCGACACGAAACAAAACCCCATCACGTCTGTCAAATGAAATAGCAATTGTTTTTTTACAAAAGGAAGGGAATGGAACATGGCAACCAATGCCCAAAACGAAATGCAACTGATTGACCTCCGCAACCTGGTTAAAAATTACAGGACCGGCGGAGGGGAAGTACGCGTTCTGAAAGAGATCAACCTGACGATCGGGCCGGGGGAGTTCGTTTCGGTCATGGGGCCTTCGGGCTCGGGAAAATCCACGCTGATCAATATGATCACCGGCATCGACCGACCCAGCGGGGGCGAAGTGCTCGTCGGCGGCCAGGCGGTTCACGTCCTTTCGGAAGACGCGCTGGCGCGCTGGCGCGGGCGCTCGATCGGCGTGATCTTCCAATTCTTCCAGCTGATCCCGACGCTGACGATCCTGGAAAACGTCATCCTGCCGATGGATTTTTGCGGAAAATACTCCGGGCGCGAGCGGCCGCAGCGGGCGATGCACCTGCTCGAGCGGGTCGGGATTCCCGAACAGGCCCACAAGCTCCCGAGTACGCTTTCCGGCGGACAGCAGCAGCGCGCCGCGATCGCGCGGGCCCTGGCCAACGATCCGCCGCTCCTGGTCGGCGATGAGCCGACCGGCAACCTGGACCGGCACACCGCGGCCGAGATGTTTGCCGTGTTTGAGGGCTTGCGCGCAGAGGGCAAGACGATCCTGATCGTTACCCACGACGGCGAACTCAGCCGGCGCACCCGGCGCGTGATCCATTTGCTGGATGGGGCCATCGCGAAGGATCATGAGAACGGAAAGGCCGGATTGCAATGAGCATTGTCTGGAGAAAATCCTGGAGGGATCTTTCCCAAAATAAAACGCGCACGGCGCTGGCCGTGCTTTCGACCGCGGTCGGAGTATTCGCGCTTGGTTTCGTGATCAACATGTCGAGCATGATGAACGGCTCCATCCGCAGCCAGAGCCTGGCCTCCAAAGCCCCCACGATCCGGCTGTTTGCCGCGCCGATCCTGGAGGAGCAGGTGGAATCCATCCGCGGGACGGCGGGGGTGGCGGATGCGGAGGCGGTGATCAACAGCTTCCTGCGTTGGCGGCGGGTAGACGAAACCGAGTGGCGGGAGGCCAGCCTGGTCGGCCGCAAGGATTTTGAGAATCAGCGGGTTTCCCTGCTGGATAAAACCGAAGGAGTGTGGCCGGGGTACAAGACCCTGATGATGGAATACGAGACCATGGTGTACTTCGGCCTCAAGACGGGCGACCAAATTTTTATTGAACACGGGAACGCCACCCGCCGGGTGGAAATCGTCGGAGTCGCCCGCTCCACGCAAGCCATTCCCCCCCAATACCAGGGGGCGCAGGGCGCCTTTTTCGCCACGCCGGAAACGGTGGAATGGCTTGCCGGGGCGGCGGACTACAACCAACTCAACATATTGCTCGAGCGCTGGGATCCATCCGCTGCGGAAGAAACCGCCCGGATGTTCGAAAAACACCTGAAGGAAGCCGGGCTGCAGACAAACGGGTTTTACCTGGAAAAACCGGGCTTTCATTTTTCGCAGTCGATAGTGGACGGGGTTTTCATCATCCTGACCGGGATGGGGATCATCTCGCTCGGGCTGAGCGCATTCCTGATCGTCAACACGCTTAACGCGTTGCTTTCGCAGCAGATCTGGCAGATCGGGATATTCAAGGTGGTGGGGGCCACTTTCGGAAGGGTTGTGCGGATCTATCTGGGAGTCGCACTCTTGTACGGGATTCTATCTCTGCTTATCGCCATTCCACTTTCCGCACTGGGCGCCCGATTTATGACCGCCTGGATGCTCTCCACCATCAACGTCATCCCGTCGGAAACCGGGTTTGTTCCGGCGTCGGTGATCGTCCAGATCGCGGTTGGGTTGGTGGTGCCGGTTCTGGCCGCGCTGATGCCCGTCATCGGCGGGGCGCGGGTATCCTGCCGCCAGGCGATCGGCAACTACGGCCTGGGCGGGGGATTCGGTAATTCGATTGTGGACCGGTTGTTCCTCGCCGCGCAGCAAAGGCTCGCCCTCTTCCGGACCGTGCCGAGCCCGGCGCTCCTCAGCCTGCGCAACACCTTCCGCCGCAAGGCGCGTGTCCTGCTGACGCTGGCTACGCTGACCCTCGGCGGGGTGATGTTCATCACGGTAATGGGCGTGAGCCTTTCACTCGACCGGATGCTGGATGTGGTGCTGAACGACTTCGGTTTCAACATCATGATGGCCTTTGACCGGCCGGAACGGATCGAGAAGCTGGTGCAGATCGCGAAATCCATACCCGGGGTTGTGCAGGCTGAAGCCTGGGATATCCGCGGCGCGCAACTGGTGCTCCCGAGCGGCGAAGAAGTGGAAACCCAATTATGGGCCATGCCGCCGGATTCAAAAATGTTCGAGTTCACCATCGCGCAAGGGCGTGCCTTTCTTCCGGAGGACGACCGGGCGATCCTGGTCAACCGCAAGGTTGCGGAGGAACGCGGGCTGCGGGTGGGCGATTCCATCACGCTCAGCATCGACGGCCGCGAATCCGATTGGACGATCGTCGGGCTGATCATCAACCTGAACAACGGTCAGAAGGATTCTTTCGTCCCGCTGCCGGCCCTGGCGCGCGCGATCGGGTCCGTCAACCGCACCGGCGTGGTCGTGGTCGAGCTGCCAAGCGAGGACCCGGCGCTGGAAAAAACCACCATCGACCTGATGCGGGAAAAATTCCTGGCCGAGGGGTTGAACCCCGTCAACATCATGGGTATCGGAATGGTGCGGGAGACCAACCAGTACCAGTTCAACCTCCTGGTGAACATCCTCCTGACGATGGCGGTTCTGGCGGCGGTCGTGGGGAGCCTCGGCCTGGCCGGGACGATGTCGATCAATGTCGTCGAACGGGGGCGGGAAATCGGGATGATGCGCGCGATCGGCGCGGCCTCGCCGATGGTGGCGGCCATCTTTGTCGGCGAAGGGCTGTTGCTCGGATTCATCTCCTGGATCCTGGCCGTGCCGCTCAGCATCCCCGGCGGGATCCTGTTTGCCGGTGCATTGAGCGAGGCGCTGATGCCGCTGGAGTTCGTTTTCTCGGTTCCGGGTGCGTTCGCCTGGCTGGCGATCGTAAGCGTCCTGGCGGTACTGGCCAGCCTGTGGCCGGCCCTCCGCGCCACGCGGATCAGCGTGCGGGAGTCGCTGGCGTACGAATGATCGACGCTAAAGACCAAGGCGGTCTTGAAGACCGCCTCGGTCTATCGAAAAAGTCTGGAGGTTGGTTCACATGATGAGCGTTTATCTGGAAAAGGGCGACAGGAACTTGAAAAGGAACAGCATTCTCATCGGCGGTGCCTTCGCGGGAGCGATCGCGATTTTCTGCGCGCTGGCGTTCGCCACAAAAATTAAAAGATCGGAGAAAAGGAAATGAATAGGAAGAAATTAATCATCGGAGCGGGGCTGGCGGTAATCGTCATTGCCGTTTGCGCGCTGGCGCTGATCGGCACGGACGGGATCGCCTCCGCAAAAAGCATTGCCACGGGCACCCTGTTGCCGGCCGTGACGGAAGCCAGTGGAGTGATCGCCGACGGGAAGGTTATCCCGCAGACCGGAGCGGAACTGGCATTTGCCGCCGGCGGGATCGTGGCCGACGTGCGGGTGGAGAACGGCTGTAAGGTAAAGATGGGCGATGTGCTGGCGCGCCTGGCGGGCGCTGAGCAGGCCGAGTTGGAAGTGTCGGCCGCGGAGCAGGACCTGCTCGCCGCCCGGCAGGCCCTCGTAGAAGTGAAGCGAACCGGACCGGTGCTGGCCGCCCAAGCCGCGCTTGACGAACGGGCTTCGCGCGAGAATAAGGAAGTGGCCGAATCCAACGGCTGGGACGATTCAACCTATAAGCTCACCCAAGCCAGGTATGCGCTCCTGGTGGCCAAATGGGAGGCTGCTCTGGAGAAGCTCGGCCAGTACCCCGATGGAATTGCGGTTGAAGAAATTGAACTCGCCGAAGCGCGGGTGGCGAGCGCCGAAAAGCGTCTGGCGGCGGCGGAGGCCGGTTGGAAGAGCATGGAACTGCTGTCTCCGGTTGCCGGAATCGTCGTCTACCTGGATCTTAAACCGGGACAGGTCGCATTGCCAGACGCGGTTGTGGCCGCGGTTGCCGATCTTTCCGTGTGGCAGGTGAAGACCGTCGATCTGAACGAGACCGACATCACCAAGGTGGCCGTCGGCGATAGGGCCGTCCTGACCTTCGACGCGATCCCCGGGCTGGAAATCACAGGCAGGGTCGTGGCCGTGAGCGCCTACGGGCAGAACCGGTTGGGCGAGACGGTCTATGCGGTCACGGTCGTTCTCGAAAAAACCGATGCCCGCCTGCGCTGGAACATGACCGCGATGGTGAAGATCGGGTCAATGTAGTTTTCCAACGCCTTTTCCGGTTTACTCACTATCAAGGGCCGCCGCCGGGAAATCCCCGGCGGCGGCCGATTCCAATAGGATATACAATATGGATTGCTGATCGTGTCCTGCCGAATTGATAGCCGATTAGTTATAAAATTGATTTTCATGCAAGAATGCAAAAACCAAACCGTCTCACCCGCCAAAAAACCGCCGGGGGAATCATCGGCGGTTTCACAACCGATGCAGACTCTCCGCGGTGCATCGGAACATTCGGAGAATTCGGAATGAAGCAAAGCAGAATCCTGAAAAGGAGATTTACCTTACCGGCCTTGGGGATAGGATTGTTGATCTGCGCCGGTTGTGCCCGGCCGAGCGCGGAAGCGGCGAAACAGGCGACGGCATGGCCGACATGGACTCCACTGCCGTCGAGGCCCATCGCCTCCATAACATCGACGCCGATGCCGACCCTGCCTCCGGCCGCCATCTCCACGTCACCCACCGAGACAACGGCACCGGCGAATCCTGGAGGAGACGGAGGCGAATTTCTTGCGTTCGTTTCGTGGAGCGGCAAAATAGGGGAGATGTATATCGTGGATTCCGACGGAACCCCCACCCGCCTGGCCGGGGATGTGGCGGCCGAATCCGGTACCGCTTGGTCGCCGGATGGAACGCGGATCGCTTTTATATCCCATCGCGACGGCAACCTGGAAATTTACCTTGTAGATGTGGATGGATCCCGCTTGACGAACCTGACGAACAACCCGGGAGCCGATACGGACCCTGCCTGGTCCCCGGATGGAACGCGCATAGCGTTCGTCTCCGACCGCGACGGCAACGAGGAGATTTACGTGATGGATGCCGGCGGAACGAATGTCTCACGGCTTACCGACGATCCGGGGAGCGATTCGTATCCATCCTGGTCGCCGAAGGGAGGGCGGATCGCGTTCCTCTCCTCCCGCGGAGAGGATTCGGAATTTTTCAAGAGCCTCTACATCATGAATCCGGATGGTTCGGACGTCTCCCGCATAATTCCGGGATGGGAAAACGTTTTCAACTGCGTTCCGGTCTGGTCCCCGGACGGGAGGAAAATCGCATTCGTTTCCAATTTCCCCGGAATCAGCGATATCACCGTGGTGGGGGCCGACGGATCGGATGAGATTGAAATCACGGACCCGGGAGTGGGTCAGCTGGAGGAAGCGTTCGACTTCGACCCGGCGTGGTCGCCGGACGGGCTGCACATCGCGTTCAGCTCCAACCGCGAGGATCCCCGGCCCGCAAGCTGTGATTCCTCACCGGATAGGTGCGTTTTTGCTATTTATGTCGTGTACGCCGACGGCATGCACGAAACTCCGGTGACAAGCGGCGGGTCGGTGGATATGAATCCGGTTTGGTCGCCGGACGGGCACTATATCGCCTTCCTCTCCGACCGGGGCGAGGACGTTCAGGTATATATCGTATCCGCCCAGGGCGGGGATCCTTTCCAATTAACCGACATCCCATCCTCTAAATTCGGCTTGACATGGCAGCCGAAGACGTCGTAATCCAAAACCGGTGTGCCGTCCCGGGGCGGCGCAAGGTTCGGGCGGATGTTATGCGAATCCCCGAAAGAAAGCCGGTATTATAAATTCGACCTGCGCAAGAAATTCGAGTAGCTGTACATCACTCCGGTGAAGAAGGTCGCCGTCGTCGACGTGCCGGACTTCCTGTTCGTATTGATCGGCGGGCGGATGGAGAAACGGCGGTTGTCCGGAACGGCGCCGGGCTTTCGGGAGGGGATGCCGGCGTTGTGCGGCGGCCAAGAGCTGGAAGCTGTCCCTTCCGATATCCGGTGAAGAAGAAATTAAAATCCACGGAGGACACGGAGGGACACGGAAAATTATTTTTAATAAAAAATCCGTGATTCCCCGTGTTCTCCGTGGATTATTAGGGACAAATCATACCGATTGCAATCAGAAGGCCTAAAGAATAAAGTCGGTATTCAAGAAGCTCGATTTTCTCCCGTTGACGATGTTTTGAATGAGATCGCGGTTGGCGGGGTTGGAACCGGCCGCGACCAGGGCGCGGATCGAGAAGGCGCGCAGCGCATCGCTGATCGACAGCGTCATTTCGGCGGAATCTTTCCGGCCGGTGAAGGGCA
>DAOUDU010000169.1:0-6566 GCA_034430775.1 Anaerolineales bacterium | reverse complement strand
CCCTGCTCCACCATCGCAATCACCGGCGCAAAGTGCGGATCCTGGCGGATATCCTCCGGCGGCCCATACGGCAGATCCGGTGAATTGAACATCAGCTGGTAATGCTCCGGGTAGGCCGTCGCAAAACGCAGGTATTGCCGGCCGCTTTCGACCAGCATATCCCGCGCGCCCAATCCGGGCGGCATATCCGCATCCATCGTACTGGAAAGCGCCCAGCTTTCCTCGCGGATCGCCTGCAGGATCTCTTCCTTGTTATCGAAGTGCTTGTAGATCGCGCCCGGCGTGTAATGCAGTTCCTTCGCCAGCTTGCGCATCGAAAGCCCGGCCAGCCCCTTTGCGACGAAGAGCTTCCTGGCTTTATCAAGGATCTTTTGGCGCGAGAGGTCCCGGCGCTGCGGGATGTGCTTTTTTCCGGCCATCCTTCCAATAGTAAACGGCGTTTACTTATTTGTCAAGAAGATATCCGGCGGAAGGGTTTTCCATTATTGTCCTTTGTGGCCAATAATAGCCATAAAAGGCACGGGGGATAAAAAACAATTACCCCTCCGCGTGCTCCCGGCACACACAGCGCCACGCCCGCCCGTCCCGCGCGAGCAATGCTTCCGCCGTTTCCGGCCCCCACCCGCCGCGCGGGTACGCCAGCAACGGCGGCGCATCCGCGCGCTCCCAGCCGGCCACGACCGGATCGATCAGCCGCCAGCAGACCTCGATGCTGTCGCTGCGGGTGAACAGCGACGCATCCCCGTTCAGCGCGTCCAGAAGCAGCCGCTCATACGCATCCGGCAGTGTTCCCTCGAACGACGTGCGGTAGTGGAAATTCATGTCCACCGCGCGGATGTCGCGGGCGCTGTCCGGGACCTTGGCATCCAGACTCAGGTGAATCCCCTCATCCGGCTGGATGCAGATGGAAAGGATATTGGGGAAGCACTCCTTGCAGCCTTCCATTTCGAACAGCCGGAAAGGCGGCTGCCGGAACACGACGATGATCTCGGACCGCTTTTCCGCCAGCGCCTTGCCGGACCGCAAATAGAACGGCACGCCCTTCCAGCGCGGATTGTCGATCGCGAGCTTCAACGCGGCATAGGTCGGCGTCTGCGAGCGGGGCGCCACACCCTCGGTCCCGCAAAACCCTGCATATTGCCCGCGCGCGGTGTCCGCGAGCCGGATCGGGCGGATGCGCCGGAACACCCGGTATTTTTCATTGCGGACCGCATCCGCCGAAAACGATGCCGGCGGTTCCATCGCCGTCAGCGCCAGCAGCTGCAGGAGGTGATTTTGGAACATGTCGCGCAGCACCCCGGCCTTGTCGTAATACGGCGCGCGCCGGCCCACCGCGACGGTTTCGGCGACGGTGATTTGAATGTTGTCCACGAACCGGCGGTTCCACACCGGCTCGAAGATTGTATTGGCGAAGCGGAAGAAGAGGATGTTCTGGGCGGTTTCTTTGCCCAGGTAGTGATCCATTCGGAAGACCTGGTGCTCGTCGAAGTATTTATGGATGACGCGGTTGAGCGCTTGCGCGGAGTTGCGGTCGCTGCCAAAGGGTTTTTCGACGACCAGCCGGCGCCATACCCCCTTTGGCCGCACCATTCCGGCCTGCCCCAGGTTATCGACGATTACCGGGAAGAACTCGGGGCCCGTCGCAAGGTAATACAGGCGGCCGGACGGACCGTTTTCCTTTATTTGAAGGTAGCGCTCCAACGCGGGAAAAGATTCCGGTGAATCCAAATGCCCCTGGAAGAAAAATAACCGCCGGGAGAATTCCTCCCACACCGCCGGATCAAACGCTCCGGCCAGGATCGCCGCCGTCCGCTTCCGCATCCGGGTCCGGAATTCCGCGTCGCTCCAATCGCGGCGGCCGAACCCCACGATGGACGGGCATTCCGGCAGCCGCCGCTTCGCGAAATTTGCATACAGCGCCGGAATAAGCTTTCTCCCGGCCAGATCGCCGGTTGCGCCGAAGATCACCAGATTCACAGGGATGCATCTATCCATCCTTAGGATGATACCCGATTTCCCAATTCCAGTCCCCTGCCGGCTCCAATCCGCATCAACCCGCTTTCGGAAAACCCACCCGCGCGCAGATCCATCAGGCGCCTATCCCCGCGTCGAAAAAAAAATAAACCCGGTCATCAGAGTCGCATTCGGATCCGTTCGAGTGCCGGCGGAAGCCGCCTCTCGCCGCCCCGCCACCCGGCGATCCGCCGGGCGAGGGTCAACCCGAATGCCATGACGAGCAGGGTCGGGTTGATGCTGACCGCCCCCGCCCGAAGGCAATTGAAATTCAGTAAACCTCCGAAGAATGCCGCCCGGCCGGTTGGGATCCCGGCGATCAATCCGAGCCCGACCAGGAGCTCTCCGGACGCCACCAAATAACTCCGCTCCGGTTTGCGGCGGCGCCACACGGGCATACCGGGCCTGCACGTCCGGATGGTCCTCCCCCGGTCAGGATGAGTGCGTGCCACGGGAGACCGGTCAGCGCAGTCCCCGCCCGGCTTTTCACCAGGCGAAGCAATTCACCTTCCCCCAGCCCGCCGTCAGCCGGTTCCACTATCAATTATGAAACAAATACCGAGTTGGATTGTCAAATTGGCATGGATGAATTTTATATACCTCAAATACACGGAGGAGTGTGAGATTATGCATACGCATGACAATCCAGCAATAAATCCAGGAAGGAAAAAGCTGCAAAAAACATTATGTATTGGTTTATCTGCTGCCTTGTTCCTTGTTGCCGTCTGGTTTGGCACAGTATGGCTTCAGAAGCCGCCGCTTTATCCAACTACGCAAATGGACGTTGAAAAATATTTCGATGATTACCGGATGGACTATTCCGTTTCCAAGCCGGGTCTGCTCGAAGATATGGATACTTTGGTTTCCTATGCGGATGAAATGCACGCCGACCCCTACCGCACCACCAGCAGAAGCGCGTTTCTGGAAAAGGCGGAGGATCTCAAATCCCGCATTCGGAATGATGCGAGAGAAGAGATTCCGGTTCAAGACGCTTTTTATTATCTCCAAGAACTAGCGGCATTCCTAAAGGATGGCCATACGTCCGTATACCCGCTGAACTGGGAAAAGACCGTCGGCCTCATGTTCCCGCTGACGTTTACCACGGTCGGGGGGAGGATATTTGTAAAACATAACTATGGCGCGCATGATGTGCCGGAGCGGGCAGAGATCCTGGCCGTCAATGGGGTATCCATGGAGCAGATGGCGGCGGACGTCATGAAATATGTGCCGGCCACACTTCCGGATTATCGACAGGTGGGGCTTGCCGATTATCTTGGTTTGTTTATTCAAACCTATTATCACATGGCATCTCCCTGGCGGATAACCTACAAGCACAATGGGACCATCACGACAGCCACGGTCCAGGGGATTGCACAGGAACAATATGAAAATGCCGCGGCCCCGAAGCAAGATTATATTGAGTCGGAGATCGAGGCGGCCGGAAAGACGGTCCCCGTGCTCGAATTTATAGGCTTTGAATACGGCGAATGGGATGATTTCAAAACCTTTATCGACGGTTTTTTTGCCCGGAATCAGGATAAGGAATATCTGGTAATCGATGTGCGGCACCATCCGGGTGGAAATGGGGATTGGGGAAATTATGTGCTGTCTTACCTGACCTCTGCTCCGCTTAAGGGATACAAGGAGTTTTCTTTCCGGGTAAGCCCGCTCCACCAACAGATCGTTCAATATTCCTTCGAGAGCGCCTATTACGATATGCGCCTTCCGCAGTTTTTATGGAGTCTCCCGCTTTATAAATTCGTGGAGCAAGACGATCCGTATTACTGGATCGGGAGAGGTATTTTGGAATCGAAACCGGGCACTATGTACTATTCCAATTTCGAGGATTCCAAATCCTTTTTCGCCGATGAAAATTCCGGTCGGTTTCATGGAAAAGTCTTTCTCCTGACCTCCCATGAAACATTTTCCGCCGGGGTTGTGTTTTCAGAGCTGTTTCGGAGAAACAACCTGGGGGTAATCGTGGGGCGTGAAACCGGCGGGCGCGTATACATGGAGAGTGACCAGAGACCGGTGGTATTTCCTCGATCCAACCTTCCATTTCTTATACCGGTCGCAAAACTCATCGTCGGGGACGACGATCCCGACCGAGGGGTGATCCCGGACATAACCATTGATCTCACAGTGGAAGACTATATCAACCATCGAGACAAAGATATGGAACAAGTCATCGATTTGATCAATGCGGATCCGGGATTGGCAATATAGAACAGGCCAAGAGTAGTTTTTGCTATATACGAAACATTAAGGGCGTGCCCAATATTGCGGCACGCCCTTTTCCGCCCAACTGGCCTGCGCTGTTAAGGGAATCTACCGACCCGAGGTTCCTGGGACGGCGGCTTGACGAACAGCGAACGGATCTTATCGCTGCAATCGCGTTCGCACACAACGGTGATCGTAACTCCCGCCGCCAGGAAGGAATCTCCGCGGTGTATCCTGAGATCTCCTCACCGCCGGAAGGCGCCTAATACACAAGCCGTTCCGGATCGGCTTTTATCCGCTTGCGAAACACCCAATAGGACCAGGCCTGGTAAACGGCGACCACAGGGATAAAGACCAGCGCCACGATCGTAATGACGCGCAGCGAATAGTCCGAGGCGGCGGCGGTGTAGATCGTCAGGCTGAAATCCGGCCCGAGGCTGGAAACCATCACCCGCGGATAAAGCGCGGCGAAAAAGTTGGCCGCGGTCAGCAGAATCGTCAATCCCCCGAATACAAAGGCCCAGCCGTCGCGTTTCCGTCCAAGGAAGTACCGGATCAGCACCATCCCGGCGATCATCCCGGCCGGCAGGAGGATCGATGCGTAACCGAGACGGCCGAAGAGATCGCTGGAGGAGAAGGTGAACATCAGGAACACGAGGACCAGGAGCAGCGCGACGGGCCACAGGCGCCGGGCGGCCGCGCGGGCGCGCTCCC
This sequence comes from Anaerolineales bacterium, assembly GCA_034430775.1. Classification (GTDB taxonomy): domain Bacteria; phylum Chloroflexota; class Anaerolineae; order Anaerolineales; family RBG-16-64-43; genus JAFGKK01. Next base: position 1,619 of record DAOUDU010000169.1, on the reverse strand, counting down.
CGAGTTCGCCTTCCAGTTTGAGTGCGAGGAAGTTGGCGCCATGCAGGAGAAAAATGGAAACCAGCGCCAATCCGCTGACCAGGCTGTAAAGGTTGACCGGCGTCATCAAATCCCCGGTGTAAATCATGTGCCCGTTGATCGGTACTCCGCGGAGAAGATCGGCGAACAGCACGCCGAAGATCAGCGCCGGCAGCAGGCTGCCGATCCATATCGCGGAATCCCACACGCCGCGCCACGTTGCTCCAGGGCGCCGGCCGCGGAATTCGAAGGCGGCGCCGCGCGCAATCAGCGCCAGGAGGAGCAGGAAGAGAAGCGGATAAAAACCGCTGAACATGGTTGCATACCATTGCGGAAAAGCGGCGAAAGTCGCCCCGCCGGCGGTGATCAGCCAGACTTCGTTGGCGTCCCAATGCGGACCGATGGCGTTGAGGAGCGCCCGGCGCTCCGGATCGTTCCTTCCCAGAACCGGCAGCAGCATGCCCACCCCGAAGTCGAACCCTTCCAGAAAGAAAAATCCCGCGTAGAGGACGGCGACCAAAACGAACCACAGCTGGTTAAGATCCATACTCCACCTCCATCATACTCCCGGCGCACCAATCACCGGGCCGAAACGGATCCGGTTTCCTCCGCCGAGAGCCCCGCCTTCGCGGCCCGTATTAAAAGGAAGACGTCGACCGCGAGCAGAAGCGTATAGATGCATGCAAAAACCAACAGGCTGGTCAGCACCAATCCCGGGGTGAGGTTGGGAGAGATCCCCTCCCCGGTTTTCATCAGGCCGTGCACGATCCACGGCTGGCGGCCGGTTTCGGTCAGGATCCAGCCGGTGGTATTGGCCAGATAGGGAAGCAGGATCACCCAGGGAGCGAATCGCATCGCGGCGGGCCATCCGGCGGGCTTTTTGCGATACCCGAGGTACAGGGCGAGGACCGTCAGCGCGACCATTAAAAACCCGACCCCGACCATCACCCGGAACGTCCAGTAATCCAGCGCCACCAGCGGGGTGTAATCCCCCGGCCCGTATGCAGACGCATATTGCGCCTGCAGCTGATGAATCCCTTCCACCGCGCCCGACGGCCGCCAATAGTACAGCAGGCTGAGCCCGGCCGGAATATCCAAACTCCAGACCACGTCCTTGCCGGAGGAATCAAAGACGGCCACCACGGAAAACGGCGCCGGATCGGCCGTGTTCATCAGGCCTTCCGATGCGGCGGCCGCCATCGGCTGCACCTCGCGCACATATTTGCTCTGGGCGTCGCCGGCCGCGACCACCATTACGGTGGCAATCAGCCCCACCGCGGCGGACAGGCGGAACGAATGCCGGAACGCCTCCCCGTCGCTTCCGCGGACGAGATGCCAGGCGCTGATTCCGAGCACAAAGAAGGAAGCGGTGACGAACCCGGCGGACAGGGTGTGCCAGAAAAACAGCAGCGCCCTCGGATTGGCGATGACGGCGAGGATGTCCGTCATCACCACGCGCCCGTCCTGCAGGGCGTACCCGGCCGGATGCTGCATGAACGCGTTGGCCGTGAGAATCCAGAACACCGACAGCGCGCTCCCGAGCCCGACCATGCCGATCGCCGCGGCATGCGCCGCCTTCGAGAGCCGGTCCCATCCAAAAA
>DAOUDU010000168.1:0-11283 GCA_034430775.1 Anaerolineales bacterium | reverse complement strand
GCCGCCGCGCGGCGCACCCCGCTTTCATCTCCGGGGTAACCGTTGATGAAATTTTCCATATTCATCCAGCCCCCGACGCACACCCCCCGCAGCCGGACGCTTCGACCTTCCGAATCGACGGTCTCCGATCCCCGCACGCGTAGCATAGGTCTCCTCGCTGTCATGGAATTGGCATTCCGGGACTTCTGAGAGATTTCACCGCGAAGACGCAAAGAACGCAAAGAAAAAAATTATTATTTTTTAAAATCTTAGCGTCCTTTGCGGTGAATCCTTTTTATACTCACTGTTCATGAAACCACCACATCGATGTACAGAGTATCCCCGAACGCGATCCCCAGTGGTGAAAACGCCCGGAAGCTGGATATATATTCCCCCGGCGCAAGCGGCGCGGTCAGCAGGATGGATACGACCGCTTCGCTGCCGGTGGCGGCGGGGAAGAGCGCATACTCCTTGCGCGCCGAAAGTTCCGCCCCGCCCACCCAACGGAACCGGTATTGGGGCCCCCAATCGCAGTGCCCGCTGTTGCGGACCTTCCACTTCTTCTCCAGCGCCTGTCCGGCGAGAACCGGCGTCCGGTCCGGGTAGGTCAGATCCCCCATGAAGATCAGGTTATCGGAACAGGATCCGAGGGCAGGCTGCGGCGCCACGGAAATTGTGTCCGCCGATTCATCCGGGACACGCGCCGTCGCGACCGGGTGCGGAGTGAATCCGTCTGTCATTTCGGACGAGGGATTGGGGGATACCACGGCCAAGCCCGCTCCAGGCTCTTGAAACTCGGATGACCGGTCGGCCGGCGCCGGCCCGGGTCCGGCGGTCCGGCAGGCAGCCATGAGGATTGGAAGGAGGAGAGTTGGGAGGCAGGAAAACCGGCCGCGCGCCGGCCGGTGGCATGCCAAGCTGCGTTTCCGGATCTTCTCTTCGGGCATGGGGCGATTATACAGCCCGCCTTCTTCCCCGGCTTTTTGGGCATTCGGACGCCTCTCCGCGGAACGGTTGCTAAGCCGTGCCATTCCGTATAAAATCCATCCCGGATGGGCGGTTTCCAGCCCTGCACCGGCTTTCCGCCGTGACAGGGCCGTCCTCTGCGGCAAGGAATTCCCATGGGGAAGATACTCGAATCGATCAGAAAATTTTTCCGCGACGACGATTGGCCATTCACCGTAATGGAGGGTAAACCCATCCTGCGCACCGGCTTTTCCGGCAAGAACGGGAAATGGACCTGCTTTGCGCAGGCGCGGGAAAATCAGCAGCAGTTCATCTTCTACTCCGTGTTCCCCAACCCCGCCCCCGAGGACCGGCGTCCGGCGGCGATGGAGTTCATCACCCGGGCGAATTACGGGCTGGTGATTGGCAATTTCGAAATGGATATTCACGACGGCGACATCCGCTGCAAGACCAGCATCGATGTGGAAGGGGGCGAACTGAACCACGTCCTGATCCGCCAGGTGGTGTATTCCAACGTGATGACAATGAATAAATACCTGCCCGGATTGATGTCGGTGTTGTACGCCAACGTTACACCCGAGCAGGCGATCCGCACCATCGAAGGTAAGACTGGTTAATTCGGGCGCGATCGCCGATTCCGCATCCGCCGCCGCGAGAATTTTCCTGTAGCCGCGATCGTCAATCGCGGCTACATCCCTTAAAAAGCCCGCCGCTCGCGACCCGCCGGCGGGCACCGGATCGGAGCACTCTGTGAAAATTCTATGCGTCACCGCACATCCGGACGACGAATCGGTGTTTGCCGGCGGTACGCTCGCGCTGCTTGCCCGGCGCGGGGCGGAGGTGGGGATCCTGTGCTGCACCCGCGGCGAAGGCGGCGAGGCCGGGGAACCGCCCCTCGCGGCCCGCGAGGAACTCGGCGCGGTCCGTTCGGATGAATTGCGCTGCGCCGCACACGCCCTTGGGTGCGGCTCGGTCGATTTTCTGCCGTTCCGGGATCCGGACATAGGTCCCGATAACACGCTGTATGCGTTCGCCGGGTCAACCGGGGATGTCGTTGCGCGGATGGAAGCCTGCTTCACCGTGATGAAACCGGACACGGTTATCACGCATGGTTCGAGCGGCGAGTACGGGCATCCCGGCCACCTGCTGGCGCACCAGGCCTGCCTTGAATCCGCCCGCCGGACCGGCGTCCCCTTCCTCTATTCCTTCCATGCGGATCATCCCGACCATCCGCGCAAACGGTCAGCCAACCGGAACGATCCGGCGGACTTCGTGGTGGATATTGGCCCGGCGTTTGAACAGAAGCTGGCCGCGATGAGCTGCCACCGGACACAATCAGCGTTGTTCGTCCGCAGGGCGTCGGCCGAGGCCGGGCACCCGGTTCCCCTGCGGGATGTCATCCTGCGTCTGGAATCGTTCCACCGGGTATTCCCGCGCGGGCATTTGCCGCCGGACGGCCGTGATATAGTATCGCTCCTGGGAGAATTTCTCGCACCGCTCCGGCGCGGCGAGCCATAACTTGGGAGGATCAATATGGAATGGTTCGGTATTGCATCGGGTGTCTTCTGGCTGATGGCCTACCTGCTCCTTATTAAACGCGGCTATCAGGATAAAGCCTGCGGTATGCCAATGGCGGCGCTCTGCCTGAACATCTCCTGGGAATTCATCTTTTCCTTCATCCACCCGCACAGCGGGATTCAGCTGATCATCAACATCGCCTGGTTCATCCTGGATTCGGTCATCGTCGTCCAGTACCTCCGCTACGAAAGCGCCCGCCGGCCTTCCGGGATGGCCGGTGGATTTTTCTATGCAGCCTTTCTTTCGATTCTCGCCGTTTCCTTCCTCACTGTACTCCTGGTCACGCGCGAGTTTGATAATTACGCGGGCTACTACACCGCCTTCGGGCAGAATCTGCTGATGTCGATATTGTTCATCCGACTGCTGCAGGACCGCAAGGACTTGGCTGGCCAGTCGCTCTATATCGGGTTGGCGAAGTTGCTGGGGACCTTCTGCGCCTCCGTCCTGTTATTCACGTACGCGCCGGAATCGCACCTCACGGTGTTCTTCGCCTGGGCGATCCTGTTCTTCGATCTGGCATACGTCGGAATGTATATCCGGCAAAGCCGGCGGTTGGGGATTAATCCCCTGACGCGCTGGTAATTTATCCGCCCTCATCCCGTCCTCCCGTCGCTGCGCTCCGGGACAGGTTCTCCCAGCACCCGTCCCCGCGCAGCAAAACTGCTAACATTTGCACCATGAGCAGTATTACTGGCGAAGCGGGGATACACTGGGAAGCCTGTCCGGCGATCTCCCGGTAAGGTGGCCGAAGGCCGGATGAGGGGGGAACAAGGAATAAATGAACTGGACCTCGATTTCCAATGCCTCGCTTTTCGGCAAAGTCCTCCGCCTTCCGCTGCGATTAATTCCCCGGTGGGCGGTACTGCCCATCCTGCAGGGCCCCTTGCGCGGAAAGAAATGGATCGCAGGTTCCGGGAATCACGGCTACTGGCTGGGCAGTTACGAAATGAAAAAAAGCATCCGTTTCGCGGAGGCGGTCCCGGAAGGCGGCGTGGTGTTCGATCTGGGCGGGAACGTGGGCTATTACAGCCTGATCTCAGCCTTCCGTGCCGGGCCGCGCGGGCGGGTGTTTGTCTTCGAGCCGCTGCCCCGCAACCTGGATTTCCTCCGGCGCCATCTGGCGCTCAACCGGATCACAAATGTAACCGTGATTGCTGCGGCCGTCGCCGACCGCAGTGGAACGGTCCGCTTCGCGGAGGATGCCAGCACCTCGAAGGGCCGCATCGGCGAAAGCGGCGCCTTGGCGGTGCGGTCCGTAGCGTTGGACGATTGGATCGACCAGAGTCTTTTACCGGCGCCGAATCTGCTCAAAATTGATATTGAAGGCGCGGAACTCCTGGCGCTGCAGGGCGCGCGCCGGATGCTGGCCGCCGCACATCCGCCGATTTTCCTCTCCACCCATTCCGGCAAGGTCCACCAGGAATGCCTGGCATGCCTGGAATCGCTCGGTTACCGGGTGAGCCCGCTCGATAGCCGGCCGCTGGAGCGCTCGCGCGACGTATTGGCGGTCTTTCCTTCCGGGCAGGCTTGATCCTCGTTTCTGCCATTCCTCACCCGCCTTCTTGAGACACAGCCCGATTCGGATGCGGAGAGGACCAATGGCTCGTTTTACGCAGCCGAGCCAGGCGATAAGTCACCCTTTGCCCCGAAAGTCAAACGGTTTTCTTGTTCAAATACACATATAATTAATCCAGCATGGGTATCCGAGCCGTATCCCATGCCTCCCAGCCCGCGATCGACCGTAAAGTCCAAAGAGGGAACGTCAACTGCAAGCCCAAAGAGGAGCGTTCGCATGTCCATAGAAAAGTTCAATGTGCTTTTGCATTCCGAGGAGAAAAGTGAATTGATCGCAGCTTTGTCCGACCTCACGGCGATTGAGAAACCCGAGGATCTGCTGAAAGCCACCAGCCTGGCAGGCTGGGGCTACTGGATGTAGGGCCAAGTTCACTAATAACATCCCAGTACGCGAAAGAAAAAAGTTAATCGCAGGGCGAGGATGGCAATTACCTCCGGGTTCCTGCGAACCGGAGTCGGATTTCTCGTAGCGCGGACGGCTCGCCGCGCTACGATGTTTTTTCCATCCCGGCCGAAAAAAAGCCAGTTGCTAAATTGCCGGATATCAACATAATAATGAGGGAGGGCTATTCCATGGATATCGAGGACGTACGAAAACAGGTAATGAGTCTGCCGGAAGTGGCCGATTGGCCGGCTATCGCCGAGATTTTTGAGCGGCAGGTGGCCCGCCCGCACCAGGTCTGGGAATGGCCGCTGCGCGCCTGCCGGGCGGTGGGCGGTGACGAATCGGTCGTGGCGGGCGGCTCGGCCGCGATCCTGTGCATGATCCTGAGCATCCTGCTCGTGGACGATATGCTCGACCAGGATCCGCGCGGGGAACACCTCAAGGTGGGTGACGCCATGGCGGCCAACCTATCCTTCGCGTTTCAATCCATCGCCTTCCGCGTCATCGCCGACACACCGGTGGATGCCGGTCGGCGGGCGGCGGTGATGGATTGTCTGGCGCGAATGGCGCTGACGATGGCCTACGGCCAGGATCTGGATGCGCGCAACCTGACCGGCGAGGAGAATTACTGGAAGGTGACCCACGCCAAGAGCTCGTCGTACTTCGGCACGGCGATGCACATCGGGGCGATCCTCGGCAAGGCCAATCCGAAAACCATCGATCGGCTCCGCGAACTGGGCGCCATCACCGGTGACGCGATCCAGATCCACGATGACATCCAGGATGCCATGGAAACTCCGGCCAATCCGGATTGGAAACAAGGCCGGAACAACTTGCTGTTCCTGTACGCGCTGACGGCCGATCACCCGGACCGCGACCGGTTCCAGGCATTGCGGTCTCACATCGACGATCCGGAGGCATTGCGGTCCGCGCAACAGATCCTGATCCGCTCCGGAGCCGTCAGCTATGCAATGTACCATCTCTGCCAGAGTTACCTGGCGGCCCAGAAAATTCTTAATGAAACGCCGCTGGCCGATCCGGCATCACTGCGGTCCGTAATCGACCAATATATCGTGCCGCTGGTTCACCTGTTGAAGAGCCTGGGGATCGCGATCCCGCCCGAGATCGATATAAACTGAAATGAAAAAAAATAAAGCCGGTCATCGGCAGGCCGCCGATTGGCCGTTATTCCTGATCTCCATTGTGACGCTGCTGATCTGTCTTTTTTACGGGTTTGCGGCGACATACATCGCGCCCTACTCCGGTATCGAATACGACACCGGCTGGAAAATTCTCAGCCTTGCGGATTGCTTGAGTAACAGCGGCAACAAATCGGAATGGTGCGCAGCAGACGCGAACATCCTCGCGGTGGGAGACCAGATGGTATCCATTGGGGATCTCCAGTACGAGGAGTTTATTACTACCCAAGACCGCATTCCCTTTTTCGGATACAAGCCCGGCGATACGGTTACGATCTCCTTCCTCCGCAACGGCGCCCTCCATACGACCCAATGGAGGGTTATCAGCCCGGCGCTTTCCGACCGATTAAAGGGTTTTATCCAAATGTTGGTCTATCTCCCGTTCTGGCTGGCCGGGACAGCGGTTCTGATCCTCATTCGCCCCCGGAATCGGCGTTGGTTTCTTCTGGTTGTTTTTAACTTCGCCACCGCGGCATACCTGGCCATTGGCATGTCGATATCCTTTGTTACTTTTTCATCTTTCATTATCCATGTGGCGACATGGTTGATTGCTCCTCTGTACATACATCTGCATTTGGAGATTCCCAACCCGCTCTTCCGGCCCCATCGGCGGATATATCTGCTGGCCCTTTATCTTGCCGGGGTTGTGCTTGCCCTGCTGGAGTTGTTCCAGGTCCTGCCGCGGCCGGTGTTTTATCTGGGTTTGGCGGCCGCAATCTTCGGCAGCCTGGGGCTGCTGGCGTACCGCCTGCTGACCCGGCTTTCCGCGCCGGAACGGCTTGCCCTGCGCCTGATGTTCCTCGGAATCGGATTGGCTTTCCTGCCGGGCCTGCTCTTTGTGATCATCCCCCTCTTTTCGAAGTTGGTATCGCCGTCCGCAACGGCGCTGATCGCCACGTATCTGGCCATCCCACTTCTGCCGTTTTTTTACTTCTACGCGATCTATAAGCGCAGTTTGGGGGAGTTCGAACTGCGCGCCAACCGCGCTTTGAGCCTGTACAGTTTCATCCTGTTGTACAGCCTGTCGGTCATATTCGTATTCTCCGTCGCCAGCCAATCCCTCCACCTGGCGGATGAATCGCTGGCGTTCAGCCTGATCGTGACGTTAGTCTTTCTGATCGCCGCCCCGGCTTTGCGCGCGCGCTTTCAACACTGGTTCGATACGATGGCCTACGGCGCCCGGCACGATCCGCAGGAGATCGTCCGTGAATTCGCGCTCCAGCTGCCGGCGGCCTTTGAACCCGCGCTGCTCATCCGACTCCTGAGCCGCGAGGTTACTCCCACTCTCTTGATCCGCGAGTCGGCTTTATACCAGAAGACGGAAAACGGTTTCACCCTGTTTTACGCCAATGGGATCACCCTGACCGACCGTCCGGTGGAATTCGACGAAATGGATATGCTGATTAAAAGCGCCGGGCATTACCGGCCGCCCGACTACGTCGCCGCCGACCAGTGGTCCTGGGTCCGGTTGGCCGTCGCGCTGCAGACCGGCGGAAAAGTAAGCGGCGTGTGGCTGTTCGGCCGCCGCGATCCGGACGATTTCTACCCCCATGATGACATTCTTCTTCTGCGGACTCTCGGCAGTCAGGTGGCGCCTATGCTGGAAAACCTGCGCCTGTATGCGGAAACGCAGAGCCGGTTGGAGCGTCTGCAAACCCTGCGGGATATCGACATCACCATCAGCTCCAGCCTCGATTTGCACTTCACGCTGGAGATCCTCCTGGATCAGGTCTCCCGCCGTTCGAATGTGGATGCGGTGGACGTGCTGCTCCTCAACCCGAAAACCACGCTGCTGGAATTCGTGGCCGGGAAGGGATTCCTCTCGGACGCCCTGCACCACACCCACCTGCGGCTGGGCGAGGGGTACGCCGGCCAGGCGGCCCACGAACGCCGGCTGATTTTCATAAAGAACCTGGAACACGATGTGGGCGGCCTCGCGCGCTCGCCGAAATTCCCGACCGAGCATTTTAAGTCGTATTGCGGCGCGCCGCTGATCGTCAAGGGCCAGGTGAAGGGCGTGCTCGAGGTTTTCTTCCGGACGTCGCTAACGCCGGATGCCGACTGGTTCGATTTCCTGGAATCCCTCACCGTCCAGGCCGCGATCGCGATCGACAACGCGTCGCTGTTCGACGAACTGCAGCATTCCAATGCCGAACTGAATCTGGCCTACGACACCACCATCGAAGGCTGGTCGCGCGCGCTTGACTTGCGGGACGAGGGCACCGAAGGCCATACCGAACGCGTCACCGAGATGACCGAGATCCTGGCGCGCGCGATGGGGATGGATGAAGACCAGATGGTCCACGTGCGCCGCGGCGCGCTGCTGCACGACATGGGGAAAATGGGAATTCCCGACAGCATCCTGCTTAAACGGGATGCACTCTCGCGCGAGGAATGGGACGTCATGCGCCGCCACCCGCTGTACGCCTTTGAGATGCTTTCGCCGATCATCTACCTGCGGAATTCACTCGACATCCCGTATTGCCACCATGAAAAGTGGGATGGCTCGGGCTACCCGCGCGGATTGAAAGGCGACCAGATCCCCCTCGCGGCGCGGGTCTTCGCGATCGTGGACGTCTGGGATGCCACCACATCCGATCGTCCGTACCGCCAGGCGTGGACCAAGGAGCAGGCGCGCGAATATCTGCTGACCCAGTCCGGGAAACATTTCGACCCGCAAATTGTTCCGGTGTTTCTATCGACGATGGATTGAGGCATGATGGTCTCCCGGGGCGAGCCTGAAGGCCGCATCGTTTTTTATCTCCGGTGCCGCCGAAACCCGAATTTCTCATGTAGGGTGGGTTGACACACCGAGGATAGTTCATGCAATCCATAAAATGTTGGCGGTGTGTCAACCCACCCTACGATTTCTCCTCCCCTAAAACCACTTCCTAAAGATAAAACCGGATCGCTGCTTGGACTCTTCTGGATACGCCAATTTCCGTATTTTCCGCCAAACGCGGTCGAACATCGCCCGGGTCAGCCGGCCCGTTTGCGTATTCTGCCGGCTGGGATGATACGAAGCCACCATCCACATCCGCCGGCCGCCGGCGGCGTCGAAGGGCCATTCTACGCCGTGCCCAAACGGCGGAATGGCTTCCGGCCGCAACGGCCGCGCAGGCCCTCGCGCGGTTATCACCCGGCCGAAGTCAGCGCCCTCACCTGCCGGAATCCGAACCAGCGCATCATAGGCTATCTTTCCAAGCGCGACCCAGACGCGCAAATCCGCAAGGAGAGAAATCTCCTCCGCAAGGTATGGAAGACAATTCGCGATCTCCTGCGCCGTCGGCTTATTATCCGGCGGGGCGCAGCGGCATACGGCCGAAATGAACAATCCCTTAAGCGCAAGGCCGTCATCGCGCGCGGTGGACACCGGCCGGTCGGCGAATCCGAACCGGTGGAGTGCGGGGTAGAGAAAATCGCCGGAGGCATCTCCGGTGAACATCCGCCCCGTCCGGTTTGAGCCGTGCGCGCCCGGGGCAAGGCCCACCGCCAGGACGCGCGCCCGTGCGTCGCCAAATCCGGGAACCGGTTTCGCCCAATAGGTCTCCGCGCGGTAGGCGCGCCGTTTCTCCCGCCCCGTGCGTTCCCGCCACTCCACCAGGCGCGGACACCGGCGGCAGGAAACGATCCGCCGCTCAAATACTTCCAGTTTTTCCGGCAAATTTCGCTCCTATAGGAATTTCGGAGGTTCTTTGGATATTTTTCCGCGTTCCCCGGGGTACACTCAGAATTGGGAAAATTATACTTTTTCCCGCATATAATCGCACCGGACGGGGGCGGATGGGATGGAAAAGGTTGTGTTTGCATCACCCGGCGGTTCTGGGTACCATTCTCTTTGCCGTCTGTTTTTTCGGTATGCCGTTCCCTAATTCGATACACCCGGAGGCATAATGTCGCTCAGACCATCCACGGCACAGAGTAGGAATCCCATGCGACCCATTCGACCATTGATTTCCCGGTATGCCCCCTATTGTGTTGTGTTCCTGTTCGCCTTGACGGTCAGTTGCGGCGGCAGTCCGGTCCCGTGCGACGCGGATATCCTGGTGACGAAAACCGCCGACACCAACGACGGCGCTTGCACCGGGACGGATTGCTCCCTGCGCGAAGCGGTGATCCGGGCGAACGTTTGCGCCGGCACCCAGACGATCCGCATCCCGGCCGGAACCTACACGCTCACGCACGCCGGAAGCGATGAAGACGCCGCCGCGACCGGCGACCTGGACATCACCGACAACGTCACCATCCTCGGCGACGGGAATCCGGTCATCGACGGAAACGCCACGGACCGGATCTTTCACATCTTCCCCGGCGCGACGGCCAACCTTTCCGGGCTGATCCTCCAGAACGGTCGGGCGATCTCCGCTCCCGGCATTTTCAACCGCGGCGTGCTGAACCTCAATGAAAGCATCGTCCAGAATAACACGGCCGTTCCGACGGAGGGAATCAGCTCCATGGGCGGAGGCATTCTCAGCAGCGGCAACGGCTCTCTCGGCGTGTACCTGTCGGAAATCCGCGGCAACAGCGCGTCACGCGGCGGCGGGATCGCCGCGGATACGGGCGCGGGCGGCGTTCATAACGTCATGATTTCCTACTCGAAGGTCTCGGACAATTCGGCCTACGAGCACGGAGGGGGCGTGTATCTGGCCAACGACGTCACCGCCACAATCGTCCGCTTCGAAGGCATGGACAACACCGCCCAGGAAAAAGGCGGCGGCATATACAACGCCGGCACACTTGAACTCACCTACGCCACGCTCGAGGGCAACAGCGCCGTACAGGAAGGCGGCGGCATCTACAACGCCGGAGGCGCCACGATCATTTCCCGTTCCGTTCTGGTGCAAAGCAACCAATCCGAGAACGGAGGCGGCATGTACAACATGGGCATGGCGCACTTCTACCAGAGCGCGCTGGTGCACAACCAGGCCGTCGGCGGCGAAGGCGGCGGAGTCTACAACTTCAATGTCGGGGCCGCCTTGTTGCTCGATAATTCCACCATCAGCTCGAACGGGGCTTCTCTTGGGGGTGACGGAATCCGCAACCTCGATGGGGACCTGCGGTTTATGTTCGCCACCATCGCCCATAACGCATCGGAGGGGGTTAATTCAAGCGCCTGGGGCGAGATGACCATGCGCAACACGATCCTGGCCGGCCATCCCGGCGGCAACTGCGTCGGTACGCCCGTCGATTCGATCGGCCATAATATCGATGACGGCGTGACCTGCGCCCTGGATGAACCCAGCGACCTTTCGAGTACTGATCCTATGTTGGATCCCCTTCCGCCGGGAGTGACCATTCCTCCCACCCACGCGCTCCAAGCCGGCAGTCCGGCAATCGACACCGCCGACCCCGACCGCTGCGCCGGCACCGACCAGCGCGGCGTGATCCGCCCTCAGGGGGCCAACTGCGACCGCGGCGCCTACGAGCGTGAAGTGGGCGGAGGCGGCAGCGCGCTCATCAGCGGAAAAGTCTGGCACGACCTCTGCGCCGTTCCCGACGGCCCGATCCCGGCCACGCCTCCGCCCGGATGCGTGGATACCTCCCCCTTCAGCAACGCCAACGGCATCCTCGAACCCGGCGAACCCGGAATCCCCGGCGTCA
>DAOUDU010000167.1:0-1582 GCA_034430775.1 Anaerolineales bacterium | reverse complement strand
ATTCACCGGATCTGCCGTATGGGCCGCCGGAGGATATCCGCCAGGATCCGCACTTTGCGCCGGTGATTGCGATGGTGGAGCAGGGAGTGCGCAGCGGGGAAATCCTCCTGCCCGAAGGATTCGATCCGGCGATGCTGGCTTTCCAGATGTGGATCACCGTCCACGGCGCGGCGATGCTCCGCCTGACGGTCATGAAGGCCTACGGGAAGGAGTTCGACCGGTTCTTCGACGACCTGCTGGTGGCGATGATCGACAATGTGGCGCGGAAATAGTAGTTCTCTTTTTTGAATCTAAGTAAACACCGTTCAATTGATAGGAGAAGGTTGATGGGAAAAATCAGCAGACGGCAATTCCTCGGATGTTCCGCCGCAGCGTTCGGGACGACGTGTCTGGCATGCAGCGGCGCAGGGTATTGGGCGGCCATGCCGCCGCCGGTTGAAAAAATCGAAACTGCAATTTTAGGAGAAATGAACATGAATGGAAAAGTATTGGTTGTGTACGCTTCGAAGTGCGGGTCGACCGGCGAGATCGCCAAAGCGCTGGCAGAGGAGATTGCCAGGCGCGCCGCCGCGGCGGATGTGATGCCGGTGGAAAAAGTAACGGACCTGGCGGGATACTCGGCGGTGGTGCTCGGTAGCGCGGTCCGGTTCGGGCAATGGCTCGCGCCGGCGGTCGATTTCGCAACGCGGTTCAAAGGAACACTGGGCGCACTGCCGGTCGCGATCTTCACGGCGCATATCATGGCCTTGGGCGAAAGCGAAGAAGACCGCGCCGGCCGGCAGGCCTATATCCAGCCAATATTACAGGAAATAACACCGGTTGCGACGGCGTTCTTCGCCGGGAATGTCGATCCGGAAAAACTATCCTTCGTGGAAAAAACCATCGGCCGCATTGTCGGCTCAACGGAAGGGGATAAACGTGATTGGGAGAAAATCCGCGCCTGGGCGGGGAAGCTGTTCATGTAAATAAGGAAGTCGGCGAATAATGTCATCCTGAGGCCTTGGGCAGCAAGGCCTCAGGATCTGCTTTTTCGCCGCCGGTATGTTCTCCGGCTAATCGGGGAGAGATCCTTCGGACGCAAAAACCGCGTCCTCAGGATGATACTGCGAGTGAGTTCACTTATCATAAAAAAGGAAGAAAACCATGTCACAGCGCATCTTGAATATTCTCGTCGTCGCCATTCTCATTCTCGCCATGCTCGCCGCCGGGGGCGGGTTGTTCTGGCCGTCCGCGGGGGAGCCGTTCGAATTCACCACGGTGATGGGGGAGCGGGTGGAAATCACCGGATCCAGCGTGTACCGCTTCGACCCGACCTTCGGCTCGGTCCAGGCGCAGGCTCAGGATGCGGTCACGCTGTTTATCGGCGTGCCGGTCCTGGCCGCCGCGCTGGTTCTGGCCAACCGCGGTTCACTGCGCGGCCGTATTCTGCTGACGGGCGTTCTTGGCTACTTCCTCTATACCTACACCACGGCCGCCTTCGGCGTCTCGTTCAATCCGCTGTTCCTGGTCTACGTCGCGCTGTTCGGTCTTTCCATCTTTGCGGTTTTACTGGCGGCGGCGCGGGTCGATCTGCCCTCGCTTC
>DAOUDU010000166.1:0-22774 GCA_034430775.1 Anaerolineales bacterium | reverse complement strand
CGGCTGTGGTAAATCGGCAGACCGGGAAAATATTCAAACGTGGAGTTTACCAGGTAATAGTCCTCGCCCACCCGGCAGATGGAGGGGTCAGGATGAAAACCCGGCAGAATAGGGTTACGAAATGTTCGCGGCATGGGTTGCACCTTTATGCAAAAAAAACTAATCCGGAGGGATCCGGGGGCTGCCCCCCCCCAACGCGAGAAGGCCGATGTTCGAAATGATTGATCGCCCCGGGGAAGATTTTAATTTTTCTGTTTGCAGGAATATTTGTGGCATTTCACAAGCACATTGTCAATGTAAATATCAATTGGCGCCGCGCCTTTACAGTTATCCGAAACATCCGGGCATCGGCCCGCAAATTTGCATCCCCGCCGCATGTACTCTTCCTGTTCCAATTCCGTAAGTTTGATGGAGCTGGTCCAGCGTTTGTTGGGATCCGCTTCAGGAATGGAATCACGGAGAAGCTTGGAGTAGGGATGTCTGGGAGTCATTAATACATGCTCCACCGCCCCCATTTCGACGATGTTGCCGCGGAACATGATGGCGATCCGGTCACTTACGTAATAAGCCGTCGCCAGGTCATGCGTGATGTAAAGGATGCTCACACCCAATTCATCCCTTAGCTGTTTAAACAGGTTGACAATCGACATTCGCAGGGAGGCATCGACCATGGAAACCGGCTCGTCGGCAATAATGAGTTTCGGATCCGTCACCAGCGCCCGGGCGATCGAAATGCGCTGGAGCTGTCCTCCGGAAAATTCACTGGGGTATTTTCCCGCGAATTCCCGATGGGTCAGCCCCACCAGGCGCAATTTTCGATCAATCCAATCGATGGCGGCCTTCTTTGAATCAGCCAGCTGGAAATTCCGAACGGTTTCGTAGAAGTAGGAATCCACCGTGCGCAGGGGGTTGAACGTGCAGAACGGATCCTGGAAGATCGCTTGCACGCCTTGGGTTTTCCAGACCTTCTCCCCGCGGGTCTGTGGATTCCCGTCATGGAAGATATTTCCTGAGGAGGGCTCTTCAAATCCCAGGATCATGTTCGCCGTTGTGGTTTTGCCGCAACCGCTCTCGCCGGCCAGGGTGAAGATCTCCGCCGGCTTGATGTGAAAGTTGACGCGATCCACGGCGATAAAGACGGTCCTGGCGATCACATTGCCCTGGGAGAACCGTTTGGTCAGTTCTTGTACCTCAAGCAGCGTTTGCATGTTTCTCACCTCCATACAACCAGCAGGCGACTTTTTGGTTTTCCGCCGGATGTGAGAAGTCCGGCATTTGCTGGCGGCAAATTTCCATGACCTTTGGGCAGCGCGGGTGGAAAGGACAGCCATCCGGCAGGTCCACCAGTGACGGAGGACTGCCGGGCACGCTGCTGCGCAGATGCTTATCGCCGAATTTGGGGAGCGAGTTGATCAAGAACTGGGTATAGGGATGCTGGGGCTGGCTAAAGATCTGCCCGGTGGTCGCCTCTTCAACGATCTTCCCGGCATACATGATGCCAATCCGGTCCGCGATGTTGGCCTGCACGCCCATATCATGCGTGACGATGACGATGGTGTTCTTCAGGTTTTTTTGAATCTCCTTCATCATCTGGATGACGCCCCGCTGCACCACCACATCCAGCGCCGTGGTGGGTTCGTCGCCGATCATGATGCGCGGTTTCAGCAAAGCCGACAGGGCGATGGTCACGCGCTGGCGCATTCCGCCCGATAACTGATGAGGGTAGACATCGAGAATATTCTGGGGCAAGCCGAATTCCAGGATCTGTTTGCGGGCCCGCTCGAAGATTTCTCCGCGTTCCGGTCCCCGGACGTGGCTCGCGATGAAATCCATATAGGTTTCTTTTATCTTCAAGACCGGGTTGAGCACGCTCATGGAACCTTGCGGAATATTGGAAATAAATTCCAGCCGCAGCTTGCGCTTTTCCTCCGGCTTTAACGTGGTGGCATCGATTTCCTTTCCTCCATTGACACGGTAATAAATCTTGCCGCTGATCAGGCGCTGGGGCGGCATGATATCGTTAAAAAGCGCCTTCAGCAGCGTGGTTTTACCGCAGCCGCTCTCCCCCGCGATACCGTAAATTTCGTTTTCATAGATCTTCAGGTCCACATCATTAACCGCTTTGACGACCTTCTGCTTGCCATACATCTCCAGGACGTAGTAGGAATGAAGGTGGTCAGTTCGCAGGGTGGATATTTTCTCGTTGGTCATATCTGCGTCTCCACGACTACACCCCAACCCTCTGGATCCGAGTGCGCGGATCCAAATACTCGCTGATGCTGACCGAAAGCCAATAGAGAGCGATAAACATGAAGACCGCCAAAACCACCGGAGTCAGGACCCAATTCCAGCGTCCCAGGAACATCGCCTGGTATGTGATCGCCCAATTCAGGATTGTGCCCAGGGTGGGAATATTGACATCCACCAGCCCCAGGAGCGCCAGGGTCATCTCCAATCCGATTGCCCAGGAGATATTGTTGATCAGCGTCGAAAAGATCAACGGGGTGGTATAGGGCATGTATTCCTTTAAAACCAGTTCAACCGTTCCCGTACCCGAAAGGATTGCCGTCTTTGTGAAATCCCGCTCGCGCAAACTTAAGATCACCGACCGGATCACCCGAGCGTCCCATGCCCAACCGAAGGCCGATAGCATCAATCCCAGAACCACAAGATTCATATTTTTCCGAATGATCATGGCCAACATCACCAAGATCAGGAAAAGCGGGATAACCAGCAGGCCGTCGCTGATGAACATCAGTATCCGGTCGGGGTTACCGCGCGCATAACCGGCGACCATACCGACCAGGACGGCGATCACCCGGGAAACCGACGCGGCGATGAGCGAGATGATCAAGGAATTCCGCACCGCAAAGGTGGCCTGCCAGAAGATATCCTGCCCGTTGGAATCGGTGCCGAGCAGATACTCGGCCGAGGGCTTCATATCTCTCGGGACGACAAACCACATTGTAGGATCGTACGGTGAAAAAAAAGACAAAACCGCCATGGTCAGGATCAACAAAAGGACGATGAAGCTGAAGGTGAAGCGATAATCCCGGAAAAGATCTCGTATGACTCTCATGGAACCAACTCCTTAATAATATCTCACCCGAGGATCAAACAAGGGGTATGTCAGATCCACGATCAGGATCGCCGTCGTGATTCCAACGATGGAAAGCATGGTGATCCCCATGATCAGGTTGTAATCCGCCCGCAAGACGGCGTTATACAGCAGCATTCCCAAGCCGGGGTACCCGAACACGATCTCGGTAATCAGCGCCCCGCTGAAGATCTGCCCAAGCGAAAGCGCCAGACCGGTGATTTGCGGAAGCAAGGCGTTGCGAATTACATACTTGACCACAATGCGGTCTTCGGTGACGCCGCCCAGTTTGGCATACTGAACAAAATTTTCGGAGTTGACATTCTGCACGATCAGCTTCATGGTCTGGAAATTGACCGCCGCACCCAGGGTAATCATCGAGAAGGCGGGTAAGAACGAATGCCAAACGACATCCTTGGTGAAAGCCCAGGTGAAGGCGGGTTGGGCCCCCAAAGACGATCCGCCGGTAACCGGGAACCAGTGCACAACCCCGGCAAAAAGCATGAGCAATCCGAAGGCAAAGATGTAATAGGGCTGCGGTCGGATCAACATGCCGATGGCATCCAGGATTCGCGACCAGCCTTTCCGGGAAAAGTAGCCCGCCAACCCGCCGATGATATTTCCGATTGTCCAGTTGATGGCAGTCGAGATCAGCAGAAGCCCCAAAGTCCAGGGCAAGGCGGTGCCAATGAGCTGGTTAACGCGGGCGGGGAAATTAAAGAAGGAAACGCCGAAATCACCGCGAAAGAGCCTGCCCCAAAAGGCCACGTATTGTTCTCCCCAGGACCCCTCCAAGCCGTACATCTCGGTCAGATCGTGGATGATGCCGTCCATCGCGCCCGGCTCCAATGTCGAACCATGCGCCCTCATTTGACCGATCATAGACATGACAGGGTCGTTCGGGGTGAGTCTGGGAATGAGGAAAACAATCGTGATACCCAGCCAAATGACCATAACGTATTGAACCAGACGGGGGATGAGATATCGTTTCAGGAAGGCCACGGCTTTTACCTCACGCGTTTTTCATTCGCGTCGAAAAGCTATCACTCTTTTCGGGAAAACCCCTAGGGAAGTTCTATAAATGTGTTCCCTGGGCGGGTTTCCCCGCCCAGGGGGTGTTTCCACACAGTTGTATAGCCTCTGGATCTATTTGCCGGTGGAGTTCAGGAACGGAGTCATGTACTTGAAGTTGGGCCAATGAGTGTACGGCTCGTTATAGGGATTTTCGCTGCCGGGCCAGTTGGTCCAGTAGTATTCGTCCCATCCGACAAAACCGATATACCCATACGTCGGGACGCCGGGCATATTCTTGACCGCTTCCTTGAGGCCCTCGGTGCCGATGGCGATGACCTGTTCGGTGTTGAAGGGATCCGTCTCGCGCAGCCGTTTGATAACGTCGTCCATTTCAGGGCTCGACCAGCGCGAGTAAATGCCTGCAGTGCGCTCTCCCAGGGGCTTAAAATAGGCGGAGTTCCATCTGTCGAGCACGCGATACAGATCGGGACCCGCGCCCCAGGGCTCCTGCGCCGGCCAGTTGCCGCTGACATCAAAGTCGCCGGTGGCTTGCAAGCCGTCGTTATCCGCGATGGAAAGCATGTTGGCATCGATGCCGAACTTCTTCCACTGCTGCACGGCGGCTGCGGCATTGCGCGCATCGTGGTTGGTAAGGAGATTCCCGCACATATAGTTGATGGTCCAGATTTTGCCTTCCGGGGTCAGCCATTTGCCATCCGCGTTCTTCTTGAAGCCGTTCTTTTCCAGCAGTTTCGTGGCGGTCTCCGGGGCATACTTGTACCAGCCCAACCCAAAGGCCTGGGCCTGGAATTCCGGAGTGTCCGGGAAGACATACCCGCGGCTCTTGGCGTCGGCGGCAACGCGTGCCGGGGCATCCGCATCATACGGGGCGAACGTCTCGCCGCCGCCCACGTCGATGGTGAAGGCTTTCAACCAGTCCTGCATCGGCGCGATGTAATCCGCGGGATACGGGCCGAGGTGCGGGATGTGCACCGGGCTCATCGTGCCCGAGCTGTCGACGGCGATTTTCAGGTACTCGACGATATCGATCGCCAGCACCAATGCCCAGCGGACATCGACGTTATCAAACGGCTTCCGGGCGGTGTTGAAGAGGATGCCGGTGATGCAGGGGTCGTTGTTGACCACGAAGGGGAAGCTGGGCTGATAGGCGCGGGATGTCTTCGACTGCGCCAACAGCGCCTTGAGACCGTCGGCCGAGAGCTCCGTCACATCCAGTTCGTGATTCATTTGCGACAGGATTTGGGCGCCTTCATTGTCAAAGGCCTGGATGACGATGTACTTGGCCTTTGGTTCACCGTACATCATGCCGGTCGGGCTCTTGTCCCAATCTTCGCGCCGTTCCCAGGCCGTCCAGAATCCCTGGGGATCAAAGCTGTGCAGCTTGTACGGACCGCATCCCACATACGGATTGAAAGCAAACTGCACCGGATCGGCTTCCTTCTCGAAGATATGCTTGGGCATGATCCTGTCGCAGCCCCAGCGGTCGAGGAAGTTGGTGTGGAAGCGGGAGTTGGCCTTCTTCAGAACGAACTTGACCGTGTTGGCGTCGACCGCGGTAACCGAGTCGACCTGATCCACAAATTTGGAATTGGCGCTGAAGCCAGTGTATTTCATGATGGTCTCGATCGTGAAGACCACATCGTCGGCGCTGAAGGGCTCGCCGTCAGTCCAGAGGACACCCTTGCGGAGCGGGATCGTGCATTCCATGAAGTCCGCGCTGTACTTCGCGTCCCCGTCCGCCAAACCGTTGATGATATTGCCCGTGGCGAAATCGACCGACCAGAGCGGCTCGTCGGCCAGGTTCTGCAGGCCGCGGTCTTGCCATTTCCAGCCGACCCACAGGTTCATGTTGTCGGGGGTGCCGACACGTCCGGTAAGCTGCCTGACGATAACCGTCTCCCGACGGGGGAAGGTGCCCATCACATCCGCTACCGCTTCGAGGGGACCGGGTGTGGGTGTGACCACCACTTCCTGGGTTTGGACCACCGTGACCTTTTCGGGGGTGCCGCCTGGTCCGCAGCGTACGAGCACGGTTGCGCCGGCGCTGGCGCCCAGTATCTTCATGAACTTGCGGCGACTAATTTTTTTAGACATTTCTTTCCTCCGGGATTATCTGAATGGTTTGCTCGACGTCTTACACGATCAGATTAGGGGTGGAAAGGGATGTTTTTTCGTATGCGATAGGCCGCCTCCCTTCCTGCTAAATGTTCCGTCGATTTTTATACCGGGTATGCACCAAATGGCTCGTCTGGCAAGAGTTACGGTGCAGATGTGCAAGAATCTCTGATGACAAGCTGAGTTGGGATTTTGTACAAATTACTTTCCCCGGCGGGGTTTGGGGGAAGGGGTTCACCCTTCACCAGTCTTTCAAGCATTTCCGTTGCCATGGTACCCATCTTCTCTATATTTTGGTCGATGGTTGTCAAAGGCGGGTTGAGGAATGCCGCCTCGTCCACATTGTCAAATCCGATCACCGAAAGGTCTGCTGGTATTTGTAAACCTAACTCTTTAGCAACCCGGTAAACACTCATCGCCGACATATCATTGGCTGCGAAAATCGCGGTTGGGCGATCGGGCAGTGATAAAAGCTTGCGGGCGCAAACCATAGCCGTTTCAGCCGTATAATCGCCAACTTCAATCCAATCTTTATCCAAAGGGATATCCGCCGCAGCCAAACCATCCTTGTATCCCTGCATGCGCAGGTTCGCGCCGGTCAGATCCGTTCTTCCAGAGATAAAACCAATTCGGCGGTGACCCAAGCCGGTCAGATAATTCATCGCGGCCAGCGCGCCCTCCCGGTTTGTCGCGATAATCGACGGGCAGTCCGGGGTTTCATTATTCGGCTCAATAATCACCAGCGGAGCATGGGTGGGAAAATGAGTCGCCATCGGTGTGGCCACAATCACCCCGTCGGCGATGCCGCCGTTCAGCAGCGCCACATAAGAGCGCTCACGCTGGGCGACATTCTCTCTATCCACCACACCGCTGGTGTAAATAATCAGCTCTTTGCGGAGTTCGAATATTGCCCGGTTTACGCCGCGCAATAATTCCTGAGAGTAGTATAAAGCTATATTCGGCATAATCAGGCCGAGCACGTTGGTTCTGCGGCTGCGCATCCCGCGCGCTGCCAGGCTGGATGAATAGTCCAAGTCCTGAACAACGGCCTGCACCTTTTTAATGGTCTCCTCGGAGATATCCTCTCTACCGTTTATGACTCGCGAAACGGTAGTAACCGAAACGCCGGCCTGCTTGGCTACATCTCGGATGGTGATCGCTTTTGGATTTCTCTTTATGGCAGCCTCGCGCTGTGTTTCTGGTATTGTTTCCGGAAACGTTATAGTATTATTACAGTAAAGCAGTATAATGTCAATAAGATCCACTGCCGTTTTATAATGAATCCTCGAGCGGGATATTGTAGCTCCCATTGCAGGAAGCCCGAAACTCGGGAGGACGCTCCATGGATAAACCAATTCGACGATTTTTATCCTTGGATAGCCGTTCCAAAATATGAAATTTAACGAAAAAACTCCTTTTTTTAAGGCTTCCGGGTCCACCGTCCACATGCCCGGATTGGGTCTTTTTATTAAACCGTAAATTCTCTCTTGGGAGGAATGCTACATGGGAGTAAAAGCTAAATTTCACGGCCCGCCTTTTGACGGTTTAGAAACAACCGAACGGCTAAGCGACGCACAGATTGATGCGCGGGCGCGAGAGCTGTTGGGACAACTCACACAAGATGAGAAAATCAAGATGATGTCGGGAGACGTGCCGTTCTGGCCGGGCATAGCCGATATGATGAGCGGCGGCTACGCCGACCATCCCTGGGTGGCAGGGGCTGTGCCACGGTTGGGCATCCCCGGCGTGCGCTTCGCGGATGGCCCGCGCGGGGTGAACATGGATGGCGGCACCACCTTCCCGGTCTCCATGGCCCGCGGGGCGACATTTGACCCCGGGCTGGAGGAAAGGGTGGGCGATGTGATCGGGCGCGAACTGCGCGCGATGGGCGGGAATTTCTTCGGCGGCGTATGTATCAACCTGCTCAGGCATCCGGCCTGGGGGCGCGCGCAGGAAACCTACGGCGAAGATCCCATTCTCCTGGGCGCGTTTGGGGCTGCCCTGGTGCACGGCGTCCAGAAGCACGTGATGGCCTGCGCCAAACATTATGCGCTGAATTCCATGGAAAACGCCCGCCACAGCGTGGATGTGACCATCGCGCCCCGCCCGCTCCACGAGATCTACCTGCGCCATTTTAAGCGCACCGTGGATGAAGGCGTTGCATCGATCATGAGCGCGTATAACAGCGTCAACGGCGAGTGGTGCGGGCAGAACTACGTGCTGCTTACCAAGATTCTCAAGCAGCAGTGGAGCTTCCAGGGCTTTGTGATGACCGACTTCATGTTCGGCATGCGCGATTCCAAGAAAGCCGCGCTGGCCGGGCAGGATATCGAGATGCCCTTCGATATGATACACAAGCAGCACCTGAAAAGCCTGGTAGAGCGCGGGGAAGTGCCCCTCGAGCGCATCGAGGATGCCGCCCTGCGCGTGCTGCGCCAGCAGATCCGTTTTGCCCAGGGTCGCGACCCGAGTGAATATTCCCTGGATGTGGTCGGCGGTGAAGCGCACCGCAAGCTCGCCCGTGAGGCGGCGGAAAAGGCGATCGTTCTGCTGAAGAACGACGGCGCGGTGCTGCCGCTGAAAAAGGTAAAGAAGCTGGCGGTGATCGGAAAACTGGCCGCCGTGCCGAATACCGGCGACAGCGGCTCTTCGAACACCCGCCCGCCGTATGTGATCACCCCGCTCCAGGGGCTGCAGGAAGCGCTGAAGGGAAAGGCAGAAATCATCTATGACGATGGGAGCAATCCCGCCCGGTCGGCGCAGGTCGCCCGCGACGCGGAAGTGGCGGTGGTCGTCGCCGGGTATACCTCCCAGGATGAAGGCGAGTTCACTTCACCCGATTCAACAAGCGAGTTGTCGAAATATTTTCCCCCGCCTACTCCCGAAGAAATACCCATCGCACAGTCGATGATGGCAAATATGGGCGCGACGAACAGCGCGGACAGCACCATGCCGCCGGGCGGGGACCGCAGCCTGCTGACCCTGCACCCCGAGGAGGAAGCCCTGATCCAGGCGGTGGCCGCGGTCAACCCGCGCACAGTGGTGGCCATGATGGGAGGCAGTGCGATCATCACCGAAAATTGGCGCGCGCAAGTCCCGGCGATTCTTATGTTGTGGTACCCCGGGATGGAAGGCGGAAATGCCTTCGCGGATATCCTTTTGGGGAAAGTCAACCCAAGCGGCAAGCTGCCCTGTGTATTCGCCGCTCGGCCCGAAGACCTTCCCTACTTTGATATGAACGCGAAGGCGATCACTTATGATTTTTGGCATGGCTACCGCAAGCTGGAACGGGAGGGAAATGCCCCCGCCTTCCCCTTCGGCTTCGGACTGAGCTACACCACCTATGAGTTTGCTCACCTTCGCCTGTCCGAATCGTCGCTGGGAGAGCGCGATACCCTGACGGCTTCGTTGGAAGTGACCAACTGCGGGCCGGTTGCCGGAGACACCGTTGTTCAGATCTACGTCGCCGCGCCGGCCTCGCGGGTCGAGCGCGCGCCGAAAGAGTTAAAGGCTTTCCGGCGGATTGGGCTGAAACCGGGCGAGACCAAAACCGTCCAGGTGGACATCCCGGTCAAAGACCTCGCGTATTATGACGAACAGTCGGGCTGGACGGTGGAACCGACCAGTTATACGTTGATCGCTGGACAGCACTCGCTGGATGACCGGGCACTGCGGGCGGAATTTAAAATCGCCTGAACGGGAATCGGCCTCAACCACAAAGAAATCAGAATGAAGAAAATCCACATGAAGCTCCGGACCGGTCTTCCGATCGGAGCTTCATGTGCGTAAACAATGCTCGATATAAAGTTATTTCGAAACCCACTCAGCCGGACTCTTTTTCTTGTACACAGGTTACACCGAAAAGAGCCGAATATACAAAAAAGCACTTGGTTAAATCCTTATCATTTTCAATTGCCTTCTTTCACTTCGTATCGTGGTGTTGCGGTCTACGTTTTTTTCCAAACCCGCAGAGTTGGACTAAGGCCTACAGCCGTATCGAAAAAACGTGGACGGCTTCACAAGGCGGCGCCGGCGGCAGGCCGATATGCAAACCATCTGCCTTCTGGCTCCAGGATACGATCCCTTCGCATCCAACCAGGCTGACTTCTTTTACACGCGGCGAATTGTTAAGTTGTAAAGATGTGATGACCGCCTGTCGGTCAACCGGCCAAGCCATTTGGAAAGCATAGATGAAGTCTCCTTTGCAGGTGAATCGAAAATCCTGCGCCGTCCATTGCTGAGAAGCTTCGCCAAACGCGCCGTCCACAGACCGGGTCGGCCCTTCGCCAAAGACCTTCCAGGGTCGCGTCTCGTAGATGGTTGCTCCGTTCATGGCCATCCACCGGCCGATCCCTTGCATCACATGCAAGGATTCATCATCACACGTCCCATCCGGTCGCAACGGAATATTTAGAAGTAAATTGCCATTCTTGCTGACAATATCCACCAGCATCTGTACGATTTCTGCGGTTGTTTTATACACTGCGCGCCGATCGTAAAACCATCCGCCGATGCAGGTATCTGTCTGCCAGGGCCGGGAAAGGATTTCGGAAGGTACTCCGCGTTCCACATCCAAAACGCCAATATTCTCTACATACTCACCATGATTGTGCTCGAACTCCCCGCCGAGATGTTTGAGCGTATAAACAGCCTGACAATACCCGCCGTGTTTTTTTGCGTTTAGATTATAGAAATGCGCTATCAATCGACGCCCTACTTCACCGAATGGGACCGCTCCATCGGTATAGAGCAAATCGGGCTCATATTGTTCAAGCAGGTCTCGCACTCGCAGAAACCACTGTTTTTTCCACCACTCCGGCGGGTTGGCGGGATAGGCAAACGAGACATCATCATGAGGGGGAAAATAAAAACCTGCATGCCGTGAACCGGCGCCGTCATACGGAACGCCAGCATACGGACCGGCCTTATCTTCCAGTTTATTGGTGTTGAACCATGAATAACTGCGTTCCAGATGTTCCGTGACACCGAAGCGTAATCCATGCCGTGCGGCCGCCTGCTTCCAAAGTCCCACAATGTCTTTTTGTGGACCGATGTTGACGGAGTTCCAGTGATGATGCTTTGAGTCCCAACAATCAAAGTTGTCATGATGCACAGCCAATGCCACAAAATAACGGGCGCCGGCCTGCCGGTACTGCCGCATCAGTCCATCCGGATCAAAGTTTTCCGCCTTCCACATGGCGCAAATATCTTTATAACCAAATTTTGAGGGATGTCCATAGGTGCGCCAGTGGAACCGGTACTGATCAGACCCTTCCAGATACATGTTGCGTGCATACCAATCGCCGTACTTTGGGACGGCTTGAGGCCCCCAATGCGCCCAGAACCCAAGTTTCGCGTCACGGAACCATTCAGGGCACTGAAAAGATTGCAGCGATTGCCACGTTGGGTCGAAGGATCCCTCTGCGATCTTATACTCTGGATCGTCCGCATACATGCCGCCACGTGTTTGGTCGCTCATAATCGAAACGCTCCTGTTGAACTTTTTATTATTATTTGACTTAATCCTTGATGGCGCCGGCCGTCAAAGCAAGCGACTGTGTAACCGTATGGGGGTTTCCCTTGGGTATACAAAAAGAGTTCAAAACCCGCTTCCTCGCCGATATTCTTCCACTCAGAATTATCCAATTAATTGAATGTTGCTTCATCCTGCATGTCATTAATCTATATTCTCCATCATTGCGTTTTTCATTTCTCAATTCTGGCGCACACATCGGCAGGCGGGCATCAAACAGGCGCCGGATGACCGCCGGTTGCGGGAGGCAAGCCGGATTAAGACGGAACCTGTTTCAGGAACGCCCGCAAGGCATCCATGAAGGCGATGTATTTGTCAAACCGGATAAGGTGACCCACATCGGAGAAGTTGACGATCAGCACGTTGGGGTTCAACTCGCGAATTTTCGCGGCAACCTCAGGGGTCACTATTCCCCCAAGCTCCGGGTTGGCCGTGAAGATCAGCATGGGGTGGGCGATATTTTGGATGGTTGTCAGCCAGCCCGACTCCTCAAAGTGCATTGTATCTGTCATGGTAGTAATAATCGTTGGGTCAAGTTGCTTTTTAGACTCGCACATCAGGCGAACCATCTCTTCCGTCCAGTTGGGATGTTCCAAGCGGTATTGTGCCAGCAACTCTTCCAGTGTGTGATTGGGCAGATCCCTGGCCCATTTTGCTATGGGGTTTTCAGCGGATTGGCCGGGATGCAAAGCTTGATCCGGCCGGGGCAACCACCAGGGCGGGTCTTCCAAAATCAGGGCGCTGGCCAATTCCGGGAAGCGCACACCGATCTGGAAAGTGATCGCGGCGCCCATCGAGTGCCCGCCGACAATCGGGCGCTTCAATCCCAAGGCGCGGATGAGGCCTGCCAAGTCGGCGGCCATGTCTACTTTTTCCCCTGGTCGCACACGTTCCGAAAGTCCATGGGCGCGCATATCCGGCATGATCACATCATATGCGGATTCGAGATCGCGCGCTGTGGGTGTCCAACACAGACCATTATCCGAAAAGCCGTGAACCAATACCAAGGGGCGTTTCTCCCCATGGCCGGTGCGGTAGTAGCACAGCCGCACGCCGTTGACCAATAAATCCTTTTGTGTCCAGTGAGGGAGCATGGGATTCCCTATCTTAGCCAAAATACGGATTTTAAAATTTTTGTACCTGCTTCCTCACTATGGCTAATCGTTTTCCTGCGGCCAGTACTCGCTGGATGACCGGGCCCCGCGGGCGGAGTAAACGTTCGCCGGAATGGACGTCGGACCCCACGAAATACCTTTTATTGATTGTCATAGCGGGGTTGGGTGACGAAGCCTCGCTCTTCGTTTCAGTTGAAATATCTCATATGGATAATTCTTGCAACCTCTGCAAGAATACTACCATGATCGCCGGCACAATATACAAGACGAGTCAGTAAAACAACAGCATGCTTTTTAGGGGTTTTCAATTTGTTGAAGCGTCCCGGTTGATAACCAGAATGCGCAATCGGCTCCCAGTTTTTCCTTTGCCGTTTGTTCGTAAAGCTTGATATCACCAGGTGCAAGTATATCCCTCCAACCACCATTGGCGCCCTTGTGCATGAAAGTTTCGGCACCCCCCTTATAAATTCTCCCTCCAAAAGGAACGCTTTGGGCCGCATGGGCCTTCATGTAATTAAAGGAACAGTGCTCAAGAATGGCATCCCACTTTGTCTCATCTATTGCAATCTCAAGGAATGCGGCGGTTCGTCGAATTTCGCCCGGCAGGTCTTTCTTCAGATTGGAAAAATGCAATAGCATCACATTGGGCAGATCTTTGATCTTCCACCATGACAGAATGTGGGGCCAATACGGCCACCATGGGCGCCCATCCTTCAGGAGCCACTCCCGAAAGTAATCCAAAACAGAAGACGGCGCTTCTCCCAGTGCGGGACCTGTCCGCCCCGGCACACGATCAATATCCCGAATGACATCATCTTTAAGATTTCGATGATAGTGATATAAACTCCATAGAACATCGCGCCCATCTCGACCGATATAGATGTATTTTGCTTTCGGTGAAAACACCAGTGTATCCACCGGGAGGTGGCTTTTAATAAAACGACGATGGGTCTGAGCTTCGATCATTTCCAACCGTTCTTCTTTGGAGGGAAATCGACAATCAAGCCAGGGCGATGCTTCCGATACGTTGATATGCTCCGCCCCCATCCAAATTAATTGCGCTACGATTTGCTGAACCCAGGTTGTTCCGGATCGTGAGTAGGCATTGATGATGATATCGTCATCACGAAATGTGAACTTATTCCAAACAGTCGAATCCAATAAGTGATGCCCGTGCTCTCGCGCCTTAATGGGATATTTCTCCTTTTTTGCCGTCATATTCCCATCCCACATTTCTGTTTTTTAACGTCCCATCCCCTCTTTTCAGCCGCCGGGGACGGGACCCGGATCCCCTGCGCGGACAGAACCAACTTCGAGAGGCCGATCATCCGTTTTTACCGGGAGCATTCCGCGATCGGCGGCGAATGCTAGTCGGGCAACCGGCATACCCTCTGTAATCTTGCGATGATCCAGGCCCCCGGCGTGCATCGCGGTATCGGACAAATGGAGCGGCTTACCATAATTCCTCTATGATGCCCCGCAGCGTTGGCCCAATGATTTCATAACCGGCACTATTCAAGTGCAGCCCATCGGGCATGATCGTGTCGCTTACTGTCCCTTGTGGGTTTAATAAATCTGTTCCAATATCCCTATAGGTTATAACCGTATTGGCATATAAAGAGTGTAATTGTCCATTAATGCGACCGATTTTCCGGGCATAATTGATCCCTGTCTCATTGACATTCCTGGGCAACAATCCAAGGACGACAAGCTTGGTGGTCTTGAGTTTATCCTGGATTATTTCTGCAATCTCTCGTATTCCATTCACTATCGTCTCTTCGGAATCTTTATCCAGATTATTCGTCCCGGCCAAGAGAATGATTATTTTGGGGTCGATCCCGTCAAGCTCACCATTTAATAGTCTCCACGTGATATTCTCCAGACAATCTCCGCCAACTCCGAAATTCGCCGCGTGATACGCGGAGAAATACTTGTTCCATACATCTATGTTGTCTTCCCATCTTCTGGTTAGCGAATCCCCCAGGAAAACCAGTTTAATATCAAACGCATCCTTCATCCCAAGTATTTTATTATGCTTTGCCACCGATAGATCATCCGTACGCATTACGGCTTCTATTGGCATAGGACGTTTCCCTTGACGCAGGCGATGGTGGGATGCGCGGTGGCGGCGGCGGTGGACATGGCAAAGGGGAGTGTATCATGCGCGAGTTGGAATGGTTGCTCGAGGGATCGACAATTCATAATGCAAAGGCGCAAAGACGCAGAGACGCAAAGAAAATCATCACTATGGTATGTTGTTTTCCTTGCGCCTTCGCGCCCTTATGCCCTTGCATCAAGGTCTTTTTTCGGTCCTCGTCCCCTTCTCGATCTTGGCCCAGGTATCCCGCAGCGTCACCGTCCGGTTGAACACCGGCTTGCCCGGTGCGCCATCCGGATCGGCGCAGAAATACCCATTGCGTTCGAATTGGAATTTATCGCCCGGCTTGGCATCTCCCAGAGATGGTTCGAGCTTGCAGCCGGTGAGTGCCTCGAGCGAATTGCGGTTGATTATTCCCTCAAGATCCTCGCCCACGTCCGGCTGGTCGGCTGTGAACAGTTGCTCGTAGAGCCTGACTTCGGCCTCTACCGCATGCCGGGACGAGACCCAATGAATAGTGGATTTGACTTTGCGCCCGTCGGGCGCGTCGCCGCTGCGGGTGGAGGGATCGTAGGTGCAATGGACCTCGGTCACGGCGCCGGTCGCGGAATCCTTCACCACACCCGTGCACTTTACGAGGTACGCGTAGCGCAACCGCACTTCGTTGCCGGGATACAGGCGGAAGTATTTGGGGGGCGGCGTTTCCCGGACATCATCCTGCTCAATATACAGCTCCTTCGAAAACGGGAGCTTGCGGGTTCCGGCGGAGGGATCCTCCGGATTGTTGACCGCATCCATCTCCTCCACCTGCCCCTCGGGGTAATTATCGATCACCAGTTTTACCGGCCGGAGGACCGCCATCCGCCGCACGGACCGCCGGTTGAGGTCGTCGCGGATGACCGCTTCGAACACGCTCATATCCACCCAGCTGTCGTTCTTCGTCTCCCCGACCGAGCGGACAAATTCCAGGATCGCCTCCGGATTGACTCCGCGCCGGCGCAAGCCGCGCAGGGTGGTGAGCCGCGGATCGTCCCAGCCGCGCACAATCCCCTGCTCCACCAGCGCGCGCACCTTGCGCTTGCTCATCATGGTATGGGTCACGTTAAGCCGGGAGAATTCGATCTGTCGGGTTTTAAATTCTCCCAGTTGCTCGAGGAACCACTCGTACAGCGGCCGGTGGATGATGTACTCCTGCGAACAGAGCGAATGCGTGATCCCTTCCATCGAATCATTCTGACCGTGCGACCAGTCGTACATCGGGTAGATGTTCCATGTGTCGCCGGTGCGATGATGCGGCGCGCGCAGGATGCGGTACATCACCGGGTCGCGCATGACGATATTGGGATCGGCCATATCGATCTTGGCGCGCAGGGTCCGGCTGCCCTCGGGAAATTCGCCGCGCTTCATGCGCTCGAGCAGGTTGAGGTTTTCCTCCACCGGCCGGTCGCGGAAGGGGGAGTTCCGGCCGGGTTCGGTTAGCGTGCCGCGCGCGGCGCTCACTTCCTCGGGGGATTGATCGTCCACGTAGGCCAGCCCCTTTTTGACCAGCCGCACCGCCCATTCATACAAGAGGCCAAAATAATCCGAAGCGTACGTTTCCTTCGCCCACTGGATGCCCAGCCAGCGGGTATCTTCCTTGATCGCCTCGACGTATTCGGTTTCCTCCTTGGCGGGGTTGGTGTCGTCGAACCGCAGGTAAAGCTCGCCGCCGTTGCTTTTGGCCGTGTTGTAGTCGATCCACCACGCTTTTACGTGGCCGATGTGCATGTACCCGTTCGGCTCCGGGGGCAGGCGCGTGCGGACGTAGTTGAAGCGTCCCGATTTCAGGTCCTCGGCAACCGCGTCAAGGATGAACTGCCCGGCTTGCGGTTCAGTGGAAGGTGTCATGAAAATTTTTCCCATTTCGCTTCCGTGCCTTCGGCTATTATCGGTGCTATCCGTGTACTATTGCTTTTACTTCCCATAAGGTTCGACGGATTATAACAAAGCCGTGGTATAATCCCGCCGTTTCCGCTGGGGATTCGTCTAGTGGTAGGACAGCAGACTCTGGATCTGTATGCCGAGGTTCGAATCCTCGATCCCCAGCCAGGAGAAACGGCCGGAATGCCTCCCGGCCGTTTTTATTTTATCAACCGTGTTCCTTCCACATCCCCGCCCAACAGCGCCCGGCGCACATTGCCCCCGACCCCGCCGGAGAACACCAGTGCTTCGAGCGCCTCTGCCCGGCGGATACACGCCAGCATGGTGTTCACCTTTGAGAACATTCCGCCGGTGACGTCGGTATGTTCCGACCCCTCCAGGTTGCGGCCGAGCGCCTCCCACGCCGATGCCTGAATGCGGGGCAACAGTGTATTCCGCGCGGGATAGTCCGCAAATACGCCGGGTTCGATCCCGGCCAATAGGATTCTCTGCGGATGCAGCACGGCCGCCAGGGAGGAAAAAACCATCTCCGTGGAGGCAATCCCGCCGCCGCGGGCCCGGTCGAACACCGCATCCCCATAAACCACCGGCACCAGCCCGGCCTCCAGCGCAAGCCGGACGGGTTCCGAAGGCATTTCCTTCAACTGCCCGTTTTCCAGCACGGCGCACGCGGAAGGCGCAATCCGGATGGACGGAACACCGGCATCGGCCAGGGCATCCATCACCAACCGGTTCAATTCATCGGCGGCGGCCCATACGGCGGCGAATCCGATCCACGCTTCCGCCGTCTTCACCCCGCCGGCCGTTCCATATTTTTCCGCTTCCACATGGCCGAACGATCCGGAACCGTGGCCGAGGACCAGCCGCAGGCCGGGTGCTTCCGAACGGGCTTGGGCGATTTCTTCCGCCAGGCGCCGGATCACCTCCGCGCGCGGACACCGCGCGCGGCTTTTATCGGTGATGAGCGATCCGCCCAGTTTGAGAAAAACCAACTCGGAAGGCATTCCCGCATTGTAGCACGGGGAAATACCGTTTGTCCTCACCTCATACTGCAGGCCTCTCTCCTTCCCGTGTCATGGGAAGGAACTTCTCTGTATCTTTGGCGGGAATTCCTTCCTGCGGCTTGATTCCAACCCCCTATCCCGCAATACTTCCTTCTTACTGATATCCAGATGCTTCCCTCCCCCCTTCCTCAAACGGTGAGGAGAGGAGGGGAATTAAAAAATTGTAAAGTGATCCAGCCGGATTTGGGTGGGGGGTTAGGATAGGAACAGGTGACGGCCATAGGAACCCCCGCTTCCCTGCAAGAGGCGCAGGGCAGGTGCCGGCACGACGAATGTGTTCGATTACCCGGAGGGCGCGGATTCCAGCGGGAGGGAAAGGATGATCTCGCTCCCCTTCCCCAGCTCGCTTTCCATAGTAATGGTTCCGGCCTGTCCTTCGACCAGGGATTTGGCGATTGCCAGGCCCAACCCGAATCCGGATTTAACCGCGTCATTCGCCGCCCGGTAGAACCGGTCGAAGATATGCTCCAGTTGCTCGGCGGGGATGCCTTCGCCGCAATCCCGGACGCGGATTTCGACCCTGCCGCCAATCGACCGCGCGCTCACGGCTACATCCCCCGAGGAATGCTTGAGCGCATTATCCAGGACAATCAACAGGGTCTGCTTCAGCGCGTCCCGGTTGGTCAGAAAGGTGAACTCTTCCGAATCCAGCGTGATGGTGCGCCGGGGATCGAGGAAACGCGCCTGGCGGCAGGATTCCTCGAGCAATGGACGGAGCGGAACGGATTCCTGCGCCAGGTTGCGGCGGACATCCGCGCGCGCCAGGAGCAGCAGTTCGTTGACCAGCCGGACCAGCCGGTCGCTTTCATCGGTCATGTCGGCCAGGATATCGGCCCGGTCGGAGGATGGGATCGGCGGGTCGCGCCGCAGGAGATCGAGATTCCCGCGCAGCGTTGTCAGCGGTGTGCGCAATTCGTGCGAGACGTCCACCACGAAGTGGCGCTGCTGCTCGAGCGCGCGCGCCACCCGCTGGAATGCGTCTTCCAGGCGGGCCAGCATTTCATTGAAGGTCGCCGCCAGCCGTCCGACTTCGTCTTGTGGGCCGGCATACACCACGCGCCGTGTGAAATCGCGCTCCTGGCCGATGGCTTTCGCCGTTTCGGTCAGGCGGCGGATCGGGCGGAAGGCGAAACCGGAGAACTGCCAGCCGATCCCAAACGCAAGGACAAGCGTCACCAGACTGGCGGCCATCAACGTTTCGGAAAGGTCGCGCAGCGACCGGTCGCGTTCGGTCAGCGGCCGGCCTATCTGAAGAATCGAAACCAGTGCTCCACTCGAAACGACCGGACGGCAGTACACCAGAACCCGCTGTTCTTTCAGCGTGATGGTCTCCCACCACTCCTGTTTTTCCTTAAGTGTCCGCAAACCCTCCGCACTGATGGGGAGCGCATCTTCGATCCGGCCGTATGGGCTGGCCAGAAGGCGGCCTTCGCCATTCAGGATCCGGATCAGTTCCCATTCCGGAAGCTGGGTAAAGATAATATCGGTTGAGAAGAACATGAAGGATTTCGGCCAGGAGGTGCCTTCCGCCCCCATGCCGTACGGATAGGGAGAGACCATGATCATGTGCACAAATTCTTCCAAACCTTCGCCGGTCCTGATCTGGTCCCGTTTGATCGACTCCCAGGTGTTCTGGCTTTGGATCGAGTAAAGGGATACGCCGAAAGCGGCAAGGGTGAGTGCCAGGATGGCGCTGTAGAGCAGTGTGAATTTAAATCGGATCGACATTATTCCTCGCGCAACACGTACCCCACCCCGCGGATGGTATGGATCAGCCGCGGACGGGCGTCGGCCTCGAGCTTCTTGCGCAGGTAACCAACGTAGATTTCCAGCACATTATCATCACCGCCGAAATCATACCCCCAAACCTCGTCAAGAATGCGGGCGCGTTCAAGCACCTGGCGCGGGTGACGCAAGAACAGGTGCAACAGGTTAAATTCGGTAACGGTCAGGGTGAGCGCATGCCCGCCCCGGGTGGTCTCGCGCGAGGACGGATCCAGCATGACATCCGAGAATGCCACGCACTGGTTCTCCGGCACGGCATCCAGCCGGCGAAGGAGCGCATGGACGCGCGCGACCAATTCCGACGGGGCGAAGGGTTTGACCAGGTAATCGTCCGCGCCGCTTTCCAGACCTTCCACGCGGTTTTCGACGGCGTCCCGGGCGGTAAGCATCAGGACCATGATCTTCTTCGACTCCGCCCGCAGATTGCGGATCAGTTGGAGACCGTCCATTTTCGGCATCATCCAATCCACGATCAGCAGCGCCGGAGAACGGGAGTCGAGAAGCGGCAGCGCCTCTTCACCGTTGCAGGCGGTCAACACGCAGAATCCTTCATACGCCAGCGTGCGCTGCAGCATTTTAAGGAGTTTCTGATCGTCGTCGACCACCAGGACAGTTGGCATGGGATGAGCCGCTTTTATGGATTTCTGGAAACAAGTATAGGCGTTCTTCCTGTGAAAAGGCTTAGAAACCGAAATCAGCAGGGGAATTTTAGACCATTTTCCCATGGAAACAACCCAGACCGAGGCGGTCTTAAAGACCGCCTCGGTCTTATAATCATTCCATGCCCACCATAACTTGCTACGGCGCGGTCGGAAAAATCGGCGGCAACAAGATCCTGTTGGAAGACGGCGATGCCCGCATCTTCTTCGATTTTGGGATCGATTTCGACGCGTGTGGACGTTACTATAACGAGCTCCTGCGGCCGCGGCCGGGGCGCGGACTGCTTGACCCGCTCGTTCTCGGATTGATCCCGCCGCTCCAGGGCCTCTACCGCAAAGACCTCGAACTGCCGGCGGTATGGGCGCGGATGCGCGGAAATCCCTTGTACCGAAAATTAAATCGCACCGGCGGCCGGCCGGCGGTGGATGCGATCCTGCTTTCCCACGCGCACCTCGACCACAACGGCGACGTCTCTTATCTGGACGAAACGATACCAATTGTGTGTACCCGCACCGGCGCGGCAATCGCGCGCGCGATGCAGGTGACCGGACAGCCGACGCTTGAACGCGAGATGGTGTACGCCAGCCCGCGGGCCGAAAAGGGCGGGATCTTTGGATCGGCCCGAAGCGAATCCTATCAACTGCGGCCGTACCTTTTCCTCGAGGGGGCACTCAACGCGGAAGCGCGCGGCTATTGGGAAGGCGCGGGGAGCAGCCGGAAGGGCATGCAGCTTGCCGCGGCGGATGCTTTTCCCGGCCAGATCGCCGGATTGACCGTGCGCGCCTGGCCGGTCGATCATTCGATCCCGGGCGCAGTCGGCTATGCGGTGGAAAGCTCCGCCGGCTGGGTGGGCTACACCGGAGATATCCGCTTTCACGGCCGGCGCGGCGGCCAGACGCGCGCCTTTGCCGAAGCGTTGGCCGCGCTGCATCCGCGCGCGCTCCTGTGCGAGGGAACTCATCTGGAATCCGATCCCGGCCGGATCGGCGAGGAGGAAATTCTTGAGCGCGTGGTGCCGATCCTCGAACGCTACGCCGGCAAACTCGCGATCGCCGATTTCGGTCCGCGCAACGTCGAGCGGCTGCAGGTGTTCCTCGATGCCGCTCGCGCGACAAACCGCATGCTCCTGCTCCAACCGAAGGACGCCTACCTTCTTCGCGCCCTGCATCGGATGGAGCCGGAGCTCTTCCCCTCCCCGGATTCCGGATCGAACGTCGGCTTATTTGACGATCCAAAATCCAAACCGCGCGCGTGGGAGGTGGAGACACGCGCGGGGTGGCACGCGCCGATTGTCCATGCCGGGAACGTCTCCGAAAAGCCCGGTGAATTCATCCTCGCCGACAGCCTGTGGGATTTGAACGACCTGCCGGACCTGGAGGGAATCTCCGGCGGCGTGTATCTCTTTTCCAACAGCCGGGCTTATGATGACGAACAGAAAGCCGACCTGGGACGATTACGGGCCTGGGTGCAATGGCTCGGGCTCGACCTGATCGGCGACCCGGAGGATAAGTCTTCCCGCACCCTTCACGCCTCCGGCCACGCCTGCGGCGATGAACTCCTGGAATTCGTGCGTACGGTCAAACCCGAAATCCTGATCCCGATCCACACCGAGCATCCGGAATGGTGGGAGGATAAGCTTTCGGATAGCGGGATTGAAATTAGAAAGCCGGAAGCGGGGAAAAGCATATCTCTCTAGAGATGTTATTGGCGTGGACCGGCCGCCAAGGCTTATGGGGTATTGCGGATTTGCAGTAATCCGATGATCATTTTATTTTACGACGGCCAAGTAGAAGACCGCGCAGATAACGACAAATACTACAAGCCAGACCCGGGCGCCGGCAAGAATCTTTCTCCATTCCTCTTTTCTCAACGCGAGAAGACCGACAACGGTTTTAATATTCACAATGATGATCGTCAGCAAAAGGCTGGCACTTGCGAAGAGAAGCATCACACCCCACGCGACGGCCAAGCGGACCCGTTCCAACGTCGGATCCATAACGCCCTTCATGCCCGGAATCGAGAAGAGTGTGGCATCGAAGACCTTTACATCGTATCCGTCGCAGAAGAACGGATCCATTTTCAGTTGTGTGACAATCACATAATGGCAATTGGCATACTCGGTGAATGTTCCCCGGACATTCAGGTTCACCAGGAGGATCGCCAGCACAAGCAATACGCCGCCGATGAAGACGGGAAGAATCCAACCGTTTCGGATTCCCGGCCGGTGATTTCCACCCGTTCTTTGATGGTTGCGGCCGATCTTTATCTTTGCCGTCATGATTTCCTCCCATCTGTCCCCAATTATCATCATTGCACAGCTGAAAGAATCACTGTCTCCTAAGTGATTGACTA
>DAOUDU010000165.1:0-50303 GCA_034430775.1 Anaerolineales bacterium | reverse complement strand
TGGAGCAGCCAAAAACTGTACCGCTGATACCAAAAACAACACCGAGCAGCGTTTTCGCCGGGATAATCTTCGGCCGCGGGCAAAGTATAATAAACATGGTCCGGCCTGGCCGGTATGCGGCTGAGCCGCCGTTCGTTGGACCGACTGGAAAATCCCTCCCGCGGATGGGAACGGGCATGTCGTGCGCCGGATTATCCGGGCGTATGGGTTTACCTTGCAGACATGAATCGAGAGGCAAAAATGCGGTTCGGTTTTACCATCTGGCCCGCCATCCTCCTGGCGGCGGCCGGTTGCAGCGGAAGCGCGCCTTCCTGGACGGCGACTCCGGATAGGGAAAGCCTCATCCCCACGGACCATGTGAAAATAACTCCCAAGACGGATATGTACCCGCCTCTATCGCTGACCGATGAATACACAACCCCCGTCCCCTTGCCCTATCCGGTGAATACCCTCGGGGCGGAAGACTCCGCCTTTGTGTTGCCGGACGGGAATACCCTGTACGTCTGGTTTACGCCGGACGCCAATCGGCCCGCCGTGGAGCAGGCTCTCGACGGCGTGACCGGCATCTATGTTTTCCGAAAAGCCGGCGACGGGTGGGGCCCGGCTGACCGCGTGACATTGCAGGATCCCGGCAAGCCTTCCCTGGATGGATGCGGATTTGTCCTGGGAAACAGAATTTGGTTTTGTTCCGCGAGGGAAGGCCATACCGGCATGCCGTGGTATACGGCCGAATTCGTCGACGGGGCGTGGCAAAACGTGAAACTTGCGGATTTCCGTCCGGAATACGAAGTGGGCGAACTGCATATCACCGCCGACGGGCGGGAGATGTATTTCCACTCGGCCCGGCCGGGCGGGAAGGGGGGATACGATATCTGGCTTTCCACAAAGGTGGACGGCGATTGGCAGGAGCCGGTAAATCTCGCCATCCTGAATTCGCCCGACACGGACGGTTGGCCGTTTATCTCGCCGGACGGGAACGAATTATGGTTCACGCGCCAGGTCGGTCATCTGGAACTCTGGCGTTCGAAAAGGGGAGAGAGCGGATGGGGCGAACCCGAAAAGATGTTTTCCCCTTTTGCGGGGGAAGCTTCGATGGATATCCACGGCAACATCTATTTCACGCATCATTTTTATAAGGATAATTTCATGATCGAAGCCGATATTTATACGGCACACAAGACGGGTTTACTCGCGAATGCCTGAGGCCGGCAGGGTCATGGATTGGATAAATTTTCGTGTACGGGGGTAAAAAAGGCGGCCGGCCGCTTTGCCGCAATCACAGGGATTGTTGACCGGGAAATAAAAATGAAACGATGGAAAATACTCCTACTCGCCTTTTTCGCGCTTTCCGTGGCTTGCGTGGAATCGCCCATCGCCGCAACACTGACCCCGTTGGCGCCCTCCGCTGCATCGACGATCGCCCCGGATGCAGAGGAATCCTCGTTCACCATCGCGCTTGAGTATGCCATTCCCGGACTCGCCGCAGCCTATGCTCCCACCCATGTGACCTACGCGAAGCCTCAACCCATCTTCGGGATGTGGGGACTGATCGAAAAAAAGCCCGGCGAATACAATTGGGAACCGCTGGACAACCTGGTGGCTGAATACCAGGCGGCCGGGTTTACCGGTATCCAACTGCTCATTTCCGCCGAATCGCCCTGGGCTTCCGTGGATCCTCCCGCCTTGTTCCACAAGGGCAATTCCTTCCCCAAAGAAGAATATATTAATGCGTACACGGAATTTGTTGGACGTTTCGTCGAGCGATACGACGGCGATGGAACGGATGACGCTCCCGGCTTGCTGTATCCGGTTCATCATTTCGGCATCGAGCGCGAGTTCACCGGCTATTGGCCTTCCAATGCGGAAGATTATGTTCGCCTGCTGCGCCTCGCCTACCCGGCTATTCACGCAGCCGACCCGCAAGCGAAAGTATTGCTGGTGGCCATCCTGATGGTGGACGTATTCGACGGCGATCCGGATGCGGTCGAACTGCAGCGGCGCCTGTCGACGCCGCAGACCGGCATCCGCAAGAGCGTCCCGGAAATTAAGGATATCCTGGCGGCATGCGATGCCTACGACATCGTCGACTTCCACAGTCTGGGAGATTACACCGAGATCCCGCCCACGGCCGCCTGGCTGCGGGAGCAATTGGAGATGAATGGCTGCGGCGGTAAACCGTTGTGGATCGGAGATGCCTTCAGCATGTCGGCGTTGGTCGGCTACAACGGCCGGCCGGCCTGGCCCGCCACCGCCGAGAATATCGATCGGGTCATCGAGACGTTGAAACGCATCGCCGATCCGGGCGCCGCCGGCCATGCGGAAGCCAAGTCCTGGTTGTATGCCCGGATGGCAGACGGTCTGGTCAGGAAGATCATCGTCTCGGCCCATGCAGGACTGCTTGGCATCAACGTCGGCAACCTCGAGGATTGGAAAACCAATGTGCCTGGAGCGGACGCTTTGGGTGTTCCGTTGGCCGGGACCTCTATGTTCATGGGGATGATGGACACAAAGCCCACCGGACAACAGGTAGGCGATTCGCTGCCGGGTTTCCGCGCGCCGGGTTCGCCCCGTCCGGCTTTTTTCGCCGTCCAATTGGTAAACGAAAAGATCATGGGATTCACGGCGGTGGAAAAAATTGACCTCGGCTCAGGCGTCTGGGCGTATCGCTTCACCCTGCCGTCCGGGCCGATCTGGGTGCTGTGGTATGACGATGGCGGACTTTATTTCCCGGGCGAGATTCCGCCTACCGTCTCCATCCAACTTTCCGTCGATGCCGCCAAGGCCCTCATCACCCGCACGCCGACCCAGACCGGCATGAATACTCCGGAAACCCTTGTGCTCGAATCTTCCGACGGCATTCTGCCACTTGTTCTCGATTCGACACCACTCTTCGTCCAGAAGGCGCCATAGGCTTCCGGGAATTCGCCGACCATAAGCTGGGGTTCGGCAGTTTTTGCAAAATACGTTTCCGCGGCCGCTAACGTCCTTCGTAAAGAGCGGTTCCGCTTGCACGCCCATCACGCCGGGTAAACATCGGCATGCATGGTTTCCTTGCTTCAGGATCGCGCAAGTTCCAAAAACCCCGACCTTCACCGCCCTGCTATGATTGCCCGGTGAGAAGCCCCACAGGGGCAAGTATGTGTGAGAGTCTTCGAAGGATTCTTCTTCGGTATGGGATCGGGTAAAATGTACCACATCTCATATAACCGGACGTAAGAATGAATAGGCGTCCATTGGGCAATAAAATTCCCCTTCCTAAAGAAAAAAGCTGGTAATACCCAGCGAACCACAGGGTATGACAGAACCGTGAAACCTCGCGCAGGAGCGGATAATGGGACTTACTGAATTGGTGGAGCAGGCGTGCAATCAGCTTGACCTCACATCGGAAGCGCTGCAAGAGGTCGCCGCGCGCTTCGAAGCCGCCATGCGCGACGGCTTGGCTGGACGGCCGAGTTCGCTCCGCATGCTTCCTTCCTACATCGCCCGGCCGACCGGCTCCGAGCGGGGCGAGGCCGTGGCGATCGACTTCGGCGGCACCAATGTCCGGATACTCAAGATCCGCCTGGCCGACGGACAGGTGCGGCGCGGCAAATCCAGCGCCGTCTGCCTGAAGGATCCGAAGGGCGCCTACGACTATACCCTTGCGGAAACCCGGGCGGAGGAGCTCTTCGATTTCATCGCGCGTCACGTAGTGGATGTGCTGGCGGGCGATACGTCCCCGCTGCCGCTCGGGCATACGTTCTCCTTCCCCTGCCGGCAGGAGGGCATCAATCGGGCGGTGCTGATCCAATGGACCAAGGAGATCCGGACAAGCGGTGTCGAGGGGCGGGATGTGACGCCGTTGCTGGCGGCGGCGCTGGAGCGCCAGGGTGTGCGCAACGTCCGGCCCCGGGCGGTGATCAACGATACGGTTGGAACGCTGCTCGCGGCCGCTTACCAGCTGCGGGGAGTCGATCTCGGCAGCATCTGTGGAACAGGTCACAATACCTGTTATCTGGAGCCCCGCCATCCGCTTACAGGGCAACCCATGATTGTGAATATGGAGGCGGGCAGCTTTGATGGCGTGACGCTCACCTCCTTCGACCGTATGGTGAACGAGACAAGCGTCCGCCCCGGGGAACAGTTACTGGAAAAGATGGTTTCGGGCGCCTACCTCGGAGAGGTGGTGCTGGCCGCGCTGCGCATGATGGCAGCCGAAGGGTTGCTTCCCGCCGGAAACCGAAGCTGGGATCGCGGAACGCTTACCGGAGTCGACTTGGGACATGTGCTCAAGGATGGTCCGGGGTGCGAGAATACGAAAAGCGTGATGGAAACCCGGCTGAGCCTGACGGGGCTGACGAATGAATCGCTTCTGGCGCTCCGGAAGCTGGTCGCGAGCGTCACCGGACGCTCCGCCCGGCTGGTAGGCGCCACGTACGCGGGCATCCTGCACTATCTTGATCCCGGGCTGACGCAGGAGCATACGGTGGCCATCGACGGCTCGCTCTATGCAAAAATGCCGGGTTACGAAGCAGGCATCCGCGCGGGGGTGGAGGCCTGCTTGGGGCCGGGAGCCCGCCGGGTGACCACCAGCCTGATCAAGGACGGCTCGGGCATAGGTGCAGCCATTGCGGCAATCATCGCCGAAGCCCAGGGATAGTCAATAGACCGAAGCGGTCTTCAAGACCGGCATTTCGGTCTGTCATGCCGGCTTTGTCCCTGCCGTGAAGGTGCGGGTCTTTCACCGGGCAGAATCGCGGTAAAATGCCGCAATTTTTCCCCAAGAATGCTTTTTTTCCATTAGGAGTAGAATTAACCTTATGCCCAAGGAAAGCCAGCACGGGGGATCATGGAATGGACCGCCCACATGGTGGCGGCCGGACCAAATTCCATTCGGCAAAGGCGGATCATGGTACGGTCGATAAAAATAGCCCCGTCCATTCTGGCCGCCGATTTCCTTCATCTGGGGGATCAGATCACGCAGGCGCTCGACGCCGGCGCGGAATTCATCCATATGGACGTCATGGACGGTCAATTCGTCCCGAATATTTCCGTCGGACCGGTCGTCGTCGAAGCCCTGGCGCCAATGGTGCATGCGGCCGGCGCCATCG
The DNA here is from genome assembly GCA_034430775.1 of Anaerolineales bacterium. Taxonomy (GTDB): domain Bacteria; phylum Chloroflexota; class Anaerolineae; order Anaerolineales; family RBG-16-64-43; genus JAFGKK01. The sequence continues at coordinate 45,213 of DAOUDU010000165.1, read as the reverse complement.
TCGATGTTCATCTCATGATCGATGAACCCGAGCGCTTCGTTCCCCGGTTTGCGTCGGCCGGAGCCGACATCATCACCATCCAAGTGGAAGCTTCCAAGGATGTACTCGGCACGCTGAAGGCGATCCGCACACAGGGGGCGCGCAGCGGGCTGACCTTGCGCCCGAAAACCCCGTTGCTTTCGATCCAAGCCGGCATGGCGTTTGCGGACGTGATCCTGGTGATGTCGGTCGAGCCGGGATTCGGCGGCCAGAAGTTCCTGCCGGAAAGCGTGGCACGCGTGAAACGCATCCGAGAATGGCTGACGGCCGCAAACTCCAAAGCGGAGTTGGAAGTCGACGGAGGCATTTTTACCGGCAACGCCGCCGCTTTGGCGGAGGCGGGCGCCAGCGTTCTGGTATCCGGCACCTCCGTATTCCGCTCGGATGCCCCCATCGGTGAGGCTGTCCGTGCGCTGCGCGCAGCGGCGCTTGCCACTACGGTTTCCCCATGACCGATCCCCTTCGTGTCGAGTCCTCGCCGTTTGGAAAATCCCTCTCCGAGCTTTTGGATTTCCTCGGCAAGCTGGTCGAAAAATCCGCCAGCATTCGCAGCATCGAAAACCTTCTTCCGGACCTGCTCGAAGCCGCGATGACATTCAGCGGCATGCCCTCCGCCGCGATCTACCTCACCGGCGACGGCGGCGAGGTTCTGCATCTGATGGCGGAAGCCGGCCAACACAACGGACCGGGGGAGCGGCGGCGCAGGCTCGTGATTGGCGAAGTCGTCACCGGGCGGGCGTACCAATCCCGGAAGATGATCGTCGTGGAAAACGCCGCCGACGAGCCGATCCTGGGCGAGCAACCAAACGGATTGGGTATGAATTCCCAGGTCAGCCTGCCGCTGATTTCCGGCGGGCAAATTTTAGGGGTGCTGGATCTTTCCGATTCGGCGACACACCGGTTCAGCCCGGAAGAAACCGCCTGGCTGGAATCGCTGGCCGGGCACATCGCCGTGCTGCTTTTCGGTTCGCGCCTGTTCGCGCAATCCCAGACGGCGAACATCCAACTCACCCGGTTCTACGAATTCGGCAGCCGGATCATCGCCGCCACCACCTTCCCCCAGGCATTGGAACTGACGGCCAAATTCGCCTTGATGGCGACCACCGCACAGTCGGCGATCGTGTACCTGATCGATTCGGAGGGCAAGATTACCCTGAGCCATGGGGTGGATAACGCCGGGCGCGAGATTCTCGATGAAACCGTCCCGCACCCGGAATCCCTTGTTTCGGAAATCCTCGCCGGCGGGACGCCGAAAGTGCTGATGACGGATGAACTGACGCCGCCTGAGGAACGCGAACTGCTGCGCGCCAAAGGTGTTGTCACCCTGGTCGGCCTGCCGCTTAAAATCCGCAGCCAGGTGATCGGCGTGCTGTCGGTCCGCTATTCGCTCCCGCATACCTTCTCACAGGCGGAGATGGACGGGCTGACGCTTTACGCAGTCCAGGCGGCCGGGACGATCGAACGCCTCCGCCTTTTGGAAGAAAGCCGCCAGCGGGAATCCGACCTGCGGATGATCGTCGATATGGCGCGCGTCGTCACCTCGACTCTGGACCTCGAGGAGCTGTTGCAGCAGATCGCGGTCCTTTTGGTCTGGACGGCGCGGATGGACGCCTGCGTCATCTCTTCGGTCGATATGGAGCAGGGGCAGGTCCGGACGCTCGCAGCGTATTCCGCGTTCGGCGAGCGGACTGACCACGAATTCGGCGCCGGGTATTCGCTCGCGGATTCTCCGGTCAGCGGGCAGGTGCTAAAAGGTAGCGACCCGCTGCTGCTGCAGATCGACGATCCGGGGTGCCCCCCCAGCGAGGCGGCCATCCTGCGCCAGCTGCATTACGGCGCGGTGCTGATGATTCCATTATGGGCGGGCGGCAAGGCACTTGGCCTCCTGCGGCTGTTCAGCCGCCAGAATACCCGGATGTTTTCCGCGCTCGAACTCCAGCGCCTGCGGGTGCCCGCCGAGCAGGCCGCCCTGGCGCTGGTGAATGCACGGCTCTATGAGAGCGAGCATCAGCAGCGGATCCTGGCCGAGACTCTGCGCGACATCGGGTTGATCCTTTCCGGTTCGCTGCGCGCGGGCACGATCCTCGAAACGCTGCTGGAGCAAATCGGCCGGGTGGTCCCGTTCGACAGCGCCAATGTCATGCTGCTGCAGGGTGATAGGGTTCGCGTGGCTTCCCACCGCGGATACGAACGCTTCGGACTCACGGAGTGGATCGCCCGGCTGGACCTGCCGATCGAACGCCTGAGCGGCATCCAACACATGGCCGACACACGCCACCCGCACTTCATCGCCGACGTACAGACCGATCCGGCCTGGCAATCGATCGGCCCGACCTGGCACGTGGGTTCGTGGGTCGGCGCGCCGCTGGTGACGGGCGATCAACTGCTCGGATTCCTCTCGATGGATAAAGCCGAGCGCGGCTATTATTCCGCCGACCACGCCGCCCGCCTGGAAAGCCTGGCCGGCCACGCCGCCCTGGCACTGCTCAACGCGCTGACCTTCGGCGAGGTGGAACAAGCCTCGATAACAGATTTCGTCACCGGGATCTACAACCGGCGCTACTTCCATGAGCAACTGCAGCTGGAGATCGACCGCGCGCGCCGGATCGGGTACCCGGTTTCGCTGCTCATCTTCGACATTGATCATTTCAAATTGGTCAACGACACCCACGGCCACCCGGTCGGGGACCGGATCCTGCAGATGGTTGCGCGCCGGATCAAGGACGAGCTGCGCGCGGTCGATATTCTCGCGCGCTACGGCGGTGAGGAGTTTGCGGTCATCCTGCCTGGTACGCCCGCCAGTTCGCTGGCCGGCGTGGGCGAGCGGCTGCGGCAGGGAATCGCCCTGCAGCCGTTCGCGGTGGATGACAAATCGATCTCAATCACCGTTTCGGCGGGCGGGGCGACTTTCCCGGAGGACGCCAACGACGTGCATCGGCTGATCGACGAAGCGGACCGCTGGCTGTACGACGCCAAGGATAAAGGACGCAACCGAACGCGGGTGCCCGAGCCGATGCCCTGGCCGTACACCGAACCGTCCGAGCCGGCGCGAAGTGAAAAAACGCAAAAGGACGCGAAGGGGAAAACCGAGGCCGAGGAAATTAAAAACCGAGGCGCCCTCGGAGAAGATCCAGGCTGAGATAAATATCAAAAAGCCGCGGCCGACGTTCGCGGAAATTCGAAAAACCACCACAAAAAACACAAAAGGGCACAAAATAGCGTTGATGTTACAAACCCAATCGAAGATAGTTTGTTTATTTATGCGATGTGTGCCTATTGTGGCCAATCTACAACTGTCAGAAACGCAACTTTCCATAAAAAAACCACTGCGAGAAGCGGTGGTTTTTTTATCCCTGTATCCGTGCTCAGCGATGGCGGTTGTATTTTGTTTCGGATTGTCATCCTGAGGCCGGGCGAAGCGAGGCCGAAAGATCTCTTCTAAAAACCGAATTGAGATGCTTCGCGCCGGCTCCCTCCCTAAAGGCGTCCGGTATTCGGGCCGACGCTCGGCATGACATTTCGGTAGGGATTTCTTTTTACGATCTCGGTGATTGATAATTCGGCGCTTCCTTGGTGATCATGACATCATGCGGGTGGCTCTCGATCAACCCGGCGTGAGATATCTTGACCAGGCCGGTTTTGTCCCGCAGGTCCGCAAGAGTCGCCGCGCCGGCGTAGCCCATTCCCGAGCGCAGCCCGCCGACCAGCTGGTAAATGTACTCCGGCAGTTTTCCCTTGTAGGCGACCATTCCCTCGATCCCCTCCGGGACGAGCTTCCCGCTTCCGCTGCCTTCGCCCTGGGCCGTGGCATACCGGTCGCGTCCAAAACCCTGCATCGCGCCGAGTGAACCCATCCCGCGATGCTCCTTGAACCGGCGGCCTTCGTAAAGCACCACCTCACCCGGGGATTCCTCGAGTCCGGCCAGCAGTGCGCCGAGCATGACCACGCTGGCGCCGGCGACAAGCGCCTTGACAATATCCCCCGAGTATTTAATGCCTCCGTCGGCGATGATCGGAATGCCCTTGGGGCGCGCGGCGCGCGCGCACTGCCAGATGGCGGTCATCTGCGGCATGCCCGCCCCGGCGATGATACGGGTGGTGCAGATCGAACCCGCCCCGACTCCGACCTTGATCGCGTCGGCCCCGGCGGCGATCAGCGCCTCGGTGGCCTCGGCTGTGACCACGTTCCCGGCCGTCACCGGAAGTTTCGGCCACTTCTTTTTTATCCGGCTGAGAGCCTGAAGCACGCCGGCGGAGTGGCCGTGAGCGGTGTCGATCGCCAGCAGGTCCACGCCGGCATCCACCAGGGCTTCGGCGCGGGCTTCAAGATCCGCACCCACCCCGACCGCCGCACCCGCCCGCAGCCTTCCCTGGGAATCGACCGCGGCGTTCGGGAAATCCATCTTCTTCTGGATGTCCTTGACGGTGATCAATCCCTTCAACTTGCCGCTGGAATCGACCAAGGGAAGTTTTTCGATGCGGTGCTTTTGCAGAATGGCTTTTGCCTGCTCGAGGGTCGTCCCGACCGGCGCGGTGACCAGCTGTTCGCGGGTCATGAATTCGGAGACCGGCTTGTGAAAATCCCCCGCTTCGAGGAAGCGGATGTCGCGGTTGGTCAGGATCCCGACCAGCTTGCCTCCGCTGCCTTTTTCGGTGATCGGAATGCCCGAAATGTGGAATTTGGCCATCAGGTCTTCTGCTTCCTGAAGCGTGGCGGAGGGATCCAGTGTGACCGGGTCGGTGATCATCCCGGATTCGGACCGTTTGACCTGTTCGACGAAGGCCGCCTGGTCCTGGACCGAAAGGTTGCGGTGGATGATCCCCAGCCCGCCTTCCCGTGCGAGGGCGATCGCCATCCGTGCCTCGGTGACCGTATCCATCGCGGCCGAGATGATCGGGATGGTGAGCGGGATATCGCGGGTAAGCCGTGCGTGCACGTCGGTCTGGTCCGGAAGGACCGAGGTGTACCCGGGGACGATCAACAGATCATCGAAGGTCAGCGCTTCATGGGATTGGAAGAGTTCTTCGTTCATGTGCCTCCTGGGTATATCTGGTGGTCGAGTCCCGCCACGGCGGAGCCGGGGCAGGGCTCGACCACCTGTTAGCAAAGTGGGTTGCGGTACTTCGCAACCCACTTTGCAGCATCAATGCCGGAAGTGTCGGACGCCGGTGACGACCATGGCCATCCCAGCCGCGTCGGCCGCGGCAATCGCTTCGGCGTCGCGCACCGATCCGCCGGGATGCACCGCCGCGGTGATTCCGGCTTCCGCGGCCACCTGGACCGAATCCGGGAATGGGAAGAACGCATCTGAAGCCATCACCGCGCCCTGGGCTTTTTCCCCCGCGCGCTGGGCGGCGATGCGCACGCAATCCACGCGGTTCGGCTGCCCGCCGCCGATGCCGACCGTGGCTTCGCTGTGGGCGAAGACGATCGCATTGGATTCGACGAATTGGCAGGCCTTCCAGGCGAAGTGAAGATCCTTCAGTTCCTCCGCCGTCGGAGCGCGCCGGCTGACAACCTGCCATTCCGGTGTCCCGGCCGGATCGCCGAAATCCGAAGCCTGCATCAGCACCCCGCGCGTCACCGAGCGGAACTCGAATTTGGGTTCGATGACCATGTCCGGCATTTCCAGCAGCCGGCATTTCTTGCGCTTGGCGAGTTCCGCGCGCGCGCCGGCGGAAAATCCGGGCGCGATGACGCATTCAATAAACAGGTTCCCCATCGCCTTCACGGTGGCTTCGTCAACCGTCCGGTTGGCCGCGACCACGCCGCCGTAGGCCGAGACCGGATCCGAGGCAAGCGCGCCGCGGAACGCATCGGGAAGCGCATCCGCGCATGCAATCCCGCATGGGGAGACATGCTTGACGATCACCACGGTCGGGCGTTCGTAGGTTGTAACCGCCCGCCAGGCTCCGTCCAGGTCCAGCAGGTTGGTGTAGGAAAGGCCCTTGCCTTGCAGCACCTTCCCGCCCAGGGGGCCGGCGCCGGGTTTAAAGGTGTAGATCGCCGCGGTCTGATGCGGATTTTCACCATAGCGGAGTTTCTGCTGCGGGTGGGCAAGGATCCGCAGCGGCGCATCGTCGCCGGCGAGGTAGCTATCAATTGCCGCGTCGTAGTCGGCCGTTATCCCGAAGCCCTTTACCGCGAGTTTCCGGCGCGCTGCTTCGTCGACCGTACCCGCGCGCAAACCTTCCAGCACCGCCGGGTAATCGGCCGGATCACAGCACAGGATCACCCGCTGGTGGTTCTTGGCCGCCGCGCGAATAAGGGTCACGCCGCCGATATCGATGTTTTCGATCGCCTCGTCGAGCGAGACGCCGGGTTTGGCGACTGTCTCTTGGAACGGATACAGGTTGCACGCCACCAAGTCGATGTAATCCCAGCCGAGTTTTTTAAGTTCCCCAAGGTCCGATTCGCTCGCGCGGGCGAGCAGGCCGCCGTGAATCGCCGGGTGGAGAGTCTTCACCCGGCCGCCCAGGATCTCCGGCGAGCCGGTGTACTCGGCGACTTCAGTGACGGGGATCTTGTTCTCGCGCAGGAGTTTGGCGGTTCCGCCCGACGCCAGGAGAGTCCATTTCAGCGCCTGCAGGCCGCGCGCAAAATCCACCAGGCCGGTTTTATCATGAACGGAGAGGATCGCTTTCGGCATGCGCAACCTTCCTTGGTTTTATTTTGTCATTGCGAGCGACCGTAGGGAGTGAAGCAATCTCCCCTGTATTGAAGATCGGAGATTGCTTCGCCTGCCCCGGTGGGGTAGGCCGGGGTCGCTTCGCTCCTCGCAATGACAGAGTCATTCGGATTATTTATCCTCAATTACCTGCTTGATCGCCGCGACGAGCAGCCGGTGTTCGACGGAATGGACCCGCGCTTCAAGCGTCTCGAGCGTATCCTCGGCGAGGATCGGCACAGCTTCATGGCGCAGGACCGGCCCGTTATCGATCCCCTCATCGGGCACCAGATGGATCATCACGCCCGTGTCGCGGATTTCACCCCGCTGAAAAGCGTCAAAGGCGCGTTCGATCGCGTGGGTGCCGGGAAAGGTGCCCGGCAGGGCTGGGTGCAGATTAATCACCCGGCTTGGAAAACGGTTCAGGAAGTTGGAGGTAAGCACCCGCATCCATCCGGCCAGGATCACCCAATCCGGATGATATGAGGCTACCAGGTCCGCCAACTGCGAATCATACTCCCGGCGGTCCTGATCCTTCGGACGGGGTTTCGCGACCGCCGGCACGCCCGCGCGCCGCGCGCGTTCGAGGCCGAAGGCGTCGCTTTTATTCGAGACGACGGCCGCCACGTCCGCGGGGAGGCTGCCTGAAGCGCAGGCATCCAGAATGGCCTGCAAATTTGTCCCGGAACCGGAAATTAGAACCACCAGGCGGGCTTTCTCAGCCATCAGTTCCCTCGCTTGCGTGATGCCATTGCGAGCGGCCGATGCAAGTGAAGCCATCTCCCCGATTTATGGAAGAAGGAGATTGCTTCGCCCGCCCCGAACAGGCCGGGCTCGCAATGAAAAATCGTAAACTAATCCGCTGTCCCGTTAATGATGGAACAACCGGATCCCCGAAAATACCATCGTCATGCCGTATTCATCACAGGCCTGGATGACGGCGTCGTCGCGGTTGGAGCCGCCGGGCTGCAGGACGTAGCGCACGCCGCTTTGCGAAGCCCGGTCGATCGAATCGCGGAAGGGGAAGAAGGCGTCGGAGCCGAGGACGACTTCCTGCAGGCCGTCCAGGAAGCGCCGCTTTTCAACCGCCGTCAGCGGATCCGGCATTTCGGCGAAGGTTTCCTTCCAGCCGCGCTTTTCGGCCGGCGTGACGTCATCGCGCAGGAATTGATCGATGGCGTTGTCGCGGTCGGGCCGCTTGACCCCGGGGCGGAACTTCAGCCCGAGCACGGCGGGATGCTGGCGCAGACGCCATAAATCCGCCTTGACCCCCGCCAACCGGGTGCAGTGGATGCGCGATTGCTGCCCCGCGCCGACTCCGATGACCTGCCCGTCCACCGCAAAACACACCGAGTTGGATTGGGTGTACTTGAGCGCGATCCAGGCGATCAGCATATCGCGCACGGCGTTGTCCGGCAGATCCTTCTTGCGGGTGACGATGTTTTGGAAATCCGCCCGGCTCACGGGACGGTCGTTGCGGCGCTGCTCCAGCGTGATCCCGAACACCTCCCGGCTTTCCACGGGTTCCGGCGCGAATTCGGGGTCGATCTTCAGGATGACGTATTTGCCGCCTTTCTTGGCGGAGAGCTTCGCCAGCGCTTCGGGCGCGTAGGCCGGGGCGATGATCCCATCGGACACCTCGCGGCTGATCAGAGACGCCGTGGAGGCGTCGACCGGGTCGGAGAGGGCGATCCAATCTCCGAAGGAGGACATCCGGTCCACGCCGCGGGCGCGGGCGTAAGCGGCGGCCAGCGGCGAAAGCTCGAGGTCGCTCACCCAATACGCTTTGCGCAAAGGCTCGGAGAGCGGGATGCCGACCGCCGCGCCGGACGGGCTGACGTGCTTGAAGGAAGCCGCGGCCGGCAGCCCGGTCGCCTGCTTCAATTCTCTCACCAGCTGCCAGGAATTAAGCGCGTCGAGCAGGTTGATATATCCCGGTGCGCTGTTCAGCGCCTGGATCGGGAGTTCACCGTTCTTCCGGTAGGCCCGGGCCGGAACCTGGTTGGGATTGGCGCCGTAGCGGAGCGTGATTTCCTTTGACACGATATCTCCTTGTTATTTCAGAATGACCTTGCACTCGCCGGCGGTCAACTCGCCGACGATCCAGGTTTCCTCCGGGATCGCCGCGCGCACCCGTTCCGCATCCGGTGATGCGGCCGCCACCAGCATGCCGATCCCCATATTGAACACACGGTACATCTCGGCCGGGTTGACTTCCCCCCGGCGCTGGATGACCGAGAAGAGCGCGGGAACGGGCCACGACCCTAGCTTCACTTCGGCGCCGATCCCCTCCGGGAACACCCGGATGGGATTTTCGATCCAACCGCCGCCGGTGAGGTGCGCCAGCGCTTTGATGGGCGAAGCATCCATCGCCAGGAGCGGCGCCAGGAGCGGCAGGTAGGAGCGGTGCGGCGCGAGCAGCGCATCCGCGAGCGGCATGCCGAGCTCGGGCAGAACCGTATCGAGCGGCGTGCCCTCGAAAATCTTGCGGATCAGCGAGTACCCGTTGGTGTGCGGGCCCGTGGATCGTATGCCGATGAGCACATCGCCCGGGCGCAGATCCTTCTTCGGAAGGATGCGTTCGCGGTCGACCGCGCCGACGATCGTTCCGGCCACGTCGAATTCGCCGGGCTGATACACCCCGGGCATCTCGGCCGTTTCACCGCCGATCAGGGCGCAGCCCGCCTCGCGGCAGGCCTTGGCCATCCCGCCGACGACGTCGGCGATGATCACGGGATCCAATTTGGAAGACGCAAAATAATCCAGGAAGAAAAGCGGGCGCGCGCCCTGGACGAGGATGTCGTTAATGCAATGGTTGACGATGTCTTCACCGAGCGGGGCGCAGCGGCCGGTCTGTGCCGCGAGCTTGACCTTGGTGCCCACGCCGTCGGTCGAGCCGACCAGGACCGGGGCGCGCATTTCCCGCAGGATCCCGCTCGCGTCGAACAGGCCGCCGAACGCGCCGATGCCGGCCAGCACTTCCGGCCCGTACGTGGATTTCACCGCGGCGGTCATCATCTGCACCGCCCGGTACTTAACGTCCATATCCACGCCGGCGGCGGCGTAATCGGATTTTTGCGCGGGGGCGGGAGTGGGTTTAGGCATGGAGTGTCGTCGTGACGGCCCGTCGGCCGATATCCTTGCGGAAGTGCATCCCCTCGAAATGGATCGGCCCGATGGCCGCATAGGCCGATTTTAACGCCTCCGCGATATTTTCGCCCCATCCGGTGACGCATAAAACGCGCCCGCCGGCGGTGACGATTTGGCCGTCCTGTTCCCGGGTGCCGGCGTGGAAGATAAAGGCGTTCGCCGGAGTTTCCTCGAGCCCGGCAATCGGCCGCCCGACGGGATACTTGCCCGGGTAGCCCTCCGAAGCGATGACGACGCATGCCGCCGCGCCCTTGCTCCAGCGGATGTCCACGTCCGCCAACCGCCCCGTCGCGCAGGCCATAAGGATCTCGAGCAGGTCGCTTTCCAACAGCGGCAGGATCACTTGAGTCTCCGGATCCCCGAACCGGCAGTTGAATTCGATCACCTTGGGCCCCTTATTGGTGAGCATCAGGCCGCCATACAGTACGCCGACGAACGGGCGTCCTTCCTCACGCAATCCGTCGACGGCCGGCTGGAGCACGCTGCGCTCGATTTTTTCGGCCATCGCCGGGGCGCACACGGGGACGGGAGCGTAGGCGCCCATGCCGCCGGTGTTCGGCCCGCGGTCGCGGTCGAAGACGCGTTTGTGGTCCTGGGCGGGGATGGTGGATTTCAGCGTCGTGCCGTCGGTGAACCCGAACAACGAAACTTCCGGCCCGCTAAGTTTTTCCTCGAGCACTACTTCGTTGCCGGCGGAACCAAACACCTTATCAATCATGATCTGGCGCAGCGCGGCCTCCGCCTGCGCGGGGTTTTCCGGAAGGATCACGCCTTTGCCGGCGGCGAGGCCCGAGGCTTTGATCACCACCGGCCGTTCCAGATCCTGGATGTAGCGCAGCGCCTTGTCGAAATCGCGGAATACCAAGAATTTTGCGGAAGGGATTTTGCGCCGCTGCATGAATTCTTTGGCGAAGACTTTCGAACTTTCAATCTCCGCGGCCGTCCGCGACGGCCCAAAAACGGGCAGCCCTTTGGCGCGGAAATCGTCCGCGAGACCGGCGGCCAAGGGCGCTTCCGGTCCGATCACCACCAGGTCGATCTTTTTTTCAAGCGCCGAGGCGACCAGGGCCGGTTTCTCTTTTACGTCGATGGGCAGATTGGCGATCTCCACTCCCGGCGCGTTGAGGCGCGCGGTGCCGGCGTTGCCGGGCGCGATGAAAAGTGCTTTTAGGAGTGGAGATTGGGCCAGTTTCCATGCCAGCGTGTGTTCCCGCCCTCCCGAACCGATCAGCAGCACTCTCATATCGCGCTCCTTTTGAAGGTCAGGATCCGGTCCCCCGGCAGGAGATCAGGCAGCGTCTCCATACCCGTACGGCCGGCAAGGATGCCGCCAAAGGCCGGTCCGCGGGGTGAGGCGGCTGATCGGCGGCGGTGGAGATATTTTATCCAGTAGCAGCATGGTTGGGTAGTAGGCGGCACTTTCACCGGATTCGATGAAAACGCTAATCGAATCGACCGCCTTTGAGAATTCGGATTTGGTGCGGAAGCGATGCGCCACGGCTCCGGCCCGGACCGGCGCCCTGGTGGGAACGCGGAAGATCTTGGTGATGTTTTCCGTTGAAATCTGTGGCATCGGGAAAGGCCTTTTTATGAAAAGAACTAACCGGCCTGGAGACAGGCCGTTAAGCATTATGCAACCCGATCTTTTCCAAAGGAATTTGCAAAACAGAGAACCGGGGGGGCGGTAACTTTTCCGCCGCTTTTTGGAATTGTACCATAACCCCAAGGGCAGGTTCCCCCGTTTGCCCCTCGATAGATGATCTCTTTTGTTTGAGTGTTACGGTGGCAAATGGGAGGACAACCGGGGGGCGTTTCCTTTCGCGTGACCGTTCCAATCCCCTATCCTGCGTTCTATTCATAACCACGCACGATGAAAAAACCTTCCCGAATTACGGGAAGGGGGAGGAGGCATCGAACTCAGAAAGAAATCGCACGCCGCCGGATGGCCGATTCGCGCGCGGCGGTTTACCCGGCTTCGCTTCCGGTCACGTCCGTTTTAGATTTCTGGGAATCCTTCCTGACGTTCCAGGCCTCGATGAACGCCGGTATGACGGAGATCACGATAATGGCCAGGATGACCAGCTCAAAATTTTGTTGCACGAAGGGGATATTGCCGAAAAAGAAGCCCAGAAAGGTGAAAACGGCCACCCAGGTTATTCCGCCGATGATATTCCAGCGGATGAAAAAGCCGTAAGGCATCTGACTGATTCCCGCCACGAACGGCACAAAGGTGCGGATAATCGGCACAAAACGCGCCAGGAAGATCGCCCGGCCGCCGTGCTTTTCAAAAAATTTATGCGTCCGCTCCAGATATTCTTGTTTAACCCATTTGACTTCGCCGCTGTATGCCTTGGCTCCGACCCGGTGGCCGATCCAATAATTCACCGTGTCTCCCGCAACGGCGGCGACAGAAAGCAGGAGGAATATCGCCCAAATATCGAGCGCGCCGCGGGCGGCAAATGTGGCGGCCGCAAAAATGAGTGAATCTCCCGGCAGGAAGGGAGTCACTACGAAGCCGGTCTCCAAGAAGATGATCAGGAAAAGCAGTGCCAGAGTCCAGGCCCCGTAGCGCACGATAATCTCGCTAAGGTATACATCCACATGCAGAAGAAAATCGATGATCTGGAGGATCAGGTCCACGTTGTTTTTCCTTATGCCGGAATTTGTCGGGTGATTATACCCGCACCGGCGGCGCGGGGGATGAGTGTTCCCATAAAGATCGCGGAGTGCGCATGCGCGCCATTGTATGCCGGCCCCCACCAGAATCCTTCCCCGCTTTCATTGTGAAAACGCACTCTCCGGAAAAGCCAGCGCGAAGAAAAAGGGGGGACACCAGGAGGATCACAGCACCCGCCGCTCCTTCAGCGTCGCGAGGATCTGATTCAGTTCAATCCCGTACTTGCGGGCGATATCGCGCGCATAGCTCAAGCCCTGCGGCGGCCCCGGCCGGATTTCATACGTGCGGCGGACGGAAGACGCGCCGTCCTCCGCGCCGGCGATGGTCTCGCTTCCGGCCACCAGGCTCGCCGCCAAGCTGTCGCCGGGGGTGTCTTCGTTGATCCGGGCGACGTCGCCGAGTTCGTGCAGATGCGTTGCGTAGATCGCGTGCGCCCCGATCATCCGGATCGCACGCACAACGTCGCGCGCCAGGTATACGCCCTCGCCCGGGCTGGTGGTGGATAGCGATTCGTTCAGGAGCACCAGGCTGTGGCGGGTGATTCGGCGGAAGACGTCGTGGAGCCGGCCGGCTTCCTCGCCCAGGCGCCCGGCATCCAGGTTCGGTTGTTCCTCGGTCGGGAAGTGCGAGAGGATTCCCTCCACCGGGCTGATCCGCGCACGGGTGCCGGGCACGAACAAACCCGCCTGGAACAGGACCTGCGCCAGCCCGACGGCCCGGGTGAAAACGGTTTTCCCGCCGCGATTGGGGCCGGTGAGGATGAAGATCCGGCCCTGCCCGCCGAAATGGATGCTGTTGCGGACGATGGATTTGGCCAGGGGTTTCGGCCCCTGCGCCGCCAGCAGGTCCAGGGCCAGGTTGATGTTGTAGAAGCCGTCGAGCTCGCAGACGCGTTCCGCCATGGGCGCGATCTCCGGGCGGCAGACCGGCAGGCCGGCGGCGAGCAGCCGCTTCATCATCCGCGCGCCGTTGAGGTAGAAGACCACCTCGTCGCCCAGCCCGGCCAGCGGGCGGGTGTTGACCTGCAGATACTGGGTGAGGATCTGCGCGATCGGTTTGGTGATGTCTTTGAGGATGATGTCGAGGTCCTTAAACAGCGGGTACAGCTCCGGAGCCTCACGGGTGAAGGATTCCATACTTCCAAGCGGTCCGTAGAGGCGTTTAAACGGTAGTTCGTGAAGGGGGGCGATGCCCTGCTCGTCCTCGCGGCTGTCCTTCCCGAACAGTTTGCTCAGGAAGGTGCCATTGGTGAACGGTTTGTGGCGGATGGAAAGCAGGGTTGCGCCGATGGGGCGCAGGCCTTCATCGAGGTTCACGCCGATGGAAATCCCGGCGATGTTGTCGTAGCGGGCGCGCAGATTCGGCAGCTCCCGCGCCATGGTGAGAAAAGCCTGTCCGCCCCGCACACCGGAAAGATACTCCAGCAGCTGCAGCAATCCGGCGGATTTGAGTTTCCCGCGGTTGGCGGAAAGCGCCGCCCATAATTTTTCGATGCAATCCACATACAGTTCCAGTTCCCCCATGCGGTAGAGAATTTTTTGGAGCGAAGTCTGCCCTCCGGGGGGCGGCCCGCCCAGACGCTCGATTTCCAAAAGCGGGGCTTGCAGCGATTCGAAAACCGCGGCCACTTCCGGAATGTGGAGGAAGTCTTCGAGTACCTCCTGCCGGTAGCGGATGATGTCGGTATCGGTGGTCAGCGGCAGCAGGAAGGAAAGGATCGACGGCGTGTACCGGGGGTCCGGGCTGAGGTATCCGGCCAGGGATTCTATTCCGAGGTCGGCCTGGGTGCGTTCGCCCCAGCGCGGCCGGTCCGAATCAGGCGAGGGATCGCCGCCTTCGGGCCAAAGCAGACTGAAGGTATCGGGGAGATTCATCGCTTCCATCGCGGGAATTCCTTTTCTCTAAGAATAAACTCGGCAAGCGGTGCTTGCACACCAACACTTCGTACGGGTGTCAACCGATCGAATGTTCAAAACCGGTCTTGGCTTGTTCGGGCTCCACGTCCAGGGGATAGATTCCGGTATAGCAGGCGTTGCAGTAGCCGGTGGCGCGGCCGATGGCGCGCATCATGCTCGGGAGCGACAGGAAATGCAGCGTATCCGCGCCCACGTGACGGCGGATTTCCTCCACCGACCTGTGATGCGCGATCAGTTCTTCGGAGGTGCCGAAATCCACGCCCATGAAGCAGGGGTGCGTGATTGGCGGGCAGGTGATGCGCAGGTGCACTTCGCGCGCGCCGGCTTCCCGTAAAAGCCGCAGCAGGGGCCCGGACGTGTTCCCGCGCACGATGCTGTCGTCGATGACAACCACGCGCCGGTCGCGTAGATTCTCCTCCAGCGCATTGAACTTAAGCGCCACACCCTGCTTGCGCAGGCTGTCGGTCGGTTCGATGAAGGTGCGGCCGATGTAGCGATTCTTGATGAAGCCGTCGTTGTAGGGAATCCCACTTTCACGGGCGAACCCAATCGCCGCGGGGATGGCTGAATCCGGGACCGGGATGACCACGTCCGCCTCGATCGGCGCTTCGCGGGCGAGTTCCGCGCCCAGCCGCTGGCGGATGTGGTGCACACTGCGGCCGTCCCAGATCGAATCCGGGCGCGAGAAATAAATGTGCTCGAACGTGCACAGCGCGGAAGGCGTCACCGGCGGAAGCGCCTGCAGTACGGAAAGGGCGGTGTTCGAAAGGCGGATCACTTCGCCCGGCTTAACCTCACGAATGGCCTCGCAGCCGATCGTCCGCAGCGCACAGGATTCCGACGCGGCGGCATGGCCGCCGCTCTTCAAGCGGCCGACGGAAAGCGGGCGGAAGCCCCACGGGTCGCGCACGGCGAACACACCCTCGCGGGTCAGGATCACCAGCGAATACGCTCCGCGCCATTTGGGCATCGTGGCGCGAATCCGATCTTCCCAGGTCGCGCCTTCCGCGCCGGCCAGCAACAACGTGATCACCTCGCTGTCGCTTGAGGAAAGCAGGCCGACGCCTTTCTGCAGCAGTTCCCGGCGCAGGGCGTAGGTGTTGACGAGATTGCCGTTGTGCGAAATGGCCAGGGGCCCGTAGCGGGTTTCGATCAGGAAGGGTTGGGCGTTGCGCAGGACCGAGGAGCCGGTGGTGGAGTAGCGGGTGTGGCCGATGGCGTATCGGCCGCACAGGGACCGCAGATTCTCCGGCGTAAACACCTGCGAGACCAGGCCGGTGTCTTTGCGGATCCGCGCGGTTTCCCCATCGCAGACAGCGATTCCGGCCGCCTCCTGGCCGCGGTGCTGGAGGGCAAAGAGCGCGAAGTAGGCCATGCTGGCCACATCTTCGCTGGGGGCGAAAATACCGACGACCCCGCATTCCTCACCCGGCCGGTCTTCGAAGTTCATGTTTTCCTGCATGGGAGATGCTTTCTTCCGTCCGCGGAATTCCCGCCGGAATAAAACCGGACACGAAGAACCCCTTCCGCCTTCGTGCCCGGTTTTGGATCGTGAACGGATGCCGCGCCCGTATTTTACCCCTTTGCGCCGCTTACGGTTTTATCATCGGCCATAACCTTGCCGGCCTGGGCCTTCTGGTATTCGGACACTTTCACCGCCACGGCCGGATCGGCCAGGCCGAGGATTTTGGCCGCCAGGAGCGCGGCGTTGGCGGGTTCGAGCACGACCGCCGGAGCGACGCCGGAGGGCATGCGCAGCGAGGAAAAGATATCCCCGCCGCCGAAGGCTTCGCTGGCTGGCGGGCAGGCGATCACCGGCGCCGAAACCAGCCCGTCGGCGAACGCCGAAAGCGCGTTACTCCGGCCGGCGACGGTGATGTAAACCTTGGGGCGCGGGTCGGTTTCGAACTGCCGCAGGATTTCCATCACGTGCCGGGGCGTCTTGTGCGCCGAACCCACCCGCAGGACCGTCTCGAGGCCGAGCGCATGCGCCGCCTCGTCGATTTTACGGCAGTGTTCCTCGTCAGCTTTCGAACCCATCAGGATGACGACCAGCGTTTTTGGCATGGTGGCTCCATTTCCTCCCCCGTTTGCGAAGCAAACGGGGGAGGATAAAGGAGGGGGATGCCCTCCTCGATCTTCCTTCCAGTTGCCTGATATGGTAAAGGAATCCCCGTCGCTGCTCTTTCCTCCCCCATTTGCGTGGGGGTAGGTTTTTTTTTGAATCTACTCCTTCCCCCACGCTAATGGGGGAGGAGTTATATTATCCCCGCCCGCTTGAGATTTTCCACGATCCGCGGTTCGGCCGGATAGGCGGCCGGTTCGAAAGTCAGGCCGGTGAGCATCTCGAAGATTGAAATATAGCGCTGGCCGGCGGCGATCCACAAATCGTCCGGAAGCGCGGGCGGCTCGCCGTCTCCGCGGTAGCCTTTCTCCGCGTAGGCCAACCGCACCAGTTCCTTATCGAAATTATCCGGTTCCTCGCCGGCTTCGAACCGGTCAGGATAGGAATCAGCCTTCCAGAAGCGCGAGGAATCCGGCGTATGGACTTCGTCGATCAGCATCACTTTCCCGTCGGGGGAAAGGCCCATCTCGTATTTGGTATCGACCAGGATCAGGCCGGCCCGCGCGGCCATCTCCTGCCCGCGGCGGAAAACCGCCAGCGCGGCGATGCTGGCCTGCTCCCACGTTGCCGCGTCGAGCAGCCCGCGCTCGACCACTTCGGCGCAGGTCAGCCGTTCATCGTGCGTGCCTTCATCGCCCTTGGTGGTCGGGGTGAGGATCGGCTCGGGCAGCGCCTGGTTCTTCTTCAGACCTTCAGGAAACGTATAGCCGTATATGCTGCGCTCACCGAGCGAATAGCGGTACCACAGCGCGGTGGTGGTGACGCCGGTGATGTAGCCGCGCACGACGATTTCGACCGGGAAGCGTTTGACCGTCCGGGCGACGATGGCGTTCGGATCCGGAATGGAAACCATCTGGTTGTCGATCAGGTCGCGGGTGATATCGAACCACCAAGCCGAGAGCTGATTGAGCACCTGGCCCTTGAAGGGGACGCGCGCCAGGACCCGATCGAAGGCCGAGAGCCGGTCGGTGGTGATGAACAATTTACTGGCTTCGTTGAGCGTGTACCAATCGCGGACTTTGCCCGTTTTGCGTTCCGGCAGGGGGAGATGGGTTTCGTTGAGCGCGAGCGGGAGCACGTCGCGGATTTGTTCGGAGGAAATCATCATCGGTCTCCTGTCAGCGTACGAACGGCCCCGCGCCCGGCTCCGGAGAGGAGTGCTGCGGCCGCCGCTTTAAGCAAATCGATCAGGATGAAGGGCGCGATGCCGGCGGCAAATCCGGCGGTGATATTCCCGTGAAGGAAGAACACCGTCAGCCAGGCCGCACCGACGGCATACAGGGCAAGGATGCCCGCCGCGCCGGCGAGCAGCTCCGCGCCCGGGAGCAGGCCGCGCGCGCGCTCGGCGACCCAACCGGCAGCGTAAGCGCCGGCGACGAAACCGAGCAGGTACCCGGCGGTGGGCGTGGCCCACACGGCCGGGCCGAGCATGCGCGCGTCGAGCGGAAGGCCGGCGGTGATCGCGGCCAGGTAGGCCAACTGGCTCAACGCGCCGTCGCGCGGGCCGAGGATAAGACCCGCGAGCAGGACGACCAGAACCTGCAGCGTGACCGGAACGGGCGTGAAGGGCAGGTTGATTGTGGCGCGGGCCGAGACCGCGCTGAGCGCGGCGAAGGCGCCCACGGCCGCGATGCGGGTGAGGGCGCGGGAGGAAAGGATGGCGCGAGGCTGGGATAAAAGCATGATAACTCCGGGATAAGAATGATGGACTAATTATAAAGCACGAAGGGGAAGGGGCAGGTTTTCAGGGGATTCCGAATGCTTGTGCCGTCGTTTTTCGAATCGGCGCACAAAGGTAATGATTCGCCAAGGAGCTCTTTATCGTATTACCGCGACATCCTCTTTATCGGGATGGGGGAGGTCATGTGCTGCGGCGTTGGGAAAACCGCCTATGAAATTCCCCAGAGCCGGATTGTGCCGTCTGAGGATGCTGAAGCCAGAATCGAGCCGTCAGGCGTGATATCCACGCTGTTCACCGTTGCGGTGTGTCCTGCCAGCGTCTGAAGAAGGGCGCCGTCGGAAACCCTCCAGAGTTTTACGGTGAAGTCATATGACGCCGAAACCAGTGCCGATCCATCCGGAGAAAAGGCAACACCCAACACTCCGTTTTCATGACCTACCAGTGTGCGCAACAGCATTCCGTTGGAGGATTGCCATATCCTGATCATATAATCGTTGCATGCCGCGGCCAGCAAGGTGCCGTCCGGCGAAAAATCGACAGACCATTTAGGGCCGTTGAAATCATCCCCCAACCTTTGCATCAGCATACCGTCGGATATCCGCCAGATATCGATTTGCAGATCCGAACCAATCGCCAGAAGTGTCCCGTCCGGCGAAAAAGCCATGCCTTCGATCCGATCGCCCTCGCGTTCGAGGGAACGAATCCAAGCGCCGGTCGATACGTTCAGAAGAAACGCCTTCCCGTCGCGCGTCCCGTAGGCCAGGATCTCTCCGTCGGGCGAGAAGGCCAACGCTTCAACGATTCCGGACCGCCCCTTGATGGTGCGCAGCAAAGCGCCGTCGGATGCTCCCCAAAAATGTATATTTTCGTTTGATCCGGCGGCAAGGATGCTCCCGTCCGGTGAAAAGGCGATGTCGTCCACGCTGCCGGTTTGCGTGGGAAGGGTGCAATCCATTCCGCCGTCCGCGACCTTCCACAGTTCCACCGCGCTGTTGTAGGTGAGTGCGGCCAGGATCGTGCCATCAGGGGAGAAAGCAACCTTGGAATAACTATCCGCATGCCCTTTCAAGGTCCGAAAGAGCGCGCCGTTCGGTTGTCTCCAGAGTCTGACCGTACCGTCCTTGGAACAAGAAGCCAGGATTCTTCCATCCGGAGAATACATGACGTGACGCACCAACCGCGTGTGGCCTTCCAGGGTTCGCAGGAGAGTGCCGGTGGAAACCTGCCACAACTCAACGGTATTCCCCGTGCCCGAGGCGAGAGTCATCCCATCCGGCGAAAAGGAGATACTATCGACTCTTGTGGAATGTCCTGTAAAGGTTTTCAGGATCGTGCCGTCGGATACGCGCCAAAGGATTATGGTGTTATCCAATGATCCCGAAGCAATACTCGTTCCATCCGGAGAGAATGCGACACTCTTCACGTAACCCGTGTGGCCTTCCAGCGTGTTAAGGAGAGTGCCGTCGGAGAGCCGCCATAAACGCACGGTGTAGTCGTCCCACCCCGAAGCAAGGATTGTCCCATCCGGCGAGATGGACATGCTCAGCACAACACCCATGTTGCACTCTATGGCGCGGAGTAATGTTCCATCGGATACCCGCCATAGGATCAACCAGCCTCCGTTACTTGCAACCAGTGTCGACCCGTCCGGAGAAAACGCCACGTTTTCCGCCCACCACATCGGATCTTCTTCTCCCAGCGTCTGCAGGAGCGCGCCGTCAACTGCCCTCCAAAGTTTAACCGTTTGATTCTGCGATGCCGAGGCGAGTAGGGAGCCGTCCGGAGAAAAAACCGCTTGATAAACATACGCATTCGTCTCAATAAACCCTATTTCTTGCAGGGATTCTGTTTCATAAAGGTATATCCCAATTGATGAGGCAACCGCCAGGATTTCTCCGTTCGGCGACCAACTCACCGAATTTACGGACCCCTTTCCCCAACGAGTCAGTTGGGAAACCTGATTTGCATTCCCCGAAGTGATCATGGATAGAGAACCGGGGAGAAGCCCGGCGAGGGTGCTTGTCGGAGCAGATGAAACGGTTTGGGTTTTGGATGGTGTCTGGGTAGGTGAGGACGAAGCAGTATTCGAGGGCGAGTATGTATTGGTGGACGTAAACCCCAGAGTCGAAGTAAAAGGAGGGGTGTGCGATTGTGTGTTTTCCTGTATCCTTTGCGGAGGCTCAGCCGCCGAATTTTCCGGCGAGCTTCCGGGGTTGCAGGATACGAGAGCAAATACAATTATGAAAATCAATGGGATTATCTGCGGTTTGGTCAGCATGGGCATTCTCCGCATCAATGAATTTCAATAATTAGTATATCTGGCCTGAGCGAAAAACGCGTTTCGGGTGTGTGACAATCCTGTAACGCCTGAAAAGAGCTGCTTCGTTAGGACGCTCCTTGTAGGTACCCGGAATAGCGCGGGCACCCACGAGGATGCCCGGACGAACTACTACTGCGTAAGGGTGCCTTGAGATCCTTCGCCCTGGAAAATCACCAGGGCTCAGGATGACATATCAGCAGGGGCAAGCCATTGGCTTGCCCCTGCTGATATGTCACATCTCTTCCGCGTAATACACTCCGTTTTCGTACAGCGCCAGGCCGAGCTCGCCGGATTCGTCGCGGCCGAAGCGCGGATGCTGCCATTGGTGGATGTGATCCTCCGGGTGCGGCATGAGCCCGAGCACGTTGCCCTTTTCGTTGCATACGCCGGCGATGTCGGCCAGCGACCCGTTGGGGTTGAGCGGATACTCGCCGTCAGCCGGTGATCCATCGGGGAAGACGTAGGTGAGCGCGATCATATCGTTGGCGCGCAGGGCTGATAAATCCTTGGCGTTCTTCAGGATGAAGCGGCCCTCACCGTGCGCGACCGGGCAATACACCAGCTCCTCGAATTCCTGGGTCCAGATGCACTTCTGCGAAACGGGTTTGAGGTGGACCCATCGGCATTCGAAGCGTCCGCTTTCGTTGAAGGTCAGCGTGGCGCTGATGGGCGGAGAGAGTTTGCTTTTCGCGGCCGCGGCGGGCTTGGCTTTTGGCTTCGCCTTGGTTTTGCTCTTCGTTTTGCTTTTTACCGCGGATTTGGCAGCGGGTTTGCGGCTGACGGAACCGGGTAGGATGCCGCTTTTAACCAGCGCCTGGAAACCGTTGCAGATCCCAAGCACCGGCCGGCCGCTTTCGACGAACTCGCGCACCTGGTCGGCGAAGTAGACATTCATCTCGAGCGCCATCAGCTTGCCGCCCCCGAGCGCGTCGGCGTACGAGAAGCCGCCCGGGATGACCAGGATCTGGTATTCCTTCCACTTCACGCCGCCTTCGCGCAGCTGGTTGAGATGGACGATATCCGCTTCGGCGCCGGCTTTTTCAAGCGCGGCGGCGGTCTCGATATCGCGGTTGATGCCGTTGGCATGCAGGATCAGGGCTTGGGGTTTCATGGGTGAGTGTATTCTCCGTTCGTTATCTGTTTAAGCGACCATGGACGATGGACCATAGACTGTCCTAACCCCCTCACCCCTGTCCCCTCTCCCCCTTCCCCGTAAGGGGAAGGGGGAGAGGGGCGCCGAAGGCGGGGAGAGGAGGTTGGGATAGTCTTACTTTACATTCCCCTTCCATGCTTTGATCAGATCGTCGACCGAAAGCGAGAGCAGGGATTCATCGAGCGTTGAGACGGTGAGCCGGCCGTTGGAGACGGCCGCACCGAGCCGCCGGGCGAAGTTGCCCATCCCGCCGGTGAAGCAACTTTCGAACTTGACCGCGTTTTCAGGTTCGACCTCGACCAGGAAGCGGCTGTTCGATTCGCCGAACAGCGCCAGGGTGGTGTCGTTGTCGTCGAGGTCGAGCAGCATCCCCATCCGTCCGGCGATGCACATCTCGGCTGCCGCAACCGCCAGCCCGCCTTCGCTCAGATCGTGGCAGGCAAGCACCAGCCCCTTGCGAATCGCATTGTGCAGGCATTGGTAGAGCGCCGGCGCAAAGTCGGGCAGTTCCGGGGCGACTTCGCCCTCGCCGCCGCCCATGACCTTGTGGAAATGGCTGCCGCCCATTTCGTCGCGCGTCTCACCCAGCAGGTAGATCGTGCTGCCTTCGGATTTGAGGTCCATCGTGACGATGTCGAATACGTCGTCGATGATCCCGATCCCGGAAATGAGCAGCGAGGGCGGGATGGCGTGCTGCTTGCCGTCGGCGCCGATGTATTCGTTGTTGAGGGAATCCTTGCCGGAGATGAAGGGCAGGCCGAAGAGGGTTGCGGCGTCGTAGCAGCCGCGGCAGGCATCGACCAGCGTCCCGAGCACCTCGGGCCGCAGCGGGTCGCCGAAGCAGAAGTTATCCAGCAGCCCGATCCGCTGGGGGTCGGCGCCGACCGCAACCGCATTGCGGACGGCTTCATCCACCACGCTCAGCGCCATCCGGTACGGATCGACCTTGCCGATCTCGGGGTTGAACCCGGCCGAGAGCACGATCCCCTTTGTGCCTTTCGTGCCGGCGGGAACCAGCACGACCGCGTCGGAAGGACCGTCGTTCTCGATGCCGGTGAGCGGTTTGACGGATGTCCCGGCCTGGACCTCGTAATCGTATACGTGGATCGTTTCGGCCTTGGTGGCGATGTTGGGGTGCGCCAAAAGCGCCAGCAGCACCTGGTTGTTATCCACCTTGCGCCGGCGCGGCGCATCCGCCGTCTTCTCTTCGACCGGCTTGGGCAGGACGGCCTTGAGTTGGCGCACCGGCTGGCCCTCGTGCAGGAAGCGGTTTTCCAGGTCCAGGACGGTGACGCCGTTGTAGCGGACGACGGCGCGCTTTTCATTGGTGAAGCGGCCGATGTCGGTCAGCGCGACGTCGAAGATTTTGCAGATTTTTTCCAGTTCGACCAGTTTATCGGCCGGGACCGCAAGCACCATGCGTTCCTGCGCCTCCGACAGCCAGATTTCCCACGGCGCGAGCCCGGCGTACTTGAGGGGTACCTCGCGCAGTTCGACGTCGGTGCCGATTTTGGCGCCCATCTCGCCCACGGCGGAGGAGAGCCCGCCCGCGCCGCAGTCGGTGACGGCGTGGTAAAGGCCGCGGTTGCGCGCGCGCACGAGCACCTCGATCAGGCCCTTCTCGGTGATCGGATCGCCGATCTGGACCGAGGCGCCGGAGACTTCGCCGGTCTTGGCGTCCATGGTCATCGAGGAGAAGGTGGCGCCGCGCAGGCCGTCGCGCCCGGTCTTGCCGCCGAGCAGGATGATGTGGTCGCCGGGCTTGGGCGAGCGGACGTGCTTGCCCTTGGGGGCGATCCCGACGCAGCCGCAATAGACGAGCGGGTTGGCGGTGTAGGCCGGGTCGTACCAGATCGCGCCGGACACGGTCGGAATGCCGATCTTGTTGCCGTAATCCTCGATACCGGCCACCACGCCGGAGCGGATCCGGCGCGGGTGCAGGACGCCCGCCGGGAGCTTGTCCGGGTTGGCGTCCGCCGGGCCGAAGCACAGCACGTCGGTCGAAGCGATCGGCTTGGCGGACACGCCGAGGATATCGCGGATCACCCCTCCCGTGCCGGTGTTGGCGCCGCCGAAGGGCTCGATTGCCGACGGGTGGTTATGGGTCTCCACTTTAAAGGAAACCTCGTTGCCGCCGTCGAAATCGATAATCCCGGCGTTGTCGACGAAGGCCGAGCGCACCCAACCGGCGCGCGCCTTTTGAGTCGCGGCGCGGATGTAGGTATCCAGCAAGCCGTTGATCTTTTCGTCTTCGCCGGCGACGGTGATCTCGCCCTTGAAGGTTTTATGGCCGCAATGCTCGCTCCAGGTCTGGGCGATCATCTCGAATTCGATGTCGGTCGGGTCGCGGTCCAACTCAATATAGTAATCCCGGATCGCGCGCATTTCCCCGGGGTCGAGCGCGGCCAGGCGCGCGGCGTTGAGCCGGGCGAGGCCCCGATCGTCGAGCTTGCGGATCGGGAGGCGCTCCACCTGCCCGGAGGATTCGGCCGGGCGGGGGAAGACCGGTTCGATCGGCCCGATCGTGAAGCGCTGAATTACATCGTTGGCCAACAGCCGCTTGGCCAGGGTCGTGCGCTGTTTGGGGGAAAGCGCGCCGCGGATGATGTAGCGCGTGCCGGTGGCGGCGCGTTGGACGCCTTGGATATCGAGCATGTGGGCGCAGCGGACGATCTCCTCGGCCACCGGGTCGGTCACGCCCGGGCGCAACGCGACCTCGACCACGAACGCGCCGGCCGGGGTCTTGGCGGGCTTATCGCGCCAGGCGCCGGTTTGGACGACCGGGTCGGTGAGCAGTTCAGCGCGCAGCTGCTCGCGCTCGGCGGAGGTCAGTTTTCCTTCCAGGAAGTAAAGCAGCTCGCGCTCGATCTTGCGGACGGCTTTGAGCCCGAGTGCGTGGGCATCGGCAAGGAGTGAGTCGGCGGCCGGGTCGGATTTTAGCGTGGTGCGGACGACGAGGGTGTGGACAGGCCGGATGGCATCGGTTCTCACGATAGGGTCTCCCAGGAAGCCGTCCGCCATGGCGGAATCGGCCAGGATGTGGATTGGTTCTTTAATGGAAGGCAGCAAGACCGACGCGGTCTTTAAGACCGCGTCGGTCTTTAAAACCGCATTGATCTACCCGCTATTCCGCCGGATTATATCGGGAAAGGGCGGGATGCGTCAATTAAGCGGGATATTAAGGTTTTGTTTGGATTATCCAACGGTGGCGGCGGGAAATGTATGGTCATTTAATGGTAGTCGAGCACCCCCGGCGGCCGTAAGGGCGAACCGGGGCAGCCCTAAGAGCGTGTATTGGGACCACGCCCTAACACAACCATGTGCTGTTTATTCCGGGCAATACCCTGCGGAGAGTTGAGTGTGCGACGCAGGCTTGGTGCCTGCCCCGAATGGGGCGAGAGATTCTATTGCCGGGGTTTGTCTGCGGCGAGCGCGGCGCAGGGTGATGGGCTATGGATCCACCGAGCGGTTGGCCGTTGAAAATATGCCATCGCCGAAAAGCAATTGGTTTGTCCCTCTCATTTTCAACTGCCTTCTTTTATTACAAACTCCCGGTGTTTTCGGTTTTATCGGTGTTTCGGTGTACATTTTTTCCAACTATTGATTATGCATATGGATGGAACTATTTCAGTAACTAAGTGCGGTCCAACAAGCGCGGAGCCGGCTTGTCCTTCGGCCCGATGGATTCGTTGGTGTGTTCTCCGGTGTGGGATAATATATATACTGAACCTAATCCTGCACTGTCGGCCAAACGGCTCACGCGCCGCAGTTAACATTACTCTAAAAGCAAATACGGGCGGTTTTGCTTCGCGAGGGCAGGCTGAGCGCAGGACGTTAAGTGACTCAAGCTGAACAGATACGTATTGGCTAAGAGAAATCAGCCGCATAACGAAGCTTCTTACTCTGGAGCCTTTAGTGTTGACAACGAGGGGTTGGTGGCGAGTCCGGTTCTAGAAAACAACCCGTTTTTGGAGGAAATGCGTGACCCCAAAAGCGTTTGTCAGTGGATGCTTCGACACGTTGCATAGCGGGCATATCGAATTTTTTATGAAGGCCTCCGCCTATGGCGATCTGTATGTAGCCATTGGATCGGACAAGTCCGTCTGCGAGATTAAAGGCCGGGTTCCGATCAACAATGAGCAGGAACGCCTGTTCATGATACAGGCTGTTTCCTGTGTGAAACAGGCTTTCATCTCCAAAGGATCGGGGGAATTGGATTTTGAACAAGAGCTGCGTGAGATCCACCCCGACTTTTTTATCGTCAACGAAGAGGGCAATGTCCCGGAAAAGCGAAAATTGTGTAAAGAACTGGGCATTCAGCATATCGTCTTGAGCAGAACGCCGCATGCGAGCCTGCCCCCGCGCTCGACCACGGACATCCACCCGCGTCCTTTAATTCCCTATCGCATCGACCTGGCAGGCGGCTGGCTGGATCAGCCCTGGGTTTCGGAACATTTTCCCGGTCCGGTCATCACGATCTCGCTTGAGGCGACCATTGAGTTTAATGACCGCAGCGGCATGGCTTCCAGCACACGCCGGTCGGCCATCGATCTGTGGGGCACCCGGATCCCGCCCGGTAACTACGAGCAATTGGCCAAGACACTTTTCTGTTACGATAATCCCCCCGGGACAAAGATTATCTCCGGCTCGCAGGATTCGATCGGGATTGTCTTCCCGGGTCTGGCCAGGGCTGATTTCGAAGGGCGCTACTGGCCCACCCGCATCCAGCATGTCCAGGATCCGCAGACGCTGCGATTTGTGGAGAATTCGCTGTACCTGCTGACATTGGGTCCGCGCCGGGCCGAGTTCGATGTGCTGGCCAATACGCGCATCGACCGCGCCGGTGCGCGGGCCTTGGCGGAGGCTGCTGAGAAGTGCTGGCGGGCCATCCTGGCCCAGGATATTCAGGAGTTTGGCCGGTCCTTCCGGAAGTCCTTCGAAGCCCAGATAGCGATGTTCCCCAATATGATGAACGACTCGATTTCGGATTTGATAAAGCAATATCAAGAAAAAGTGCTGGGTTGGAAGATTTCCGGGGCGGGCGGCGGCGGGTATCTCATTCTCGTCTCCGACACTCCTATCGAGAATGCCGT
The DNA here is from genome assembly GCA_034430775.1 of Anaerolineales bacterium. Taxonomy (GTDB): domain Bacteria; phylum Chloroflexota; class Anaerolineae; order Anaerolineales; family RBG-16-64-43; genus JAFGKK01. The sequence goes on along the minus strand of DAOUDU010000165.1, from coordinate 18,391 downwards.
GCGCGTGATTGCGCGGCGTGAAACCGAATAGGCAAAATTTTGGAGGTTATCGTGAAGAAAGCCCTGGTGTGTGGTGCGGGGGGGTTCATCGGCGGACATCTTGTCAAGAAGTTGAAGCGGGAAGGTTACTGGGTGCGCGGCGTGGACATCAAGAAGCACGAGCATGCCCTCACTCAGGCGGATGAGTTCCTCCAGTTGGACCTGCGGGAGGAGGCAAACTGCCGGGCCGCCTTGACCCTCTCGGACGGTTCTTTCGATGAGGTTTATCAGCTGGCCGCGGACATGGGCGGGATGGGCTTCATCCACAGCGCCGAGTGCGAGATCATGCATAACAGCGCCCTGATAAATATTCATATGACCCACACGGCCTGGAAGCTGAAAGTACCGCGATATTTTTTCTCCTCCTCGGTATGTGTCTACCGGGATATGCAGCCCGGAGAACCGGAGATGATCGAGGCGGAGGCGATCCCGGCCAAACCCGATAATGAATACGGCTGGGAAAAGCTATATGCCGAGCGCATGGCGTTGGCGTACGAACGCAACCGGGGAATGGAGGTCCGGATCGCCCGCTTTCAGAACTGCTACGGTCCGGAGGGCACCTGGACGGGCGGACGCGAGAAAGCTCCAGCGGCTCTGTGCCGGAAGGTCGCGGAGGCTGGCGATGGAGGGACAATTGAGGTATGGGGGGACGGCAGCGCGGTGCGCTCTTATACCTATGTGGATGACATGGTGGAAGGCATCTACCTGCTCATGCACTCCGAGCTTCACACAGCGGTTAATATCGGATGCCCGCAGTATGTAACGGTGGACGAATTGGCCGAGACGATTGTCAGGATTTCCGGGAAGAAGATCCATGTCCAACATGTGGAAGGGCCGGTCGGCGTCCAGTCGCGCAATTTCAGCAATGCGCGGATTTACTCCATTGGATGGAAATCCAAATTCAGCCTGGAAGACGGGATTCGCCTGACCTATCCCTGGATTGAGGAGCAGGTGAACCAAGCCCGCTCCAAGTGATCCGAGCCCGTCCATGAGCCGCGCAAAAGGGGATGATCTCAGCATCAACAGCCAGGCGGATTCAATTGAGAAGTGCAACGATGAATAAACACGATCCTGCATCTCCATGGGCGTTCTGAAATCATGCCGCTGTCGCGGTCGGGTGTTCCGTTTGAATGCGATACGATCGTCTTATGCATGATTCGCCTTTCGCATGCATGCGCCTCTTGTCATGTGTTGCCGAATTAGGTCTTTTTTTTGGTGCTTCCTTGCTCCCAGGAAAGATACGGTGTCGCGAATTAACAGGCTACCGGAAATTCCTCTCCAATTCCCAGTAATTATGGAATTCCGAGCCATTATCGAAGGTGACCAATGGCAACATGCTCCCCTTGTCCTTGGTGGAAAAATCCGCCGAGGACGGGCTTTGCAAACAAGACGATTTAGAATTTCCCAAGCTTCTTGCTCCCCTTGCTGCGCATTCATCCCCGATCATAAAACAGGGTCGAGCGGGGATGCTCCGCGAGGGCAGGCGCGAGGGGGCCGGTGCCCCGCATCATTTTGAGGCAACGCATCCGACCTCAACTAATCTCATCTCCTGACTCTTGAACGACTTTAGCAACACCGGCGTCTACAAAGATAGGTGGATTTACTCGATTCATAAAATGAGCAAATAAAATATATTGAAATTAGTATCCCGTAATTAGCATTTTAGTCTGTCTCGCGTTATTATTCAGGGAATACCGTCTTCACCCTCCGCTTAAATTCACACTGCTCGCCCTCCTGGCGGTGGCGGTCAGCTTCTTGATCGCCAACTGGTCGGAAAGCTACCTTTGGCAAGAGAGAATCTCTAGATAATTCTGTATTGAGTGCGGTCCCCCCGTGTCCCTAATTAAAATGAATCCCGGAAAGCGCCGGATCCTTTGCGGCGGGAAGCCTGACGTCGTGCCGCATATCAAGGGCTGAGGATGGTGCACTCCGCGCCTTTTGCTTTTTCAGATAAACTAATTTTGGAATAAACTTGATTTTGCGTCTGAGGTAATGACCGCAGTCCGGCCAAGCGGCTGCTCGATCTCAAAATTCAGTGACCCGAAGGGACAAACAATGGCAAAAGCTCGCGAGACGCGCGCGGTGGTCCTGTTTGCGTTGATCTGCTTCCTGTTTTCCTGGCCGCTATTTTTCTGCGCCGATGCCTGGCTGGAGCCGATGTTCGCACGGCAGGGCAATCTCGCCGCGGCCACCGGTTCCGTCGTGGCCGGACATCTGCTGGGCATGCTTGGGCCGGCACTGGCGGCGCTTTTTATGTGGCGTGTGTATCACAAGGAATCGCCGCCCGCCTGGAAATGGAGCCGGCTCAAATATTACGGGTGGGCCGTGCTGGCGATGCTTGGGTTCTGGACCCTGCCCGGACTGATCGGGCTGATCTTCGGCGATACGGTCGTCTCTCCCGTCGAGAGTCACATATGGATCAGCATCGCGGCGATGGCGGCGCTCGGGTGGATTACCGGCATGGGCGAGGAAACCGGGTGGTGCGCCTATGTGCTCCCGCGCCTTGCTCCCACGGCCGGGAAGACGGCCGCGATGATCGTTTCGGGCGCGATCCGCGGGCTGTGGCACTGGCCGGTTGTGGTCGGCCCGATCATTGCGCAGATTGTGGCGGGAGAACGGACGCCGTGGGAACTCCTGGGGGCGGGAGTGGTGATCGCCTTTCAGCTGGTTTTATCGAACGTGCTCTTCGGGGCCGTATTCGGCTGGATCTGGTACCGAACCGAAAGCATTCCACTCGTCGGGTGGCTGCATTACTGGTACGACCTGGCCCGGGACGTTACGATCATGCTGCTTGTGGGATATGCCGGCAGCTTGTGGGTGACGATGCTGAATCCATTTATCTTGCTTCCACTCGGCTGGCTGCTGTTGGATCAGACTCTCAGGGGAGAGGGAATGGGCTGGAAAGAATTTCTTGGGAGATTGAGAACTCCCAAACCGGGCAAGGCGCCATAGACCGAGCAAACAGGCTCGGGAAGTTTTCTGCCATAAGGCAATCCTCCCGCCCCGGCGTGAAACCGGAAATTGCATTTTTCGATTCGGGGAATGGGGGATAAAATACAGCGGCAGGGCGCCGTGAGATGCCCGGGCAAGCCCAAAGAGGCCGGGCTGTTGCACCCGCTGGTCCGGTTCGGAAAATAATCATCCAAGGAGGATTGAAATGGGCGACAAGGGAAGCAAGGATAAAGCCGGCAGAGAACAAAAGAAAAAGGCCAAGCATTCGCTCAAGGAAAAACGAAAGCTGAAGCAGGAGAAGAAGAATAATATCAACGTGACCACCATTTAAAATATTCCGAGATTAAAAATCGAATACGGTGAATTGGCCCTCTCCGCGTCCGGCGGAGAGGGCTTTTTTCTGGGAAGACGGCGATTTGTAAACTGCCCGGTCTGAGGGACGAATCGGGATGAGGCCGGAGGAAGCTGTCGCTGCCGACGCGGGTGCACTGCCGCAACCCGGCCGCAGCGCAGAAGGGTTTCCGCTTCCGGGGTCTGTTCAGTATATTATTGAAGACACCAGTCCGCATTTCTGTGCCGGAGGGTTTTTCCGGACGGGACAGAAGACCGGGCGAACCGATCGCAACCGTGCGGCGATGAGTGAATGGAGGAATTCGGATGACATCCCGCATCCGGCGGCATGGAATTGAAAAAATCTTTCTGTTTCTTGCGCTGGCCCTGTTCAGTCTCTTCCTCTACACCTTCCTGCATGAGGGCGGGCACGCGCTGGCGGGAATCCTATCGGGAGGGACCGTCACCGGGTTCAGCGTCAACTTTCTGGATTTCAGCGCGCAGGTGAGCCTGGCCGGCAGTTTTACGCAGGCCGAGAAGGCCGCCAATGCGCTGGCCGGACCGGGATTGCCGCTGCTTGTGTGGCTGGCCTTTATCGTGAGCGTCCCAAAGCGTACCAACTTCGCGCTCGAAAGCATCAAGCTTGCCGCGACGATGATGTTTCTCAGCACGCTGCTGGCCTGGGTCGTCCTTCCATTGGTTTACGCACGCGGCGGATTTCCACCGGATGATGTGACCGATTTTCTGATCCACTCGGGCGCGGCACCGTTGGGGGTATCAATTGCCGCGCTGGGCGCCTATGTCGGCGGGTGGCTGTTGTTCTTCCGGAAGATCGGCGGTTTGCGATACGAGGCCGAGCAGCTGCGCGATCCACAGGCGGAAGTCTTTACTTCTGAAGTGCGGGCGACCTTGTGGATCTGCCTGGGGATTTTGCTGGCCTGTATCCTGATCACCTTCGCTGCGAACGGCTTCCTGATCCCATGAATGCTTCGTATCTTCGTGTCTTGGTGTCTGGGTGGGTAATTGCTTTATTACTCCACAGTGTATATTCAAATAATCTACCTTTTCCCCCTTGACAAATCATGCAACCGGTTGCATAATTTTGACGGGATGAAGCCTGAGGTCATGGAAAAGAAGAAATCCTGCACGATAGCGGATATTGCCAAAGAAGCCGGCGTCTCCAAATCAACCGTTTCGCGGGCGTTGAACAATAATCCGTTGATTGGGGACGAAACCCGGCAGAAAATCAATGCCATCGCGAAAAGGCGGCATTTTCAGATCAACATGCCGGCCCGGCGGTTGACGCTGAAGCAAAGCAACACCGTCGCTTTTGTGACGCACTCGATGCACAAGGAATTTTCCGTATGCGACCTGTTCACCATGGAAATCCTGGGCGGAATAACCGCCGGCTTGAAGGAACAGGGCTACGACTTGCTGATGCTGTTTGTCGATCCGTGCGACGTCGAGTGGCCGGCCGAGCACTTGGCGACCGGGCGGGCGGACGGTTTCATCCTGATGACCTCCACCCGCAAATCGGCGCACATCAAGATGCTCGTTGAGATGGATGCCCCGTTCATCGCCTGGGGTGCGCCGAATCCTAAAATTGCCTACTGCACGGTTATCGGGGACGACGCAACCGGCGGTAAATTGGCGGCCCGGCACCTGGCCGGGCTCGGACGAAAGAGGATCGCTTTTCTCGGCGGCCCGGCCGAGGAGAAGGAAGTTGAACTGCGCTTTGAAGGATATGCGGCTGCGCTGAAGGAGGCGGGTTTGACGCCGGATCCGGCGCTGGTCGTGCACGGCGATTATTCCGATGAATCCGGCTCCGAAGAGATGCGCCTGCTGCTCGAGCGCGCGCCGGACCTGGATGCGGTGTTCGTCAACAGCGACCTGATGGCGATCGGGGCGATGCAGACCCTGCGGGAGATCGGGAAACGCGTCCCGGAGGATGTGGCGGTGGTCGGGTACGATAATCTCTCGATCGACGAAAAGGTCACGCCGCCGCTCACGACCGTCAGCCAGAACATTCCGCTGGCCGGGAAGCTGCTGGCCCGGAACCTCCTGCAATTCATCCAGACCCGCGCCGTAACGCACGTCACCGTTCCGGTCGAATTGGTCATCCGGCAATCCGCGTAATTTTTTTAAGTTCTTGTGCAACCGGTTGCAAAGAAATGAGGGATCATATGCCGACAGATGCTGTTCTTTCCTACTCGCGGATTATGGCGGTCGAAGAGTTCCGGCAGGCGTTGGAGAAGGCCCAGGCGGGAGTTTTATTCCGGCGTCTGCTCTCGAAGGACGGCGGGCTGGAAAGTTTCCACTCCCTGATGCCAAGCCTCGAACCGGCGCGGAAATACCGCGGGACGGTTGAAATCCCGGTCGAACGAATCGTTGGGAGCGTCGACCGCGGCGCGGATTTCGACGGAAGCTTCCGGCCGCTCGCGCCGCATCTGCGCGACCGCTGGATCAGCGTCTACCTCCTGGCCGGAGAATCCGGCTGGCCGCCGATACGGGCATTCAAAGTCGGCGACCGCTACTTCGTCGAAGACGGGCATAACCGCGTTTCCGTCGCCCGCCAATTCGGGATGCCGACGATCCGGGCCGAGGTATGGGAATACTCGATCAAACGGCAGGCGGCCGTTGACCATCCGTGCCCGGAGTGCTACGGCGACCTTCCGCTGGCGGAGTGCTGACCCCTCCCGGCTTTCGGACAGGGATTTTCCGAAAGGCGGAAGAATGGTTGCCTTGGGTGATGCCTTGCCTTGGTTCGGTCGTCATTCCCACGTGTTCCTGGCGGGAATCCAGGATTTTCCGGAGTGGATGCCCGCCAAGTACACACCCGCTTCGCGAGGGCGAGCGCGGGCAAGACAATCAAGGATGTCCCGGTGAGTTTTCCCAGACAGCCTTATGGGATGGGCGGAATAGAAAAAGAAAGAAGATTCTTTTTGGAGGCCAAGATGGCTTTATTGGAAATCCGCGGTCCTCATTTGTGTGATGAATGGAAAGTGTTTCAGATCGTCGAATGGGAGGGCGAGGCGATGCCGTACGGCGTCCTCTTCCCGGGAATTCCCGCGGAAGATATCCGCAAAGCATCCCCGCCCGGCGCGGAGGCTCGCCTGACCGAAACGGGCATGATCGTCACCTCGACCCAGATGTTTCTTCTTAAAGAAGGCGACCGGGCGGTCCTGATTGAAGCCGGCTCCGGGAACGGGAAGACCCGCCCGGCCGAACCGTATTGGGATCACCAGAACCTTCCGTATCGCGAGACGTTGGCCGCGCTCGGTATCAAGCCGCAGGATGTGGAAACTGTCTTTCTGTCTCACTTGCATCTGGATCACGTCGGCCTGGCCGCCTCATGGAGCGGCGAGCGCTGGGAGCCGACGTTCCCGCGGGCGCGATATGTGCTTGACCCGCGCGAGTGGGCCTATTGGAACAGTTTCCCGGCCGGCGCTCCTTCGCGCCACCCGTGCATCGACGACAGCGTCCGCCCCTTGGTGGACGCGGGGCGCGCGCAATTCGCGTACGACGAAGAACGCATCGGCCCGCTCCGGGTCCATAGTGCGCCGGGCCATACCCCGGGCCACTTGTTGCTCGAGTTAGAAGATTCCAACTTGTGGTTTCTCGGCGACCTGCTGCATCACCCTGCGCAGGCGTTTCATCCGGAATGGTCGGCGGCAAATTGGGATGTCGACCCGGAGCTGGCCCGGTCCCAGCGCCGGCGCTTCTTCAAACACTTTGCGGATTCCCGCGCGACTCTGCTGGCCGCCCACCTCGGAGATCCCTTCCGGGTGGAGGAACGTTCGCCCGGACGCTATTGGGTTCGATACGGTGAGCCGGTCGCGGAGCCGTGTCCGTCGTGCGCTGATACTGTTCCGCAAAGATGACCCCTCCCCAACCCTCCCCAATTCTGCAGGAGATCATTCATCCAGGATAAGATTGAACTGCAGATTTGGGTAGGGAAGGGTGGGGCGGGATGAATTATCGAACATCGAACTTTATCCGAAAAAGGAGACTCTCATGACTACCACACCCAATCGTGTTCTCGGCCGTTCCGGCATCGAAGTCAGCCCGATGGGGCTGGGCTGCTGGGCGATCGGCGGTGCCTGGACTCTCAACGGCACGCCGGCGGGTTGGAGCGGCGTTGACGACGCCGAATCGGTCCGTGCGATCCATGCCGCGCTCGACCTGGGGGTTTATTTCTTCGACACCGCCGCCAACTACGGTGCCGGCCGCAGCGAGCGCGTCCTCGGGCAGGCCGTCCGGGACCGGCGGGAAAAAGTCGTCATCGCCAGCAAGTTCGGTTACCGCGTCGACGAAGCCGCAAAAGCCGTGACGTACTACGGGCAGACGGAGGAAGACAGCGATGCCGCATCGCACATCCGGGCTGACCTGGAAAAGAGCCTGGCGCGGCTCGGCACCGATTACCTCGACGTCTACCTTCTGCACATCTGGGGGCACAGGATCGAACGCGCGCTCGAGGCCCGCGAAGTGCTCGAGAAGCTGGTCGCGGAGGGGAAGATCCGGACCTACGGATGGAGCACCGACCGCGTCGACGCCATCCGCGCCTTCTCGACCTCGAAGCGCTGCGGAGTGATCGAGCAGCAGCTGAGCGTGCTCGACGGCAGCGCGGAACTGCTGGCGCTGTGCGAGGAGTGGAACCTGGCCAGCATGAACCGCGGCCCGCTCGGGATGGGGCTGCTCACCGGAAAATTCTCCCCTGCCACCACTTTCGCGGAGGACGATGTGCGCAGGCATGCCCAGTGGCACCCCGCCTTCCACGATGGAAAGCCCACCGCGGACTGGCTCCACAAACTCGATTCGATCCGCGGAGTCCTGACCGCCGGCGGCCGGACCCTGGCCCAGGGCGCGCTGGCGTGGATCTGGGCCCGCAGCCCGAACACGATCCCGATCCCGGGTTTTAAAAACGTCAAACAGGCCGAGGAAAATTGCGGCGCGATCCGCTTCGGGCCGCTGACCCCGGCGCAGATGGATGAGATCGACCGGATCCTGAATCGCGGTTAAGACCCCCGCGCGGGCCGGCGGCCGGAGGGTTCCGGTCTTCGACCCGGTGCGGGGATGCTCTCCTTTCTCCTCATGGAAAGGCTCCGGTTTATGCCGGAGCCTTTTCCGTTCCGTTCCGCTTTCCTGTCCTGACCCCTTCACCGCATCTTCGCCTTGGAAGACCGCCACGTCTCAGAAGAGTGGAAAAACGGTTTATCCGGGGATGATTCCTAACCCCAGTTGGGTCGTCATTCCGGGTGTTCTCAGCGGGAATCCAGGGATTTGCAGAAGTGGATGCCCGCTATGTCCACGCGGGCATGACGATCGCTTGAATGTTCGTGCGGTCTTTTTGGACCGCGCCGGAGGGGTTGGGAAGAGGGAGCTGGGACGGCGCAGGACAGGCCGCTATCGTATTTTGCCTTCGATCGAAACCGGGGGATGCAATCTTGTGTACAATGAATTTCCGACGGGCACGGCAGGTCCTCGATGTTTGAGACAAAGGAACGAGCAGAATGCCGCATCCAAAACGCAGCGAAATCCGCCCCGGCCTGCGGGTGCGGATTATTGAAAAACAGAATCAACGCAGCGGCGTGCTCACGGCCGGGGTCGTCGCCCGCCTTCTGACGAAAAGCCCGACCCATCCGCACGGGATCAAGGTGATGCTCGAGGACGGCAGGGTGGGGCGGGTGCAATCCATAGATCACGCCGCATCCTGTTAGGGAGGAACCATGCTTGATACGCTCAACCTTCCGGGGATCAACCTGCTTGCCGTACTGCTTGCGGCCGCCGTCATCCTGTTGGTGAGTTGGATCTGGTATCTGCCCAAGGTATTTGGTGACGCCTGGTCCGGCCTCACCGGATCGGATCTACAGCTTTCCTCCCGCTGGCTGCCCGTCGGCCTGATGGGCAACTTTCTCATCGCGTTGGTTTTGGCGATCCTCATTAACCTTGCCCATGCCGGATCGGTGGTGGACGGCCTGTTCATCGGTATCCTGGTCTGGCTCGGATTCGTCGTCACCCTCGAGATCGACCGGCTGGTCCGGGAAAAGATCCCGTTCAACTTATTCATGGTGCGGACCGGGAATTACCTGATCGGCTTCGCGCTCGCCGGTGCGATCCTGGCGGTGTGGCGGTAGGAGGACCGTTTTGCTCAAGCCGCCTGCGGTCATCCGCGAAGATTTCGACCGGATCGCGCGCCTCTCCGGGGATTACTGGAATCACAACACCCAGTACCACCCCTTTCTCCTCCGGCAGTTGCCATCCCGTATGCGCGCGGCGCTCGATATCGGCTGCGGGATGGGCGCATTTTCACGGCTTGTGGCGGTTTGCGCGGATCCTGCCCGGCGCATCCATCCGCAGGCATCTGCTGTGGCGGTATTCGATTGTGTGGAGGAAGCCCGCGGAATGAGCCGCGGCAGCGCCACGGAGGTTATCCTCCGGAGGGTAGAGGAGAACCATGAAGGTTCGGCCGTCCGATAGCATGCACCCCGATATCGCCGCGGCGTCGATTTCCGAAACGCTGGCGGCGCTCCAGGTTGACCCGGCGGCCGGCCTTACCCATGCCGAGGTCCATTCCCGGTTGGAGAAATTCGGTTTCAACGAGGTGGAAATCCGGCGAAGCCACCCTGTCCTGAAATTCCTTGGAAAATTCTGGGGCATTTCGGCCTGGATGCTCGAACTGATCATGATCCTCTCCTTCCTCCTCCGGAGATACACGGATCTGACCGTGGTGGGCGCGCTGCTGGTGGTCAACGCCGTGCTGGGCTTTATCCAGGAACAACGGGCCGCCGGCGTCGTTGAGGCGCTCCGGCGCCGGCTGCGAATCGGCGCGCGGGTGCTGCGCGAGGGAGGATGGCTCATCATCCCCGCCCGGGAACTGGTCCCCGGCGACATCCTCCGCATCCGCTCCGGAGATTTCATACCGGCGGATTTACGGCTCCTCTCCGGACGCTTAAGCGTGGACCAGTCGGCTCTGACCGGCGAGTCGAAGGAGGCGGAGAAGGTTCCCGAAGACGTGCTTCCGTCGGGTTCGGTCGTGCGCCGGGGGGAAGGCAACGGGGTGGTCATCCTGACGGGGGCGAAGACCTACTTCGGACGCACCACGGAACTGGTTCAACGGGCGCATCCGAAGCTTCACATCGAAGCGGTCGTGGCCGGGGTTGTCCGCCGCCTGTTTATCATCGTGGGGACGACCCTGGGTGTGGTGGGCGTGCTGTCACAGCTCCGCGGCATTCCGTTGCTGGATATGCTTCCACTCCTGCTTGTGCTTCTGATGGGCGCGGTGCCGGTGGCCCTGCCCGTGATGTTTACCGTCAGCATGGCCGTAGGTTCCAGGGAGCTGGCAAAGAGCGGTGTACTGGTGACGCGTCTCAGCGCCGCCGAGGATGCCGCGACGATGAACGTATTGTGCGTGGACAAGACGGGTACGATCACGATGAACCGGCTGGCGGTCACCGGAGTGATCCCGTTGGGCCCGGCGACGGAATCGGAAGTGCTCGCCGCCGGTGCGCTGGCTTCGCAGGAAGCCGATCAGGACCCGATCGATCTGGCGTTTCTGGCTGCGGCGAGGGAGCGGGGCGTCTTCGAGAAGGGAACCACGGCCACACCGGTTTCCTTCACGCCGTTCGATGCGGAAACCAGGCGCACCGAAGCCGTGGTCGCGCTGGATGGAAGGCGCGTGCGTGTGATGAAAGGCGCTTTGCGAACTGTCGCGCAGATCTGCGGGCTTCCGATGGAGGAGATTGCTGCCCTGGAACGGCGGGTGGAGGGATCGGCCCGTAAGGGGTATCGGATCCTCGCCGTGGCGCGCGGTTTCGAGCCGGGCGCGCCGGTGTTGATCGGATTGGTGATGTTGTACGACCCCCCCCGGCCGGATGCCGGGAAACTCATTGGGGAACTGCGCGGCCTCGGCGTGGCGGTGAAAATGCTCACCGGCGATGCGCTTCCCGTAGCGGGGGAAATCGGGCGCGAGGTCGGGTTGGCCAATATCCGGCGCATGGCGGATCTGAAAGCCGCGGGCGCGGCGGCGGATTTGCTGGAGGATTCGGACGGTTTGGCCGAGGTGTATCCGGAGGATAAATACGAAGTGGTCCGCCACTTGCAGGCCGCGGGACATGTGACCGGCATGACGGGCGATGGGGTCAATGACGCGCCCGCTCTGCGCCAGGCCGAAGTCGGCATCGCCGTGGCCGCCGCGACCGACGTCGCCAAAGGCGCCGCAAGCGTTGTCCTGACCGATCCGGGGCTGTCCAACATTGTGGCGCTGGTTGAGCAGGGGCGGACGGTCTACCAGCGCATCCTTACCTGGGTCATCAACAAGATCAGCCGGACGATACTGAAGACCGCCTACGTGTCGATCGCGTACGTGGTTACCGGGAAGTTCGTCGTCTCCGCCTTTACGATGCTGTTGCTGACCTTCATGACCGACTTCGCCAAGATCGCGCTCGCCGGCGATACAGTCCGGCCGTCCGGGAAACCGGAAACCTGGAACATCGGAGGATTTATCTCCGTATCGGTGATGCTGGGTATCGCAATGGTCGCAGAAGCGCTCCTCCTGCTGGGGATCGCCTGGTCGCGGTTCGGCTTGGCGGCCGATGCCGACGCCCTGTCTTCCTTCAGCTTCCTGCTGCTGCTTTACTTCGCGGTGTTCTCCATCGTCTCGGTGCGCGAACGCCGTTGGTTTTGGGCGACGAGCCCCAGCAAGACCCTCATCGGGGCTCTCGCCGCGGACGCGTTGACGGGCACCGCCCTGACGATGGCGGGCCTGCCCGGACTCCCGGCTTTGCCGTGGTGGCAACCGCTTGTCGTCATTGCCTATGCGATGATCTCATGCCTGGTGGTCAATGACACGCTCAAGGTGGCTCTGCTCAAACGGGTTGCCGCCGCAGGGTAAATCCCCGCCGGCATTGAGAGCCGCGGGAAGGTTGCGACAATCGATTCCTCCGGGTCAGAGGTTCCGGCGGTATGCAATGGTGTGAAAATAACTCCCGGGTTGAGCGGTTTATCCAAGGGTTGCGTTTATTTCTACAAGAAATTGTGGAGTAAAATAATTTTGGGGTGAACGCGGGCAGGATAGCTTCCCCTCGGAAGCTGCGTTTTCCCCCATCCCCGCCCCCCGGTATTTTTCGGAGCAAGGTCGCATTGGAGCAGGGAGATGAGCGCTCCCCGGTTTTTGCAGCTCCCGGGAGTCCTGACTGCCGCACCCGTACATCGAGTGCCGGGAAGGATTCGTTGCGCAAGTATCCCCGGCTGGAAAAAGGCGCATGAGCAGACGGTCATCCAACCGTGTGACGATTGTCCAAGTCGCTGAATCGGCCGGCGTGTCCACTCAAACCGTATCGCGCGTCATCAACGATTTTCCGGGCGTATTGCCCGGCACGCGTGAGCGCGTGCGGGCCGCGATCGCACGCCTTCACTACCGTCCCAACATCATTGCGCGCAGTCTTTCCCAGTTGCGGACCAATACCCTGGGCGTGGTGACAGCCGGGTTGGATTTTTTCGGCCCCTCGCGGACCCTGATCGGGATCGAGCGCGGCGCCAATGCGGCGGGGTACTCGCGTAATTTAAATTTGCTGCATCGCCCGGAATCCGACGACGTCCAAAACCTGATCGACGGATTCCTTTCCCGTCAGGTGGACGGCATCATTTGGGCGACCCAGGAGATCGGCGGCAATTTGGAGTGGCTGGACCGGGAGCCGCTGCCGACCCCGTGCGTTTTCCTGGAAACCCGTCCGCGGCCGAATGTGCCCTCCGTCAACGTGGACAGCCGCTGCGGCGGCCAGATCGCCGGCCGACATTTACTTTCGCGGGGGCATCGGAAGATCGGGGTGATCACCGGACCGCTTTCATGGTGGAGTGCGCGCGAACGCCTGCGCGGCTGGAAGGACGCACTCGCGGAGGCAGGCATTCCCGCGGAAGACCGGTTCATGATCGAGGGCGATTGGTCCACCGGCAGCGGCGCCAACAGCCTGGACCGGCTGCTCCGGCATTTTCCGGAAATGGATTCTATGTTTGTGTGCAACGATCAAATGGCTTTGGGGGTGCTGCAGGCCAGCCGGAGGCTGGGCAAGCGGGTGCCGGAAGATCTGGCGGTTGTCGGGTTCGATGATATTCCTGAAGCGGAGTTTTTGGAGCCGCCGCTTACCACTATCCGGCAGGAATTACTGCGCCTGGGCGGCACGGTCGTCGAACTGCTGAGCGGCCTGATTGCGGAACGCTGGGAGGGGAAAGAAGCCGCCGGCCCCCTGGAAACCAAGTGGCTTATGCCGGAGTTGGTCGTCCGCCAGAGCACCGGCAGCCGGGATGCGGTATAACGCCGGGAAGAAACGGAAAACCGGCGGATCCCGCGTCAATTCACAATTTCACTCGGAGATGGTGATGACTCGTAATCCTCAGATTATCCTGATCGAATGTCCGGACCGGAAGGGGCTGATCCATGCCATTACGGATGTCCTGCTCCGGCATGGGGTGAATATCGTCCAAAACAACGAATTTGTCGATCACGAAAGCGGGCGGTTTTACATGCGCACGGCGGTCGAGGATACGGTCGACCAAGGCCGGGTGGCCGGCGAGCTGCAGGCGGTTCTCCCGCCGGAGGCGTCGGTCCGGTTTGCGGACCGGGAGAAGCGGCGGATCGTGATCCTCGCGACGAAGGAATATCACTGCCTGGGCGACCTGCTGCTGCGCCACGCCTTCGGCGACCTGAACGCGGAAATCCTTTGCGTCATTTCCAACCACTCCGAACTGGAGCCGCTCGTCCGGCGGTTCGGCATTCCGTATCACCACGTCAGCCATGAACAGAAGACCCGGGCGGAACACGAAGCGTCGGTCCTCGCCGAGCTGGCGCGCTACGATCCGGAATACATCATCCTCGCCAAATACATGCGGGTGCTGACTGCTGATTTCATCAAGCGCTTCCCCAGTCGGATGATCAACATCCACCACTCATTCCTCCCGGCGTTTACCGGGGCCAGCCCGTACCGGCAGGCGTTTACGCGCGGGGTGAAGATCATCGGTGCAACGGCGCATTTTGTCACCGAAAACCTGGACGAAGGGCCGATCATCGCCCAGGGAGTCCTTCCTGTGGCCCATAACCAGACGGTCGAGGATATGATCCAGGCCGGGCGCGATGTGGAAAAATCGGTTTTGGCCAAGGCGGTAAAACTGGTATTGGACGAGCGGGTGTTCCTGTGCGGGCAGCGGACGATCATTTTCGAATAGCGCGGGCACGGATTGGGAGGCCATATGCGGAACGGCGCGCAAAGCGGAGAGAAGACCGATATCCGGCGGAAGGGATTGCTCGAACGCCTGGCGGACGGTGAAACGCTTATCGCCGACGGGGCGATGGGGACCTTTCTTATGGCCCAGGGACTCGAATTGGGTGCGCCCCCGGAGGAGTGGAATATCACCCATCCGCAGCGGATCGCGGACGTGCACCGTGCGTACATCGACGCCGGATCGCGGATCATCCTCACCAACACCTTCGGCGGAACCCGGCTCAGGCTGAAGCGGGCAGGGCTGGATAAGCGGGCGGCCGAGTTCAACCGCGCCGGGGCGGTCCTCGCGCGCGCCGCGGCGGGGGGCAGGGCGTTTGTAGCGGGTGATATCGGGCCGAGCGGTGAGATGCTGGAGCCGATGGGCAGCCTGACCTTCGCCGAAGCGGTCGAGGCCTTCACCGAGCAGGCGCGGGCGCTGGCCGAAAGCGGGGTGGACCTGCTATGGGTGGAAACCCTGATGGACCTTGAAGAGGCGCGCGCGGCCGTCATGGGCGCCAAACGCGCGTCGGATCTTCCCGTTTTCTGCTCGATGACCTTCGGCCCTGCGGGAAGGACGATCATGGGAACCACCGCCCGGCAGGCGTTGGAATCGCTGCGGCCGCTGCAGCCGGCGGCCTTCGGCGCCAATTGCGGCGAAGGGCTGGAGATTATGGATGAGGTCCTGGATCAGTTGCACGGGTCCGCGCCCGCCCTTCCCTGGATAGCCAAACCCAATGCCGGCCTGCCCAGGATGGTCGGCGACCAAGCGGTTTACGACATCGGCCCGGCCCAGTTCGCGGACCGTATCGACGCGCTGGTGGCCTGCGGCGCGCAGGTGGTGGGAGGCTGCTGCGGAACCAGCCCGGAATTCATCGCCGCGATTGCCCGGAAGATCGGGAAAATATAAAATCGGCACCCGCACGCCGAGTCGCCGAAAAGATCCGAAGGCGCTGAAAAAACGCATCCGTGAAATCGGTTCTTCCCGGTGCTTCCGTGTCCAATCTTCCGGGGTATCCCATGGAAAAATTCAAACTCGTCAATTGCGCGGCGGTCCTGATCTCACCCGATGTCCGGAAGACGGCCGAGTGGTACAGGGAGAGGCTGGGTTTCCGGGTCGTCGAAAAGTTCGACGCGCCCGAGCCGTTTGCGGCCGTGTACCGGGATTCGGTCGAGCTGATCCTCGTCCAGGCGAAATTCGGAACCGTGGAGCGGAACCGGAGCCGCTACGGCGCGGGGTACGACGTCTTCCTCGCTCCGGAGAACCCGGCCGGGGTGGACGGCCTGCACGCCGAGTTCGCGGCCCGGGGCGTCCGGATTGCGCAGGCGCCGGATTGGACCTCGTACGGCACGCGCGAGTTTGTTTTCGAAGACGTCGACGGGCGGCTGATCGGCGTGGGGTGCATCCGGGATACCGCCTCCTTTGAGGGAATGGCTCCTTAATGGGGGCGGAGACCGGCGGTGCGGAATGGAATGCGGGGCGCGGAATGGATGTGGCGACAACGGATTTCGAGCGCGCATGGCTGGAGAAATTCGCCGGCGCAATCGACGCGCTCGCGGATGAAGAAACGCGCCGGGCGGTCATGGAAGGCGGCGAATCCCCGGACGCGGTCAGCGCGTCCGGGCGGACCGCCGCGTGGACTCGGGCGGCAATGGAGAGACTCCTCGAGCGGATGGGAGAGGTGCGGGCTCGCGAGGTGTTAACCCGTTGCGCGTGCCGGTATCCGGAGGCGGAACTGCGGATCATCCGCCGGGAATTCGAGGCGTCGGGGGAGATCGACGCGGCGATGCGCACGCTGCAAGACCGGTTCGAATCCTTCCTGCGCGGGACCTTGCACCTGGACGAGGAAAGGGTCGCGGACGTCGCGCGGCGGGGATGGGGGCCGGCCGGAGTGCGGCAGGGGAATACGATCCTTGCGACCAAAATTCCGAAAAGCGGATACCTCGCCGCTTACCTGGAAGAGAAAGACGCCGGGAAGCGGCGGGCGGACTATTGTCATTGCCCGCGCGTGCGGTCGGCGGCGGCGCACGGGGAAAGAATCCCCGAAGTGTATTGCTACTGCGGCGCGGGATATTACAAGGGAATCTGGGAATCGATCCTCCACACACCCGTGCAGGTGGAACTATTGGAAAGCGTCCTGCAGGGCGGCGACGTCTGCCGGGTGGCGATCCGCATTCCAACCGGAAAGCGTCCCTCGAACGCGTAAACCGGGAAGCAGGCCGGGTTCGCACATGGAGCGGATTCGACGGCCTTTCTCCGGATGCGAGGGGCTGGGTTTGGCGCTGACCGGGCCGGGCGGGGTTGATAAAAAACCAATCCGGGGATTTGATGAATGCCGTGGTGACGACGCAGTGCATTCACGGCGGTATCGATATCAGATGCCGATATGATCGATCAAGAAAATCTTTCCCGTGCTTTTGCTCCCCTTGATGAACCCTCCGCGCGCGCGATCATGCGCTGGAAGTATGATCCCCCGTACGACCTCTATAATTTCCGACCGGAAGAAAATAAAAATACCCTGCGGTATTTATCGGATCCGGCAAACATGGTGTATGGAATCCGGACCGGTGGCGGCGAGCTGATCGGTTTCTGCAGCTTTGGACAGGACGCACAGGTGCCGGGCGGGAATTATGATGCGGATGCGCTTGACATCGGCCTCGGATTGAGGCCGGACCTGACGGGAATGGGAAGGGGGCCGGCGGTCATCGGGGAGGTGCTGGCATTTGCCGGTAGGAAGTACCGCCCCGCGCGGTTCCGCGTGACCATCGCTTCTTTTAATAGCCGGGCGCGGAAAGCCTGGGAAAAGGCTGGATTCGCGGCCGAGGAGGAGTTTTCAAGCGAGGGGGATGGACGAAAATTTAAAATATTGGTGAAGAGGGCTTGAGGATTTTCTGCTTTTAGAGTCTTGATACAGCCGCCGTACCGAAGACCGACGCGGCATTTATGACCGCGTCGGTCTACTAGAGTTCTACCACGCCGGCTGGAAATTCATCTTAATGTCTTCCAATGCGGCGCCCAGGATTTCGATTTCCCCCAGGCGGTTGGTTCCCAAACCCAACGCGCGGGCAATGGCCAGATGGTTCTCAGCCCGCAGGAACGGCGGGTTCGGATACTCCGCCTCCGGGTCGAATCCCATCGCCGCAACCGCAACCGAATCGGCGGCGACGGGATTTTTGCCGCCGATCAGAATCCCCGGGCTCAGGGCATGCAGGTTTCCGTTCCACGGGCCTTCGCTGCCGTCCACGGTTCTGATCCCGTCGATCAGGGAAAGGTTCACCGGCCGTGCGCGGTTCAAGTCCATCACCACCCGCGGCAGCCGCGTTCCTGTTTCGGTTTCCTTCCCGTGGAATCCGGTACGGTAACCGTCGCCCGGTTTCAATTCGTAGAATTGGAACGGCGCCAGGCCGATCAGATTCTTCATGGACTGAGTAATGCCGAGCAGGTAATGGCACTTCATCTTCGTCACCGAGATCAGCGCATCGGCCTCTTCGAGCAGGCGGTTGAAGCGGAAGGTTTCGTAAATGAACCAATCCTTTCCGACGGGCACGGTGGCGTAATCCGCGTACGGGCCGGGCCGGTTCAGGTCGATAAGAGCCGCGCCGGTGCCTTTGAGCATCGCGGGATACCCCCAAGCTTCGAAATCCGACCGCGACCAGACCGAATCGGCGACGGTGATTTCCTTCGCGCCGGCGTCGCGCAGCAGCTCGCACATCGCGCGCGCGACCGCCGGGTGGGTGACATAGCTTTCGGGGGCGGTGGTCCCGGGTGGAGGCGTGTTGCCCGCGGCTCCCCCGACCAGGTTGACTTTCACCACGACCTT
>DAOUDU010000164.1:0-71423 GCA_034430775.1 Anaerolineales bacterium | reverse complement strand
CGCCCGGTATTGCGCGCGGCCCTGCATCTGGCAGACCTTGGTGATCGCCGCCGTCAGCGTCGTCTTCCCGTGGTCAATATGCCCCATCGTCCCCACGTTCAGGTGCGGCTTGTTGCGATTGAATTTTTCCTTGGCCATGGTCAATCTCCCTTGCGTGATGAATGCGCCAACGGAGCGGTGCTTCCCCGCTCACCCTCTCCCGATCGCCGCCTGGGCTTCCGCCTCGGCCAGCGCCTGATAATGATCGAATTCCATCGTGAACACGCCCCTGCCCTGAGTCGAGGACCGCAATTCGGTGGCGTATCCGAACATCTCCGCCAGGGGCACCATCGCGTGAACCGCCTGGACATTTCCCGGCCGGGCTTCCACACCGCCGATGGTCGCGCGCCGGCTGGCGAGATTGCCCATGACATCGCCGAGATACTCCTCCGGCGAGACCACTTCCACTTTCATAACCGGTTCGAGGAGCACCGGTCCGCCCTTTTGCACGCCTTCGCGGAAACCGAAGGTCGCCGCCATCTTAAAGGACATCTCGTTCGAGTCCACTTCGTGGAAGGAGCCGTCGATCAGGGTGACTTTAATGTCCACCACCGGGTAACCGGCCAGCACCCCGGCCTCGGCCGCTTCCTTGACCCCCTTCTCCACTGCCGGGATGAACTCCTTGGGAATGGACCCGCCCACAATTTTGTTCTCAAAAATCACGCCCGACCCCGCGGCTCCGGGTTCCAGCGCAAACACCACATGACCGTACTGTCCGTGCCCGCCGGATTGCTTTATGTACCGGTATTCCATCTTCGGCACGGTTCGGGTGATTGATTCCCGGTAGGCGACCCGCGGCCGGCCAACGGTGGCGTGCACATTGAACTCGCGCCGCATGCGTTCGACCAGCACGTCGAGGTGCAATTCGCCCATTCCCGAAATGATTGTCTGCCCCGTGTTCTCATCGCTGCGGACCCGGAAGGTGGGATCCTCCTCGGAAAGCTTGTGCAGCGCCTGGGAGAGCTTATCCTGATCGGCCATGCTTTTCGGTTCAATGGCCACCGAAACGACCGGGTCGGGGAAGGTGATGTTCTCAAGCAGGATTGGATTGGAAAGGTCGCTGAGCGTGTCGCCGGTGAAGGTTTCCTTCATGCCCAGCACGGCGGCAATATCTCCCGCCAGAACTTCGTCGATCTCTTCGCGCCGGTCCGCGTACATGCGGATCAGCCGGCCGACCCGTTCGCGTTTCCCGCGTCCGGAATTCATCACGGTCGAGCCCTGCTTCAGTTTTCCGGAATACACCCGGAAGTACGCGAGGCGCCCGACGTACGGATCGGAAACGATTTTAAAGACCAGCGCGCTAAGCGGCGCGTTCTCATCCGCGGGCCGGATTTGATCCTCGCCCGTCCCGGTGTGGGTTCCGTGAATCGCCGGGATGTCGAGCGGCGAAGGCAGGTAATCCAGCACCGCATCCAGCACCAGTTGCACGCCCTTGTTCTTCAGGGCGGAGCCGCATAAAACCGGTGTGGCCGTCCCCTTGATCACCTCGCGGCGCAGCGCCGCTTTCAATTCCGCGATCGAAATCTGCTGCCCCTCCAGGTACTTGAGGGTCAGCGGTTCGTCGAGCTCGGCGATCTGTTCGACCATTCGCGCCCGCCGGGTATCGGCTTCGGCCTGAAACTCGGGCGGAATTTCCACCACACTCGCGGTTTCCCCGGTCTGGTCGGGCCACAGCACCGCCCGGCTTTCCATCAGGTCGATCACGCCGCGGAAGCCGGATTCCTCGCCGATCGGGAACTGGATCGGGATCGGGTTGGCGCCCAACCGCGCGCGTATGCTTTCCACGCTGCGGTCGAAGGAGGCACCGATCCGGTCCATTTTATTAATGAGGCAGATCCGGGGCACGCCGTACCGGTCAGCCTGACGCCACACCGTCTCACTCTGAGGTTCGACGCCCTGGACGGCGTCGAAGACGACCACCCCCCCGTCGAGCACCCGGAGCGACCGCTGCACCTCGGCTGTGAAGTCGATGTGCCCGGGCGTATCGATGATGTTAATGAAATACCCCTTCCACTCGGCGCTGACGGCGGCGGAGACAATGGTAATGCCGCGCTCGCGCTCCTGGTCCATCCAATCGGTGACGGTCGTGCCGTCGTCCACCGAACCCAGCCGGTGGGTTTTACCGGTGTAGAACAGGACTCGTTCGGTGGTTGTGGTTTTGCCGGCATCAATGTGCGCAATGATGCCAATATTGCGGTATTTCTCGAGCGGGACTTGGCGTTCCATGATTGCTTCCTTTATATCATCCTGGTGTTTACAAAAACCAACATCCGATTTTCGACCTGGCCTTACGGGGCCAGGCCAAACACCAGGCTTCCCGCCAAGAACCTTATCCTCGGTTTGCTGCGGCCGCGTCTACCATCTGAAGTGGGCGTAGGCGCGGTTGGCTTCGGCCATCTTGTGCGTTTCTTCGCGCTTTTTGACGGCCGTGCCGGTGTTGTTGGCGGCATCCAGCAATTCCCCGGCCAGCCGCTCAATCATCGATTTTCCGGAACGGGCGCGGCTGGCGGTGAGAATCCAGCGTACCGCGAGTGAATCCCGCCGGTCGGCTTCGACTTCCACCGGAACCTGGTACGTGGCGCCGCCGACCCGCCGCGGCTTAACCTCGATCTGCGGACCAACGTTCTGAAGCGCCGCCTCGAAGACCTCGAGCGGCTCCTTCTGGCTGCGTTCCTTCACCAGTTCAAAGGCACCGTAGACCACGGAGATCGCCGTGCTCATTTTGCCTTTATGCATCACCATGCGTATGAAGCGGTTGACTTTTACGCTGTTGTAGCGGACATCCGGGGGAACCACGCGGGGTTCCTTGCGAGCTCGTCTCGACATCGTGATAACTCCCTGCGTCCTCTGCGGAATGATTGCCGCCGGGGACGGGTTACTCCTTCTTGGCTTCCTTGGGCCGCTTGTTGCCGTATTTGGAACGGGACTGGCGGCGGGCTTCCACGCCGGTGGTATCCAGCGTGCCGCGAACAATGTGATACCGAACCCCCGGGAGGTCTTTAACACGCCCGCCGCGGACCAGCACTACGGAGTGCTCCTGCAGTGCGTGCCCTTCGCCGGGGATGTAAGCGGTGACTTCGATACCGTTGGTCAGTCGGACGCGGGCGATTTTGCGCAGCGCCGAGTTCGGTTTCTTCGGTGTCATCGTGCGGACGACCGTGCAGACGCCGCGCTTCTGCGGCGCGCCGCGCGGTTGGCGGATCCGGCGCTGCTTGCGGGCGTTCAACGTATAGAGCAGCGCCGGCGCTTTGCTCTTCCCCTTCTTCCATGTCCGGCCTTTGCGGACCAGTTGATTAATTGTCGGCACGACGTACCTCCCAGGATGGCTGGACCGGTGTGAAACCGGATGTGATCACCATGCCCTGTCAGTAGGGGAGGCCATCCGACACACGCGATGGCCTCGCCCCACGCTGGTGGTTATGCGATTCGGGCGGTGGACGGATTTTCCACTTCACCCGGGGTATCCCAAGGGCAACGGGCGGCAATTCTACCATGCGTAAAAACCCGAGTCAAGCGATTCTGCGGCATTCTATGAAATCCGTCTGTTTTCCGTTCCCTTGAATGAGAATGGGATAAGGCTGTTTTTTGGGGAAAAAAGGAGACCTTTCCAACCTCCTCTTGACTCGGTGTTTTTTTGGACTTATAATAATTTTTCGCCCAATAACCTCTGCTTATCCTTGGAAGACCTGGAGCAGTGAAATCGCTCGCTTCGATGAGAGGCAAGCCACTTGTTCGACCGGGTACCAGGAGACTACGTATGATCCTTAGTGGACGCAAATCCTACGCACGAATCCCCGACTTCCACACCCTACCCACCCTGATCGAAGTCCAGCTGGATTCCTTCGAGTGGTTCAAGCGGGAAGGACTCGCGGGACTGTTTGATGAAATTTCCCCGATAGAATCCTTCAACAAAGGCATGCGGCTGTATTTTCCCGGCGAAAGCCCGGAAGCCAAACAGTGGAACCTGAAATACTGGTTTGAAGAACCGAAATATTCCATCGAAGAATGCCTGGAGCGGGATATCACCTTCGCGGCTCCACTTTACGTCTCGGTGCTGCTGATCGGCACCGAGGTGCCGGAACCGATCAAGCAGGACATCTTCCTCGGCGATATGCCCCTGATGACCGACAAGGGCACTTTCATCATTAACGGCAGCGAACGCGTGGTGGTCTCCCAGCTGATCCGCTCGCCGGGCGTATATTTCGAGGCCGAGGAGGACCGCGCCACAGGCCGGCTCCTGGCGTCCGCCAAGCTCATTCCTGACCGCGGCGCATGGATGGAGTTCGAAACCCGCAAGAGCGATTACCTGATCATCCGCTTCAATCGCAAACGCACAGTGCCGGTGACAATGCTGCTCAAGGCCCTGGCGGCGGTCAACGCCGACAACCCCGAGTCGCCCCTAAAGGAGGGCACCGACGCGGAGATCCTCGGGCTGTTCCAGGAATCGGATACCAACCCGGCGCGGACCTTCATCGCCAACACGATCAAACAGGAACCCACCTGGGAGCACCGCGAAAAGCGGACCCTGGCGCAGGAAGCGCTGATCGAATTTTACAAACGCATGCGCCCGGGCGATCCCTCGACGCTCGATAACGCCCGCCAATACCTCCAGGAGCAGCTTTTCGACCAGCGCCGCTACGACCTGGAACGGGTCGGCCGCTACAAGCTCAACCAGAAGCTGGATCTGCACGCGCGCATACCCTTGAGCCACCGCACGATCACCCCCTGGGATATTATCAAGCTGATCGAGCGGCTGATCCTGATCAACAACGGGCTGGAAAGCCCGGACGACATCGATCACCTCGGCAACCGCAGGGTCAAGACCGTCGGCGAACTGATCCAGAACAAGATGCGCATCGGGCTGCGGCGGACGGAACGGGTCGTACGCGAACGCATGTCGATCCGCGACCAGGAGTCCTTCTCGCCGATGAACCTGATCAACATCCGGCCGATTGTCGCCGCGGTGCGGGAGTTCTTCGGCTCGAGTCAGCTATCGCAGTTCATGGACCAGACCAATCCGCTTGCGGAACTGCGCCATAAACGGACCCTGAGTGCGCTCGGCCCCGGCGGGCTGCGCCGCGAACGCGCGGGCTTTGATGTGCGTGACGTCCACCAATCCCACTACGGGCGGATCTGCCCGATCGAAACGCCCGAAGGCCCGAACATCGGCCTGATCGGCCGCCTGGCATCTTACGCCAAGGTCAATCCCTTTGGCTTCATTGAAACCCCCTACCGCAAAGTGTACCAATCCTACCCGGCCGGGGACGCGCGGTTGATCGGCCGGCATCTGGCCGAAGACACGCTTAAACCGGGCGGCAAGGATCTGCTGGCGCACAAGGGCGACCTGATCACCAAGGACATTTCCTCCAAGCTGGCTCAGGTCGGCGGCGAGATTGCGATCATCCCATACGTTTCGTCGGAGACGCTGTACGTCTCGGCGGATACGGAGGATAAATTCATCATCGCGCAGGCCAACGCGCCGCTCAACGAGTTCGGCGAGTTCGTGCGCCCGCGCGCTTCCTGCCGCCATCATTCGCGGTTTATGTTCGCCGCCCCGCCCCAGATCGAGTATATGGACGTGGCGCCGCGGCAGATCGTCGGAATCTCGGCCGGGCTCATCCCCTTCCTCGAACACGACGACGCCAACCGCGCGCTGATGGGCTCCAATATGCAGGCCCAGGCCGTGCCGCTGATCCGGCCCGAAGTTCCGGTGGTCTCCACCGGCATCGAACCGCAGGCGGCGCTGGATTCCGGACAGGTGATCCTGTCCGACGTCGAAGGCCAGGTCACTTCGGTCACCAGCGACCAGGTTGTGGTCCAGACCGGCAAAGGCAAGAAGATCTTCAAGCTCCGCAAATATACGCGCTCCAACCAGAGCACCTGCATCGATCAGCGCCCGGCCGTGAACAAGGGCGCCAAAATCAAACCCGGCGATGTGATCGCCGATTCCTCCTCAACCGAATTCGGGGAACTGGCGTTGGGACAGAACGTGGTCGTCGCCTTCCTCTCCTGGGAAGGCGGCAACTACGAAGATGCGGTCCTGATCTCCGAACGCCTGGTCCAGGAGGATAAATTCACCTCGATCCACATTGAAAAGCACGAAGTGGAGAGCCGGGATACAAAGCTCGGCCCGGAGGAAATCACCTGCGACATTCCCAACGTCGGCGAGGAAGCACTCAAGGACCTCGACGAACACGGGATCGTGCGGATCGGCGCCGAAGTCGGGCCGAACGACATCCTGGTCGGGAAGATCACCCCCAAGGGCGAAAAGGAACTCTCACCCGAGGAAAAACTTCTGCGCGCGATCTTCGGCGAAAAATCACGCGACGTCAAAGACACCTCGCTCCGGCTCCCGCACGGTGAACGCGGCAAGGTGGTGGACGTCAAGATCTTCACCCGCGACGAGCATCACGACCTGCCGGCGGGCGTCGAAAAAACCGTCCGGGTATCGGTTGCACAGCGCCGCAAGATTACCGAAGGCGATAAGATGGCCGGCCGGCACGGCAATAAAGGTGTTGTCTCGCGCGTCGTCCCGGTGGAAGATATGCCGTTTCTGGCGGACGGCACGCCGGTGGACATCATCCTCAATCCGCTCGGAGTCCCGGGACGGATGAACATCGGCCAGATCCTGGAAACCCACTTGGGGTGGGCTGTCTCGCAGCTCGGGTTCCGCGCCATCTCGCCGGTGTTTGACGGAGCGGACGAGTTCGAGATCGAAGCCGAACTGGCCCGTGCCTGGATGATCCAGAAGACCCAGGCGGACGTGACCCAAAAGGCCTGGAAATGGGTGCACCAGCAGGGCTTGACCGAGGAAACGATCCTCGATGATGACGAGGTGCGCCGGCTCTACCTGGAAAACGTCCTGCCTTCGCGGCTTTACAAAAAGGACCTGATCACCACCGACGGTATTTATGCCCAGCGGGCTGCAACGTCCGAATGGCTCAAGGAAAAGGGTTACAATCCGCAGTTCTTCTTCCGCTTCGACGACAACACGCCGCCCTCTCTGGCGGACCGGCATACCCTGGATCAGGCGGCCATCGACGCCGGGCTGGGGCTCTGGCTGAAGGATATGGAAATCCCCACTTCCGGTTTATCGAGCGAAGCCTTGCGCCAGAAATCCGAGGAAGTCACTCAGGAAACGGGTATTCCCAGCCCGATCCTTGGGAAGCAGGCGCTGTTCGACGGCAAGACCGGCGAGTCGTTCGATCAGCCCGTGACGGTGGGCGTGATGTACATGCTCAAGCTCCACCACCTGGTCGAGGACAAGGTCCACGCCCGGTCCACCGGCCCATATTCGCTCGTCACCCAGCAGCCGCTGGGAGGCAAGGCGCAATTCGGCGGGCAGCGCTTCGGTGAAATGGAAGTATGGGCGCTGGAAGCCTATGGCGCGGCGTACACCCTGCAGGAGATGCTCACCGTTAAATCGGACGATGTCCAGGGCCGGGTTAAGGCATACGAGGCAATCGTCAAGGGCGAAAAGATCGAGGAACCGGGTATCCCGGCGTCGTTCCGGGTTCTGGTCAAGGAACTGCAGTCGCTTGGCCTGTCGGTCGAAGCGATAACCGATACCGGTGACACCGTGAAGTTCGGGAAGGACGAAGAGAAAGCGCGTCCGCCGAAAATCGGTTACGGCCTGCTTTCGATCGGCGGAGATTAGCCCCGCAGTCGAGTCCCAAGACCATCACGGCCGGCAGGAGGAAAGAACATCTCCTGCCGGTTTTTTATTTTCCCAGCTATGGTAAACTCCGATTCGGAAAATCTGTCCTAATCCACCACCCCAAGCCCCTCCCCCCTTCCCGTTATGGGAAGGGGGAGGGGCGGGAAAATATCCAACCGGGTTATTACCGTCTGGGGGTGGGAGGTTGGGATGGAACAACCGGAGGGTAAATGGAAATTAAACTCGTCGCCATCGAGAAACCGGAAGAGATAAATGTCATCCTCGGGCAATCCCATTTCATCAAAACCGTTGAGGATCTGCACGAGGCGCTTGCGGGAGCCGTTCCCGGAATCAAATTCGGCCTGGCGTTCAATGAAGCTTCGGGACCATGCCTGGTTCGCTGGTCCGGGACGTCCGAGGCGATGATCGCCCTGGCCAAGCAGAATGCGCTCACCCTCGCCGCCGGGCATGTTTTTCTCATCTTCCTGGAGAATTGCTATCCGGTAAACGTGCTGAACGCCGTAAAGAATGTCCCGGAAGTTTGCCGGATATTCTGCGCCACCGCCAATCCGGTCCAGGCGGTGGTGGCCGAGACCGAGACGGGACGCGGCATCCTGGGCGTGATTGACGGCGCCGCCGCCCGCGGCATTGAAACCGGGGAGGACATCGCCGACCGGAAGGCGATGCTGCGGAAATTCGGGTACAAGCTGTAATCCTCCGTTCCAACGGAAACGCCATGTACATTCGCCAAGCATCGCTGGATGTCGATCGGTTCCCCACACGGGAGTTTTACCCGTTTAATCTTCCGGTATTCCAAAAGCCCCTGTCTATCCCCTTCCGGGCGAACGTGACCTTCTTTATCGGCGAAAACGGATGCGGTAAGACCACCCTGCTCCAGGCGCTCGCCATCCGTTGCGGGCTGCACATCTGGCGGGAAACCGAACGCCGCCGGTACACGAACAATCCCTTCGTCCACAAATTTCCGGATTCCCTCGATATCGATTGGTGCGGCCGGCGGGTTCCCGGGGTCTATTTCGGGTCGAATTATTTTCAATTCTTTTCGGAAGCCCTGGACGAGTGGGCCATCAACGACCCCGGCCAGCTGAAGTATTTCGGCGGGGGTTCGCTTCTGACCCTTTCACACGGGCAATCCATCCTGAAATATTTTCACAAGGTGTTTGCGATCGAGGGAATCTTCTTCCTGGACGAACCGGAGACCGCGCTTTCGCCCCGGAGCCAGGTGGATCTGCTGAAGCGTCTACAAACGGACGGGCAGGACGGGCACGCGCAATTCTTTATTGCCACCCACTCGCCCATCCTGCTGGCCTGCCCGGGCGCAGTGATATACGGTTTTGAAGACGGGGTCATCCGCGAGGTGGAGTATGAACAAACCGAATATTTTCGGATTTACCACGAATTCATGAACCGGCGGGAAAAGTTCCTTTAAGGGCTTTCACCGCGAAGCCGCAAAGGACGCCAAGAATTTATTGAGGAATGCTCATTTCCCTTTGGGCCCCTCTGTCCTAACCTCCTCTCCCCCTGCCCCTCTCCCCCTTCCCCGTAAGGGGAAGGGGGAGAGGGGTGTCTTAGAGCCGGCGGTTTTCCGGGTCGAAGACGGGGCGAGGGGGTTAGGACAGAAAAAAACTCCCGCATCTTCTGCGGGAGTTTTTCGTTTAGTAGAGTTTTACTTTTTGCTCCGCCATCAAAATCCGGGCTTCGTGCACCTTCTCCAAGCGGCGGTCCAGCACCTGCCGGACCTTCTCTTCCAATTCCTTGGTCAAGACACCCTTGGTCGGCTTGATCGTCGCCGTGGCGATCAGGGGTTGATCCAGCGGATGGCCGATCTGGGAAAGGATATAGACGCTTGCCTCATGGATCTCGGGAACCTCGCGGACGATTTCCTGAGCCGCTAAAAAGGAAAGAACGTTATAGATCTTCCCGACATGCGAGATCGGATTCTTTCCCGCCGCCGCTTCGAGCGAGGCCGTCCGGAACGGGGTGATAAGCCCGGTCACCCGGTTTCCGCGGCCGACCGAACCGTCGTCGCCGCACTCGGCGGAGGTACCGGTCATTGTCAGGTAGACTTCGCCGTGGGCGTCGTCGTCGGCGGTGTTCACATCTACCGTGAGTTTGCGTCCCGGGGCGAGCTTTTCCGCATAGGCCTGAATGGAATTGTGCACGCTTTTGCGCACTTCGACGTATTCGGCGAGATCCTGGATTTCGGTGGAGATAAAAGGCACCGCGCAGGTAAGAATGATCTGATCGCCCTTGCGCATGCCCATGACTTTAACGTCTTCGCCAACGGGGAATTTCTTGATCAATTCGTAGTTTAGGTACTGGGCGGTTTCGAAAACGGCGTTCTCCACCATGGAGCGGGGCCAATGCGCGCAGCCGAAGGACGTGTCGTTGGCCCGGACATTATCGACCGTGTGCGCCAGTTCAGTTGCCCCCGCCCCGGCGAAGCAATCGATGACCATGTGCTTTTCGGGATCCAGGTACTTCATCGTCTCGCGGACGTGCAATTTGGTTGCGTTGATGGCGATCGCGTCCAACGGGACCATCCGCCCTTTGAATTCCGGGGTACCCCGACCCGCGATCTGAATATGGATCGGCTTAAGCAGAACGCCCTTGCCGAACCCCACCTCGACCTCGCCCGCCACGAGCTGGACTTTGTCGAAATTATGATGCAGCACCGTGCCGAGATTCTCCTGGCACCAGCGCGTGTACTCTACCGAAATGCGTTCCGCAATCCCGTCGCAAAGAGAATCCGGATGGCCGATTCCCTTGCGCTCGACGATCTCCACCGGATACTCTTCGATGAACCGTCCGACGGCTTCCGTGACCACGATATTCCGTTCCATTAATCCTCCCGGGCTGAAAATTCGCGCCGATCGTTCTTTTCTACGCCATCCGTTGCAAACCGGCGCTTCATTTCAAAAAAGCGCCGGGGGGTGATCGCCCCATCCGATCGATGGAGCTGTTTTGTAGATTGGCAAGAAGCAGCGAAGGTAAAAATGCGGCGCGGAGTGTACCATAGCGGGTAGGCAGCGTCAATTCGAATTCGCAAAGCCGGCCGCCCGCGAACCGGCGCAGACTCCAATATTCCCCATCCGGCAGGATCGCGGTTTTCCGAAATCATTGGTTTTTCATATTCCGGAGAAAATGGAACCCGCCTACTGGATCCCATCGACGCCAGGAAATTCTCAGATCATTCTTTTTCTTCGTGTCGTTGTGCCTTGGCGCTTTTGTAGGTAAACTCTTTTTCTCGTCCGGTATTTTTGTATCTTGGCCGGGGGAAAAGCGCTTTTCTTCCGGCAAACCGGCGATGGAAAAATCGGTGGCGCTATGGGATAATTTCGGGGAGAGGGGAATTGCGTGGCCAACAATCCGCAGGAAAACGCATACGGATTTTCACTCGCCCGTGCCGATTTTCAACGCGCCCGCCAGCGGGCTTCACTCCAGGAGGTGGTCAGCCGATTAACGGGGAAATCGGCCGATTTGCTTTCCTTCGAGGAAGTCCGGGATAAGCTCCATGCGGTCGGCACCGGTGTGGACCGCGGCGTGCGGAACATCCCGCTGGATTCGATCGTGGGCAGCGTCGGACGCTACACGGATTTTTCCCGGACCTTTCTGCCGAAAAATCCAAGCGACGAAGAACGCTGGGCCAGGGTCATGACCCTGGTGACCAATCCGGCAGGCGGCGGCCTGCCGCCCATTGAAGTGATCAAGCTTGGCGAGGTCTATTTTGTGCAAGACGGACACCACCGGGTGTCGGTCGCGCGGCAACTTGGCGCACAGACGATCGAAGCCTACGTCAACGAAATCAGCACGCGGGTGCCGCTCTCCCCCGATTCCGATCCGGAAGACCTGATCCTTAAAGAAGAGTTCGCGACGTTCCTGGAAACAACCCAGTTGAAGAAGATGCGTCCGGACGCCAATCTGGAATTAACCGTTCCGGGGATGACCGCCGATCTTCTGGACCATATCCAGGTCCATAAATATTTCATGGGGCTGGATGAAAAACGCGACGTTCCGATCGGCGAAGCCACCGCCCATTGGTATGACACCATTTACCTGCCGGTGGTCGAGGCAATCCGCGAGCGGAAGATCCTTGCGGAATTCCCCGGGCGGACAGAGACCGACCTGTACCTGTGGGTCTCGGAGCACCGGGCGGAACTGCAACAGGGGCTGGGTGATTTCATATCGCCGGAATCCGCCGCCCGCGATCTGGCGGATAAATTCGGAACGCGGGCGGGGCGGGTTGCGGCGCGGATAGGGAAGAGCCTGGCGCGCGCGGTCATCCCGGAGGCGTTGGAAAGCGGCCCGCCCACCGGCACGTGGCGGGAATCCAAAGCCGATCAAGAGGAGGAAAGCCTGTTCGGCGAACTCCTCGTGCCGATCAGCGGCGAGGCTGCCGGCTGGACGGCGCTGGACCAGGCGCTTATTTTCGCCCGGCGCGAACGTTCGCGGATCCACGGGCTGCACGTCCTGAACGGCGGGGCGGACACCGAAGACGATACATTGGAACCCGTGCGCGCGGAGTTTACCCGCCGCTGCGAACAAGCCGGACTGACCGGCGGGCTGGCGGTCGAGACGGGCGAAGTTGCCAAGGCCATCTGCAACCGCGCGTTGCTGGCGGATCTGGTGGTGCTAACGCTTACCCACCCGCCCGCGGACCAGCCCTTCCTGCGCCTGGGTTCCGGCTTCCGCGCGCTTATACAAAAATGCCCGCGGCCGATCCTGGCCGTCCCGGCCGATCCAACGGAGCTATCCCGCGCGCTGGTGGCATATGACGGCGGCGCAAAATCCAAGGAAGCCCTGTTCGTCGCCGCCTATCTCGCCGCGCGCTGGATTATCCCGCTGACGGTGCTTTCAGTGGAGGAATCCGGCGTGGACGCTGAAGACATACTGGAGGAAGCGGACGAATATCTGCACACCCGCAGCGTCCGGGCGTCTCTCATGCTGCGCCCCGGGCCCGTCTCCGGCGCGATCCTGCGCGCCGCCGGGGAGACCGCCAGCCAGCTGCTGATCCTCGGCGGGTATGGAAGCCATCCGGTTCTGGAAGCCGTGCTGGGCAGCCAGGTGGACACCGTCCTGCGCCAAAGCCGCCTCCCGATGCTAATTTGCCGCTGAGCAGGTGATGATGGAAACCCTATTTGAAAAACCGCACCGCCGGCTGAATCTGCTTACAGGGGAGCACGTCCTGGTCTCGCCCCACCGCACCAAGCGCCCGTGGCTCGGGATGGTTGATTCCGCGCCGGCCGCCGCACGGCCGCCGTACGATCCCGGCTGCTACCTCTGCCCCGGAAACGAACGCGCGGGCGGGGCGCGCAATCCGGCCTACACGGAAATTTTTCTGTTCGACAATGATTACGCGGCGCTGCTTCCCGGCGCCGAGCCGGAATCCTTCGAGCGCGGGCGGCTGCTGCTTGCGGAAACCGAACGCGGCCTTTGCCGGGTGCTGTGCTACTCGCCGCGCCACGATGTGACGCTCGGTAATATGGAGCCGGCGGCCATCCGCCGGGTGGTGGACGCCTGGACCGATCAATATGCCGAACTCGGAGCGCTGCCCTGGATCCGGCATGTGCAGATCTTCGAGAACAACGGCGCGATGATGGGCGCCAGCAATCCTCATCCGCACGGCCAGATCTGGGCGGAGGAGCAAATTCCGAACGAACCCGCCAAGGAGACGGAACGCCAAGCCCTGTACCTGCAGGAGCAAAAATCCTGCCTGCTATGCGATTATCTCGGCCTGGAAAACGCGCAACAGGAACGGATCGTGTGCCAGAACGATTCGTTCACTGTACTGGTTCCCTTCTGGGCTATATGGCCGTATGAGACGATGCTCCTGTCACATGCGCATCGCGGGGCGCTGCCGGATCTCTCTGATAAGGAACGCGGCGACCTGGCGGACATCCTGCCGCGCTTGATCCGCGCCTACGACCGCATCTTCGATGCGCCCTTCCCGTACAGCATGGGTTTCCATCAGCGACCGACGGACGGCGAGAGCCATCCGGAATGGCATTTCCACGCGCATTTTTATCCGCCGCTACTGCGTTCGACGACGGTCCGAAAATTCATGGTCGGATATGAATTATTGGCCCAGCCGCAAAGAGACATCACCCCCGAATCCGCAGCTGAGCGATTGAAGAATTTGGTTAATTAGGATATAATATATCCATTATAGATGCGAGACTCCGAATAACACTTCGATTGCTTGGTATTTCACGGAAAATTGCGGAAATATCCTTAATTAAATAGAAGATACTCCTGCTTTCGCAGGGAAAACAGGCACTAGGAATCTCTTACTATTCAAAGAAGGGCGATCAAGGTTCAGAATAAGCCTACAAGATGAAAGGTAGATCATGAAGAAAATTTCCCGCAGAGAATTCATCCGCTTGATAACGAAAAGCGCCGGCGCGGCGGCCGCGATGCAGCTGTTGCACGCCTGCGGGATCGCTCCCGCAGCTGATTCAGCGACGCCGACCAAAACGCCGTTTGTCCCCGCCGGGCCGCAGGTAACCAATCTGGGTTCGATCGCCGAGGCGGTTGT
Organism: Anaerolineales bacterium; assembly: GCA_034430775.1. GTDB lineage: Bacteria > Chloroflexota > Anaerolineae > Anaerolineales > RBG-16-64-43 > JAFGKK01. The sequence goes on along the minus strand of DAOUDU010000164.1, from coordinate 57,174 downwards.
TCCCACCGAAACTCCGCTTCCCAGCGACACACTTGCACCGACCGGCCTGCCCGCGACCGTTACAGCGTCGCCGGCGGCGGAGGCGGCCTACTTGGCCGTCGCACGCGGAGGTGACGATCCGGAAGCACTCGTTCGCGCCGCGCTTCAGGCCATCGGCGGCATCGGGCGGTTCGTGCCGCAGGGCGCGAACGTGCTCATCAAACCCAACGTATGCACCTCCAACTATTCCTACCTGGACGCCGCCACGACCAATCCGTGGGTGGTGGGAGCGCTGGTGAAGATGTGCTTTGAGGCGGGCGCCGGCCGGGTGCGCGTGTTCGATTTTCCGTTCAACGGGAACAATCCGGCCAACTACGAAGCCAGCGGTATCGCCGAGCAGGTTCTGGCCGCGGGCGGCGAACTCGAAATCCTGGACTGGAACAAATTTGTTCAATCCGCTCTGCCCAACGCCCGCAGCCTCGGTTCGGCCGCATTCTATAGCGAAGTGGTCGACGCCGACGTGTTGATCGACGTCCCCATCGCCAAACACCACAGCGGTGCCAGGTTAACACTTGGCATGAAAAACCTGATGGGCGTGATCCGGAACCGGAACGCCGTCCATTCCGCCGACCTCCAGCAGGCGATCGCGGACCTGGCGGATTACATCCGCCCGGAATTAACCGTCATCGACGCCGTGCGCATCCTTACCAACAACGGCCCGATCAGCAGCAGCAGCCACAGCGACGTCCGCCTGATGAACACGGTCATCGCCTCGCCGGACATCGTTGCCGCCGACGCGTATGCCACCCGGCTGTTCGGGTGGACGGATCCGAATCAATTGCCCTATGTGAAATACGGAGTCGAGCGCGGGCTGGGGCGCAGCGACCTGGAAAACCTGAAGATCGAGGAAATTTCTCTCGGGTGATATATCACCATTGCCGATGGTTTTGCATTTGGGACGGTTTAATTACCGGCAAGTCATCATCCCATCCTTCCCGTATTACGGGATGGAAGGGGAGAGATTTCAATCATCTTCTGTGGTCACTTAATCGATGGGAGGGGAAGGATAGGACGGAATCTCACAACGAACCCTCAGCGAATCAGAGTAGAATTTAGAAGTGCCAAAACCGGAGCCGAGCCATGAAACTGACAAGACGTGAATTTCTGCGTTGGACGATGCTGGGCGCGGGCACGGCCGCCGGCGCGCAGATGCTCGCCGCCTGTGCGCCGGCCGCATCCGGCGGCATGACCCGCATGCCTCCCCCCGCCCCCGCACCGGGCGCCACCTACCTGGCCGTGGCGCGGGGAGGGGACGATCCGGAGGCGCTGGTGCGCCGGGCGGTGGCCGCCATCGGCGGGATGGAACGCTTCATCCCGAAAGGCGCGAACGTAATTATCAAACCCAACGTCTGCACGGCCGGGCGCGCGTACGAATACGCCGCCACGACCAACCCGTGGGTGGTCGGCGCGGTGGTGAAGCTGGCGCGCGAAGCGGGCGCCGTACGCGTGCGGGTCTTCGACAATCCGTTCGGCGGAACCGCCGAGGACGCCTTCGCCACGAGCGGAATCGCCGAGCAGGTGGCGGCCGCGGGCGGCGAGATGGAATATCCGTCCGCGATGAAATTCGTATCGGTCGACCTGCCTGCGGGGGAAGCGCTGAAGAGCACCATCGTCTACGGCGACGTGTTCGACGCCGATGTGCTGATCAACGTTCCGCTCCCTAAACACCACAGCCTGGCGCAGTTGACGATCGGGATGAAGAACATGCTGGGCGTGGTCCGCGACCGGCCGCTGATGCATGCCTCCCTGAACCGGAAACTGGCCGACCTCAACCAATTCCTCATCCCGACCCTGACAATCGTGGACGCGGTGCGGATCCTCACCGCCAACGGCCCAACCGGCGGGAACCTCCAAGACGTGCGCAAGCTGGATACCGTGATCGCCACCCACGACGGGGTGGCGGCGGATGCGTATGCCACGACGCTCTTCGGGTGGGAGGATCCAGAGCGGCTGCTCTACGTGAAGTACGGTGCGGAACGCGGGATCGGGCGCAGCGATTTGGAGAATCTGCAGATCGAGGAGATCGCCGTTGGCTGAAAAACCGCGCAAGCTTTTCCAATGGAAAGACCGCTATTGGCGGATCGTGCGCTCCGCCGTCCAGGCATTGGCACTGGCGCTTTTCCTGTTCCTCTTTCTGCGGGCGGTGCGCGGCGGAATCCCGCCGCAAGCCGGAAACCTGTTCCTGCATTTAGATCCGCTGGCGATGCTGGCGGGCCTGCTCGCCGTGAAGGCGTATGTCAAAGGCATGGCGCTTGCGCTTCTGATCCTCGGCCTGACCGTCCTCCTCGGACGCGTGTGGTGCGGCTGGATCTGCCCCCTGGGAACCACGCTCGACCTGTTCCACCCGCGGCGTTGGAAAAACAAGCAGCCTTCCATCCCCGAAGGCGCACGCGGGATCAAACACTTTCTGCTGACGGTGATCCTGACCTCCGCGCTGCTGGGCAGCCTGTGGCTGATGGTCCTCGATCCGCTGACGATCCTGATCCGGACGCTGACCGAAGCGGTTTATCCCGCGCTGGATAGAATCATCGCCGCCCTCGAGAAAGCGCTGTACGCCATTCCCGCCCTCCGTGATCCGGTTTCCGCACTGGACAGGGTTCTCCGTCCGGCGCTGCTCCCGGCCGACCCCGCCTTTACCGCGGGCGGCGTGTTGATCGCGGCCTTCTTCGCCGGCATTATCGCGTTGAACGCGCTGGCCCCCCGCTTCTGGTGCCGCTACCTGTGCCCGCTCGGGTCGCTGCTCGGATTGACCGGCAAGCTGGCCATCTTCCGGCGCGAAGTGAACGCCGACGCGTGCAACAATTGCGACGCCTGCGCGCGCGTCTGCCCGACCGGCACGATCCGCCCGGATAGGGGCAACGCCAGCGATCCCGCCGAGTGCACGATGTGCCTGGATTGCGTATCGGTCTGCCCGCGCGCGGCGCAATCCTTCCCGGCGCATGTCCGCCCGGCCGGATGGAACGCCTACGATCCGGGACGGCGCCAGGCGCTGGCGGCGATCGGCGCGGCCGTCGGCGGCGCGGCGCTCCTGCGCACCGACCAGTATTTGCGGCGCGATCTCCCGCACCTGATCCGCCCGCCGGGGGCAAAGGAAAACGATCTGCTTTCAAAATGCATCCGCTGCGGTGAATGTGTGCGCGTCTGCCCGACCGGGGTGTTGCACCCGTCGGTGACCGAGGCCGGCGTGGAGGGATTTTGGACTCCGGTGGTCGTCGCGCGCGCCGGCTATTGCCTGTATTCCTGCAACGCCTGCGGGCATACCTGCCCGGTCGAGGCAATACCCCCGCTGCCGCTTAACCAAAAGCAGCAGCAGGTGCTCGGCGCCGCTTACGTCGACCGGAACCGCTGCATCGCCTGGTCCGACCATCAGGAATGCCTGGTATGCGAGGAAATGTGCCCGCTGCCCCAAAAGGCGATCACCGTGGATTACTCGGAATTTTCCGGCGGCGCGCCGGTGGTGGACCGCACACGGTGCATCGGCTGCGGTACCTGTGAATACAAATGCCCCGTCAACGGCGAAGCCGCCATCCGGGTATACGCTCCCGGAAGAGACAGCGTTTAGAGACGATCAAAGGCAATAGACAGGATTGACAGGTTCTTTTATTTTTAAAATCCTGTTAATCCTTTTTTGTTCGTCATTCCCGCGTGCTTTAAGCGGGAATCCAGTCGGGAAATGTTCAATGATTCCGCAAGTCATTTCCTGGATGCCCGCTACGTACACGCGGGCATGACAACCCCATCCTGTAAATCCCGTCTATTCTTCCTTCCTTACCCCAGCGTATCCTCCAGCACCTGACGTACGGCGGCGCGATCCAAATCCTTTTTATCCAGGAAAGCGATGGCCCCGGCCTCCAATCCTATCCGCCGGAATTCCCGATCGGGATATGCGCTGATAAGCACGATGCGTGTGCTTGGAGAAACCATCCTCAAGCGGCGTACGCATTTGATGCCGTCTTCATCCCTGAGGACCACATCCACCAATGCCAATTGCGGATGGATTTTTTCCGTCAGCCTGACGGCTTCGGCAATATCTTCCGCCTCATACAGGCAAGAGGACGGGGCCGCAGTTCCGATCAACCGGCAGAGTTGCTGCCGGTAGTGAAGGTTGTCATCCACCACCAGGATGTTGATGGCGGCCTCCGGGCACGGATTCGACTGCGCCACGTTGTGTCCGGCCACACCCAGCACTTCCGGATGACGGACGGAGTAGTTCACCGCTTCCAAGCGGCTGTTGACTTCCAGGGTTCGGTAGAGACTGGTCAGATGATTCTCCACCGTCTTGATGCTTAATTCCATAAGCTGGGATATTTTCCGGTTGTCGCAGCCTTGCGTCAGCAGCCGCAACAACTCACGCTGCCGCCGGGTGAGGGTGGGGATCGAAGGCGTATGAAAAAAGGGGCGATGATGAATCAGGCGGCCGATCAGCGGGCTGGAGATCCAGCGTTCCCCCGACAGCACCCGTTGGACGGCAAGCTGCAAATCCGAAAGCGGCTGGTCTTTTAAATGGTAACCGTTTACCCCTGCATCCAATAATCCCACCACGTAAGCCTCGTCGTCGTAAGCGCTGACCACGAGGATCTTCAGTTCCGGATACTGCGCCTTGATCCGTTGGATCGCCGCAACCGGTTCAAATTCCGGCATGGCCACGTCCACCACCAATAAATCCGGCCGAAGACGGGCCAGGGATTCCTCCAAGGCGGCGCCATCCCCCGCTTCGCCGGCAATCCGTATATGCGGGATGTTCTCCAACGCATTTCGCAATCCGGCGCGCACGATGGCGTGATCATCCGCAAGCAGAATGTCAACCATGGCCTTATTTAACTATATTCGCTATTGTTCTTCCAGATGCGGGGGATTTCCCCCTACTCAACCGGGGGGTTAATCATGGCCCCGCTGGGGGTGCATAGACTATACACGGCGCACGTCCTCTATAAAATGAAAATGGTACCTGCGAATTCCGTCCCTGCGCATCCACAGACGAATGCAAAGGCGTTGCCCGGTGTCTCCAGCCGGACTTCGGCAATCCGAAGAGGGCGCTCCACAGGAAAAATGTCAACCCATAAAGAACCTTGAAAGGAGGTGAACGCGGAAAAAAGACCCGTTCCATCTGCAGGCAAGCTTGTCTGCAGTTTCCTTGCGCATGAAAAATTATAAGGAGGCGAAATGCTTAGGAAATACGGACGCATAGCTTTTGTAATCGCGCTGGCGAGTTTATTGCTGGCGGCGTGCGCCACGGCTACCGCTCAAGTCCCTCCCACTACGGCTCCCACGACCGCGATGGGCGAGACGACGGCTGCTCCGGCGGAAACGCAGGGCGGCGCACCGGCGGCCGGGACGAACTGGTGTTCCGGAACGAAGATCGTCTTCTTCCCCGGTGGATCGCCGGGCGGTGGTTTTGAAACGGTAGTCTACAATGGCGCCCTTGCCGCAGCCAAGGACACCGGTGCCGATGTCCAGTACGTCTGGTCCGACTGGGATCCGGCCAAGATGGTCACCCAGTTCCAGCAGGCCATGGCCACCAAGCCGGACGGCATCGCCATCATGGGCCACCCCGGCGACGAGGCGTTTGACCCGCTCATCGACCAGGCCGAAGCCGATGGCATCATCGTAACCAGCATGAACACCCAACTGCCGCTGGCGCAGGCGAAGTATGGTTCCAATGGCTTCGGCTACGCGGGCGCCATCCTCTACCAGGCGGGCTACAGCTTGGGCGAGGAAGCCATCAGACGCTCAGGCGTGAAGGCGGGCGACAAGGCCTTCCTGTGGGGTCTGCTTTCGCAGGCCGGCCGCGGGGAACGGACCAAGGGCGTGAAGGATGCCTTGGAAGCGGCCGGGTTGACGGTGGTGTATCAGGAAATCGACGACGCCACCAACTCGAATGCGTCCGCCGGCGTGCCGATCTTCACCGGGATCGTGTCGGCCAATCCGGACATCAAGCTGATGGTGACCGACCACGGTAACCTGACGGGCACCGTGCAAAGCTTCCTGGAAGCGGCGGGCATGAAGCCGGGCGATATTTACGCCGCCGGCTTCGACATCTCCGGGAACGCCATTTCGGCAATCCAGGACGGCTGGCTCCAACTGGTGATCGACCAGCAGCAGTACCTGCAGGGCTACTTCGGCGTGCTGCAGATCTGCCTCACCAAGAACTACGCGTTCGGCGGTCTGCAGATCGACACCGGCGCCGGCTTCGTCAGCAAGGACAACATCGACGTCCTGGCCCCGTTGGTTGAGAAACAGATCCGGTAAGCGGAACGAAGTTGTTCGGGATGAAAAAAGGCAAGGGTTGAGCGGCTCGCAGCCTTCAGCCCTTGCCTTTCAAGTACCCTTGCGATATGGTTGGGAAGGCGCCGGCCTGGGTTTGTGCGCTTTGAAAAAAAGGAGAACGTCGATGGAAATCTGCCGCCTCGAACTCAAGCACGTGTCCAAGACCTTCGGCGAGGTAAAGGCCTTGGAGGACGTGAACTTCAGCCTCGGGCAGAACGAAGTCGTCGGCTTGCTCGGCGACAACGGCGCCGGGAAGTCCACCCTGATCAAGATCCTCACCGGCTACCACCAGCCCACCTCCGGGGAACTTTTCTTCAACGGCAAAAAGGTGGAACGCCTGACGGTCCCAAAAGTCCGCAAGCTCGGGTTGGAGGCGGTGTATCAGGAGCGGGCGCTGGCCGAGCTGCAGACGGTTTGGCGCAACATCTTCATGGGCCGCGAAATCAGCGACCGGCTGGGATTCTTGGATATTCAGAAGATGCGGGACGAAACCCACCGGCTGATGTCGCAATCGATGGGATTCACGTCCATGGCGGTCAGTCCGGAATCGCGGGTAGGAAAGTTTTCCGGCGGCGAGAAACAGGGTGTGGCCATCGTGAGGGCCCTCTTCTTCAAGGCCGATATCATCGTACTCGACGAGCCGACGATGGGCCTTTCGCTCAAGGAGACGGCCAAGCTGGTCAGCTTCGTCAAAGACATCAAGAAGGCGGGGAAATCCGCCATCTTCATCGACCACAACATCCTGCACGTCCACAATGTCGCCGACCGGGTGGTTGTGCTCGACCGCGGTCGGATCGCCGGCGAGTTCATGACCAAGCACATCGGCCTGAACGATCTGATGGAGAAGATGATCCACGTCGCCGAAACCGGCAAGCTTAATTGATCGATCCTGGATAATTGCCATGACATCTCAATCCAACGAAACCGCACCCACCCCGCATTACCGCGAGCCGATCAGTCTGCGGCGGCTGCTCCGCACCTACAGTATGCAACTTGGAATCCTGGGAGTCTTTCTGACCCTCTGGATGATCTTCATCCTATCCGCCCCAAAAACGTTCCTGGCTCCGAACATTTACACGGCGTTCATGATCTCGATCCCCTTCTTCGCGATCATGGCCATCCCGTTGACCATCGTAGTGATCGCGAAGGAAATCGACCTGTCCTTTCCGTCCATAATGGCCATGGGGATGGTGGCTTTCTCATTCGTCTACAACCACACCGGTTTCATCGGTAATGCCAATATCCAGGTGTTCCTAGCCATCCTGGGCGCCCTGACGGCCGGGTTGCTGATCGGCTGGCTGAACGGATTCATCATCGTCAAGTTTGGTATCCCATCCCTAGTCGTGACGATCGGCACGCAGTTCTTTTGGAGGGGGGCGGTGCTGGTGCTCACCCAGGGCGCTAACTTCAGTTTGAGCTACATCTTTAAATCTGTCTTCTACCCGGCGTTGGTTGGAAAAATCGGCGCGCATTTGCCGATGCAGATGATCTGGCTGATTGTGATCACGATCCTCGGCTGGGTGTTGATGAACCGCCACCGTTTCGGAGCGCACATCTACCTGATCGGGGATAACATTAATAGCGCCGAGTTGATGGGCGTGAACACCGGGCGGGTCCGGATTCAGGCCTTCATGCTGGTCGGCCTGATCTCGGCGTTCGCCGGCGTACTCGCCAGCTTCTACGTAGCGTATTTCTGGCCCAGCCTGGGCGAAGGATACCTGCTGAGCACGCTGGCTGCGGTCTTCCTGGGCGGCACGTCGGTGTTCGGCGGCACCGGGACGATCCTGGGCACTTTCCTGGGCGCCTTCATCATCGGCGCAATCGAGGCGGCGACCGTGGCAGTCGGCTTGACGGGGTTTTGGACGCAGCTGATCTACGGTTTCATCATTGTGCTGTCGGTGATCATGCACACGTACCTGCGCAAGCGCGCGGATTGACGGGGCGGGCATCCCGCAATGGAAATAGGGGCTGCGTTTCATCCCCCGGGTCTTTCACGCCGGTTCGATCGTCCAGGTCCCGGCTACCCGGATCGCGGTGCCGTTCCCCGGCCAATAGAGGTGAGTCCAATAACTGCTGCCGCGCAAGACGGACGGATTTGCACCCAGCGTGACGATGATGTGGTCGGGCGTGTAATGGGCGAAATATTTTTCCCGGTTGACCAGCGGCTGGCCCAGAGTGGGATCCAGCGCCACCCAGCCGGCCGGTGGAAAATAGACGTCCGGCCAGGCGTGTTCGGGCTGTGCGCCGGATTCGGTTCCCGGTTCCACATAGCGCAAACCTTCGAAGTAGCGGGCAGGGATGCCCTGCGCGCGGCTGAGCGCCACGAGCAGATCGGTGAACTCGGTACAATCCGCGCCCATCGGCCCCAGCGCTGCCTGCGCTCCCCAGTTCCCCTGATTGCGGGTGTACCTCAATTTGTCTCCGATGTAATCGTAGAAAGCCTGCACCTTCGCGCACGCGGTGTCTTTTCCCTCCGCGAGCCGGCCGGCCAGGGCCGCAATCTGGGGATTGGCGGATTCGATGTGAAGCTCGGGTTGTATGAACTCCTTCGGCAGGTCGCCGCGGCAATCCGATAAATCGTATTTCAATTCGTTCACCGTAACCTGGTATTCGATCTCGATCGTCCGGGTAGTCCCGGCGGGCTGCCCGGAAAAATCAAATTCGGCGTATGCGTTTCCGTATTCGTCGGTTACAGGTTGAAAGGCGGAGGGGGAGATTTCCATGGACTGCACGGTCTGGTAGGGGGCGAAATCGCGTATCGTGGCCACCCAAACGTTCTGCTTTTCCGGCCGGCCGGGGCCGTCGTTTACGATCGTCAATTGCTGGCGGACGATGTAGCGCCGGCTGCCCGGCGCAGCGGCGACGGAAACCGCGCTCGCCGCGGGGGTCGCCGTCGACGGCCGCGCCTGGCAACTGAACGCGAGGCAGGCCAAGAGGACAACCCAGGGCCATCGTCGGAAATACTTTTTTATGCCGCCTCCTCTCTCCCATCGTCCGGTTGCATTCGTTATGCTCGCAATGCCGCTTTCGTTTCCCCGCTTGTTCACGCCTCCGTGCGGCAGGTGGGCTGCGGGTCATTGTAAACCTTGTTGCGCAAACGAGGCGCCGGAGGGAGAGGCCCAGTATAATGAAGGAACCATCGTTGCGACCGTGGGTCCGTACACCGCCGAAGGCTCGCCCGAGAGCTCCGGCCCGGTGAAGGCCTGTTTCGGCGGCGGACGCAGCCCCGGCCTTACCGCAGGTAGCCTGCCCTCGGGGCTTGGCGCTCTCATTGTGGACAGTTGTCGATGACTCAAAAACACAGGGAAAGCGGCGTGGCGTGCCCGCTGCTGCACGTGACGAACGTCTCGCTGCTGTTCGGCAAACGAGCCGGATTGAAAAACGTCTCCTTTTCCCTCGACCCGGGCGAAGTACTCGGGCTCGTCGGCCGGCGCGGGGCCGGCAAATCGACCCTTCTCAATCTCCTCGGCGGCGTCTACGTCCCATCGTCCGGCAATATCTCACTCAACGGCCATAAAATCGTCCTGCGCAATCCCCTCCAAGCCCAGCAGGCGGGCATTGAATTGGTGCACCAGAAAACCCTCCTCGTGGAGTCGCAAAACGTCCTCCAGAATATTTTTTTCGACCGGGAATTGTTCCTCCTGCGGTCCCGCTGGCTCCCTTTCCCACTCCTTACGGATTGGAACCGGATGAGCCGCGAGGCCGCGGAATGGCTTGCCCGGTTCGAACTGCCCGCCGGCCTGATGTACAAACCCGTCAACCTGCTCTCCGACGAGCAAAGGCAGGTGGTGGCGCTGTGCCATGCCTTGTGCCGTCCGATGAAACTGCTGTTGCTGGACGACACCCTGTCCTCACTGAATTATCAACGCCAGCAAATCCTCCTGGAAATCATCCGGGATCTGGCGCGGCAGAACGTCGGGACGATCATCTGCAGCGACAACCTCAGCCACCTCTTCGCGGTGACAGACCGGATCCTGGTGCTCTTCGAGGGGCAGCCCACCACCGACCGGCGCACGTCGGAAACCACTCCGCGGGACATCGTCGAGCAGATCGTCGGGACCGCCCGCCAAGAAGAAGTTTCCCCGATCATCTGGGCTCTGGAAAGCTACCATTTGGCCGAACAGCAGACCGACGAACTGCGGCGTACTCAGGCCCTGTTGCAGGAAAGCTTGGAAGCCAAGGACTCGCTCAACCGTGAATTAATCGACCGGCTGCAGGACCAGGTGAATGCATTGAATCAGGTGAACTGGGCGCTCCAAGCCGCCCACCGCCGCCTGGATACCGAACGCGAGGAGGAACGGAAAGCCCTCGCGCGCGAACTGCATGACCAGGTCATTCAGGACCTGCTCAGCTTCAATTACCGGCTGGAAGAGGCGGGCACCAAGCTGGGATCGATGAATCAGGAAGCGGAGCTCGCGGCGCTGCGCGAGGGAATTCGGCGGGTGATCGGGGACTTACGGCAGCTGTGCAGCGATTTGCGTCCGCCGACCATCGACACCCACGGCTTGCCGGCGGCCATCAGCTCCTTTGCCCTGGAATGGGCGGAACGGAACCATATCTCCCTGCACCTGGAGATGGATCCGAACCTGGGACGGTTTCCGGAGGGTATTGAATTATCCGTATTCCGCATCGTTCAGGAGGGATTGAACAATATCCGAAAACACGCCGCCGCCAAAAACGCATTTCTGCGGGCACAACGGACCCCGACCGCCAGCCTGCTTCTGTACCTGAGCGACGACGGGCGGGGCTCAGACAGATCGCTCGATCTGGCAAGCCTATCCGCCGATAAGCATTACGGGCTTGTGGGAATCAGCGAACGGATTGCGTTGCTGAGGGGGACGATGCAGATCGAAACGCCGCCCGAAGGGGGGTTGATTCTTCGGGTGGAGATTCCCAATCCATATCCCTCGTATAGCAATTAATTCGTCTCGTACACCCCGCACTCTACACCAAGCGGTCGCACGAAATACCACATGCCGATCCGCCAGCGGTGGACCGCACGCGCCGCATTGGCAGCAGCGAGAGTGAATACCAATGCCTGGTGAAAGACGAAGCCGCCCTCCGGGTATACGCTCCCGGAAGGGACAGCGTTTAGAAAACGGCCAAAGACAGTAGACGGGATTGACAGGATAACCGGTTTTTTTCCTTTTCCAATCCTGATCATCCTGTAAATCCTGTCTATTCTTCTTTTCCCATTCAAACACCCCCCTTTTCCGCGAAGACCGTATAATTGCCGATAACCGCACCATCAGGCTTCCACAAACATGACCATAGAAAAATTCTCCTCCGACTCCTACCTCCTCTCGGCGCTGACGATCCTTCGCGAATCTGCCGCCGAGATCAACCGTCTCTCGGCTGAGAACACGACCGCTGACGCGATGCGGTTAATTGCCGATACAGCCATCCGTTTGGTGGATCAGGTCAAGGCGGATGATCCGTCGACGATCATCTGGACCTACGACCCGGAACGGGCGGCGTTCGATCCCGCCTCGCGGATCAGCGCCGGCGAGCGCGTTGAAAGTGCGGCGGACGATTTCCCGCGCCCCGACGGGATGGGCGCGCGGGCAATCCGCCACCGAATGCGGATACTTTCCTATGAGGAGCCATCGCTCCCGATGCAGGGCAACAAACTTCTGGCCGGGGTCCGCACCATGGCCTGCTACCCGCTGATGGCCGCGGAGAAACCCACCGGGGCGCTGTACATTGCGCTGAAATCCGAACGGCGCTTCACGCCGGAAGAACTCTTAAGCCTGGACCTTTTGGCTTCCCAGGCGGCGGTGGCGCTGCATAATACGCGGCGCTTCGAGGGATTCAACCGCGCGCTGCAGCGCAAGGTGGACGAATTGGAACGGCTGCACAGCGCGGAACAGCTGATTTCCTCACGCAGCAACCTGGAAGAAACGCTGCGCGGGATTCTGCGCACCGCCGTTGAACTGACCCGTGCCTCGCACGGTTCCTTCCGCCTGATCGACAAGCGCGCCGGCACGCTGCGGCTCGCCGCTCTGTCCGGGGAAGAAACGATTCCCTCCAACCCGGTCGAACCCGACCTTGCGGTCGACGAGAACTCCAGCGTGGTAGGCTGGTCCGCCAAACGCCGGCAGCCGGTGCGGATCGACGATTTACGCACCGCGCCCTGGAACGGCATCTACCGCCCGCTGCATTCCAAAGGCCATATGCTTTCCGAGCTCGCCACCCCGCTGCTGGGGGCGGGCGGGACTTTGGAAGGCGTGATCAACCTCGAGAGCCCGCGGACGGGAGCCTTCAGCGAAGACGATCAACGGTTGATGGAAACACTGGCCACGCAGGCAGTGATCGCGCTCCAGGAAGCCAGGCTCCTCGAAGCCCTCGAGGAAGTCACGGCCCGCATGGTGCGCTGGCCGCTCGACAAGCTGCTGGAGTTCATCATCCAGCAAGCCTGCGACCTGATCAATGCGTCGCATGGCGTGGTGTGGGTGCTTTCGGCGGCCGACCCCGGGAATCTGGTAGTGCGCGCGGCGACCGCCGGCCACACACCGGGCGAAACCCTGCCGCTGGCCGGGAGCATGACCGGGGATTCGCTGCGCGAGCGGCGGCCGCTGATCAGCGCCGACGTCGGGGGCGACCCGCGCTTCCTGCGGCACGACCTGGCCCGCACGATGGGGTGGGTCTCCGGATTGATCGTGCCGCTCCTGATGCGCGACGGAACCCCGCGCGGCGCGCTGACCCTCTATACGTCCGAGCCGCGCACCTTTTCCGAATGGGACCAGCGCCTGCTCACCTGGCTGGCCAATCACACCGCGATCGCCATCCAGGATGCCGAGGCGCTCGACCAGCTTGCCCAGGCCCGCGAGCGGCAGACGCTGGCGGAAACGTTCGCCGCCCTCGGCGATGTGGCCGCCAATCTGCTGCACCGGGTTAATAACCTGGTCGGTATCATCCCGGTGCGGGTGCAGGGTGTGCTGGAAAAACGGCCGGGGGTGAACGACGACGCATACCTTTCCGCGGCCCTGGCGGAGATCGAAGACAACGCGCGGGCGGCGATGGCCGCCGCACGGGAAGCCATGGCCTACCTGCGGCCGGTTAAACTGCAACCCACTTCGGTGGAAGTTTGCTTCCGCACCGCCCTCGAGCGGCTGGACCTTCCAGAGGGAATCGCCGCGGAAACGGAAGGGCTGGATTCCCTGCCCAAAGTGATGGCGGGGGAAGAGCAGCTGCGGCTGGTTTTCTTCAACCTGATGGAAAACGCGGCCGACGCCCTCGCCGGTGAAGGCCCATCCGCCGGCCGGCCGGAGGTCATCCGGGTAACGGGGCGCACGATCACAGATCCACTCGGCGGACCGGCCCAGATGGTGGAAATCCTGTTCTCGGATACCGGCCCCGGAGTTCCCGACGACCGACGGGAGAATATTTTCGACCTGGCTTTTTCCACTAAGCGCTCGCCGCGCAAGCTGGGATTCGGTTTATGGTGGGTGAAGACACTGATCACGCGCCTGGGCGGCGAGATCCGGCTGGCCGATTGCGGCGAGGGATGCGCGTTTTTGATCCGTCTCCCCGCGGCGGCGGACGATTAGTTTTGGCACCTCCGCGCGGATGGAGAGAGTTCGTCTTGCCCGCTAAGTACACGCGGGCATCCAGAAACCGGGTGAGTGTTTCCCGAAATGCACCCCCTGGATCCCCGCTACAAGCGCGCGGGGATGACGATCATTTATCAGGCGCTATCGCCTGGCTGTTAAGGACACGAAGATTTTTATTTTATAAAAACCTTCGCGTTCTTTGCGTCTTTGCGGTATGATTTCGTGTGACTGCTTAAAGGAAACACATGACCTCATCGCAAACAATCCTCGTAGTGGATGACGATCCGCGCTGGCGGCAAATTGTGGCGGACGTTCTGGCGGACGCCGGGTATAAATCCGTACTCGCACCCGCCGCGCCGACCCCTCTCCCACCGTGCCAGGCGGCGGTGTTGGATGTATCCCTGGATCCCGGCGATCAAAGCAATCGCGATGGACTGGCGCTTGCCGCGAAACTCGGACCGACGCCGGTGATCCTGCTCTCCGGCTCGCCGGAATCCGAGATTGCGGAATTTGCGCGGACCCACGCCTTCATTGCCGGGCACATCGAAAAATCCGCCTTCCGCAAGGAAGACCTTCTGGAACTGCTGGAACGCGCTCTGGATAAAACCGCTCCCCGGAGCAACGTGGCGCGAATCCTGATCGTTGAGGACGATCCCGGCTGGCGCGACATTTATTCCGATGTGCTGGGGGAATCAGGTTATGAATTGCAGTTTGCCGTTTCCTACGGTGAGGCGCGCGGCCTGCTGCAGAGGGCGAGGTTCCAGACGGCGGTAGTAGACCTGCACTTGATATCTTCGTCCGATCCCGAGGAGAATCGCGACGGTTTCGCGCTGCTGCGGGTGGCCGGAGCACGAAACCTGCCGACAATCGTCGTTAGCGCGCTCGGCGCGCCGGATGACATCGACCGGGCCTACGACGAATTCGGCGTTTTCTCCTTTGTCGAAAAGGAAGCCTTCGACCGCAAGGTGTTTAAACAAACCGTCAGCGAGGCGATCCTCTCCTCCGAAGGACAATCCGAAATTCCAACGGTTCCACCGGTGTCCTCGGCGGCGGACCCGCTGGCGGAGCTGACCGACCGGGAACGCGAAGTTCTCGCGCTGTTGGCGCGGGGAAACACGAATCGCCAGATCGCCCAAGCCCTGACCATCACCCCCAACACGGTTAAAAAGCACGTCGACCATATCCTGCAGAAATTCGGCGTCGGAACCCGGTCCGCGGCGGCGGCCATCGCTGCGCGCGCGGGCCTGGGGGGGTAAGTCGCCGGCAACCAGGAGACCATCTCGCCCGCTCTCACGGACTGCCGCTTTTCAGCGTGCGCCCTCAAATCCCCCCCCAACGCATAAGGCTGTCCTATCCCCCTACCCTTTACCGATTCTACTCATAGCGTGCTGGTATTCCTCCCTTCCCCCTTCCCCGTATAGGGAAGGGGGAAGGGAGAGGAAGAATCATTCTCAATTAATTAAGCGACATTGGGTTGGGGGTTGGGACAGCATAAACACATTCTCTGTTTTCCTTCCGCGGCTTTTCCACAAATTCTCCATAATCCCAGCGCATAGTTGAATCGTCGGCGGATTAAGCCGGCGGTCTCGATCCGCTTGGAATGCACCCCCCGTCCATCCCGCCGGGGTTGACCCGACCGCCTTTGAAGGAGTACACGATGAGATATTTATGGATTTTACGGATTGTGGGAGTGATCATTCTTTTGACCGGGATCGCCGCCGTCGGTTACTTTGCCTACACGGCCGGCGTTACGCAAGGGCAGACGGCCGTCCCCGCCCTATCGGAAACCGGCGACGCGGTCCTTGGACATGCCGGGTGGGGTTTCCGCCCGGCACGCGGACTGGCCCTCCTCCCCGGACTTCTGTGCCTGGCGCCGCTGTTCCTGGCCTTTTTCATCTTCATGCCGCTGCGGATGATTTTCGGTCCGCATCGAATGCAGATGCGCATGCATGGACGGTGGCACGGCTGCAGCGACAGCGGCGCGGTTCCGCCGCCAGTTGAGGAATGGCACCGGCGGATGCACGAAACAAAGAAGGAAAGCGACTGATCCTACCCGCGCGTTGCGGCCCTCCCTCCTCATCCCCATCCCCTGCAGGGGCGCACGGCCGTGCGCCCCTGCAGGGGATGGGGATGAGGATTCCCCCGAAGGTATAATCTACCCCGGACGCTATGAAGACCATACTGGTTGTGGATGATGAACTGAAAATTACCAACCTGGTCCGGGATTACCTGGTCCGGTCCGGATTCCAGGTCCTGACCGCGGCGGATGGGCGCGAAGCGCTGGCCGCCGCGCGGGAACGGAAACCGGACCTGCTGATCGTCGATCTGGGCCTGCCCGATATCGACGGGCTGGACGTCACCCGCATCCTGCGCAAAGAATCCGCCGTGCCGATGATCATCCTCACCGCCCGCGACGAGGAGACCGATAAAATCCTCGGGCTCGAACTCGGCGCGGACGACTACATGACCAAACCCTTCAGTCCGAAGGAGCTGGTGGCCCGCGTCCGGGCGGTGCTGCGGCGGAGTGAAAGTTCGAAACAGGATTCCCCGGGCGACATGCTGCGCGCGGGCGACCTGCAGATCGACCTGGCGCGCCACCGGGTCCGGGTGAAGAATCAGGAAGTGGATCTCACCGCGACCGAATTCGAACTGCTCGCGGTCATGGCCCGCCAGCCCGGCCGGGTATTCACCCGCGCCCAGCTGTTGGATTCGATCCACGGCGTGTCCTTCGAATCCTTCGAGCGGGCGATCGATTCCCACATCAAGAACCTAAGGCGGAAAATCGAGCCGAACCCGCAGGAGCCGGTGTACCTGATCATGGTGTACGGGGTGGGGTACAAACTGGCGGAAACGGGCGAAGCCGGGCCGGGTTCCCCGTGAGACGCAGCCACCGGTTCTCTTTCGACCCACCCGACGACCCCGGCGCTGAACACCCGCCGGACTTTTCCCCGCCCAGCCCTCCGTACCCGCGGCACCGGATGGCGTACTGGATGGAGACTATCCGCCGCCGGCGCCGGCTTCACCCGTATCCGTTCCGGTTCCGGATCGGCTGCCTGGTCCCGCTCTTTTTTTTGCTCTCCACTTTCGGATGCATCACTGCCGGTTTGATTTCTTTTTATCAATACGGTTTTTCACGGGATACCCCGCGCGGTTACATTCTCATGCCGATCCTGGTGTTCTTCCTGCTGTCGATCGTCCTGGGCGGCATACTGCGCCGGATGGTCAATCCGTTGGACAAGGTCATGGAGGCGGCCGACAGAGTCGCCGCCGGAGATTACGGCGCGCGGTTGAAGGAGGCGGGGCCGCCGCAGGTAAAGGCCTTCACGCGGTCGTTCAACACGATGACGGAAAGGCTGCAGGCGTACGACGAACAACGCAAACGCATGCTGGCCGACATCTCTCACGAATTGCGCACACCGCTGACGGTCCTGCAGGGCAACCTGGAAGGAATGCTGGATAACGTCTACCCGCGCGACGAGGAACACATCCAGCTGCTGTTGGAAGAAACGCAAATCCTTTCGCGCCTGATCGAGGATCTGCGGACGTTCTCGCTTGTGGAAACGGGGAAGCTGGTTCTGCAGAAGGAACCGTGCGATCCGGCCCGATTGGTGCGCGATCTGGTGCACGCGATGCAATCCAGCGCGGTCAAAACGGGGGTGACGCTCGCCGGACAGGCGGAGGCGGACCTGTCCGCCGCCGAGCTGGATGCCTCCCGGATCCGGGAAGTGCTGGAGAATCTCGTCACCAATGCCATCCGGCACACGCCCGCGGGCGGGAAGATCACCGTCGGCTGCCGGCGTCATCCCCAACAACCCGACCGGCTCGAGTTCCGGGTCGAGGATAACGGACGCGGAATCACGCCGGACCTGCGGGAGCACATCTTCGACCGGTATGTAAAATCCGTGGATTCGGGCGGGACCGGCCTCGGATTGGCGATCGCCAAACGGCTGGTCGAAGCGCACGGGGGCGGAATTATTGCGGAAAGCGACCAGGGCAAAGGAACAACGATCCGGTTTTGGATTCCATTTTCAAACCGGGATTTCACAGCTTAACCACAGAAATTGTTGATCGAGCCTTATTACAATATAATCAGCATCCCTGATGGCTGTTGGGTTCGCTAGAATGCCCGGTGAATAATGCAGTTTTTTTTATGGAGTAAACCAACTCATGAATGAAAAAACGAAAATTCAGCTTACCCGCAAGCAGTTCCTTCACCTGTCCGCCGTCGGAACGGCCGGCTTGCTGGCCGGATGCCAAACCGCTCTGATCCCCACCGTCCCGCAGGCTGCGGCACACAGAGAGGATATCCTGCGCAAGCATCCCGACGGTCCCAGCCGGATCGTCCAAACCCACGGCAAGGGAGTCTGGGAAGGCGATGCGCTCTCTCCTGTGATTCTGCGCCGGATGCTGGATGCGTCGATCCTGCAACTGACCGGCCTGGAGGACGCGCGCAACGCCTGGGCGATGCTGTTCTCTCCGGATGACCGCATCGCGATCAAGGTCAACGCCTTCTACAACAGCCTGATTTGGACCCACGTCCCGCTGGTGACGGCGGTGACGGACTGCCTGCAGGACGCCGGCGTTCCGGCCGACCAGATCGTCCTGTTCGATCAAACCAGCACCGAATTGGAAACCGCTGGCTTTACCATTACCCGTGACGGCAAAGGGATCCGCTGCTACGGGTCCGATAAAAGCTACAAGGACTTCACCGATGTCGGCGGAACCGCCGTGCAGCTGAGCCCGATCCTCGCGGATTGCACCGCCCTGATCAACATGCCCGTGCTGAAAGCCCATATGCTGGCCGGGATCACCTTCGCGCTCAAGAACCACTTCGGCTCCACCGAGTTCCCCGGCGCGCTCCACAATGCCATCGCGCACAAGATCGCGGCACTGAACGCGCTGCCCGAGATCAAAGACCGCACCCGGCTGGTGATCGGCGACATCCTCGAGGCGAATTTGGAATACGGCTATTCGTTCCCCTACTGGGTTGCGGATTACCGCGGGGATTCAATCCTGATGAGTGTCGACCCGGTGGCGCATGACGCGGTCGGGCTGGAAATCCTCAACGCACTGCTGGCCGATGCGGGGAAACCCTCCCTGACGCTGCAGTCCATCGCCGCCAACAGCCTGAAGGAAGCCGCAACCCTGGGCCTGGGCACCGATCTTGCGGAGAACATGGAGCGCATCGAAATCACCGTGTAGCCGCCGGCCGGAAGGAAAAAGGTCCTCGATGTTCGAACAACCCATTTTCAGAAGTCCTCTCCCGCGAGTAATGCGTCTTTCGCTTTCCGTCCCTGTTTTACTGACAGCCGTATCCAGCCTGCTCGCCGGCTGTTCGCCCTCCCCCTCTTTCCGGCTGGAAAAGACCCTGCCGGGTGCGAAGGTCATCGCCGGGTGGTCCCCCATGGGGAACGTGGAGACATACACCCGCGATACCCTCTTTGATTACATCAACGGCGCATCGGAGTATTTCTTCACCTACACGTTCGAAGCAGCGGCGGTCGGCCGGTATGAAAAAACCGGCGGGGCCTCGTTGAACGCGGAGGTCTGGCAGCTCGCCGTTGCGAAGGACGCCTACGGATTGTTTTCCGGACGCACGGGCGGTGAGGCCGTCTCCATCGGCGGGGCAAACGAAGCCGCGCTCGAGGCCGGCAGCCGGCTGGCCTTCTGGCAGGACCGGTATTACGTCAGCCTAACCGCCATCGAAGCGGCGTCCGACGAGGACCTGCGTTTGTTTGCGGAGTTCATTTCCAAGGCGCTGCCCACCGGCGGCGAGAAGCCGGAATTGGCCGGCCGCCTGCCCGCCGACGGGCTGATCCCGGGCTCCGTAAAATTTTTCCACATGGAGCTCGCGATCCAGGACCGGCTGTGGCTGGGCGGGGAGAACCGGCTCGGACTCGGGACGGACACCGACGCCGTGTTCGGCGTCTACCACCGGAGCGGAACGGAATGGCAATTGCTGCTGGCGCAGTATCCGGATTCCGCGCGGGCCGACTCCGGCTTGCAGGCTTTGGCGAACGGCGTGCTGGAAAATCTGGCCGTCGCGGATACAAACGGCGCACTGCTCGGGGCCGTCATCGGGCAAGGCGACCCTGACCTTGCGCTGGAATTGCTGGGAAAAGCGCTGGGGAAATAATCCCCGACCATCCGAAAGGGCGAGGAGAAATTGGCCCATTCGGGGGTGGCAATTCGGGTTCGCCGCGCTATACTTGCTCATAGTAAGACAATAGAATATTTTCAACCGGCCGCGAAGCCTCTAGCGTCGTAAGAACGCCAGGGGCTTTTTTATTCGGAGGCGGTCTCCGCATTAACATGAAGGTTGGGAATCAAGGGGAGCAAAGCACGGGGTCACACCGGGGTGGTGGGGGCCGAAATGCTTTGCTCCTCCTGATTCCCAATCTTTTTTCAATCAAAATCCCCAAACGGGAGCCGCCGGGAATCCGCGGTTTTCATCGTTTCCAAGCCTCCATACCCCGTATGGGCCATCCCCATGGTGCGAGAAATGCTTCATTTGGATGCTTGACGTTTTTTTCCCGAAGAAGATAAAATACGGATAACGGAATATACCGCTTGGGCCGTGAAGCCCGTCCTGCGAAGAAACAGCGCAGGGCGGGCTTTTTTTAATCCGGAAAAAAGCGGGCCGGGGGGAAAGGATATCCCTCGCCGAAACGCGGGAAGTATTTGGGAGAGCCGGCACCGATCCCTGCCGGTTCGAATAACGGGGGGAAAGCCCGAGGATCGCCGGAACATACAATCCCAAAATGGAGGCCACGATGCCAGATACGAAAAAGATGGAAGAATTATTCGGTTCCAATGTTTTTACGGATTCCGCAATGAAAGAACGGCTG
Source organism: Anaerolineales bacterium (assembly GCA_034430775.1). GTDB lineage: Bacteria > Chloroflexota > Anaerolineae > Anaerolineales > RBG-16-64-43 > JAFGKK01. Next base: position 36,467 of record DAOUDU010000164.1, on the reverse strand, counting down.
CCCAAGCCCGCGTATCAGGCGCTTCGCAAGACAATCGATCAGGGCGCATCGCTTGATCCGTGGGTGGCCGAAGTGGTCGCCGGCGCGATGAAGGATTGGGCCGTGGAGAAAGGAGCCACCCACTTCACCCACTGGTTCCAGCCGCTCACGGGATTCACCGCCGAAAAGCACGATTCCTTCATCAGCCCCACTTCTAACGGGAAAATCCTTCTGGAGTTTTCCGGCAAAGAATTGATCCGGGGCGAGCCGGATGCGTCTTCCTTCCCATCCGGAGGCTTGCGCTCCACCTTTGAGGCGCGCGGATACACCGCCTGGGATTGCACGTCGCCGGCTTTCCTCAAGGACCGGGCATTGTGCATCCCCACGGCGTTCGTCTCATACACCGGCGAAACGCTGGATAAGAAAATGCCGCTGCTGCGCTCGATGGATGCGCTTTCCAAGCAAGCGCTGCGCATCCTGCGGTTATTCGGAAACACAACGGCGACCAAAGTGACGACCACGGTGGGCCCGGAACAGGAATACTTCCTTATCGACAAGGCGATGTACGACCGGCGCAAGGATCTGATCCTCACCGGACACACGCTGTTCGGCGCGAAGCCGGCCAAGGGCCAGGAATTGGAAGATCATTACTTCGGCCAGATCAAAGAACGCATATCCGACTTCATGGAGGAGTTGAACGAGGAACTGTGGCGGCTGGGAATTCTCTCCAAGACCCAGCACAACGAAGTCGCTCCCGCGCAACATGAGCTTGCGCCGATCTACTCCAGCACCAATATCGCCACCGACCATAATCAGCTGGTAATGGCATACATGCAGAAGGTCGCCCTGCGCCACGGCCTGGTGTGCCTGCTGCACGAGAAGCCTTTCGCCGGCATCAACGGCTCGGGCAAGCACAACAACTGGTCGATGGGGACCAGCGACGGGCAAAACCTGCTCGAGCCGGGGAACACGCCCCACGAGAATCTGCAATTCCTGGTTTTCCTGATGGCGGTCATCGCGGCGGTCGACGATTACGCGGACCTGCTGCGCATGTCGGCGGCGACGCCGGGCAACGACCACCGGCTGGGCGCCAATGAGGCGCCGCCCGCGATCATATCCATCTTCCTGGGCGAACAGCTGACGGATATCCTCGCGCAGCTGGAAAACGGCGGCGCCACGAAATCGAAGCAGGGCGGCACACTCAACCTGGGCGCTTCCACCCTGCCGCCGCTCCCCAAGGACAACACCGATCGCAACCGCACCTCCCCCTTCGCATTTACAGGCAATAAATTCGAATTCCGGATGGTGGGCTCTTCGTCCTCGATCGCCATGCCCAATTTCATCCTCAACGCGATTGTCGCGGAAACGCTCAGTCTGTTCGCGGACCGGCTGGAGAAAGCCAAGGACTTCGATGCCGAAGTGAAAGCGCTGGTGAAGGATATGGCGCGCGCACACAAAAAGGTCATCTTTAACGGCAACAACTACACCGAGGAGTGGGTGGCGGAAGCCGAAAAGCGCGGCCTGCCGAACATCCGCTCGACCGTAGCCGCCACGCAGGCGCTGAAAATCGCCAAGAACGTTGCCCTGATGAAGAAGCATAACGTGCTAAGTAAGGCCGAGATGGAATCCCGCTGCGAGATCATGCTCGAAGGCTACATCAAAACGATCCGGATCGAGGCGCTGACCATGCTCGAGATGGCCAAGCGGCAGATCCTTCCCGCCGCCGTGGCGTACATTTCCGATCTCGCGGGGTCCATCCAAGGGGTGAAGGCAGCCGCCTCGGATGCCGATACCAGTGCGCAGGCAAGCACCCTGAAAGAAGCCTCCACGGCCGCGGCATCGTTCAAGAAGAATATCGCGCTATTGGAGAGCAAGCTGGGTGAAGCCGACGGCATGCATGGCGATACGTACAAACAGGCGTGCGCCTTCCGCGACTCCGTATTTACCCAGATGGCGCTTTTGCGCGAAGACGGGGACAAGCTGGAATCCATCGTCAGCGCCGAGGTTTGGCCGTTCCCGACGTACAGCGACATCCTGTTCAACATTTGACCCGGACTCCCTCCACGGGCGCCTCTGGGGGACCGCGGTGGGGAAGGGACTCCACCCCGCCCTGCCGCAGACGGGCTTCTCCAATCAAAAAACCGCCGCCCTACGCGGCGGTTTTTTGACCCGTATTCAAAGCCCGATGTCTCCTATCCGCTGCGTTCATGGAGAGCCAACGAACTCCGGGCTCCTTGCATGGGCCTTATTGGGTATGCGAATAATAAAAACAATAACCCGCCTTCTGGCCCAACCAGGTGTTTCTTGATTCGCAAAATTCCCTATAATGGGAAAGCATAAGCCGGCTCGGGTTTTCCGGTACGGACCGGATACCAAAACAGAAAAGGAAATCATCCCGGCCCCCGGCATTCCACAGACGCCATCAGGGAACCCGGCGGTCCCGCGCTCTCCGGCGGGGTGTCCGACGCGGGAAAACAATAAACAAGCGGGCCACGACGCCCTGAACCTTTGCTTCCGGTTCAGGGCGTCGCGCGTTATGGAAGGTGCTTTCGCACGCAGGGGGAAATCCCCGGCGGGAAAAAATCTTAGGAGGAAACCATGAGCTCGAATCCGAATGGAACCACCATGAAGAAAACTCTCGGGTTAACCGGAGTAACGGTCAACGCCATGGCGCTGATCGCCCCGGGCGCATTTCTATGGATCACGTTTCAGCTGCAGGCGGCGGCCGGCGTGAACGGCGCCGGCATGGACAAGGACATCTGGAGCGGTGTGCTGTTCGCCCTGATCATCGCGTTTCTCACCGCGCTTTCGTTCGCCGAGCTGGCACGCAAGTACCCCAACGCCGGCGCCGGCGGCTCCTACTACTTCGCCGAGAAAGCGTTTCTGGACCGCGACGAGCCGGCCCACCGGCGTTTCGCCCGCATTTCCAAATTCATCACGGGCTGGGCGGCGCATCTCTTCTACTGGGTATACCCCGGAGTCATGGTGGCGATGATGGCGACACTGGTTGCGTACATCTGCGGGCAGTTCGGCTTGGTGCTCCCGCCGATCGGCCTGGCCGCCGTCGCCGCCGTCTTTGCGGCATTCGTCGGGTTTATCGCCGTGCGCGGCATCAACGGCTCCACCGTGGTGAGTCTGGTGATCAATATCATCCAACTCGTCTCATTGGTGGGATTTTCGATCCTGGCGATCGCTTTTCGCCTGACCAATCCACTCGGCGCAACCGAGTGGGTTCATCCCGCGGCCGTCTCGGTGGTTCTGCCCCACAATCTGTTTGCCATGCTGTTCCAATCCACGATCGCGATCCTGATCCTGGTGGGCTTTGAATCGGCCACTTCGCTGGCAGCCGAAGCCAAAAATCCGCGCCGTGACATCCCGCGCGGGGTAATCCTTTCCCTGGCGATCCAGGGCCTGTTCGCCTACCTGCTGCAATACTTCGCCGCCAACTTCGCCATTTCCGAAAAGCTCACCGCCGTCCTGCCCGACGGATCGACGGTCACCGGGATGGCTGCCGCCGCGGCGTCGGGTGCCCCGATCGGGGACCTGGTCAAACTGATCGGCGATGCCATGCTGTCCGGCAACGGATTCGCGCTGATGATCATCATCGCCTTCACGGTCGGGCTGGCAGTCCTCGGCACAACGCTCGCGGCGATGAACACCGCCGTGCGGATTTCCTTCGCCATGGCGCAGGATAAGGAGATGCCGGGCCTGATGGGAGTCCTGCATGGGAAATACGCAACTCCTTACGTCGGGATCTGGCTGCTGGTGGCCGTATCAGCCATCTTCGGCGCGATCGGCTCCCAGAACGTTGTCGCCCTGACCGGGATCACGCTGGCGTCAAACTTCGGGACGTTTGTTCTCTATGCGCTGATCTGCGGTTTGACATTCGTGGCCTTCGTCGGGCGGAAGGAGTTTCGCGCCTGGAAGCACGCGTTCATTCCAACGCTCGGGCTGATCGGGAATCTCGGGATGCTGGTGGCCATTGCCGGTATCGGGTTGACCGGGGGCGGCACCTCGCGCACCGCGACGATAGTCGCACTGGGAATATCCACGCTATGGGCGGCGGCCAGCGGCCTGTATCTGCTGTGGAACAGCCGAACGCTCGGCCGGCCGATCCTCCCCTCCGTGCCATCCGCTAAAACGGGGTAATCGCATCCTCTCCATCCGCCGGCCGGAAGGAATCTTCCGGCCGGCGGACACCGGGAGGAGGAACAATGGGCGCTAAAGTAACACTCCGAACGGAAGTATTGCCGTCCACAGGGTCACCGCATCGTTCCATGGTATCCACCACGATGACGGTATCCCCGCTGATGGTAGGTGTGGGTATCAGCGATACCGGAACACAAAGGGGCGACAATCAGGATTCATACCGGATGGCCGATGCGTCCGGCGGGGATTCCCGCCTGCGGACGCTGTTCGCCGTGGCGGACGGCATGGGCGGGCTGCTGCACGGCCGCTTTGCCTCAACCGTCGCTCTGCAGCTGTTCTTTGAATCGTTCCTCCGCGATTCCAGCTCCAATGCGGAACGCGTCCTGCGCCGTTCGGCGGAAGAGGCGCACTTCGGGCTGCAACAGGCGATGCAGCAGCTCGGCATCCCGCGGATGGGAACGACTCTCACCGCGGCCTGCCTCGAAGGATCACGGATGAGCCTGGCCCACATCGGCGACAGCCGGGCCTACCTGATCCGCAGCGGCCGCGCCGAATGCCTGACTCACGACCATTCAACCGCCGGCGAACTGGTCCGAATGCGGATTCTCTCTCCGGAGAAGATCCGCGGACACGCCCGCCGGTCGGAGCTGACCAAGGGGCTCGGGCTGGGACTATTCGTGCAGCCGGATATCCACCACATAACGGTCTGCGAAGGGGACCGGATCGTGCTGTGTACGGACGGGGTGTGGTCGGTCATCGAGGATGAGGAACTTGCGAATGCATCCGCCGCGTCGGAATCCCCCCTGGAATTCGGCCGGACACTGGTCGACCTTGCGATGGAGCGCGGGAGCGAAGACAACGTCTCGGCGATCGTTATTCATCTGAACCAGGTTCCAACGGAAGGGCGGCGCGCGGGCGGGCTGCTTGATCGCCTGCTGGGCCGCAAAAGGGGAGCCGTGCATGCCGGACGGACGCGGACTCCGGCGGATACCCGGATGCTATAATCCAAACAGTCATGTTAAAACCGGGAGATCAATTCGACGGATTCGAAATTCGCTCGCACATCGCCCGCGGCGGGATGAGCGACATCTACCGCGCCTATGAACCCGCCGCGCGGCGGGACGTGGTGCTTAAGATTCCGGATTCCTCGGGCTGGGGCGATCCGGTTCAATTTGAACGTTTCCAGCGCGAATTGGAAGTGACCCAAACCCTCGACCATCCGACCATCCAGCGCGGGCTCGGATCGGGAAGCGTCGATCATATTCCCTACCTGGTGGCGGAATACGTCGAGGGGCGTTCCCTGCGCGAGCTCATCGATTCCGAAGCGCCGTTTGCCCCACCGCGCGCGGAGGAGCTGATCCGGAAAATCGCCGACGGGATCGCCTATTGCCACGAACACGGCGTCGTCCACCGTGACCTGAAGCCGGAAAACATCCTCATCACAGCCGCCGGCCAGCCGGTGATCCTGGATTTCGGCCTGGCTCTGACCCGCAAGGGGCGCCGGATCACGTATCCGAAACTCTCCTCGATCGCCGGAACGCCCGAATATATGGCGCCCGAGCAGGTGGACGGGCAGCGCGGCGATCCGCGGACCGACCTCTATGCGATCGGGATAATTTTCTACGAGATGCTTGCAGGACACCCCCCCTTCGAAGGCGACAACCCGATGGCGGTGATGGGCCAGCATGTCTTCCGCTCAATTCCCCGCCTGGACAGGCAAGAACCGGCCGTTCCCGAACCCATGGCCGCGATCGTCATCCGCTGCCTGCAGAAAAAACCGGACGACCGCTTTCCGGACGTCCGCGCCTTCCTAGAGGCGCTCGATCATCCGGAATCGGTCGACCTTGCCATTCTGCAAACGGCCGGCGGAAAAGAAGCGGCCGATCCCTATCTGCGGAACCAAGTGCTGGTGGCGCTCGCGATCAGCCTCGGGGTCCTGTCAGCCGTCGCGCTTCTGGCCATCTTTCTGCAATGGGTTCACACCGGCGGGTAATGGATACCCGCGCGGCCTCAAGCTAGGACCTTACGTCGCAAGCCCCGCTTTCTTCCTAATACTCTCTGAACGTAGAAAGCGGGACAGGCTGCAGGGTCTTCTTCCTCCCGCGAAAGCGGGATAAAAATCACTAAAAGGATCTACTATGTTTTTGCTTCACCTGCCCTGGGCGCCCGCCCTCGCGGAGCATCCCTGCCCGGGTTTGGTTCAAGAGCAGGGATGCTTGCGCCTGCCCTGCGTCTTTTCCAGGGAAGCGATGGGAGCGATGCGCATCGGCGACTTTCCGATGCGCAGCATGCGCAAGTGAGGAGGGCATCCCTGCTTGAGTCTGCGCCATAAGCAGGGATGACAACGCAGCGAGGAGCAGCGAAGGGGTCGCGCCCGCAATGATATTTTCAGCGTTTTCCGAATACCCGCCCCCCATCACTCCGTAAAAGCCAGGATATCGTTCATAAGCGGTTCCGCCGCCGGTTTTACGGCAATCGATTCGCCCTTATCATCCCGCTTTTCATCGATGTCGTCCGCGTAATGGAGCGCTTCGTGATTGCGCTCTCCGGTGCGGATCCGGATCACATTTTCCACCGGATAAATGAAAATCAACCCGTCGCCGATCTTGCCCGTCACCGCCGACTGGCGGATCGTTTCGATTGTCTTTTCAACGTTGTGGTCGCTCAGGACGATGTTTATCTGGAGTCGCGGCAGGAGATCCACATTGTAGTTTCCATTGCGTCCGTTAAGTTTAATGCCCCCCTGCCGGCCGTGGCCGCGGATCTCGATCACATTCATGCCGATGATCCCGATCTTATGCAACGCCTCCTTGACTTCGTTCAGCTTTTCGGTCCGGATGATGGCTTCGATTTTCTTGGTCATGCTGTCTTCTCCTTTGGCCCGCGCTAAGCGTAGGCCGGCTCACCGTGTTCGCTGATATCGAGCCCGACTTCTTCTTCGTCGCGAGAAACCCGCAAGCCGACCACCGCCTTAAGGATGCGGGCCAGCGCGTAGGTCATCCCGAAGGCGAAGGCGATCGATACGGCCGCGGCCGCCGCCTGGATCAGGAATTGCGACGGATTGCCGTAAAACAGGCCGTCCGCCCCGGCGGGATTGACCGCCTTCGAGGCGAACAGGCCGGTGGCCAGCGCGCCCCAGGTGCCGCCGATTCCATGGCAGGCCCAGACGTCGAGCGATTCATCCAGGCCCATTTTCTGGCGGGCTTTGATCGCCAGCAGGCTGATCGGCGGGGCGATTGCCCCGATCACAATCGCCGCCAGCGGCGTGACGTACCCGGCGGCCGGCGTAATCGCGACCAGCCCCACCACCGCGCCGATCACGGTTCCCAGAACGCTCGGTTTGTGCTGGCGCCAGGTGATAAACATCCAGCTTAGAGCCGCCGCCGCCGCCGCGGTATTGGTCGTTACCAGCGCGTTAACCGCCAGCCCGTCGGCCGCCAGCGCGCTGCCGCCGTTGAACCCGAACCATCCCATCCATAACAGGCCCGCCCCGAGGACGGTGAACGGAATGTTGTGCGGCTCCATCGGCGAATTGCCGAACCCCTTGCGGGCGCCGATCACCAGCGCGAAGGCCAGCGCCGAGAACCCGGCCAGGATGTGCACCACCGTCCCGCCGGCAAAATCCAGCGCACCCAGCGAGCGCAGGATTCCTCCCGTGCCCCACACCCAATGCGCGACCGGGTCGTATACCAGAGTCGCCCAGATCAGCGTGAACAGAATGTAGGTTTTAAACTTGATCCGTTCCACGAACGCTCCGGTGATGAGCGCCGGGGTGATGATGGCGAACATCATTTGGAACGCCATGAAGGCCAGATGCGGGATGGTCGGACCGTACTCGGGATTCGGGGCGGCTCCCACCCCTCCCAAACCAATGTACGAAAGACCGCCGAGGAGGCCGCCCAAGTCCTTCCCGAAGGAAAGCGAGTAGCCGAATAGCACCCACTGCAGGCTGATCAGCGCGATCGTGATGAAACTAAGGTTGAGTGTGGAGAGGGCATTCTTGCGCCGCACCATTCCACCGTAGAAGAACGCCAGCGCCGGCGTCATCACCAGCACGAGCGCGGTGGAAATCAACATCCAAGCGGTGTCTCCGGAATTTATAGATGGCATCTTTTCCCTCGTCCTTCGAAAATTAAAAAAAGCCCCCGAGGGATTACGCACCTCTGAGAGCTTCCTGGCTGGACAATATTCTGCTTTTGTCAAAAGTATATCTTCTCATTCCGTCGAGGCATCACCCATACGGGTAATCTTCGATTATGGGGACCCGTCGAAATCCATTCACCCGTCTTGCCGGCATTCCTTGGTATGCCCTCCTGGATGCCCGCTCCGCGCGCCCTTGCTTTCCTTTCATCCCGGCTCATGGACAAGACACAAGCAGGGATGTTCCGCGAGGACTGGCGGGAGGGCGAGTGCGAGGGCAAGCGCGGGCATGACAATCTCTCGCATACCCGGAAAACGGCACGCGGCCGTCGTGTCGGACGGCCGCGTGGAGGAACCTAAACACAAAAGACGGAGCAGGGAAGGCTACACCACCCCGTATGCGACCATGGCATTGGCGACCTTGATGAAGCCTGCGATATTGGCACCGACCAGGTAGTTGCCCTTCTTGCCGTACGCTTCGGAGGCGTCCAGGCATGCTGTGTGGATGTTCTTCATAATCCCTTGCAGTCTCGCATCCACTTCTTCCCGCGTCCAGGAAAGGCGGGAGCTGTTCTGGGCCATCTCCAGGCCGGAGGTTGCCACGCCGCCCGCGTTGGCGGCCTTGGCCGGCCCGTAAAGGACGTTGTTGTCGAGGTACACCTGAATCGCCTCGAGCGTGGACGGCATATTCGCACCCTCGCTGACACAGAGGCATCCGTTCTTGATCAGCGCTTCGGCGTTGGTCTTGTCGATCTCGTTCTGGCAGGCGGACGGGAAGGCAATATCCACGTGAATGCCCTTCTCGCGGATCACATCCCAGACACTCTTCCCGGGAATGTAGACGGCCTTGTACTTGTCGGCATATTCCTTGATGCGACCGCGCCGGTTGTTTTTAAGGTCGAGAACGAAGTCCAGCTTGGATTTGTCGACGCCGGCCTCATCGACAATCGAGCCGTCGGAATCCGACAGGGTGATCACCTTGCCACCCAACTGATTTACTTTCTCGACGGTGTACTGCGCCACATTCCCCGACGCGCTCACCGCGACGGTCTTGCCTTTGATCTCCAGCTTGCGGGTGGAGAGCATCTCGGCGGCGAAGTATGTCGCGCCGTATCCGGTGGCTTCCGGGCGGATCAGGCTGCCGCCGTATTCGAGGCCCTTGCCGGTGAGCACGCATGTGTGCTCGTTGACGATTTTCTTGTACATGCCGTACAGAAAGCCGATTTCGCGGCCGCCTACGCCGATGTCACCCGCCGGGACATCGGTGTCAGGACCGATATGGCGGTACAGTTCGCGCATGAACGACTGACAGAAGGCCATGACCTCGTTATCGGTTTTCCCCTTCGGATCGAAATCCGATCCGCCCTTGCCGCCGCCCATGGCCAGCGTCGTCAGCGAGTTCTTTAAGATCTGCTCGAACCCGAGGAACTTGATGATCCCCAGATTCACCGACGGGTGGAAACGCAACCCGCCCTTGTACGGGCCGATGGCGTTGTTGAATTGGACTCGGAATCCGCGGTTGATCTGCACTTCGCCCTTGTCGTCCACCCAGGGCACGCGGAACATGATGACCCGATCCGGAATGACGATCCGATCGTAGATCTTCGCTTTGACGTATTCCGGATGCTTGGCGACGGTGGGCTCCAGGGTCGTCATGACCTCTTCGACGGCCTGATGGAACTCTGGTTGCCCGGCCTCTTTCTCTTTGACCCGTGCGATGACTTCCTGAATTACTGACATCTTTATCTCCTTGACTTGCAGGGTGGTGGGATCGGGAAAGTATAAAATAAAGGGGTAAATCGCCATCACCCATATGGGTGGCTTTGGGTATTTTGACCCATAAGGATGGCTAAAAGCGGCGGAAAAGAAGTAAAAAAAGCCTTTTAGGTGCGACTCTTCCTCTCCCTACTTTCACCGTTTTATGGCCCGGCTTGGGGGCGACTCTAATTCCAACCTGGTTTATCCTGTTTACAGAAAATAAACCTATCCCCAAGTAAAGGGTTGGACCATGTGTCGTATCGCTGCAATCAAATCCAAGCACCCCGTTTCCCCCACACCCATCCTGCAGATGATGGCCGCGATGCAGAAGGGCCACGACAACTCCGGTTTTGCAATGGTGATGCAGGACCTGGACGGAGTGTTCGCCGCCCACAAGGATGTCCCCCTGCTTTCGATGGCCTGCACGCCGGCCGGGCTGGAGCGGACCGAGCGGATGATGACGCATAGGGGATTCGGGCTGGAGTTCGATTGGCAGCCCGAGGTGGATCCTTCCTCCGCGCTGGACATCCAGCGTATGCCGCTGTACGTCTTCCGCAACTACCGGTATCCGGAGGAGTACCGCAGCCGCCCGTTTAGCGAGCAAAAGAAATTCCTGGTTGAGACTCAGCTGGCCCTGCGGCACGCGCTGGCCGAGAGCGGGGAAGGCTTTGTGTATTCCTTCTGGCCGGATGTCCTCACGCTCAAGGAGATCGGCGATCCGCGTGACATCGCCGCCGCGTTCGGTTTGTGGAAGGAAGACTTTCCGCTGCAGGCGCGGACCATCAGCGCCCAGTGCCGGCAGAACACCAACTACCAGATCGTGCGCTACGCCGCCCACCCGTTCTTCCTCGAGGGATACACGCTGATGGGCAACGGCGAGAACACCTTCTTTCAGAAGAACCGGGATTTCCAGCAAACCCTGAGCCCGGCCTATACCGGATTTGAATCCGACACCCAATGCTTCCTGTACACACTGCATTACGTCGCGGAAATCCTCGGCTGGCCGGTTCAATATTACAAGCATGTGATCACGCCCCTGCCCTTCGAGGAGATGGCGCTCCGCCCGGATGCGCCGGTCCTGTATGAGATCCGGCAGGCATGCCAGCACCTGGAGATTAACGGCCCGAACACGGTGGTCTTCACCCTGCCCGACGGGCGGATGGGGATCGCCTGCGACACAAAAAAATTGCGCCCGGTCGTAGTCGGGAAGGATGCGGGGATGGTCGTCGCCGCGTCGGAAGTGTGCGGGATCAACCGGATCCTCCCGGATCGCGACAGCGATGAGGATATTTATCCCGGCGAGCGGGAATTGGTGCTGGTGGATCAGAACCTGGAGGTGCAGCGATGGCCGCAATGACGGATTTGGAGGTTGATCAGCAAAGCCGGCAAGACGCCCGCGCCCGCCCGGCGGGGGGTTCATCCGCTGCGCATCCGCGCCACCCCGCAATCGCGAAATCCGCCATACCGGCGGGAAAGCGTGTGCCGCTTGCCCCCCCGGTCTACGTCCGCGACACGCATGCAACCGACCAGCTCTGGAAAATCAGATGGAATCCCGAGACCTGCATCCGTTGCGGCGCATGCGTCGCCACTTGCACCTTCGGCGCGCTGCATGCGCAGCTCCAGCGGCGCGGGCAAACCGTTTCGGCGGGAACGCTTCCCAACCCGTTGGATACCACCGAAGTCATTCTCGCCGTCCGCCAGGCCAACGATCTGGCGCATGCCTGCCGCGGATGCGGGATGTGCGAGAAAGTCTGCCCGACCGCCTCGATCCGCCCGGTTGCCAACGCCCACAATCGTTTCGCGGTTGTGGCGCGCAGGGGAGGCAGCCCGATCAAGCGCGGCGGGCGCGCGCACCTGATCCCCGGCCGCGTGCTGGATTCGATCAAGGTCGGGCGGATCAGCCAGATGACGGACCCCTCATTGGATGCGGCCCGGCATACGTTCGATCTGCTCACGCCGCTCGGCCGCAGCATTCCCGCCGACAAACTTCCGTTAAAGGTCGAAAACGGCAAGCTTATCCCGGCCGGCCGGATGCCGCCGGTGCGCTGGATCTACCCGATCCTGATCGGCGATATGTCGATCGGCGCGCTCTCATGGCGGATGTGGGAGGCGCTGGCGCTCGCCACGGCCTACCTCAATGAGGAATGCGGCCTGCCGGTGCGGATGTGCTCGGGTGAGGGCGGCCTGCCGGTGAAATTGCTGACGTCGAAGAACCTCCAGTACATGATCATCCAGATCGCTTCCGGCCATTTCGGGTGGAACCGGATCATCAAGGCGATGCCCAAGATGGTCACCGATCCGGCCGCGATCCTGATCAAGATCGGCCAGGGCGCCAAGCCCGGCGACGGCGGGCTGCTTCCGGCGGAGAAGGTTGCGCCGCACATTCAGGCCATCCGCGGCGTGCCGCACGCCGACCTGCTCAGCCCGCCCAATCACCAGGGACTCTACAGCATCGAAGAGAGCGTCCAGAAGATGTTCCTGAGCATGAACGCGGCATTTCAATTCCGCGTTCCGGTGGCGATCAAGGTCGCGGCGTCTTCCACCTCGGTTTCGGTGTTCAACAACCTGGTCCGCGATCCGTATCACATCGTCGGCGGCTTCTTCATGGACGGGATTCAGGGCGGGACCGGCGCCGCGAACGAGGTTAACCTCGATCATTCCGGCCACCCGGTGCTGGGCAAACTGAGGGATTGCTACCTCGACGCCGTCGCGATGGGGCGCCAGGGGCAGATCCCGATTTTCGCCGGAGGCGGATTCGGGCAGACCGGCAACCTCGCGGCGGATGCGTTCAAAGCCATCTGCCTCGGCGCCAGCGGCGTGTTCGCCGCCAAGATCTTCCTGCAGACGGCGGGCTGCGTCGGCGACGAGAAGGGGCGCTGCAACTCCTGCAACACCGGCCTTTGCCCGGTCGGCATCTGCACCCAGGACCCGGCGCTGGTGGCGCGCCTGGATGTGGACGCCGCCGCGCAGGCCATCGTCGATTATTTCCTGGCCACCGACCAGGAACTGAAAAAGCTCATGGCGCCGATCGGCAATTCCAGTCTTCCCATCGGGCGCAGCGATGCGCTGATCTCGATGGATAAGGCCGCGGCCGACAGACTGCAGATCGCGTATGCATGCTGACCTGTCCTAACCTCCTTACCCCCGACCCCTCTTCCCCTTCCCCGTAAGGGGAAAGGGGAGAGGGGTGACTTGGTCCGGGTGTTCTTCCCGGGCGAAGTCGGGGAGAGGGGGTTAAGACAGCAGAAAGCAGAGAAACCATGCTCCACTTATCGACGTTCTCCGAAGAAAAACGCACCTCCACACAGGATCTCCTGCAGCGGATCTATTCCGCCATGGCCGACGGTGAAACCGAGTTCGTCATCGACGCCGCGGGCCAGCACGATATCGGCGGCCCGTTGTGGGACCGGCTTGGACGGGAACTGCGCTTCACGGTGACCAACCCCGGCCAGCGGGTGGGTTCGATGGGAATGCCCGGAACCGAGATCATCGTGGAAGGTTCCGCACCGGCCGACGTGGGCTGGCTCAATGCCGGGGCAAAGATCATCGTGCGCGGCGACGGGGGCGACACCACCGGACACTGCGCGGCGGACGGGGTGATTTACATCGGCGGCCGGGCCGGCACGCGGACCGGATCGCTCATGAAACACGACCCGTCTTATGCCCCTCCGCAGCTGTGGATTCTCAAGAATACCGGCTCCTTCCCATTCGAATTCATGGGCGGCGGGATCGCGGTGGTCTGCGGATACGATTGCGATTCCCTGCCCTCGGTCCTCGGTCGGCGCGCATGCGTGGGCATGGTCGGCGGGACGGTATACATCCGCGGGCCGGTCCTTGAACTGGCAAAAGAGGTGAAGCTGGTTGATACGCTGGAGGATGCGGATTGGCGGTTCCTCTCCGAGGGTCTGCCGCGCTTCCTCGAAGCGACGGAACATTCGGATCTGCGCAAAGCACTCTCCCGGCGCAGCGAGTGGCGGAAAATCGTTCCCCGCAACGCGCAGGAACTAAAGCAGGCCAAGTCTCGGCCGCCCATTTCCGAATTCCGTGCCGCGCATTGGGTGGAAGGCGGCATCTTCAGCGACGTGCTCGTGGATGCCGGCGAGGTGGCCCCGCTTGTTCCACGCGGAACCTACCGTGCCGCCATCCCACTATGGAACAATGCGGTCTTCGCCGCGCCGTGCGAGTACGCCTGCCCGAACGGCATCCCGACCCAGGACCGGATCCGGCTTCTCCGCCAGGGGAAGGTAAAAGAGGCGCTTGAACTGGTGATGCAATACAGCCCGTTCCCCGGTTCGGTGTGCGGCGCCGCCTGCCCCAACCCGTGCATGGCCGCCTGCACCCGCGGAACAATCGATTATCCGGTGCTGGCCGGGCCGCTTGGAGAATATTCGGCGGACCTGCCCGCTCCCGAGCCGGCGCCGCCGACGGGAAAGTCCTTCGCGGTCATCGGCGCCGGCACAGCCGGCCTCTCCGCGGCCTGGCAGCTGGCGCTGCACGGGCATGCCGTGGCGATCTACGAACAAGGCAGCACCCTGGGCGGGAAAATGTTCACCGTCATTCCGAATGAGCGGCTGGATAAGGAACTCGTGCTATGCGAGATCGACCGCATCCTCGGGCTGGGAGTGGAGGCGCACACCGGCGTGCGCGTGGATGCGGCGCTTTTCGAAACCCTCCGCCGCCGGCACGACGGGGTGATCGTCACAGCCGGGGCGACCAAACCGCGCGTGCTTGCCTTCCCCGGCAGCGAGCAGACCCTCTCCGCGCTTGCGTTCCTCGGCGCCGCGGATAATCCCCCGGACCTCACCGGAAAAGCGGTGGTCGTGATCGGGGCCGGTGACGTGGGGATGGACGCCTGCAACCTGGCCTGGAAAGCCGGTGCGCGCAGCGTAACCGCCATCGACGTGCGCCAGCCGGCCTCTTCGAGCCGCGAACGCGCGGCCGCGCTGGCGCTTGGAACGCGCATCCTCTGGCCATTGGTGGCGGATGAATACCACGACGGCGAACTTTCCTTCAAAGACGGCCGGCCCGCATTGCCAGCGGATGTGATCGTCTGCGCCATCGGGGAAGTACCCGAACTCGAATGGCTTCCCGGCAGCCTCGCGCGCGAAAAGCATTCCTACCTGGCCGCGGATTCCAGCGGCCGGACAAGCGATCCGAAAGTCTATGCCGCCGGCGACGCGGTCCGGCCGGGATTGCTGGCGGATGCCGTCGGCGGCGGACGCGCGGCTGCGCTGGCGGCGCACGCCGACGCAACCGGCGCGGCGGACCTTCCGCCGCGCAAAACCGCCATCCCCCGCGAGCGGCTGCACCTGGATTATTTCACCCCGCAGCTCGACAGTACACCGGTCCAGGCGCTCGAGGAAGCCGACCGCTGCATCTCATGCGGGACCTGCCGCGACTGCAATATCTGCGTTTCGATCTGCGGTCAGAACGCCATCCGGCGGGTGGAGGAACCTTCCGGAAACATATCCTTCGAGGTCGACGAGGAGCTGTGCACCGGATGCGGTTTCTGTGCCGCGGCCTGCCCGAGCGGTATCTGGACCATGGTTCCGAAACGCGAACTGGAAACCGACCAAATTGTATAAGTGCAATCGCCGATCACTGCCGCAAAACCCGGCCCTACCCTTTACGGAGTATGGCCGAATGGTCCGCTTTCAGGACGACATGGCGATCGGTCAGGCCTACACGCAATATACAGTCTGAAAAATCCGGATTTTGGTATACCGAGATTGTTTGCTGAGACGGCAGGCCTGAGCATGTCTCCGCCCCTGCTCAGGCCGTGGTTTTTTCCGCCGAACGCTTCATTTTCCGGACACCATTATGCAGCGGCCGCACCCCGGCCGAAGGCGGCCCAGGCAGACCAATGGAGACTCCGATATCTGAACTGGCTCCTCCCCGCAATGTCATGTTCAGCTCCCTGCGTGAAATCGCGCAGGCGCTTTCCGCCGAGTGGGACCTGGATACCACCCTCGACCTGATCGCACGGCGCACCAATCATGTCATGGGAACCGATTCCTGTTCGCTGTACCTGCTGGATCCGAATGGTGAGATCCTGCGGCTGCGGGCTTCCACCCGCCTGGCGCGCGAATCGCTCGGCCGGGCGTCGCTGCACCTGGGCGAGGGGCTGACCGGCTGGGCGGCCCGGAACGGAAAGGCGGTCGCCGTCCGGGAAGCCAAATCCGACCCGCGCTTCAAGCTGCTTCCGGAAACCAACGAGGAAGGCCTGCGTTCACTGCTGGCGGTTCCGCTGACCAACCGCGGACGGATCATCGGCGCGATGAACGTCCAGACCGCGGCGCCGTGCGATTTCAGTGAAGACGAAACCGAACTGCTGCGGCTGATCGGCGACCTGGCGGCCGGCGCGCTCGACCGCGCGATGCTGTACGACACCATGCGCCGGCGGCTGGACGAGCTGACGACTTTGGCCGAAGTAAGCCGGACCGTCACCTCCCAGATGGTGCCGGACGAGATGCTGGAGCTGGTGGCCGAGATGGCCGCCGGGGCGATGGGTTGCGACGTCTGTTCGCTGCAACTGATTGACGAAGAACGCGGCGAACTGGTGATGCGCGCGGCCTGGAGCCGCAGTTCCTCGTATAAACGGCGCCCGCGGCTCCGGTCGGACGAAGGCATCATCGGGGAGGTCATCCGGACCGGCAAGCCGGTCACGGTGGCGGATGTGCGGTCGGATCCGCGCTACCGGTTCAAAGAACTGGCGCAGCAGGAGGGCCTCGTCTCTCTGCTGTCGGTGCCGCTGATCGTGCGCGAGAAAGTGATCGGTGTGATGAACTGCTACACCGGAGTACCGGCGGCATTCACCCCGGAACAGAT
This sequence comes from Anaerolineales bacterium, assembly GCA_034430775.1. GTDB lineage: Bacteria > Chloroflexota > Anaerolineae > Anaerolineales > RBG-16-64-43 > JAFGKK01. The sequence goes on along the minus strand of DAOUDU010000164.1, from coordinate 19,613 downwards.
CGCGCTGTGCACGACGCTTGCCAACCAGACCGCGCTCGCGATCGAAAACGCGCGCCTTTCCACCAGCGCCGCGGTCGTGCGCGAGATGCATCACCGCATCAAAAACAACCTGCAGACGGTGGCGATGCTGCTGGCGATGCAGAAAGACGGCGCGAGCGGCGGATCGACGGCCGACGCGCTGCAAGCCGGCATCGGGCGGATCCTCAGCATCGCGGCCGTGCATGAAATCCTTTCCCGGCAGGGGTTTGCCCTGGTGGATATCCTTCCGGTGGCGGAGCAGATTGCCCGCCTGACCGCGCAGCATATGGTGCGGCCGGACCTCGCGGCGTCGATCACGGTCGAGGGCGAATCGCTGCTCCTGCCCTCTCGCCCGGCCACGTCGCTGGCCCTCGTGATCAACGAACTGGTGCAAAACGCATTGGAGCATGCCTTCGACGGCCGCTCCACCGGCAGGGTGCGGATCCTTATCGCCCGGACTCCCGAAGACATGCTGGTGGAAGTCCGGGATGACGGGACGGGATTTGTACAAGACTCCGCGCGCCCGCATCTCGGTTTGGAAATCGTAAATACCCTGATCCGCGACGATCTGTGCGGGAAAATCGAATTCTCAAGCGATTCCGCAGGGACCCGGGTGGTGGTCCGCATTCCGCGCCCGGAAACCTTTCAGGAGGAAGCATGAAGAAATTAAAAATCCTCATCGCCGACGATGAATCGCTCATCCGCATGGGATTGAAAACCGTGCTGACCACGCTCGGCCACGAAGTGCTGACGGCCGCGGACGGGCACGAAGCCCTGAACCTCTTCCACAGCCGCTCCCCGGATCTGGCCATTCTCGATATCCGCATGCCGTTCACCGACGGGCTGGCGGCGGCCCAGGCGATGTACCGCCACCGCCCAATCCCGATCCTGATTCTCACCGCCTTCGGGGAACAGGACCTGATCGAAAGCGCCGCCGCGCTGCCGATCCAGGGCTACCTGATCAAGCCGGTCGACGAACGCGAGTTGACGGCGGCGATTGAAGTGGCCGCCGCGCGCTTCGAGGATTCCCAGACCCAGGCCAGGGAAATGGCGGGGTTGCGTTCCGACATGGAATCACGGAAGACGGTCGACCGGGCCAAGGGCTTGCTGATGGCACACGGCCGGACCGAGGAAGAGGCATACCGGGAAATCCAGAATAAAGCCCGCTCCAAACGGGTTTCGATACGATTGGCGGCAAACGAGGTTCTGCATGAGGCGGCACAGGAAGCGCTGCGGACCGCCAACGATCTTTCGAAGTGACGGATTTTTAAATATTCTCGTACGCCTCTCGATAGGCCGGCCGCATTCCATGTGGATAATTATCGGGGATGGGTTCGATGTTCCACAGCTCCTGCCATGTTTCCACTTTTTCCCCCATTTTCACCATTTCGGTTGGCTTCGTCGATCCGAGTCAACGGGCAGCATCCATTCATGTCAGAGTTGATTTTGCCCGATTCAATAATGTCTTTGGGGAGCGTCAGCGCCCTGGATTTTTCGATTGGCATCCCGACAATGGTTTTCCTGCCGTCGAAAACCGGTAGCCATAGCCGGTTCCGATAGCCGATCGTTCAGTCCGCCGATACGCATCCCCTGCGGACCGCTTGCGGAGCATTTTACGTCCCGGAAGTCGCCCCGGGGGAAGCGCCAACGATAATTCGACATCCCCGCACCGGCGCCGGGATTCTCCGGGCTGTGAAAAAGTGAATCACAGCCAGCCCAGTATCACGCCGAACACCAAGAGGGCCGCCAGGTTCACGCCGTAGATGCCCCCCACGACCGCCGCCTTCTTCCGGACGCTTTCCATATCATGCACCCAGAACGAGACCAGAAAAAACGGCAGGTACCCGATCAGGAAAACCAGCCATGGCGCGCCAGCACCCCACCAGCCGTACTCCCAGGTCAGCGCCCCGACCGCATTCAACAATACTTCCACGAACACACAAAAGATCGATCCGCCCACGGCGATCAACAGCCGATTCGGCATTCCAAAAATCCTTAGTTTCTTATCTGCCGGCAGCATCTTTCCGAACGCCACTCCCGCCACGGCGAACATAAAGCAGATCTCGATGTTCAAGCCGATCAAGATCAGGTAGGCGGTCTTTCCCGGCGCGCCCCACACCGGCGCATAGTTCGTGAAGTGAAACGCCAGCGAATTCCAAATCTCGTTGAACCAATCCATCCCCCAAAACGCCAATCCGGCGAAGACCAGGTTCCAATTATTCCTTTCCACCTCCACGGCATAAACATAGACCACGAAGGCAAACAGCGTGATGACATACCATTGGAATTGCCCGCCGTCCCGCAGGATCGAAAGAGCCTTCACGGCTGAATCGGTTGGCATGGATTTCCTCCTCTTCCGCTATGGCTTTCTCTTACCGCCCTCCCCCGGGGCGGGTTGCGAGGAATACAAGGCATCGGGCCGGAGAACGGCCGCGCGACGCCGGATTTAATTTATCCGAAACCCTGCAAAAGGAGAATTCACGGCGACTCGATCTCGACATACCGCCTCCCGCGGCGAAGCCGGGCCTCCGGCCAGGGCAAGCCGCGATCCACTCTCTGAGGAGCGTGGTTTTTCCAAAACCGGCGGGAGCGGGGATGAGCATCAGTCTGCGGTGCAGACCCTCATCCAGCCGTTGGATCAGACGTGGATGAAGGATCGGCTTGCCCTGCGCCGAACAAGGCAGTTATGATTAATGCATGCCTCCAGCAGCCGATCATTCCGGTTATGGTTTCCATTGACGGCCCACCGGAAGCGCCGGTTGGTCAGCGCTTTCATAGGAAGCCCATCGTACCGTATCCTTCCCGCCGCGTTTTGCTTCATACATTAAGTCATCAACTTTTTCAATTAATTCATCCGCGGATTTTGGAGCCGTTGAACACGTCAGGACTCCGATACTGTACGTAACCCGGTATGGTTTCCCCGGATTTTCGCGGAGGGCCGCTTGAATCCTGGCGGAAATGCGTTCCGTACTGTGCGCGTCCGCCTCCGCGAGCAAGACGGCAAATTCGTCGCCGCCGAGCCTCGCAACAACATCGCTCGGCCGGAGAGTGCGTTTAAGTGTCGACACCGTTTCCTGAAGCACCTTGTCGCCGGCGGCATGGCCACGCGAATCGTTCAATGGTTTAAGGTTGTCCATATCAAGGTAAAGGATGCTGAAGGGCTGCTGATTCCGTTTAAAAAGCGAAATCCGCGCATCCACAATTTCATAGAATGACCTTGCGTTGGCCGCATCGGTCAGATAGTCAATCCGGGCATAAAGAGATTCCCGATATAGAATTGCGCGGATTGCGGCGAGGAGGATTGTGATCGCAAGAAAGGTGATCAGCCTTACGCCGGCATTCCATACGGGAACCAATGGATTTGAATACGGAATAGTCCTTGCCAGGATATCGGCAAGGTACCAGCAGAAAGCGCTTTCGATGGAGAGGAAAACACCGGTCTTCCATCCGATGACCCATGCCGCAATACTTATTGGGAAGAGATAAAAAATCGAGAAAGCCAGTTCCGTGCCGGTAGCGTGATCTATTATGCCAACCGACATAATGCTTGCCGTTAATACTGCAAAAAGGATGGCTTTATAAGAAGATGAAAGAATGCGCATCATGGATTTTAGCTAAATTCGAAAGGCTGGATATCCTCGCCGCCTACGCCCTGGCACTCAGGCGACCGGTTACCCGCGCAGGATGGGATTCAGTATACATTATCTGCGGCGGAAGAAGCACCAAGCTTCGACACCCAACCAAAGGCCTCTTCCTCCACAGCGCCGGGTTGGACAGCTCGACATGAATTGGAATCCAGTATGCCTTTGTTTTCGGATCATTATTAATTCCTGCAAATTTAAGGCATCCTACTTAATTCCCAGTACACGCCGAAGATGATCTGCATGCACAGTAAAATGTTCGGCCGGACGGTGCGCCATTTGCTCCACGGTTCGATATTGACCAGGGTAGTTCGTCCCTTTGCTCCAGGCTTCTTCCGGCAGATTTTCAAGCATATTGACCAGCACGGTATGTGCCTTTCGGTATGATTCAGCGATAGAGTCACGCGTTGCTTGCCGGGAAACAACCGGGATGATGATATGCCCATTGACCCAACTGCGAAGATGCGCAGGAATAAATGATAGAACAGATCGCCTGCGCCCCAAATGAGCTTGCAGGATACCGGCCGGAATCACATGTAGCACCTGGGTTATGTGCATCATTTCCTGTTTGGCCGTCCATCCTTCACCGGGCTGTGCACGGTCCAAATCCCTATCGGGTATCCCGTTGAGAAATTCAAGGAACGCGCGCCGGGTCTCTTCGAGTTCTTTTCTAATTGACTGGTATCGAGTGGAAGCGCCGGATGGCATCAATGCACTCCTCGGTTTCCGTGTACTCCCTTTTACACCGCCCACGGCAAAACACGAAACGGCTTGGCCGGCTTTTCCCATCAACGGTCTTTGCACGGAGGTTTTCGCCGAAGAACAGGCCAACGCGGATTTCCGGTCGAAGGCCAGCAGGTCTCAGCGCACTGTTGCAGTTGTGTTTCCTAACGTAATACCGTATCCTTGGCCGCAATCGAGAAAGAGGCTCCCTCTTCGATCGCGCATCCCGCCACGACCGGTCTTTCCAGATCTGCAAATGCACCTTTCCCAAGGATATACTCACATGCCTCTTCTGAACTTGAAATAGTGAAACCGGTATCCCGAAACAATTTGTCAGGATAATTGTGTTCATAGGTCGCCACATAATTAATTTCCCCCTTGTCAAGGTTAATCTCCTTTACCAGAAGGGCATCGGAGCGAATGGTCCCCAAGGCGCAAATTCTGCTCCGTTTGTCAATAATGGCGGCTATTCGCGGAGTTTTATAGTCATCGTGCTCATAATCCAATCCGCTTAAAACGGATACCATGGCATCCCGCATCCGCATACCGGACCCCAGCTTTTCTGCTATGGGATCGGTATGGCTGCCGTTGCCCACAATGGCGAAGGTATCGGTAATGCGAAGACAGTTATAGGATATATAGGGATTTTTATAGATGTCCGATTCAAAACCTTCCTTCGGCACGATGGAAATTGTTTGCCCAATGATTGCCGCCCGTCGATTGGGAAACGATCTTGAGGAAACCCTGTACATCGCAACCAGCCGATCTTCCATTGTTTTTCCAACGGCTACAATCCTTCCCACATACATGGATCGCTCCTCCAGTTTTGCCGCCAACGCCCCGGCGATTCCGCCTGGCCGACGGCGCAAGATTGGGAACAGTATACTTTATCCGCCGACACTCCATGCAAAAAGGGCATGGGCGGACAGGATTCCGATTATCCGGAGGCTGTTGCGCTGGATGATCGGCGGATCATCCTCCGGCCTGTGCAGTTGCGGATAATACGAAGAAGTATCGGGATTAAGCATAAGCCCGGCGGCGGGAATGCCGCCATTATAAAAAGGAAGATCATCAGCCAGGTTCTCCGGTTCGAGAATTGTGGTAAAGCCGAATGTGACAGCGCTGGCCTGGAGTTGATCCACCATGGCATTCTGCCCGCAGATGAACACTATCTCACCCACACCCACGCAATCCACATTAATATACGCTACCGTCCGGTCCAGCGGAAATGCGGGGGAGGATACATAATACGTTGCACCGAGCATTTCCTGTTCCTCGGCATCCCAGGCTGCGAACAGCACGCTGCGAGCCGGGCGGAAGCCTTGCGCCTGCCATAAGCGGGCTATTTCCAAAATCACCCCCACGCCCGACGCATTGTCATTGGCTCCATTGTAGATCGTGCCATCCGGATCAACCCCAACATGATCGTAGTGAGCGCCAATGATGACGACCTCATCCGTTTTCTGAGGGTCCGTGCCGGGCAGTACGCCAAGCACATTGCGCGCCGGAGTTTCCTTTCGTTCGAAAGCGCTTGCCATATGTACGGTTGTGGCGAGTGTGGTGGGAACCGCAAGTTGATCGAGATCATCCAGGAGGTAGGAACTGCCTTCCAGCAGGTCCTCTGTGATGGCATAGCTGACCCTGAAAGCAGGCATATTGATCAGTTCGCTAAAGCCATAGCCTGAGCGGGCATAGGGGCCGTCGTCTTCACGGATTATCAATAACCCGCCGATCTTGTATTGAAGCGCCTTCTCAACCGCTTGCGTGAATTCCGAACCGAATAACGGCGCGCAGAGAATTATCTTTCCCGCCAGTGTGATGCCAAAGTCGGAAGGAAGGCATTTGCCCAGCCACACCACCCGGCCTGTAGCATCACCCGACCCGACATACATACTAATCCGCGGAACATATTCGTAGTGTGTGAGATACGTATGACTTTCTGCACTGCCTGATCCGGGAGGAGGAAAGACCGTAAGAATGGGCTGCTCAACATTAAGCGTTACCGTCGCGGTGAAGGGTTGAAAATAACTGTCATTGGCACCGGCGGGCTGCAGACCATACTCCGCAAAGCGCACCGCGATGTACTCACCCGCCTCCTGATTTCCCGGCGTGCCCACCCGGCGGCCTTGCAGCGCGTCGCCGGCGAGGAATTCCACATGCGCAAGCGCCGCGGCATCGTCGAACAGCTGCGCGCCTTCTATGTAACCGGAATCCTGATCAATTGAATAATCCGGTTCGGGCTGAGTCGCGGAACTCGGCGCTATGATGGGACGAACCGTTGTTTGCACGGTAATTTCCGGTTTTGGCCCAACACAACCCGCAAGCAGAATGATGCACACGATTGTGATCAGAAAAGCATTTCGGTTTGCGTTCATGGGACCTCCCTGGCGGGCCAACTTTTTTTAAGGTTTCTTCCATGGGTATTTATCTGCGGCCGGACGGGAAACGCCCTTCCGCTTTGCCGCCTGCCCGGCCGGGCAGGACCAGGTTCAGCATACTAAATGCTTCACCGAAGAAAGCGCCAAAGAAGACTCTGCGCCTAAGACCAATGCGATTTCATCGCCGGGCCGGGCGCAATAATAATATTGTTGAGAATCTTTTCAAGAAACCGCGCATCGAAATCCATAATAAGCATACCCGTCCATAGGATAATACCCCAGCCGGAAGGATGCCCTTGTAACGACCCCGCTATCGTACCAGGATCCCCCGCGCAGCACTCTGCCCGATCGGGTGGATGGGCCTATCGGGTTACGCCAAACGGTCTGGCTGAGATAATACTCTGGATCGTACCAGTCATTAACCCATTCCCATACATTGCCCGCCATATCCAAAGCTCCATAGGGCGATGCACCTTCCGGGTAATGCCCGACGGGCGATGTAAAGACATAACCGTCATCCGAACTTTTATCAGCCCATTGCAGCGAAACATTTGTATCGGCGAAATTCAGTAAATTATTGCCCGGTGGTTGATTTCCCCAAGGGTATACCCGACCGTCATTGCTCCGGGCGGCTTTTTCCCATTCCGCTTCGCTGGGCAATCGCCGCCCGGCCCACGCACAATACGCCGAGGCATCATTCCAGCTCATATACGAAACCGGATGCTTTTCCAGTCCGGAAAGGTTGCTCGTAGGACCAGCTGGATGTTTCCAGTCTGCGCCGCTCACTTTCAGCCATTTTCCGGTGGATAGTTCAAGAACATAGCTCCATTCGGCAATTTCCGCATCCGTCTTGTACCGGCTCTCTTTTATAAATGTCTCAAATTGAGAATTATTAACTTCGGTTTGGTCTATCCAGAAAGCATTCACCCAGACGGTATGTTTTGGTTTCTCGGTATCCGGGCCGTCATTTGAACCCATCTGAAAATCTCCCTCCGGTACGTAGACCATTGCCATACCATCGATTAGGGAAATTTGTTGCGATCCAACCTGAATGGGTGTGGAATATGCGCTTTCTTCAGGAAGACATCCGGAAAGCAAGAAAAAACTCAGAAGTAATCCTATGCGCCGTATTTTCACTTTTCCCGTTCCTGTAAAAGAGACGTATTTATATCTATGCCCAACGGCTTGTGTTTGCCGCTGGTGAGCGGGGCAGGCTCAAGCCGATTTGGCGGAAAAGGCGTTGGCATGGAAACTGTCTGAAAAAGCGGCGAGTCCTACCGGCCGGGTGCATGCTGCGTTGAGCCGCCTGTCCTGGTTAGTGCAAACAGGAAATATTACCTCCCCCTATTTATTTTTTTCCATACTAAGTATACTTATCGCTCTTTCCACAGCCTCACTGACCAATTTATCTTTGTCGAATAAAGCGGATTTTAATGGTTCGATCGCACGTCGATCCCGCGTCCTCATCAATGCTTCCGCAGCCGCCACTCGGACATACTTATCCTTATCCCTGAGGGCAATCGTCAGCGGCCCAAAAACATTTGGGTCTTTTATCTCTCCCAATGCCCTTGCGGCCGCCACACGGATGGATTGTTCATTGTCATTCAGCGCATCCAAAAGCGGAATAATCGCTTGCGGGTTGTTCGTCAGCCCCAACGAAACCGCGGATTGCTCCCGCACGGCCCTATTCCCGTTCTTTAACTCCTCAACCATTTGCTCAATATTTGGATAGACTCCTCTTTCGCCCGCCGTATCCGCCGTTTTTTCTTCCTCTCCCACGATATGTTCGCCGGCTTTTTTACTTTTAATCTGAATTGAAGGTTCCACAAATAGTTTTTCGCTTCCGCTATTCAATTCGTGATTATCATTTGCGCTGTGCATAGCGTTCTTCCCGTTATTGGTAATCTTCAGAGAAGATATCATTTTGATATTTTCAGTTTCCATTGCCCCTCTTTCCTTTCCATCTCCGGAGCATTCCACCTGTTCCGCAGACCCCTTGCGCATAAATTTATTTATTACACTTCCAATAATTCGGAGGCAAATGGCAGCAACAATTAATGCAATTCCGCTCCAATAACCCGCCACTGTTAAGACAATCGCAATACCGCACAAAAAAGAAGCCATCCCGTAGGAGAGGCTCTTATACTTCCGACATTTTACAATTGAATCAAGCGATAGAACCAAAGCGAATAGACAAATCAACACCAAAAATAAAAAGTCAAACATCTTTCCACCCATTCACTTTATTCATGATAGTCCGTGTAGAGATTCCAAATACCTTGCGCTCTGTAACAGAATGCGTTCCCCACGGCCTGACGCTCATCCTGCCCCCCCACGCGAAGAGAATTGCGCGCGCGGAGGCCGATGGGCCGCCCGGGCAGAACCAGGTTCAGTATACATTATCCGCCACCGAAGACCATGACGGCAAAGGCTCCGCGTCGGAGGGCAAGTTAACCGCGTCGCCGGTTGGGGCGGGATTAATTATTTTAGCAACTTTGCCAATTGAATATTGTCGCTTTGAAAACCGGATTTTTCATAAATCCGCTTTGCCCGTTCGTTTCCGATAAGCACATGCAATACCAATAGGCGGAATCCCTTATCCTTAGACCAATTTTCCGCCGCCTCCAGTAACAGGCTCCCTACTCCGCGGCCTTCAACATCCTTTTTTACAGCGATATCCGATACATATCCATGCGATTCGTCCGTAAAGAAATCTTTTCGGGTTTGCAGAAGGGCAAAGCCCAATACTTTTTGGTTTTCTTCCGCTATCAATAAAACCGAGTTTTCGGACAATTCAGCAGTAGATTCTTCTATAAGTTTAGTGGTTTTATTTGAAATATCTTCAGCCTTTCTCCATTCCGGCAACGGGAAATCAGAAAAGCGCGGGATAAGCGAAATTATTTCTTTATGATCTGCATTCTGATACTTCCGAATAACAACACTCATTCGTAAAGATACCCTCCATTTCGATTTCGTTGAAACCGCCCAACGGAGGCCCCACCTAACCCGCCCGACGTGACAATCGGAGTGAAACAAACTCAATCAACAAATATCTCGCCGGCCCTGTACTCCCGCTTTCGACGGCGCACAACGCCGTGTCGGCCGGTCGCATTTGGTGGACACATCTTGTCCGCTCAGAAATAGTGTACACCCGTTTGCATTTCCGACACGGTCCATAATCTGGCCGCAACTTCCGTATCATACGAGCGATCACTCGATCGCGCCTTAATGGGATATCCCCTTAAGCCCAGCCAGCTGCGGGGTCCGAAATACTCGCCCCCCTTCACATCCGGCCCGACAGCCGCATACAGTGTCGGCAATGCGCCCATCTCCGGTGTCTGACCAATGAGGGGAGTGAATATCCGAATCATCCGCCAATGCACTGGAAGATTGGTCGCCGTCCAGCCCGGGTGCGCGGCGGCGGCAAGAGTATCCACCCCGGCGCCTTCCAGCCGCCGCTGCAGTTCATACGTAAAGAGAAGATTGGCAAGTTTGCTTTGCGCATATGCCCTGCCCGGATCGTAGTTCTTTTCCGCATTGAGATCATCAAAATCGATTACGCCAAGATGATGCCCCCAACTGCTAACCGTTACGACACGGGCCCGGGAAGTACTGGTGAGGCGGTTCAGCAAGCGGCCGGTAAGTGCAAAATGCCCCAGGTGGTTAACGCCGAACTGTAATTCAAAACCATCGACCGTCTTCCCGAACGGGGGTCTCATAATCCCTGCGTTGTTGATGAGGATGTCCAATCGGTCATATCGGCTGGTAAATTCGCCGGTAAAGCGCTGTACCGAAGCCAAGTCGGATAGATCAAGCTGTAAAAATTCAGCCTTTGACTCTGGATACTCTTGAGCAATTTGCCGAACAGCGGCACTCCCTTTTTCCCTGTTGCGACAAGCAAGTATCACCGTTGCTTGCTTGCGGGCCAATGCGCGCGCTGCCGCATAGCCAATGCCGCTATTGGCCCCAGTTACAATCGCAATCTTTCCGGTCAGGTCCGGAATATCCCCGGGGCGCCAATTGGATGCCATAATCATTCTCCGGATGTTGAATAGAGGTTAACGGCTTGCGCGCAAGCCGCTTGGCCGAGCGCCCATACCTGTGCTGAATACCGTATTACGCCATCCCAATAATTATTTTTCCTTTTGTTCTGATTCCCACAATAAATATTTGTCTATATCGGATTTTATTTTAGTAATCACAAATGCCACAACTGCGGCGTCATCAATAAATCCCGCACCGGGCAAGAAATCCGGGATGAGGTCTACGATAGACACAAAATATATTATCGCAACCACAACCAACACAATTGAGGACCAGGGGATGTCTTTATATTCACGATTGATATAGGCGCGCAACAATCTAAAGAGAGCTGTCAAATAATTCCATAATTCTTCCAGCGGACCCTTATTTTTTTCCTTTGCGCCAGCTTTTTCCAGCGCCTCCGCCAAGAGGCGTTTGGTCTTTTCTGGCGATCGAATATACGCTTCCGCCTTGCTCCTTGATTTATCGACCACTTCAGAAATTATTGTATCTTTTTCGGTTTGGGGTTTATTTTTCGACATTGTCGCCCTCCACGCAATGGGGTGCCGTATCCATTATTGATTATGAGAACATTTCATTTAAAAGGACCGTCCAACGGCCCGCGGTTCAGCGGTTTGGCGGGGTGTTCCGGACCAGATTCATTATACAAAATCTGTCAACAAAGAGCATTCCGACGAAAACACCCAACCGAAGGACAAGCGAACCCCATCCGCCGGCGGGGCGTGTTGAGTATAGAATGCAGCCTCTTGACTTCTAGTTCCCGTCAATGGCGTACGAGGAATAATCAACCGGCGGTGAAACAGTACACCGCCGGTTGATTATTCCATTGCAGAAGCAGATTCGGAATCCGCCGGAATCGTTTTACGCGATTCAATTCCCAAAGCCGCCGATGGGGTTATTTATTACCGAACAGTTTTCCCGCCATCCCAAGAATATCATCCAGGGAGGAACCGTCATGGTTTGCGTCCAGGAGGGTGTTTATTGCGCCCATAACATCCGGCTGGGATTGTTGCGCTTGTTGCTGTTGACTTCCAAGAAAACTTGACAAGCCCTTCGTATCCAGCCCCTGTTGTTGTTGCTGCGATCCGAGCGCTCCCATGACCAGCGGTGCGGCTATTTGCAGCAGTTGTCCAACCTGGTCGCTCTGCAATCCGGTGTTTTGCGCCAATCCCTGGGCGACCACGGATTGCTGATTGCCCAGAACATGGCCCAAGATACCTGCCCCATTGGCCGCCTGGGGATCCTTTAAATATCCCGCCACATCGTTCAAGATTGAACCATCATGGTCATTGGCCAAGGCTTTATGCAATGCCTGCGCCCCTTCGGGTTTTGACGCATTTTTTGCCAATGCCGCCACGAGCAGCGGCATTCCTATCGCAAGAGCTGTCGATGCGGTTTGTTCGTCTACGCCAACCTTCTTGGCTATTCCAGATAAAACCTTTCCGGATAACTGTTGCATTATGGTCTGTGTCAATACATCCATTGGCGCCTCCTGACGACTCAATCACTTCGCACTCTACGAAGTATTTTCTTGATTTGAGCTGCAAATACTTGAAACAATATTGTGGATACGCTAATAAGCAATCGGCGCGAATAATTCTATCATATTAATTCCCCAATAATCACGTCTCTGTACAATAAAAAGCCCAACGGATTGCCCACCGGGCAGGCGGGTGGATGCGGACTCGCGTTCGAAGGCCAAATCGGCAATAAACGTAGATTGGGGATAAACGAAACCGATTGCTGCCTCAGCACAAAACCGCAGTTTCCGCTTTCCTCATTCCGTTAACCACTGCAGGGCCGCCTCTTGATCAATATAAGTCATATATTCGATATTCCGATTGCGGAGAACAGCTTCAAGAAAAGAAAAGTGTGATTTATGAGCCGGGAGGACAACCACGGCAATTTTTATATCAGGGCGAACCCCAATTTCCCGTAGTTCCACTGGGCGAGAGTAGATTTCGTCTGATTTGCCTGCAACGGAGTGCAGATGGCTATAATCAATTAAGCATCGTTTGGCCTTGTAGTGCATCATCGTCTTCGCAATGCCATCGGCCATTTCACGGGAACCCTTCACGTCCGCCACGCCCGATGTTTGGTAGACAACGATATGTTGCTCTTCAAGATAGGATATTGCCCACTCCATTCGTTCCTCCTTTCCATTTCTTTTTCCAACGCCAAACGAATGCCCACAAATGGTTTTTCGGACGCCCGCCAAAATAGAAATTCTGCTCCCAACGGATGGCCTTTCAGCGGCCCGGCCGGGCAGGATAAGGCTAAGTATACATTATTCCCTCAAAGCAACATCCCGGCGAAACCACTATGCCGAAGGCCAATTCGGCGGAATCGCTTTGCCGGGCGTCATACCCGTTTTGTCCTTCTCGTTTATGCGCATGGCAGCGCTTTCCAAGCGTATTGATGAATACCTTCACCGAGATGATTAAGAAGAATCGCCTCGGATTTACAGATTTACCAGAATTAATATAGCACCCGTCAAGCGTATTCTGAATTACTGCTCTGCCCTATTTTTCAAATGGGGTAAAAGGACGGTTGAGCAGATACCCCTAATGCGCAATCACGGTATGGGAAAATATCTGGAGCGGGCTCCGGATAATCTCACAACTGAACAAACAATAATGGGGCAGCCAAAGAATCAACGCCAGGATGCAAATGATGCTCGAAACGCCATAAAAGATCAGGCGAATATCCGCATGCTCGCGCGAATCGGCCGCAGCGGGTCCTTCCTCGGCTTCCTTCTTCCAAAACGCGAACTCCCGGCAGGGCAGATTCATCGAAACCGCCAGCATGGCGAAATTAATGCACGTGACCGTGAACCATCGGCCGTAGTCATAGGCCGTGAAGTATACGGGCAGGGAAATCAGGAGCGGGATTAAGAAATACCTGCAAAAGAATACGCCCGAATACCGCAGCGCCGACCGCGGGGAAAAGGACTGCGGGGATCGGGACCGGAGAATGGAATACACCGCCTGCCGAACGAGATACCAAAGCGAAATTCCCAGCGTCGGAAGAATCAGAATCCAGGCGCCCCAGTTCATGGAAATAATTTCCCACGTGATGGAGGCGGCTCTCGTCAGCGACCACTGCATGGGAATAAAGGAGCCGGGCAGAGTCGATCCGCTGAGCCTTTCGGGGGGCAACACACAGGAGTCTTCCCGCAGCGCACCGGCATTTGACCATTTTTCGCAGACGCCAAGCAACGTCTGGTAGCTCGGTGTGCCGGCCAGAAACACGGCACCGAACGCAAGCGTCGCCGGGAGATACAGCAACCCGGTCCGCAAAGCGGCCCGCGTGAAGTTGTGCGGGGTTTTCATCCGCAGGACCGCCAGCGTGATCATCCCGTGCAGCGGGACGAACATCAGGAAAATCCCTTCGTGGACCAGAATGGCTGCCGGGAGGAGGATTACGACGACGGGTATCAGCCAGCGCACGTAACGCTCCAGGTTCCCATCCGGAAGCGCGGCGCCGTCTCCGAGCGGAAGCGTTTTTTCGACAACGAGCAGATGCAAAAGCACCGTGACATACCCGAGGATTTCCTTCCGGGCGATGGCGCCGTGGTCATGGAGGTAAAAAAAGAACAGTGAAGGAAGGAACAGCAGCCCGAATAAAATCAATGGATGAAACGTTTTCCAGGACCGCACCAGCAGTCGAACATAACTAAACGCAATGGCCAGAATCAGGATCCAGGAAAACACCGCGATGAATTCTATCGGCGAAACCGCGGCCGGAACCAGCCGCCAAATTTCACCGGACAACCCGCGCCGGATAAATCCCTGGGAATAATCAATCAGCCAGTCGGTATAAGCCCAATAATTCAGACGGGTCCCGAAGGCGTCCTTGGGGAGCCAATAGAGGAACTCGTGAATCCAAGCGGCGGAGAAAACAAACAATAAAAACAAATTGAGAATGCGGCGGGGCCGGGCAAGAAAAGATGTTGCGCGCGCTCCGAGCGCCATTCCTGAAATACGGCGCACGGCATGATCCGCGGATCGGCTGGGGTTTGGATGGTTGTCGTCAATTGCCATCGACTTCTCCATTATTGCTTTTTTCGGAACCGGTCAGGCAATTTACCAACGGACATGGCGCGCACCGGCGCCGAGGGAGCCGCCGGATATTTCCCTGCCATTTTATTCTTTTCACCGTAGGCGACGCAAGGGTACGGCGACCGGCATTACCCGGCGGGGGGCGGGACGAGACAACGCCGCATTACGGTAATTGGTTTTACGCCAAGGGAACGGTTCCAACCGCGGTTAATCCCACCGGTCGGGTGAAGGCTGTTGTACGCGGCGTGTGTACAGGTTATTCTTCCCATCAATTCGCAGAAGGCATACATCGACGAAGAAGATGCTCCCATAAATCTACCCGCTGCCGGATCAGCATCAACCGAAAGTAACAGGGGTGTGCAAAGTTAAAAATCCTGTAATAGCGCAAACGATTGCAGAAACGCCTCCATCTCCGCGGTAAACGTCCCATCGGCCGGAATCCAAACCGAGATTTGGTAGCAGCGATTCTGCACCAGGTAATGTCGGTACATGATCTTCATCTGTCGGCCGCCGGATTCCGCTTCGGCGATCCCTTCCACGCCCGGATACTCCCCCAGGGATACGGCGTGTTCTTCTATCCGCGTGCCGTGAATTTCCTGCAGCCAGCCGTCCCGGGCGCCGCTCAGCAGGCCTTGCGCGGAATTGGAATCGGCGGCCATTCCGGCCGGGTAGTCGAAATAGATGATGCTATAGAAGCTGTTCCCGGCGCCGGCGCCCGAAAACATGTTCAGTAGTAGTCCGCCGGCGGCGTCTACGTGCCGGGTGCTCGCGGCGAACTCGAGACCGGATGGAACCTGGGCCGTAAAGTTGCCCGCCCCGGATTTCAGCACCCCTCCATCCACAGTGAAGGCAAGCGCCGGCCCCGGCCCGGATCCGGATGCCGGCGTATCCGAGGAAGCCTGAGCCGTTGGGTTGGCATAGATCTCCATGATCGGTACGCCATCGTAGCTCAGCCGATATACCGGCTCATGCGTGCTTATCCATTGGGTATCGGGGTGAGGCAAGAAGGATTCACTGCCGGGATTCGCCTGGGTCGATCCGATAGTGGTTTGTCGGTATTGAACGATTATAAAATCGGAAGCGGCGTAGGTGGCATACGTCGGCGGCCCGTACTCGGGGAAAAGATTCGATTGGGCAAACGGCGGAAAGGCGATCTTGATGTCGTCGCGAAGCCGGTCATGGACCTGATAGTAAATCAGGACGTTGTAACTCCACGGGTCGACCCAAACGGTATCCCCCGGCCGGGCGTGTTCGTTCAGGTAGGGTATGGCGGCGGCATAGGATTCGCACCAGTAGGTGGTTTCCAGCCCCAGGCGGGCGGCGCCGGGCAACCCGCCCACGGTTTCGGAATAATACGAAAGCAAATGCGGATAAAGCCGGACCAGGCTGATGCTTTGCGGCAGAAAGAAAAGTATGGCGGCCAGGACGGCCGCCGGCGCCGCCCAGCGCGGCTTCCGGATGCGGTCGGCCACCCGCCGAATTCCGGCCGCGAGCCAACCGAACCCCATGCCTGCCAGCGCCGCCAGGAAGAAAAACGCGGGCATGAACAGGCGGTCGTTGTCGTAGACCATGCTTTTCCCGGTGGTCAGGGCCAGGAGCGGCACCAGGGCGTTGATAAACAGAAGCCCGCCCAAACTGTTGGCTTCGCGCCACTTCCAGCCTGCGCGGACGATGCCTATCCAGTACAGCACGGTAAGCGTCAGCGGTACGACAGCCCACGTCATCACGAAAGGGAAATGCCAGGGAGGAGGCATATAGAGCGTTCCCAGATACCATTGCCCGATCTTCCAATGGTCCACGGTGATCCATTCCAGGTAGTCCATCATCCGGGCGGGAAAATCCGGGTAGAGCCAGGGCCAAACGGCAAACGAGCAGAGGACGCCGATCAGCGTCATGACGACAATGCGGACAAATAAGATCAGTCGCCGTCGGAAGATGAGCGCCCACAGAAATAAAGTGGGCGGCAGGAACATGGCATTGATCTTGGTCGCGAATGCCAATCCCAAAATCAACCCCAGGAAGAGTGTCCATTTCCAACCCAGGTCGTCCTTGGTTTTCCAAAAAAGGAAGGTGACGAAAAATATGCTGCAGGCGGCGGGCACATCCAGGGCGGCCAGGTGGGCGTGGAAGAAAAAGCGCGGCAGGGTGAGCAGCGCCGCCGCCGCGGCCAGTCCGGCCGCCGGACCATACTCGCCGGCGACCAGCAGGTAAAGCAAGCCCAGCATGACACTTACCAGAATCATGTTGCCCAAGCGATGGGCGGTCAGGTCATTGAGGACAAAACGCGCTCCGGACCAGACGATTCCCGACCAGATCTTATCCAGCGGCGGGTGCTCGTGGTTGATCGACCAGCTTTCATTAATACCGTCCGTCGATAAAGCCGCGGCCGGTTGCGCAATCAGTTTGCCCAGCCAGGAGCTGTACGATTCGGAAGCGACGATATAGTCAGGTTCATCCCAGGTAAGGCCGATCTTGGATTCAGTCGCCACGAGCAGCACCAGTGTCAGCGCCATGATGAGACCCGCCTGAATATTTTGGTTTTTCATCCAGCGTGGAATGGGCATGTGCGACTCCTTGGCAACTGAACTATGCAGGCGACTATATGATGATTCGGTTTGCGTCCGCGGAAATTATACATATTTTTTTCGCCAACCCAAACCGATCGAGGATTTCTATGGTCTTTGCCGAGATTTTACAGATCTACTTGGCAGGTATTCTTTATTGTTGGAGTCCACAAAATTCACTCAGCCGAAGGCCAAATCCTTCCGCGCGGGTTGGGCGCATCGGCTCACGGGAAAACCATATCCGCGAAATGGTATAGCTCTCGCCTTCCCGCAATATTACTGCTTTGGATGCAATCCCATTTTCGTCCAAACGTTGTGCAAAACGCTCCGGCGTTTAATTCGTTCGCAACAAAGGGAAACGCGGCTTGATCCCAAGATGGATAGGTATCACTACCGTTGGCTTCAATACCCGCACGGCTTGCACGGCCTGCTTTTCCCCCATGGTCATCGGCAGACGGTATGTTGTGACCGGCATCAAAGCCGCGCCCAATGGAAACCTGCGTCCGAGATCCTGCATGAAGGGCGAATAAAATGTGTCGCCCGCAAAGTAAACCCGCTTGTTTTCACTTTGCAGTACATATCCCATGGCGACAGTCATATGAATCGCGGGGACCGCAGTAATGGTTATTTCCCCGATAGTAATACTCTCCCACACCTTGAGACCCGATACGTTTCGACCGCCCATTAACTTAAATAGCCAACGCGTTGGTTGAGGCACTATCACCGGCGTATGACCAATCAACCGAAGATATTTTCCATCCACATGATCCCAGTGGTTATGTGAAATCAGCACCCCATCTACCGCTGTCAATTCTTGGCGTGACTTTCCGGGAATGCCGAGATACGCGTAAGCCGGATTTCCCCATTTTCCCCAATATGGGTCTGTGAGGATTTTCTTCCCGCGCCTGCCTCAAGCAGAACGGTGCTGTGCCCAATCATAGTAATACGCATTACGTACTCCTTGGTATACGCCCAACCGTACTGCGCCAAGCCGCTTGGCCTTGACGTACTTCATCACCGGAACGCCGGCATCAGCTATAGATCCATAGGGAATGGTACAGCGAACCGCCGGCCGCTCCATTCAACGGGCCAGGGTCGAGCAACTCGTTCAAATGGTCGTCGTTGGATTGTTCCACCGCCGCTATCTGCTCCGAATAATTAGCCATCGATTCACGGATATGCGCGGACGGATGCCTTCGCTCCGGGCCGTCTGCTTTCCATAGCAATTTTACCTGAGGCGGCCGGACCGCCCCGTTCTATGCGCCCCCCGTCATCCCCGCGCACCCGGCCCGATTCAACCGGGGCGGGCTGCCCTTGAGGAAACTCTGCGGGGTGTTCCTGTCGGGGGCGTAATAAGCGGGGATCTAGTGTTTTTTTCCGAAAATAACCAACGGGGAAATACAACGTGGATCCCGTCTGGATGCATCCCGTATAGCAGGGGTGTCCTACGCCAGGACCGTTCCGGCCTACCAGGTTCCGGCGTTCAGGAAACCGCCCAAACTGTACAGCCCGGCGGACAGTAACACGGGCTTTTTTGTTTCCATCCTATCTTTATAGGATTCTTCTATCCCTTAATTTCAACATCGTAGAATTCCCTGTCTCCCGGCAGGACCACATACCATTCATTGGTGTCATCGATCTCCAGGGTGATATCCTGCGTAAGGCACTCCAGCACATGGCCTCCCGCATCCCTATCCTTGTTAAGAAAATGAAAGTGATATCCCGCCGCATTCATTCCCCCTATGTACCCGGGAAGCCGAAATCCCACCATCGCGCCTTCGGCATCATGGAACTCGAAGATCGACTGTTCCTTGATGACGTCTTCAAGGAGCGGATAGGGCTTTTCCTGCCTGGGCACACTCCTGGCCTTGATGTAGGAAAACACGCCGGTTATTTTTATCGCATAAGGAATATTTTCGGTCGGCAGAATGCTGTCCAGATATTTTTCCAAATTCCCGCAGTCCATCTCGTCGTCAAGGACCACCGTATGATCCGGCTCGAAGAATGTGACGACGGCGAAGGGGGTTTTCATCGCATCGTCCACTTCTACTACGGCGCCGTCCGAATGTATTTGGTAAAAATGATGATCGAGCTCGATCATCTCTCCGTCAAGGGCGTTAAAGGTTCCCAATCCAAAATCCCCGTGATTCTTTAACTCGCCGAAAGTAATTTCTCCGTCAAAGA
>DAOUDU010000163.1:0-2305 GCA_034430775.1 Anaerolineales bacterium | reverse complement strand
CAATATCGACGATCGCATCCACCGCGCCGACTTCGTGAAAGTGGATTTTCTCGACCGGCTCGCCGTGAACTTTCGATTCCGCCCCGGCCAGCGCGCGGAATGTTCGCAGGCTCCGCTCGCGGACGCGATCCGCCAATGTGCCGGATTGAATGATGGTTTCGATGTCCGCGAGATGGCGGTGCGGTTGTTTTTCATCCATGTGGACTTCCACCGCCGTCCCGTGCAATCCGGCTTTGTTTACTTCTTGGATTTCCAGCCGGTATCCGCCGACATTCAGCTTGCCCAGCTCCTCGCGCAGGGTGTCCGGCGCGAGGCCCGAATCCACCAATGCACCCAGCACCATATTGCCGCTGATGCCGGAAAAACAGTCGAAGTACGCGATCGTAGTCATGATCCTATGGAACCATTGAATTCGGTATCCGTCAATCCTTACCGACAATAACCAGCCGCTGTTTGGTCTTGTCCATCACCAGCACCAGACGAGTGATCACCCATTCACCCTCGACTTTCTTGGCCGAAACATACGCCGTTCCGGATCCCTTCGAGCCGGAAACCGGGTAGGAGATTTCAGCAGTTCCGGTGGCAAGTGTTTCGGAAATTTCACCGTTGACCAACCACCCCGCCTCGATCGGCGTTCCCAGAAAGTCTTGAGCGCGGCTGTCCCCCTGGACCATTTCAAGCGAATCTGTAAAAATAGGGCTGGATCGAACTATCCCAAACACGCCGACGACACTCGCTCCCACCGTTCCCACGCAACACACGACGGGCAGCACGATGAGAAAAAATGCAGCCAGGGCGAGCAACCACCAATAGCGGGAAAACCAGCTTTTTTTAACCGACGGATTTTCCATGGTCTCCTCCAGAAAATAAAATCGCGATGGATGATGCCCAATTGGAAAGGCGAATCCGGGGATGGCTATGCGGAAAGGAGCTGCTCGATGACGGGCAGCAGGAACAGGCTCGCGATGCATAAAGTGATGAGGGCCAGGAAGATGACGTTCGCATATCCCATCACGAGCCCAGCCACGGCCAACCCGTCCCCGGTCAGCCGGCCTTCCGACCGCGCGATCTCCAGCCTGGCCATGTGCCCCAGCACGATCGCGGCGATCCCGGCCAGGAAGGGGATGAGGAGCCAACTCGCGAATCCCATCGCCAGACTGGCGTACGCCAGCTTGCTGTTCCGGTCCAGCGGTTTCTCAGGCGGCAGATACGAGCGCCCTTCCGGTGATGCCGACATGGTAAAACCTTTCTCCGGAAAATATCCCTACCCGGTTTCCCATTCCGCGCGGGTCACGATGTGGCAATCCCTTTGCAGCCATTGCCAGAAATCATCGCAGTTGCCTTCGAGCGTACAGTTCACCGAATCAACGAAATCGAACTGGAACACCGTGCTGTTCAGCTGCGAAAGCAGCATCCTACTCCCGGCGCTGGTCGAGGCGTTGGGGATGAGCGTAGTCAGGCCGGTGAAAGCCAATGTGTATTCATGGTTGTTCCCGGTCACATCCACGAGGGTATCGGCCGTCTCCGCGGAGAACCAGGAGGTCAGCCCCGCCGCCTTCTCAGCATCGGTAGGCCCCTTGAGAAGTTCTCCAAGCGTCTGCCGGACCCTTACGGCGGGACTGTCCGTTTCCGGGATGAGCCGCGCGGCCGGGACCGGGGTCATGTTTTCATCGGCGGCCGGCGTGAAGAAAACCCACACGCTCATCATCCGCGATTCCGGTGATTGCGCCAAGGCCTCGGTCGTGACGGTCTCCGCCGGCCAAGCCGTGGCGTCGGGAGTGGAAGCGATACACCCCAGCAACAGGAGCACAGGAAAGAAACCGATCAGAAGGCGTTTCAATCTTTCTTCCCTTCGGCGGAAAAGCTTGCCTCAGGCGAGGGTCGCCGCTTCCCGGGCGAAGTCGTCCACTTGCTTCGCCTGGGCCCGGATCTGGCGGATGATTTCCGGCGCTTCTTTTTCCGCATGGGCGCTGCCCAAGGCCTGCAGCCGGATGATGTCGGCCTGGATGGAATCCATAGTGGTGGCGAGGCTGGCCAGCTGCGCTTCCACACGGTCGATCAGGGTGCTGACCTTCTTCAGTTTCCTCATCCGGTCGTCGATCGAATCCAGGGCTTCTTTCTTTTCCCGTTTTACGATCGGGTCGGTTTCGCCTTCCAGCGCGAGTCGTATCAGCGCCCGTTCGCCCTCGAGATCGGTGTTCATCTTCGAAACTTTTACAAAATTTTCCGGACCGGTCATCTGCCGGCAGAGCGAATAGACCCGGTTGGTCAGGTTCTCGAGTTCCCCCTGCACCGGATCCAGCGC
>DAOUDU010000162.1:0-7797 GCA_034430775.1 Anaerolineales bacterium | reverse complement strand
ACCGTGCCGCGTCCATACCTCCGGCCTCAGGAAAAGGAGAGAAATCCCATGTTGCCGATTGGTGATGATGACAGCTCCCGTAAAACGATTCCATGGGTCACGTATGGTTTGGTCGTTCTGAACGTACTGTTTTTTATTCTTGAGCTGAGCAGCGGCGACGCATTTATCGATAAATGGGCTTTCGTTCCCAGCCGATTCCTCGCCAATCCGATGGGTGACTTGCTAACGCTCTTTTCTTCCCTGTTCATGCACGCCGGGTGGGTTCACCTGGGGGGCAACATGCTTTACCTGTGGATCTTCGGCGACAATGTCGAAGATCGTTTCGGGCACATCCCCTTCATCATTTTCTACCTGCTGTGCGGGCTTGCGGCGACGTTCGCGCAACTGGCGTTCAACGCCGGATCCGACCTGCCAAATCTGGGCGCATCGGGGGCAATCGCGGGCGTGCTCGGCGCTTACATTCTGCTGTTCCCGCAGGGCAAGATCAGGGTATTGCAGGGCCAGCGGGTCGTTCAGGTGTCCGCTCTGATCGTAATCGGACTCTGGATCGTCTTGCAGTTCTTCAGCGGCATCGGTTCCATTGCCGATACGGCGGACACGGGCGGCGTGGCCTACATGGCGCACATCGGCGGATTTCTGGCGGGGATCCTGCTGACCTTTGTATTCCGCGGGAGCGGCAGAGCGCAGCTGGCGGGTGGAAGCACCCGTAGATAGGCCGACGCTGACCGGCCGGGAATCCTGCGGAGATACCGGCGGGGCGGGGTGATCTTTTCCGCCGTTATGGCGGCCGGAGACAGGCGATCCGTTGCCGGAGACAGGCCCAACGCTGTTTTCCGGCAACGGGATGAAAGCCGCGAAGGGCCGGGCCGGAAACGGGATACCAGGACATGGTGAACCGAGATGACTTTCGCGGTATGGCTGAACGAAGCGCAAAAGCGCATCTGGATCGAGGAGCGGGCGGCCCTGCAGCGCGCCCTCGATGTGCTTTCGGAGTGGGAGGCGGAGCCGGCCGATCTCGAACACCTGCGGCGCGCCTTGCAGCAGCTCGACGAGCTGTTCCTGCTGGTCGTGGTCGGTGAGTTCAACAGCGGCAAGTCGGCGTTGATCAACGCGCTGCTGGGCGAGTCGTTCCTGCCGGAGGGGCCGACACCGACCACCGACCGCGTCTACGTCCTGGTGTACGGGCTGACGGGCGCGCCCGAATTCCTCCAGGACGACCTGCGTTTGCTGCGCTATCCGGCCGAGCTTTTACGGCAGGTTCGGATTGTGGACACCCCCGGTACGAACGCGGTCCTGCGGCGGCACGAGACCATCGCCCGCGACTTTGTCCCGCGTAGCGATCTGGTCCTGTTCGTCACCTCGGCCGACCGGCCGTTCACCGAGAGCGAGCGGGGTTTCCTGGAAACGATCCGCGCGTGGGGCAAGAAGGTCGTGGTGGTGATTAACAAGGACGACGTGCTCGACGGCGCGGCGGCCCGGAGCGAGGTTGGAACATTCGTGCGATCGCAAGTGCGGCGCCTGCTCGATTTCGAACCGGAGCTGTTCATGGTTTCGGCCCGGGCCGGGTTGCGGGCGCCGGATTCGCCCGCGGCGGAAGGCTTCCGCCGTTTCCGGGATTATCTGCGCGATACGCTGACCCAGTCTCATTTGGTGGCGTTGAAGCTGCGCAGTCCGCTGGGCGTGGCCGCCAAGCTGGCGGCCGAATGCCGGGCCAAGGCCGCCGGACGGCTGCAGCTGCTGGCCGAAGACGCGCAGGCGCTGCGCCTGGCCGAAAAACAGTGGCAGGCGTATGAGGCCGAAATGCGGGACGAGTTCGAGCGGCACCGGGCCCGGATCGAGAATGACCTGCTGCAAATGAGCCTGCGCGGCGAGGCCTTCCTGGACGACCACATGCGGCTGGTGAAGATCGGCGAGATGCTGCTGCATGGGGACCGCATGCGTGCCGCGTTCGAGAAGGATGTAGTGGCCGATGTGCCCGAAAAGGTCTCGGTCCACATCCAGGAGGTCATCGACTGGCTGGTCGAGCGCGAGCTGGGTTTGTGGCGCCGGACGGCGGTCGAGCTGGGCCGGCGGCGGGAGACCTCGGCGCTGCACGAGGCGGCGCAGGAGGCTGCCGGCGGGTTCGTCTATAACCGCCGGCAGCTCCTCGAAGGCCTCGGCACGCAAACCGAGGCAGTCATCCGCGGATACGATCGCAAGATCGAGGGCGAGCGGTTGACCGCAACCGTACGGGAATCGGTCGCCATGACCGGGCTGGTCGGGGTCGGCGCGGTCGGTTTGGGGCTTTTGCTTAAGGTGCTGATCACGACGGCCGCGGCCGACGCCACCGGGCTGGTGGCGGCGGGCGTGCTGGGTGTGGTCGGGCTGGCGGTCATCCCATGGCGGCGCGGCGTCGCCAAGCGCGACTTCCGAAAGAAAATGGAAGCGTTGCGCCGGCGGCTGGAGGCAACGCTGGAGGAAAGTTTCCGCAGCGAACTCGGCCGCGCGCTCGAACGGCTGCGGCAGGCGATGGCACCGTACCGGGATTTCGTCGATGCGGAAGAAGGCCGCCTGGAGCGGGTCGACGCCGGGTTAGATGAAGTTATCCGCCGGCTGGCAGCGCTCGAGCTGGCCTTGGATGAAGCGGCGCCGGCAGGTTGAGCAAAATAATGCGACGCCAAACAAGGTTTCTGCCGGTAATGCCGGCGGTCGATGGGCTGGAGTGGCCAATCCGTGTTTGCGCTTGGGCAGCTGGTCGATCCGGACCTCAGCCTTAATGCCGGGCCGGTCGACGTGCCGCTCGAGCTTCAGATTCCCAAACTGCATGTCGTTGCCCCCGTGGTCGGCGTCGGACTTACGTTAAAAAATTTGATGGATTCGCCGAAAGGCCCGATCGGCGATACGGTCTGGCATACGGCATTCTGGTTTCGCGGAGGCGGGATCCCGGGCGAGGCGGGCACGGCCACGATTGCCGGTCACGTCAACGATCCGCTGGGGCGGCCCGAGATCTTTGCCAACCTTAAGGATCTCCATCCCGGCGATCTGATCATCCTCCGCTATTTAGATATCTCCTATAACATTCACTTCATCGTAAAAGAGATGAGGGTCTACTCCCTCAAAGAGTCCGCCGATCCGGCGGTGCTTGCCCGGATCTTCGGCACCGGGCCGGTGGCCGGCACGGGACCGCAGCCGGCGCCCGACGGACTCTCCCACCTGACGCTCCTTACCTGCGCCGGGGATATCGTCAACGGCCGGTTCGATCACCCACGGTCGTTTTCGCCACGCGCAGCAAGTGAAAAACCAATCCGGTCGGAAAAAGGCCGGTATGCATCCCCGGATTTACCCTTCCCTCCAAATTGCGAATTGACGTTTTTGGCCCGAAAAGTTCAACCAACAAACGATTTGCCGTAGATTATCCTTTCCCGATAAGGGGATGGAACCCTTCCTTAATTCTCCCCCAAGTGGTGGAGATGGACATTCCCCTCTCGATGGATGTGGCCGGGGGAGGCCGGCCCTATGATGAGTGTATGGTCTGGAGCCGCGCAGCCGAACGTGTTTGAACCTTGTGCACACTTGAAATGACTTCCGGCCTGAAAAAGAAAAAGGTTCCCGCTGCGGTGAAATAACCGGAAGGATGCCGGCCTGCCTTCTTCCTGGAGAAGGCGAGCGGACCCATCAAAAACACAAGTCAATTCGTGCAATCCCGCCATTCATAAAAAGGAGAGAATCATGAACATCACCAACATCATTGTTTACCTGATCGTCGCGGCCGTGATCGGCTGGCTGGCGAGCGAAATCATGCGCGACCGGGCGAGCCTGTTGATCAACATCGTCGTCGCCGTCCTGGGCGCCTTCCTGGCCGGCTACTTCCTAAGCCCCATTTTCGGGGTCGGGACGATCAATGATGCGATCAACCTTCCGACCATGCTGGTAACGCTCCTGGGCGCCGTCATCGTGATCGCGATTGTCCATCTCTTGCGCCGCAGAGTCTAATCCGGCCGACATACGTCTCTATTGCGGATGTATCGGGCAGGAGTGCGTCACGGCACTCCCGCCCAACATGGAGTTTCATTCCTCAGGGTTTGCCGGGAAGGATACTCCAGGAGGCTCCAATGACCGACAATAGAATTTCAGAAACCCGCACGACGCAACAGGAGCCGGAACGGGAACAACGCATGTACACTTTTAAAGCCACCCAGGTCGTCTGGCTGCTCTTCGGCATTCTCGAGGCTATGATCCTGTTGCGGATCGCACTGAAGGCGCTGGGAGCCAATGCGGCTAGCCCGATCGCCGCGTTCATTTACGGGTTCACCAACCTGTTCCTGTGGCCTTTCACGGGATTGACGGGAACTCCAGCCTCGGGAGGCATGGTGCTGGAAATTTCCTCCCTGATCGCGGTGGTGGTGTATGCCCTGATCGCATACGCCCTGGTAAAAATCATCTGGGTGATCTTCTACCGCCCGCGCGGGCCGGTGGAGGCCGTCACGCAGACGACGACCACCGATCAGCACACACATGTATAAAGGAAACGGCACGGACTTTTCGGCGGTGAGGTCCGCGCAGAAAGCCGACCGAACCGAACAAAAGCCGGCAATGATGTGTGCCGGCGAGAGACGCAACGGATAGATCGCCCGGCAGTTACTCCGTTTACGCCTTCCACCCGCCGGATGAACATTCATCGAATCGTTTCATCAAGGAGATGACAAAATGAGCAACCATACTGAAGCGCACGGGTACGGCTTGTCCAATATTCGGAACGTCTTCCTGGGCATGCTGGTCGGCGGCCTGGCCGGAGCGGCAACGATGCTGCTTCTGGCGCCCCAATCCGGGAAACGGACGCGTGATCAAATCAAGCTGAAGGGCATCGAGTTGCGAAATCAGGCGGCCGAGGGAATGAAAAACACGATGGCGCAGGTTCGTTCCGAGACTCAAACAGTCACGGACGGCGTGCGGGAGAAGGCCGGGGAACTCAAGCATCTCGGCCAGGACCAGATCGTGAAGCAGCTGGATCGTGCATCCGCGGCGGTAAAGGCTGCTTGAGGACCGTTTGACAGGCTTCCGGTCCCGGCAGAACCCCGCATTGCCGGACCCGGCGCCGGGGTGGAAAGTGTAATTTATTTCCACCCCGGCGGAGTCTGAAACTCACTCAATAGGAGAAATCTCATGTTGTGGACAATCATCATTGTTCTCATAATCCTTTGGCTGCTTGGATTCTTCGGCAGGAACATCAGTCCACGGTTCCCGCGCACCGGCAATTGGATCCATGTGTTGATCGTTATTGTCGTGATCCTCGTCATCCTGCAGCTGCTCGGGGTGGTCCACGTATAGCACTTGGGGGATTGGCTCAAGTATTTCCGGAGCGGATGGTGGTTTTTAATCCTGAACCCGCAAAGCGATCTGCCATCCGTCTTCGTCGCCGGGTGGCTTGAAATGAAGGATGGCATTCTTCCCGGCAGGCTCGCATCCTGCTCCTTTCATTTATAGGGCGGATGGCAATCGCATGAATAAGTGGATATCCTGACGGTTGTTGGCCGGGCCGTACGGGGAATACTATGCCATTGCATCTGTCCCGCAAACTCAAAGTAGTCTTCCGCCGCCCGATACGGGCGAAACTGATCTATAATCGCGGGTCCGGTTCATCCGAAGAATCCCCGCAACAACTGGCCGATATTCTCTCCGAGATGCAAAACCGGAATATTTTACCGGAAGTGTACATTGTCCATCACGGCAGCCGGCTCGAGCACGTCGTTCGCCGCGCCATCCGGTCGGGGATTAAGCTGATCGTGGTTGCGGGCGGTGACGGGACGATCGAGAGCGTGATGGGAGCCATGGTCGGCAGGAATGCCACCCTCGGCATCATCCCGACCGGCATCCGCAACAACGTCGCCTTTAACCTGGGGATCCCGGGGGGTATCGCAAAATCCGTCGCACTGCTGCGCCGGGGCCGCCGGCTGAAGATCGATGTGGGGCGGGTGCACAGCGGGCATTCCCGCCACTGGTTTCTGGAAGCTGCGGCGCTGGGCCTGCTCTCTGACATATACCCGATGGCGGATGATATAGGACACGGGAGCCTGGCCAAGCTTGGGGAGTTATTCTCCAAGTTCGTCTCGGCCACCCCTTCCCGCCTGCGCGTCACGCTTGACGGGCGCGTCCAGCCGGAAACATCCGCGCACATGATGGTGGTCGCCAACATGTCATATCTCGGGCCGCACTTCCGTATCTCCCCGAATGTGTCCTTTCAGGATGGCCGTCTGGACCTCTTTACTTTTTCGGACATGAGCAAACTGAACATGATCTCGTATGCCGTGTTCTCCCGCGGAGGCCTGGATGAATATGCGGGCATCCAGCATTTCCGCGCCAACCGTGTGCGGGTAATTTCCAAACCGCAGATGCCCGTAATTTCGGACGGCATTCTGATGGGCCGGGGCTCGTTATCCGTCCATATCCATCCGCACGCCCTGGCGGTCATGGCCGGAGCAAAACTTACGGGACGGCGCGCAATCATGGCGGTGAAAAAACCCGGGCGGAGGACCCATGGATAACAGCATTCCCGGGCCGGTATCTCCGCCGCCCGCGGAACCCCATGCTTCTTTTTGGAATACCCGTTCCAGGCGGCTCGTTTTCCTATTGCTCCTGGCGATCGGGCTGGCGCTGTTCCTGATCGCGCTGCCGGGCGAGGCGCGGGCGTCGCTTATACCGGCGCTTAACGCCCATCGCGGATTGGTCATCCTGCTTGGTCTGTTTGCGCTGCTGACTTTGTCCTTGATCGGAGCGGCCGGCCAGCGCCTGGATACCCGGTTATTTTTGGTCATTAATATGCAGGCCCATCCCAAGTGGCTGGATTGCTTCATGGGGGTGGCGACCCAGCTTGGAAATATGCTTACGGCATTGATCGTCGCATTCCTGCTTTTTCTCGGGAACAACCACGGCCTGGCTTTCGAAATCATCCTTGGAACGCTTACCCTGTGGCTGGTGGTGGAAACCATCAAGTTGCTGACGGACCGCGCCCGCCCGTTCCTCAATCTGGCGGGGGCACGGGTCATCGGCTGGCGGGAGCCGGGCCGGTCATTTCCCAGCGGCCACACGACGCAGATTTTTTTCCTGGCGACCTTGCTCAGCTACCGGTTTTCGCCCGGTGCGGCGGGAATCGCGGCGCTGTATGCGCTCGCGGCGCTGGTCGGCTTCACCCGGATGTACGTCGGCGCGCACTATCCGCGCGACGTCATCGCCGGCGCGGTGCTGGGCTGCGTTTGGGGAATCCTGGCGACGATCGTGGATCCCTATTGGCTTGGAACGCGGTTCTGAGGGAGGCTCCCCTCAAACGGGGGGAGCTGTATCGTTTTCGTCCGCGCGCTCGTCGTGCATGCCAAGGATGGTTGTACTGTATACTGGAATTCCGTGTTGCGCAGCCGGCCAATCGGCTGAGCCGTTGGCCGATGAGCCTAATGGCATTCTTTGAGCATCAAGGAGGCGCTATGAAATTATCGAAATATCGCTACGTGACAATTAAATCAGGAAAAGTTGTCCCGCAGTATTCAACCAAAACGGAAGCCAGATCGGCGATAAAGGAATTAAAATTAATTAAGAGGGAAGTGCGATTGGAAAAGCGAAAGCTGCAAAATAGGAAAAAACAACTAAAGACCAGATACGCTAAAGAGGTACGGCAATATACCTTACTATTGGACAATAAAAAGAAATATCGCGGCAATGCATTGGCGGTAATTGCGTTCAAGAAAAGGAAAAAACGGCAATTGGCATTATTGAGAGAACCCATTGATGCCAACCAGAGAAAATTGGAAATAATCATTGCCGAAATAG
>DAOUDU010000161.1:0-77586 GCA_034430775.1 Anaerolineales bacterium | reverse complement strand
GCGGCGCCGCGGGTGACGGCCAGGTTGAGCATTTCCTTTTCGACCGCGCCGAGGTAGACCAGCACTTCCTTTCCGCAGAACCGGAGCCATTCGGCCAGCGCGGCCAGCGGCGCGATGCCGATCCCGCCGGCAACAATTACCGCCGTGCGTTCCGCGCCGATGGAAAATCCGTTCCCGCACGGGCCGATCGCCGCCAGAATCTGCCCCTTGCGGGCGCGGCTGAGCCGTTCGGTCCCGTCGCCGACCACCCGGTAGAGGAAATCGAGCCGCGCCGGCTGATCCTCAAGCGCGAAGCGCAATTCTTCGGGAATGTCCTCCGCCCAGGCCAGGGCGGCCGGGTCGAACCCGGGATACCTCGCGCGGTGAATGCTCAGCGGCCGCCGCAGGGTCAGCGGATACGGGCGCATATCCCGGGTTTGCGGATCACATGCGATGTGGAAGAATTGGCCGGGACGATAGCTCAACCCGGCGTGTTTCGGCAATTCCAAGGTAAGCAGGAAGTGCCGGTCGCAGATTTTTTTATTTTGCGCGACTTTGAGTTTCCAATCCGCCGCGGTCATCCCGCCCGGCCGGGCGGTGCCGTTTCCCGTTACGGGCGCCTCTTCTAGGGGGATGATCCCCGCCGAGCTTTTTTTTCCGGGGTGGGGATGGTTGCGGCACCATTCACCAAACCGGAGTTCCAGGTTAAGGTAGGAAATCGTGCCCCATGTGGAAAGAGCCCCGCCTGCTTGCCGGCTCCCGACAAGAATATTCTTCCCGCCCAGTGTGAATTCAACCGTCCGGGATTTCGCGGTCTTCCACAGGACGGTCGATACGGACCCCTTCGATGCCCGGGTGGAATGCCCGAGCGCCTTGCCCCATTGGCGGAGCAGCCGTGTCGCGAGATCGCGCCGGCGGTGGGCGATTTCCGACGGGCGCAGCCTTCCGCGCAACGCGACGGCATCTTCGGCGGTCAAGCCTTCGCACTCCAGCCGCCGGAGGGTCAGTGTGCGCGCCAGGCGGATGTCTTCGGGTTTGCCCGCCGCCAGCGCTTCCCCGTCCAGCGCGATTTTCCGCCACGCCGCCGGGAGGATCCGTTTTCCGGCCGTTGCGGATTTGCCTTTGCGCAAGATAAGCCTGCCGCGTGTATACCCTGCATACGGTTCGACCGCTTCGGCCAGCAAATCGTCGATGGAGAAGCTGGAGATGGAGTCGATTTCCGCCGCATCCAATTGCGGATAGAACGCATGCAGGATTTTCCCGGTTGTGGTTTTCGGCCCATGGAGAAGAAAGCGAATGTGCGCCGCTGCCGACAGTTTTTTCTGAAGCGCTGCTTCGGAGACTCTTTGGATGGGAGTCGGGCGGTTGCGGTGAATAAGCGTCTGCACACCATAAAATCCCGGCGCACGGCTTCCGCCCGCCGCCGGCTGGTGGGAAATGCGTTCAGCGCGGACCCCGTTTTTCTCCAGCAGCCTCAATACACCGTGCAGGTTGGTCTTTCCGTCGTCCGGGATGAACAGGAGCGCGCGGCTTCCCGCTTTCCCCAACCGCCGAAGGGCATGGACCGCGGACGCGATTCTTTCCTCGACGGTCGCGCCATGCGCGCTGTCCGCCCACGTTTTTCTCAACCAGGCGGCCTGGATCGCGGACAGGTTGTTCTCGCGGCTGGAGCGGCTGCCCGGCACACGGCATATCACCCCATCGATGGATCCCTCGGGGAGCGCGTCCGCCGCCGGTTCCGGCCCGGTTGCGGGAAGGATCAGCGCATCGGCGCGCCCGGATTCCAAATCGATATAGGAGTGGCCGAGCGCCGCATCCGGAAGCGAGCGGTTGCTTTCGGTTTTTGTCGCGTACCACGTGCGGAAGCCGGCTTCAAATGCATGCCAGGGATTCGTTTCCCATTGGAGGGCTGCTCT
Source organism: Anaerolineales bacterium (assembly GCA_034430775.1). Classification (GTDB taxonomy): domain Bacteria; phylum Chloroflexota; class Anaerolineae; order Anaerolineales; family RBG-16-64-43; genus JAFGKK01. The sequence goes on along the minus strand of DAOUDU010000161.1, from coordinate 75,691 downwards.
CCCGCGTTTGCCGGCTGACCCCGCGCGGGGATGCGGGCCGCCCGGATTTTCCGTCTCGAGCGCCGAGATGAAAGCGGCCCGCAGCACATCGCGGGCGGAGGTCTCGGCCAGATTCTCCACGGTCTGCAGGATGATTGCGAGCGCGGCGGTGGTCCGCCGGTTCATGAAATCCGACGGGTAGCGGCGGGCCCCCTCAGCTCCGGGAAGCTGCAGGGTCGGATGCCAAAAGGGGATTTCCAGCTTGGGAATACGGTCTTCCGCGGTTTGATCCGCTGCATCGGGCTTCTTCGACAACCGCCGGTTTGAGCAGGCGCAGGAATATTCCATCCGCACGGGCTTTCCATTCCGGCGTGCCACGGCGGCGAGGATGCCCTGCTTTTTGCAAATCGGGCAGCGCGTGGCAAAGAGGGCGGATAAGGGTTGCCGGCTGGCTTCGCGCACGTCTTCGAAAGCCCAGCGCAGCAGGGGGAGGCTGGCGGGGTGGAGCAGGACCTCGGCGAAGAATGCGGTGACGGGATGGCGTTCGATGGCGACCGCGCGGCGGCCGAGGAGCAGGAATTCGAACGCGCCCATCCCGCCGTCGCTGAATGGATCCAGCAGGATATCGTGCGCTTTGGTGAAGGATCGAATGGAATCCGAGAACACCGCCGAAGAGAACTCTGCCAGGGAGAGTATCGTTTGGCCGCTCATCCCGCGCTCTCGAAATCCGGGCGGAACGGTAAAAATGGACGGAAGAAGGGGCGCCCTTCGCGGGCAATACTCCAGGTTGAATAGATCCAGCAGCCGGGGATGGGTTCTTCTGTCGGGGGCGGGGGCGTATAAAAGGAAGTCATGCCTTTGATAAAGGAGGAAAAAACCGATTTCCGTAAAAAAAACCGATGGTTTCCAATTACGGAGGGATTATATCAGGTCCAATCTACCGGAAATCGATTGTTTGGTCATCGATGGGTGATTTTCCTGACTTCCGTTTCAATGCTTTCTCTAAAACTCGCTATCGTAAAAAGACTCTGCATTTCCAGCGAGGAACAGATTAATGTCGAAAAAGGCGGATCGTGGGGAGAGACACTGTTCTCACGCTCTCCGCCCGCTGACTTTATTGAGAACCGACCGGTTGCCAGGATATCCACTATAACGGGCTTTTTTTTGGGGATTAATCTATAAAATGCCTCTTGACAATCTGCAAAAATGGATTTACGATACTATCACGATATATCGTGATAGTATCGTAGAAAGGTGCATATATGAGAAGTAGTCGTAGAGCCTGGAGGGAAAGCCGGTTTGAAAGGGGCGATATCAAATATGTGATCCTGGATCTCCTGCGGGAACGCCCCAGCTACGGTTATGAAATCATCCGGGCGCTGGAGGACCGGTTCGGAGGTTTATATACGCCCAGCGCCGGAACCGTGTATCCGACCCTGCAGATGCTGGAGGAAATAGGATACGTCACCGCTTCCCAGTCGGAGGGAAGGAAGACCTACACGATCACGCCCGAGGGAATCAAGTTCCTGGAGGACCAGAAAAGCCAGGTGGCGGATGTGCGCGAACGCATGCGCGGCATGTGGGATCGGAAAGCCAACTCGGAGGAGGTGCACGATATGGTCGATAGATTGAGGGATATGTTGAAAACGGTGAAGCACAACCGGCGCCATATCACCCCGGAAAAGCTGAGTCGGATCCGGGAGGTGTTGGAACGCGCCCAGCGGGAAATCGAACAACTCCTACGAGACTGAACCCCGTCTGACGCAACGCAACGGAATATTTGGAACGAAAAAACCGATCTTTTGGATGCGGAGGGTACCTTTATGTCTGCGATCGAAGTGCAAGACCTGAAGAAAGCGTACGGCGCCACGCAGGCGGTCGACGGCGTAAGCTTTTCCATCGGGCAGGGGGAAATTTTCGGAATGCTCGGCCCGAACGGCGCCGGCAAGACCACCACGACGGAAATTCTGGAAGGGCTCCGCCCGCCGGATTCCGGCGCGGTGCATGTGCTGGGGCTGGACGTCGCGCGCGAGCCGAACAAAATCAAGGAACGCATCGGCGTACAGCTCCAAACCACGGCGCTGTATCCGCGCCTGACGGTGCGTGAGGTGCTGGATCTCTTCGCCACCTTTTACCGGGGTGAAAAGCAATCCACCGACGAGCTGATTGCCATGATGAACCTCGGCGAGAAACAAAAAACCCAAAGCAAGGATCTCTCCGGCGGACAGCGGCAAAGGCTTTCCGTCGCTCTGGCGCTTATCAACAAGCCCGAGATTCTTTTCCTCGATGAGCCGACCACCGGCCTGGACCCTCAGGCGCGGCGCAGCCTGTGGGAGGTGATCCGCACCGTCAACCGCGGGGGGACGACGGTTTTCCTCACTACCCACTACATGGATGAAGCTCAGACCCTCTGCCAGCGGGTGGCCGTGGTTGACCACGGGCGAATTATCGCGCTCGATTCTCCGCAGGAGTTGATCCATCAATCCTTCCGCGAGACCGCGATCGAGTTCGACCAAAAAGGCGCCAAGGCGCCGGAGGGCACTTTCCGCGGCCTGAAAGGCGTCACTCGGCCGGCGGTGCGCGAAAACGGCCATGTGACAATCTATACCGACAACGCCACCCAAACCCTCGGCGGGCTGACGGATCTGGCGGAAGCCGGAACACTCCAATTCGACGACCTCCATTTGCGCCGGGCCACTCTGGAGGATGTGTTTCTTAAACTGACCGGAAAACGGATTCGGGAGTAAACCATGAAAACCTTTTTCACGCTCTATTATTCAAATTTAAAAGAATTCAGCCGCAACCGATTCGCGATGTTCTGGACGATCGCCTTCCCGGTGTTCTTCATGCTGTTGTTCGGGGTTATCTTCAGCGGCGGGGGCGATTCCTCCTATAAAGTTGGAGTGGCCGTCGAAGATCCGGGCCGGATCGGATCCGCGCTGGCGCAAGCCTTCCAGGAGGTCGAGATCCTCAAGATCACGGAAAGCTCGCAGGACGATCTGCTGGCGAAGCTCAAGCACGGCGACCTGAATGCGGTCGTTGTCGTCCCGGATGGCGTGACCGCCGCTGTGATGTCGGGCAGCACGGCCGGTATTCGGGTGCACTACGACCCGACCAATCAAATCACCGCCCAAATCCTGCTCACCATCGTGGAAAAAGTGCTCGGTGGCGTGGAGCAGGGGCTGGCCGGCCGGACCGCGCTGTTCGCGGTCCAGACCGAGACGATCACCGCCTCTTCACTGCGGACGATCGATTTCCTGGTGCCCGGAATCCTCGCCATGGCGATAATGCAGCTTGGAATTTTCGCCACCGCGCCTCCCTTAGTCCAACTGCGCGAGCAGCAGGTGCTGCGGCGGCTCGGGGCGACTCCGCTCTCGCGTGCGATGCTCCTGACGGCCCAGGTGGCTCTGCGCATCACGATCGGCCTGGTCCAGACCGCCCTGATCATCCTGGTCGGCAGCCTGGTTTTCCAGGTTCAAATTGTCGGGAACCTGCTGTACCTCGCGGTCTTCGTCGTGCTCGGCGCGCTCTCCTTTGTCTGTCTGGGGTACTTCATGTCCACCTGGGGCAAGACTCAGGAGGGCATCAATGGCGCCAGCCAGTTCATTAACTTCCCGATGATGTTCCTCTCCGGGTTGTTCTTTCCGGTCGATACGATGCCGCACTGGATCCGCCCCGTGGTGGATGCGATGCCGCTCACCTACCTGGCCGACGCGCTGCGGCAGATCATGGTCGGTGCGACTCCGTTGCATCCGCTCACCACCGATCTGCTGGTGTTGACGGTCTGGCTGGTGATTTGCGCGGTCCTGGCGGTGAAGTTCTTCCGCTGGGAATAGCGAATCGATAAACCGGCACCCAAAGGGTGAATACCACCCTTTGGGTGCCGGTAACCCTTGGAGTCCACGGAGATGGTATGAACGCACTTGTGCTGTTTGACTCGGTCAATGGAAACACAGAGCAAGTTGCCCGCGCGGTGGCCGCCGGGTTGGAATCGGGTTTCGCGGTGCGGCTCGTTTCCGCGAAACGTTTCGAGTCGATGGATCCGGACGGGATTGACATGCTCGTCGTTGGCGGTCCGACGCACCGCCATCGGATGAGCCGGCAGCTTGCGGATGTACTCCGATCGATGCCGCGAAAAGGGCTGCGGGGGATTAACGTTGCGGCGTTTGACACCCGCTACCGCATGCCGGCCTGGTTATCCGGGTCCGCGGCCGCGGATATCGCCCGCCGTTTGCGCAAACTCCGCGGGCAATTGATCCTCCCACCGCAGAGTTTTTTCGTGACGCGCGACATTCCGCCGAAGGGAAGCAAGCGCCGGCATGCGTTGGAGCGGATGGAACCGGGGGAGCTGGAACGGGCGAGGCTGTGGGGGGTGGAGATCGCGAAAGTGACCGCCGGCTCATCAAAACCCAACCCTTAGGGTTCCCCGAACCCCAAGGGTTGGGAAGGGTTCACAAGGGTTCAGAGAAACATCTTCAACTCCGGCCAGATTTCCTCCAGCGGACGTGTGATTCCCTTGCACAGGTAGATTGGCCGGTTGTTTTCATGCGGCATGCAGTATTCGCAATGCGTCCGCCCGACCCATTCGACGGATTGAAAAGACGCTCGGAGTTCTTTCTCCGTGCCATAACCGTAATACAGGATCACTTCGCCGGTGCATCCGCCCGGGCCCCATAAGAAATAGGAATTGTGACCGCTGACGACCGGCGGCAGGCCGCGCGCCGGCCCGAAGAATTCGAGCGCGCCGGCTTCCCCGTAGTTGCCGGTGACAATGCACGCCTTGGCTTTATCCTCCGCCGCAAGCCGGGTGAAGACCTGCTCGAAGGCATCCGCCAACTCCACCCACCCGAACTGATCGGCGAGGTTTTGCGGAAGCGCGCCGCTTTCCGTGGCCTCCGAATTCGCGTTGACGAGGGGAGTGAACGCCGCCTGGTACCGGAGTTCCGATCCCAGCGGAAGAAGCGGCATGGCGATGGGCGCCAGCAGCAGGCCGCCTGCGCCGATGGCCAGCAGGGACGCGGTCCGGGCCCATGCGAATTTTCGGTTTCCCAAAAAGCCGCCCACCTGTGCGGCGCCGGCCGCCAGCAGAACCGGATAGAACGGCGCGAGGAAATAAAATTTTGCGCCCTGAATCATGAAAATTATCAGCAGCGCGAAATACATCCATCCCAAAGGGCGGTACGGTTTTCCGGCGGGGCGGAAGAAAAAGACCATCCCGGTCAGCCAGACCGGCAAGGTGAAGGGATGCATGATCAATATTTGCTGAAGGATGAAATCCAGCGGACCGGCGCGGGCAACTTTTTGGCCGTAATTGGCCCAGAACACAACCGTCGGCAGGCCGTGCGCGATGTTCCACGCGATGTACGGCAGAAGGAACGCCAGCGCGATCCCGCCTCCCGCCCAGAGCTGCCAACGCCGGAAGTGAGAACGCCGCGCCGTCAGCAGCAATCCGACGACCAGCGCCAGCCCGAGATAAAGGAAGCTGACCTTATCGGTGAGGGATAATCCCGCCGCCAGCCCGAAGCCGAGCCAGAGCCGCGGACGATCCTCGCGCAGGATGCGGATCAGGAAATACAGCGCCAGGGCCCAGAAGAGCTGCTCGAAGGAATCCATCGTCAGGAGCGAGTTGATCCCCAGGAACACCGGAGCCGCCAGCACGCACAGGGCCGCCAGCACCTGGCCGAATTTGCCCGCGCCGAATTCGCGCGCCATGCTCCCCGCAAGGAACACCACCGCCGCTCCCGCCAGCGCCGGCAGCAGGCGCAGCGCCGGCAGGGATACGCCAAGTGTGACGCGCACCAGCGCCGTGATCAGCGCGATCAGCGGCGGAAAATCCACGTAGCCGAAATCCAACCGCCGGCTCGCCGCCAGGTAGTACAGCTCGTCGCGGAAATACCCATACTGCGAACTGACCAGCATATGCAGCAGGAATTTTCCGGCGGCGATATAAAGGAGGAAAGCGGTCTCGGAGGAGAACCATTGTTTGGAGGGAATATATTTATTCATGGCTGGATGGACATGCACACCGAATCACCGACCGCCCCCCTGTTGTCCCCCCATTCCCATGGAACGGGGGGACAACAGGGGGTGGGAAATACAAAATACATATTCAGCGGATATGTCTTTTTGCTGTGTCCTCTGCAGTCCTTTCGGTATTCCGGTGTCCTTTTTTCTCCCTTTATGCTCTGTTTGGCAACAACGATGAGATTTCGATAATTATAGGCTTAGACAAGGTAAATCACATAAAAACTGGCATGAACCTTGCCTTCTTGACAACTAGAACACATGTTCTATAATGGGGCAAATTCTGGAGGTGAAGCCATGCAAACTATACAATCCAAAAAACCGTTTCAATTCTCCTTCTCTTCCCTGATCCCCAACCTTCGGCTTCCGGAGCGCGGCGCGTCGTTCCTCGTCCTGATCATCGGCGCGACCGTCCTTTTTGAAGCCTTCAATTACAGCACAACCGAGCACGCGCTGGGCGGGGTGATGGGCGGCCTGAATTTCCTCGGTTTCTCCTGGTCGACCATCCTGGCCCTGGCTTTCTGCGTGATTGATTTCGCCGGAATCGCGAGATTATTCACGCCGGAGGACCGCGTGATGGATGGGCGGGTGGAGGGAATCTATCTGCTTGCGGCCTGGCTTCTGGCCGGGATGATCAATGCCGCCACGACCTGGTGGGCGATGACCATCGCTCTCCTCGGGCAGCCGCTCCTTGGAAACGAACTGGTCACGCGGCAGGATCTCATCCTCTACGTCCCGATCCTCGTCGCGGGTGCGGTCTGGCTGATCCGCATTCTGCTGATCGGCACGCTGACCATCTCGGGCGGGAAACAAAGCGCATCGCGTCCTCTGCCCGCCCAGAAAAAGCCGCTGCCCGTGCCAGCAGCTCAAGCGCCTGTTCCGGCGGCGGCCATGGTTCGGCATTTCACCGGCGGCCGGTCGTAAGAATCCCCAACCCCTTATCCGGCCATAAGCCACCCACTTCGGTTTACCGTTCTGCCGAAAAAAACACCGGCTTTACAATCTCCGAGGGCAGGCCTTCTTCCAAGCGCCTGCCCTCGCGAAGCGGGGGTGCGCCGGGAGAAGGCTGGGATGAGGGAGAGACCGAGTAGAAACGAACGGCATTTTCGAAGAAAGAGACTCTGAGGCATGAAGCCAAATACCCTCATCCCTTTTATCCCCCTCGGCATCGCACTGGCCACCGTTCTGTCGGTCTGCGCAGCGGCGGGCATCGCCACGGAATCCGCGGCGGCTGTGTCCGTCCCCCCGGCGGCCGCGGATCGCCCGGCGGATGACGCCGCGATCGCGGCGGTTTTCTCGCCTTCCGTTCGCGCGTGGGAACCGGAGATTATCGGCTGGTCGGAGGAGTTCGGGCTGGATCCGAACCTGGCGGCCACGGTGATGCAGATCGAATCCTGCGGCAACCCCAGCGCCGTATCGCGCGCCGGCGCACAAGGACTCTTCCAGGTTATGCCGTTTCATTTTTCGGACGGTGAGGACATGCAGGCTCCGGCGGTCAATGCCCGCCGCGGATTGGAATATTTGGCCGGCGCTTTGTTGAAGTCGGAGGGTGATATCCGCCGCGCGCTGGCCGGTTATAACGGCGGCCACGGGGTGATCGACTGGAATCCTTCGCAATGGTCTGCGGAAACGAAACGGTATGCCTACTGGGGGGAGGGTATTTATGCAGATGCCGCCGCGGGAAGATCCTCCAGCCCGCGTTTGGAAGAGTGGCTCGCCGCGGGCGGGGCCTCGCTTTGTGAGCAAGCTGCAATAATAATAAGCTGAATTTTCTTCCACGGATTACGCGGAAAACAACAGATTTCAAGAAATTTTTATTTTCTGTGTAATCCCAAATTGTTATCGTGAAATCCGTGATTCCACTTTAACCGACAATCATCAATGACTCCCGATCGTTTTTCCCCGGCGGCAGCCCTGCGAAACAAGAGTTTTCCTTCCGGGAGGCTGCCGAAGGCGCAAGAATATCTGCTACTCCCGCACTCGGGCTTTCTCGGTCATAAGTGCGGCGTTCGTCCTCCCATTCCATCCGATCCCCGCATCGACAGGTTCTGTTTTTAGCACACTCCCGGCAGCAGAACTCGCTTCCATTGAGAAATACCGGCGCCCAGGTTATTTCCACGCCGCAGGTATCGCAGAATACGGCCTTCTCATATCGGGTCATAGGCATCTCCCGAAAGGATGGAACGCTTCTGATGATTCTCCCTTGCAAGTTAATTTCCGGATGCCCGCGGAAAAGCTCCGAACGGACTATTCCGCCGTTCCCTCCGTAAGACGTGAAATTCTGCGGGAGAGATAGCGCACATCGAACGGCTTGAAAATCACGACATCCGGATGGTACTTATGCCTCCAGGCATCCTCGAGACGCTGGTTGGTTGCAACCAATATGGAACCCCTTCGACCATCTTCCAGGCGTTCCCTGAATTTTTCGATCACCACTCCCTGCCGATCCGGCGTCGATTCCATGCCCATGACAAGTATTTCCGGAGTTTCCTGCTCTAGGATTTGGCAGGCTTCATCGGGGTTTACTGCCGGAAGGATTCGCCAGCCGTTTTCTTTCAGGCAAATACTTACGGCTCTTCTCAACTCGGCATCGGCTTCCAATAGGAGAAGACTGCCTTGCCGGTTCCGACGCGTGGCATCTGTCGAAGGGGTTCCATAGGTCCCCATCCCGAATTTCCTCCTTGCGGTTTCCCGCGCTGTTCCCGGATCGAACAGGGATTCTGCCGCCGACTTTATCGATCATCGAAGGACTATGTAATGGATGCGGGTGTTCTCTTGCCTCGGCCGTTGAAAACCCCGTGGAATTCACGCGATCCGACTACTTCCGCATCCGCATGCCGCACGTGCCGCTGTCGCGGGTTGGATGTTTATCTATCCGGCCGTGGTGCTGTCCGGGCGGATGTTCTTGGCGTGCTGGCTGATGGACGAAGCGGTATTATCCATTCCTTCGGCAATCTTGCTGCGTGCCGTATCCAGAATTCTCCCGCGCGTATTGGTGAAGGAAGTCTCCAGCGATTCACGGCCTTTGGTCAGGGTTTCATCCGCCTGATCGCGGAATTCCACCATCCGCTGTTTGATCTCCGCCTGGGTATCAACACCGGATTTCGGGGCAAGCAACAAGCCCGCCAAAGTGCCTGCCAGGGCTCCCACTACCGATCCCAATACGAATGCTCCTACATAGGGAAGAGAACCTTGATTGTTGGACATGGTTTCTCCTTTCATTGAAATAGCCCGGGTTTCCATCAAGGGCTTATTTTTTAAATCCTATCTCACTCATCTTGCAGAAAAATCTCGATAAGGCCGGAAATTCTTGCGAAATTCTCTCTGTTTCCTTCGAGAAAATTCCTGAAAAAAGGGGGGATTTCTCCTTTTTAGGTTTCCCACATTTTCAAACCGGAGTTCCTTCCGGGCTGCCGGTTGAATTAGAATAAATACATGAAGAAGACAAGCCTTCCGCAATCCGCAAAACCGGCTATGGATTACCTGTTCCGCGACCTGTTTGAGCTTTCTCCTGTGGCTAGCGCGGTTTTGGATTCCCGTGGGAAGTTCGTCATCGTCAACCAGGCGTTTGTCCAGCGGCTTTGTCTGGAGAGAAAGAAATTACTGGACGGTGCGACGCGGTTCGAGGATATTTTTGAACAACCCGCCCTTGCACGGGCTTTGCTGGAGGAGTTGAGGGAAAAACAGGTCGTCCGGCGCCGGGAACTGCGGCTCCGGGATGGTGATGGGCAAACACTTGTAATGCTCCTTTCCGGGCGGGTGCTATTAAAGGACCGCCGCCACGCCTTCGAGCTGACGCTTATGAGCATCGCTCAGCAGAAGCAGATCGAAGAGGAACTACGGCGTGATCGTGCCCGTCTGGTATCCCTGATCGAGGGTATAAGCGCCGGCGTTTTTTTGGTCGATCGGAAGGGCATCCTGACGGATATTAACCAAACAGCGGCCGATCTCCTGGAGGTCCCGCGGCCGTCAATGATCGGCTGCCGATACACGGATTTATTTTTTTCGTTGGCGGATGGATCCGAGGAACCCGGGATTGTCCGGCACAGTTTGGAACGGGCGGTGCAAAGCGTGAAAAGCCGGCCGGTGGTGGAAGTAATCCGGGAAAACGCACCGCGCAAGGTATTGGAGGTCGCCTTCTTCCCGGTATGGGATCAAAACGGAGTGCCGCTGGGGTGGGGCGGTTTGTTGCAGGATGTAACAGATGCCAGAGACCGCCTGGCTTGGAAGGTAAGGCTGCTGTCCGTACTGGCGCGCGATATTCGCGCTCCGCTGGCAACCCTGAAAGGGCACGTCACCGCCCTCCTTGCCAACTTTCGGCAGTGGGATGAGCCGATGGTGCAGGAATTCCTGAATGTGATCAACCGTCGCACCGATGAATTGGTTCGGCATGTGGACCGCAACCTGGCGCTGACCCGCGTGGAAAGCGGAAGTATCGGGATGAGTTTGGAATCCGTCGAAGTACGGGAAATTATTTTACAGGCGGTCGACCGGGCGGCGGAAGCCCTGGAAGAGCGGGAAGTGGAGATCCAGGTGCCGGAGGATCTCCCGTCTGTGCGGGTGGATCCGGCGCGCATCGAGGATGTCCTGGTGATCCTCCTCGACAACGCCGTCCGGCATACGCCGCCGGATTCGCCGATCGGCATCCGGGCCGGGTGTGAGGGGGAAATGCTCAAGGTATCGGTTACGGATCGCGGACCCGGGATCGCCGGCGACCGACGGGCTTTGCTGTTTGAGAAAAATCCGTCCGAGGATCCACAGTACTCCGGAGGAAAAGGAATCGGCCTGTACATTTGCCGAAGATTCATCGAAGCCCACGGCGGCCGGATTGGAGTGGAGAGTCCGCTTGAGGACGGGGGGCACGGAGCGCGTTTTTATTTCACACTCCCGTTGATGCCTTCTCTGAAGGCGGAGCAGCCGGAAGACGCCTCCAGCCCGGCGGCGGCCGCTTTTTCGGCCGAGGCGCCTAAACGGGTGCTGATCGTCGAACATGAAGCCGACTATCAGGTGCTGCTGCGGACTGTCCTGGATCGCACCGGATACGAAGTGGAAATCGCACCTGACGGTCCCGCGGCCGTGGACTTGCTCCAGACGTCTCCGCCGGATTTAATCCTTATGGAATGGATGCTGCCGGGGATGGATGGGTTGAACCTGGTACGAAATATCCGCCGCCGGGCCCACATCCCGATCCTGGTGCTCACCTCGAGGATCTCCCAGGAGGACCTGGTATCGGCATTGGACGCCGGCGCCGACGATTACCTTTCGAAACCGTTTCAGTCGCCGGAGCTTCTGGCCCGCGTCCGATCCCTCCTCCGCCGGGGGGACGCAGGGGCGGAGTACGCCCCGGAACGATTTGATGCGAAGGGATTGACGATCGATTACGCGTTGCGTGAGGTTCGGAAATCCGGAAGGCGGGTGGAGCTTACGCCGACCGAGTTCGATCTGCTGGCTTTCTTTTCGCGGCATCCCGGCCGGATCCTGGAGTACGGTCAATTGTCGGACCGTGTTTATGGCCCGGGAACGGTGCACAGCCGGCACGATCTCTTCGTCCATATCAGCCGGCTACGGAAGAAAATCGAATTACATCCCAAGAAACCCGAACTCCTCCAGACACGTTGGGGAATCGGGTATATCTTTCTGCCGAAATCACGGGGCGATAAATGAAGGATTGGGCTTGCCGCGGGCGGGGCCTCGCATTGTGCGCAAGCTGCAATAATGAAAAACTGGATTTTCTTCCACGGACTTCACGGATTTTTATTTTCCATGAAATCCGTGATTCCCCTTTAACGAACGATCGTCAACGACCCCCGATCGTTTTTCCCCAGCGGCAGCCAGACGGAAAACGTTGTGCCTTTGCCGGATTCCGAAGCGACTTCGATCCGCCCGTCATGGCCGTGCGCGATCCATTGCGCGATGGAGAGCCCGAGGCCGGAGCCGCCCAGCGGGCCGCGGCCGCGTGATTTTTCCACCCGGTAGAACCGGTCGAAAATGAAAGGAAGATCCTCGCGCGGGATGCCCGGCCCGTTGTCGGACACCGTGATGTGCACGCAATCCTCGATAAGGCGCAGCGAGAGGACCACCCGGCCTCCGGGTTGGGTGTACTGCAAGGCGTTGACCACCAGGTTCAGGAGCAGTTGCTTCAGACGGTCGCGGTCCCCGACGACCGACGCCTGTTCCAGATTCCCGATGCAGATTTCGATTTTCCCCTGTGCCAGGCCGATCGCCTGTTGCATCACTTCCAACAGCAGCGTATCCACCTCGACCGGGGCTTTCACCAGCGGCAGGGTCCCGGCTTCAACTCGGGAAAGCATCAAGAGATCGCCCACCAATCGGCTCATCCGGTTCACTTCGGATTGAACGGATTCCAGAGATTCGGAGTCGGCGCCCATCTTTCGGATCAGATCGACATTGCCGCGGATCGATGTCAGCGGGGTTCGCAGTTCATGCGAAACGTCCGCCAGGAAACGCGATTGAGCCGAAAAGAGTTTCTCCAGCCGCTCGAGTGTTTCGTTGAAGGCCTGAATCAGCCGTCCGACCTCGCTCGAGGCGGAAACCTCCAGGGGAATCCGGCGCGAAAGATCGTCCGCGTGCGTGATTTGGATCGCGGTTGTGGTCACGGATTCCAGCGGCTGCAAAGCCCCCAACGCGATCCAGTTGCCGATCAGCACCGAGAGCAGCACGGCGGATCCGCCACCGATCGCCAGTTCGAAGAAAAGAATCGAAAGCGCCCGGTCGACAACCGTCAGCGGGGTCCCGACCTGGAGCAGGCCCAGGAATTGGCCTTCGACCCAGAGGGGCTTGGTGATCACGCGCATATGCATCCCGCGGATGTTGGTATCGGAAAAACGCATGGCATCCGCCGGAAGCGGCGTGTAATCCGTGGTGGCGGTTGCGCCTTCCACATTGGGGCCGTAGGAAATCGGCGTACCCTTTCCCTCCCGGGGCACGACGGCCGAGGCAAGCGGTTCGCGGACGCTTTGCATATTGGGGGAGAAGGACAGCAGCTCGCCCTCCGCGTTCCAGACCTGGACATAAGTGTTTGAGGATGTGAACGGAAGCGGGGGGAGGTTCAAGAACTTCAGATCCTCGACGCTGCGGACGGTCATGGAACGGAAGATGTCCCCTGCGGATTCCTGAAGGGCCTGGTCGATCTGCTGGGTGAGGGTAAACCGCAGAATGAAATACAGACTGGCGCCGAACAGGAAGAGGATTGCAGCCAGAAGGGCGGAATAACCGAAGATCAAGCGGGCGCGCAGCGACATGCTATAGACCCTCTCCGGGGAGGTCAGGTCTCTTCCCGCAGAACGTATCCGACCCCGCGGACCGTGAAGAGCAGGCGGCTTCTCCCGTCCGCCTCAAGTTTTTGGCGCAAGTAGCGGATATACACTTCGATGATGTTGCTCTCGCCGCCGAAGTCGTAGCCCCAAACCCGGTCGTAGATTGTCTCGCGGGTGAGGACCTGCTTTGGATGGCGCAGGAACAACTCCAGCAGATCGAATTCCTTCGATGTCAGTTCGATTTGTGTTTCGGCGCGGTACACCTGGCGTGTGCCGGTATCCAGCCGCAGGTCGGCGAACGGCAACACCTCGGGTTCCCCGGGTCCGGCGCGCCGGAGCAGTGCGCGCACCCGCGCCAGCAGCTCAGCCAGCGCAAAAGGCTTAACCATGTAATCATCGGAGCCCGCATCCAACCCCTGGACCCGGTCGGAAACGGAATCGCGCGCCGTGAGGATGAGGATCGGCAGGGAGGAGTGGGCCGATCGCAACCGCCGGCAGACTTCCAATCCGTCCATGCCGGGGAGCATCAGGTCCAGCACGACCAGATCCGGCCGCGCGTCGCGCGCCTTGGCCAGTGCCGATGCGCCGTCGGCGGCCGTTTCCACCTCGTACCCTTCGTACGAGAGTCCGCGGCGCAGGAAAGACGCAATTTGCTCTTCATCTTCCACGATCAGGATTTTTGGCGACATGCTTGGTCACAGTCCTTCCGATTTACACGGGGGGCGCCGGGAATATGCGGGCGGCCGGCGGGGTCAGGCGGTCATTTCCGGGTCCGCGGTTTCGGACGATGGGCTCTGTCCCACCTGCACCGGAAGCAGGATAAAGAACGTCGTTCCGCTGCCGATCTGGCTTTCCAGCCAGATCCGTCCACCCATTGCCTCGGTGAGGGTCCGCGCCACAGCCATCCCCACGCCGGTATCACCCAAGCCCTCGATCAGCGGCCCTTCCGTGCGGTACAGCCGGGTGAACACCCGCGGCTGGTCCTCGGCGGCGATCCCCGGCCCGCTGTCCCTGACCGTTATCAGCAGCGCCAATTGCCGGTTTTGCTCGGCCAAGGGTGTATGCGTCGTCAGCACGACCTCTTTTTCCGGCGGCGTGATCAGCACGGCGTTTTGCACCAGGTGGTTGAGGATTTGCTGCAGCGCATCCCGGTCGATTTCGACCGGCGGCATGTCCTCGTCGATGTCGAGCCGGAGGACGAGATTTTTTTCACGCACGGTTTCGGTTGCGCCCGTGATGGCGCCGTCGATGATGCTGGCCACGTCCACCGCCTGCATCCGCGGTGCGGAGATTTTTTCCGGCAACAGCAGCAGCTGGAGAAGGTCTTCGAACAGGGCTTCGGTCCGGGTGATACTGGCCCGGATCCGGTCCAGGAATTTCCGCTGCATGCCGCCAAGAATCCCGGCCGATTCCGAAAGCAGCAGGTCGGTGTATCCCACCATCGACGAAAACGGCTGGCGGATTTCCGCGATCAGCCCGGTCACCATCCCGACATCGGCTCCGAAGGTCAGTTTTTTCCCGGGTTCGGCCGGGGGAGGGGGTTGCAGCAGCGCGGATTGGAGATGGGCGTATTCGATCAGCGTCTTGCGTAATTCATTTTGAATGCGGGAAATTTCCTGCTGGTATTTCTGCTCGGATTCATCGAGCGCGTTCCGCAGGCGGGTGATCTCCACGCCGCCAAAGCCTTCGCCGGCCGCGGGCGTTTCGCCCGAAAGGGTTTGAATCTGGCGCATCTCGTCCTGCAGATTCCGGTTCTCGCCGCGCATTTTTTCGGCCGCGGCGGACGATTCTTTGAATTGGGCGGCTTCGCGCTGTGCGCCCAGCAATTCGGCGCGTGTGGTTTCCAATTCCTCCTGCAACCGGTTGATCCAGCCGTCCTTTTGCTGGATCGCCAGCATCCATTGCCGTTCCGCTTCGGTCCCGCCTTCGGGAAGGGGGATCGGCGCCGCTTCCGCTGCCGTTGCCGGAACGTCCTGATCCGAAACCAGAGAGGCCAGCCCTTCGGCGCGCTGGCGCTCGTTGCGCCACTCCTGCTCGGCCTGTTCGAGCCGGGTTTCCAAGTTCATCCGCTCGGCCTGCAGACGTTCGCTTTCCTCCTGCAAGCGGCTGTTTTCCTGCAGCGCTTCATCGACGCCCTGCTGCAACAGGCTGCGCTCGTGCATCTCCTGGAAGGCGATGCTGCAGGCTTTCGCAAACGCCTGCGCGGAAAGTTCATCATCCTCGCGCCATTCTTCACCGGAGTACGCCGCCAGAAGCAGGAGGCCCATCGCGGCTTCATCGCCGAGGGGGAGCGGGGCGTATAAGGCCGGTCCGGCCTGCGGCAGCTGCGCCTGTTCGGCCGCGCTGCGCAGCGAGGAATCCGCTTCCAACTTCCCAAGCCGCATGACTTTCCGGCCCGACACCGCAAAGTGCAATTGCGGCGCGGCCTCGGAAGTCACCGTAAAACCGGGAAGCGCCTGCGCGTTAACCCGGTCGTATCCGGAAATGAACTCCACGCTGTCCCCGTCTTCGCTGGATGCCACAAAGTAGGCGACCTCAACGCGCATCGCATTACAGATCCAAACCGTGACCGCCTGCGGCAGATCCTGGGGCTGATGGGTCAGGATCATCTCCGAGAGTGAGGGAACGGATTCCGCGACGGCCTGCCGGATCTGGCTGGCCGGGCTTCCCGCGCCAATATACCCGCCGCCGGTTGTGGCCGAATAGGCGAGGCGCATGCCCGTAAAGGGAATGGCCAGCAGGTCGAACAACCGGGCCAGTCCCGGCAGATTTGTCGAGGCGTCGCCAAATGCCATTTGCAGCGTCACGCCGGCGAGGAAAAGCAGCATCGCGACGATGGATAATCCCCATCCCGCCGGCCGGCGCGCCAGCAGTATCACGCTCCCGACGGCCAGGAAAATCCAGCGCGACAGATCCCAGCTGAGGGAAAGCAGGTTGCTGTTAAAGGGGCCGGCGGCGGGATACAGGTAGAGGTATCCCGAGGATATACCGGCGGCGAGAAGGACGACGATGGTCCAGACCGCAGTCAGCGCGTCCCCGGTCTTGTGCCGCCGTGGAAATAGGAAAAACCAAACTACTCCGGTGACCGAGAGTATTTCCAGTGACCGGTCGATGTTGGCCAGGAGCAGCGATAGGGAGGGGTTGTTCCATGCCGGGCCGAGGATGTCGATGACCAGCCCGATGCCTTGCAGGAAAATCATTCCCAACGATAGAAAGAGTCCGCGGCCCCATTCCCGGCGCGGTTTTTTCACCAGGAGGAGGAACGCCGCCACCAAGGCAATCAGCAGAATCGATCCGTGAAAGAGCAGGACGCCCTGGTCGCTGAGAAGGAAGGATTCGAAATCGCGAATGGAGATTGCCATGAGGAGGATCCCGCTCCCGGGGATCGCGCGTGCGGCTAATCCTTCAGTGTTTCCGTGTGCTTCGTCCGGAGGGCCCACAAGGCTTCGAAAGCCACGCTGCACACGGAGCTCTCGCTATCGCTCAGTCCCATGAGAATATCCTGTACGAGGGCCGGGTCTCCAAGTGCCCCGAGCGCTTCCACGGCGGCCGCGCGCTGGCGCGGCTCCCCTTCGCGGATCACGCGCTGTAACATCGCCAACGCCGGGAGACCGGGTGCCAATCCGGTCTTGCGTTCGCTGGCGAAGGCGATCAACCAGGGCAGATTATGGATCGGGGGCTGGACCGGCAAGGGGTTCTCGGCTTCTCCGTGAAGCCGTTCCACCGCCTGCGCCGCGGCCGATTTCACGGCCCATTGCCCGTCTTCGACCTGAACCCGTTCCAGAATTTCCAGCGCCCAAGGCTGCCCGGTGCGTGCCAGCCCGAAGACCGCCGCGCGGCGGACCAGCAGTTCGGCGTCTTGGATCGCCTCGCGCAGAATACCATGGCCTTCGATCGGATCCAGCGAAAGCGCTTCGGCGACGGCGCGGCGCAGATCGTCTTCGCCCTGCAGCAGAACCTGCCCCAGCGTATCGATTGCGGCGTGGGTGGCGATATGGCCCAGCGCCATTGCGCCGGCCCAGCGCAGCTCGCGTGAATCGGTTTCCATCTGTCGGGAGAGCAGTTCGATCGCACTCTGGTCGTTCATGGCGCCGAGGCCGAGCGCCGCGAGGATTTGGACCTCCAGGTCGGTATCCTGCGTGGACAGTATCTGCCGGAACAACTGGGAGGCCGAAGGATCGCGGCTGTTGAGAAACGCACACAACGCCCGGGCGCGCAACGGGAACGGCTGACCGGGCGTGCGGACGAGTTTCATCAGGCGCCGGAACACTTCAACGCGCCAGCCCGCGGTGGGGGGCGCGTCCCGCAGCCAGGAAGCGACCCTTAACAGCTTCCACCCGTCTTCAATGATCGGCGGCATGGTCCCGCCGTCGCCGGCTTCTTCGCCTTCGGGTTTGGGGGCACCCGCTGTCAACACGGCGGAAACGAGTGTGGATATATCGGTTTGCGCCGACATCGCCTGCGCGGTGAGATCCGACAGCGGGGACCGGGCATGGGCGAAGAAGGCGTTGAGGTTGCTCTCTTTTGCCGTGGCAAGCGCCGCCAGCCGCGCGGCAATCATCAGATGGCCGAAGGAAACCCGTCCGGCCGGCCTGCGCCGCAGGATTCTGCATTCGATCATGTCGTCGAAGAAGTCTTCGACCGGCGGAAGGGATTGTTCGGAATGCGGCCAGGCAAGCGCCAGCGCGGTTTCCACCTGTTTGCGGGTCGGGGTGGAGTGATTTTCCACGATCATCGCCCGCGCAACCTGGGCCATGGCTTCTTCGGCGGCCTCGGGCAGGTGACGGGAGAGATAAGCCTGTTGATCCGATGCCGCGGTTGTCCCCTGCAGGTCGCCGCTGAAGGCGGCCCATGTCCGCAGGCTGATATCGAGAGGAGACAGGCCGAAGGCCTGGCGGGAAATCCAACCGATAAGCAGAGCCGGGTCCGGTTTGTCGGCCGATTTACGGTCTGAGACGATGATCTGCTGCCAGCGTGCGCCCCATTGCTCCATGAACTGCCGGTGGTCCGCCGGAAGCCAAGGGGCCGGGGAGGCGACCGTGAACCCCAGCGGGACCCAGTAGGCCGTTTCTTCCGGGGCGATCGTGACGATCAACCGCGTTTTTGGGAACTGCGCGAGGAATTCCTTCACCCACAACCGGAGTGCGTCCTGTTCGTCGAAAGTGAGCTCATCCACCGCATCCAGCAGCACAACCGAGCCCTCGGTTCGCAAGCTTCCTTTTATATAGGACGGGATTTGCGATGCGGACAGCGAGGCGGCGTATGCCTGCACGGCTGAGACCAGGGGCGGGATGGCATCTTTGGCGGAGGCCGGCAATTGCAGGTCGTGGGCATTGGCATAGAACAGCGCGCGCGGGATCTCAGGCGCCGGAGTGCCCGATTGCGCCGATTGGCGCAGCCATTCGAGGATCAAGGCGGCTAGGATGGTGGTTTTTCCGCTGCCGGGAAGCCCGACCAGCAGTGTATGCGATTTCAGCGAAAGCAACTGCTGTGCGGGGATATTTGCCGCTCCGTACGCTATCGCAAGCTGGGGCCAATCCGGGGTGAAGGGAAATAACGCCGGCGCATCGTATTCCGGGGGTTGTTCCGGATCGATCGGAGCCGGATGGATCATTAATCGCGGCGGCAGCAGGATCTCCTCCAGCGCGAATAAATGAGAGGCGATATGCGCCGACTGCGCCCATTGCATCAGATCGTTCCGGTAGCCCTGGGCGGAGGTGGTGGTCAGCGCTTCTACTGCGGTCCGGTAAGATTCCCCCATGGCTTCGCGAAAATCGGAGATCCGGTTGCGCATCCGGTACAGCACGTATCCCAGGAACGCGGCCAGGAGAAAGCCGATCCAGAAGGAGACGCTTTCGAATTGCCAGCTGCTGAGAAATGCCATACCTATCCCAGATAAAGGATCCGGCCGCAGTTGCTGCACTGCACGATATCCTGACCGGAGCGGGCGGAATCCACGCGCGAGGTGGAGGGAGTGACACCGCAACCGGCGCATGAACCGCCATCCATGCGGACCACGGCCAGGCCGCGTTTGGCGCGCCGGACGGAGGTATATTTTTCCAGATCCGCCGGGGAGATCTCGGAGAGCGCGGCATCGCGCTGTATTCCAAGCGTCTTCAGTGTGCCTTGCAGCGCCGACTGTTCCGTCCGGAGCACCGATTCCGTTTCCGCCCGGCGGCGTTCCAGTTCCTCGCGCCGGCTCTGCGCTTCGGAGACGGATTTTTCCCCGTCTTCGGTTTGCATCATTATCTGCAGTTGGCGTTCTTCGAGAACGGACAGGTACCGGCGCAGTGAAGCAGCTTCTTCCTGCAGATCCTGGAGTTCCTTGGGGTTGCGGACACTTCCGCCGTACAGCGTTTTATCCGTTTCGGCAATGCGCTGCTGCTGGCGGCGGGTCTCTTCTTCGGCGTGGCGGAGCGCTTGCCGGGCTGTTTCAAGCGCGGCGCGCGCCGCTTCCTCCTCCGTCTGCGCCTGGTCCAACTCCGGATGCCGGCTTAAGCCGGCTTCAATCTCAGCCAATCGGGATTGGTGCGAATCCATCTGGCTGTCCAGAGTTTGTAACCGGAAAAGGTTGGAAACACGCGTCACAGGGTTGAATTATAGGGTAAAAGGCATGTAAGTCAACACGGGCACCGGCGCATTGACCCCGTTAATTGCGGGCGGTACAATCCCGGCGGTGGATAGATCACGGAGGTGATGGATGAGCAACCCGCGATGGATTCTTCTCGGAAGAGGAATCCCGGTAATTTGCTTGGGGCTTGCGACAGCCTGCAACCTCGGATTTGGAGAGCCGGATTCTGCCGCTGCGTCTTCCGCCACTCCGTTTCTCCCCCAAGAAACAGCAACATCCACGGCCACTCAGACCGAAACGCCACCCGAACCCACGGCCACACCCACCGAGACGCCGATCCCGCTGGTATACCCCGTCGGTCCGTCGGGCTTCCCTTCCAACGTAAATCCGCTCACCGGGGTCATCGTCGGTGATCCGACACTCCTGAACCGCCGTCCGCTGGCGGTCAAGGTTTCCAACTTCCCGCGCACAGCGCGCCCGCAGGCCGGCCTTTCGTACGCGGACATTCTTTGGGAGTTTTACACCGAATACGGAAACACCCGTTGGATCGCAATGTATTACGGCCGGGATGCCGAGAAGGTGGGCCCGATCCGTTCGGCCCGCGTTCTGGATACCCGGATCATGCCGCTGTACGACGCCATTCTGGTTCATGTCCAGGCTTTTGAAACGGTTTGGCAGGAAATCAGCAAATCCGGAGTGGATACGATTAATGAATTTCCGGCGTCCTGCCCCGCCATTTGCCGCGACCCGGATGAAAAAATCATAGAGAACAGCGCGTTTGGCAACACCGCTGAATTGACCAAGTACGCGCGGCGGATCGGGTTGCTCGCTGCCGGAAAGCCGAATTTGGACGGGATGGTTTTCGATCCCGCGGTCCCCGCGGATTTGAAGGATTCGATTGGCGCGCGGATCTACTTCTCTTCCTCCGCCATGGCGGAGTGGAAGTACGATGCCGAGCTGAAGCGGTATGTGCGCTTGTCGGAAAACTCCGCCTTTGCCCTGGAACCGCTCGCCGACCGGTTGACCGGTGAACAGCTGGCTGTGGATAATCTTGTCCTTATGGTGGTGGATACCTTTCGGTATCAGGGCCAAACGGGCACGGGCGAACAATTCGACATGGATCTGACCAAATCCGGCAAAGCCTTTATCTTCCGCGATGGGTTCATGCTGGAAGGCCGCTGGCAGAGCGGCGGTCCGAATGCTCCGCTGCAATTTGCGGATGCCGATGGGACGTTGTTTCCGTTTCATCCCGGAACGACATATATCGGGATCCTCGGAGACCGGGCAACCGGCGCAAGCGCGGCTTCTTCAGAGTGGTTTTTTTATAACGCCCTGTAATCGGACATCCGGCTCTGGAATTGCGGATACGTTGAGAATTGCGTACCCTTTTCTAAAATACGCATGAATTGCTTCGCGCTGGTACGAGTGTCCCTTCCGCGGGTGATATTTTCATAGTACAAAGATACGTATCTGCGTAATTAAAATCCAATCGCACGCGGTTTGGACGGATATTCCGGATATCGTGGAAAATCTGCATTAATCTGACTTCCAGACCTTTTCACATTCATCAGCGTAATCCGGTATTTCCCGCGATATCCGCATACAAGTACTTTCGGATTGAGGGTGTCCCTGAGGAGTTGCAGAGATTGCTAAAATGAAACAAGGAAGGCCATGCATGAATAACAGGCAGGGACTCGGCACAAACCGCTCCGAAGAATACCGGTTTTCGCCATTGCCATTATGGACGCGGGGAAGAAAAACCTGGCTGATTTTCAGCCTGGCGCTTGCCGCAGCGTGCTCCGCGCCGGCACCGACCGCATCCACGGATACACCTCCGCCGGAGACCGGACTATCCGCGCAGCTGACGGCGGATCCGGCGACGGCCACACCTCCGCCGGAGCCGACCGTTACGCCGACCATGCTCCCCACGGCGACCGCCGAACCGCAAATCCTCAATCCGCTGACCGGCTTGCCGGTTTCCGATATCTCCGTTTTGGAACGCTGGCCGTTGTCGATAAAAGTTTCGAACTTTCCCCGCTCCGCCCGGCCACAGGCCGGCCTTTCCTACGCCGATCTGATGTTTGAGTTCTATCAGGAAATGGGGATGACCCGTTTGCAGGCGATCTTCCTGAGCCAGGATGTGGAAAAAGTCGGCCCGATCCGTTCCGGCCGGAAAATAGACGTGCCGTTGATGAAGGCCTACCAGTCGTTGCTGGTATTTTGCGCCGAGTATTCGGCGACCTGGGACTACATGGAGCTTCAGGATGTGGGCAATCGGCTGCTTTACGTGGGCCCGGTGGATTGCCCGGCGCTGTGCCGGGATGACCGTGAGATAACGGAAAACGGCATCTTTGGGAACACGGCCGAACTCCGCAAGGCCGCCAAGGTATTAAAGATCAACGACCCTGTTCTGGATTTGAACGGGATGGTATTTCAGGAAGAGCCGCCGCCCATGAGCGGCACGGCTTCCAACATTTGGGTGCGTTTTATTTCCGATAATGCGATTGCCGAATGGCGCTACAATCCGGAAGACAAGAAATATTACCGCTGGTCCGAGACCGGCAAGCCGAACCGCGATATGGCCCCGCTGCTGGACCGCCTGACCGGCGAACAGCTTTCGGTCTCGAATGTGATCGTGCTGTACGTCAATTATATCCGCCGGCAGCATCGGGAAATTTATGAATTGGAGCTGTTCGGCGGCGGGACGGCGCTGATTTTCCGCGACGGCAAGATGGAAGATGGAATTTGGCTGCTTCCGAATATCGAGCGTCCCCTGCAGTTCTATGGCCAGGACGGCCCGTTCGCTTTGCGGCCCGGCGTAACGTGGATCGGGATTGTGGAAGATGATTCCACCGCGGAGCAGGATGGGGATACGCTGCGGGTGGAATTCGGAAAAACCGGCATCGGGGAGTAAGGGCACAGCGCGGCGAAATCCGTACGGGCACAGTAAGGGCGCGGCTTGCCGCGCCCTTGCATTTAGGTCGGTATCTCCGGCGCGGAATCTTCCAGCGGCGGGAAGGGATGCCGGATGGCCGGCAGGTAGAGATCGCACGCATATTCCTTCAGCATGCGCCGTGTGGTAAAGGTCGGGGAAATCGTCCGGATGGATTCCCGGATCCGGCCGACCCATTCGGTCGGTATATTCTCGGTGGACCGGTTTTCGTAATACAGGGGGATGATCTCGTCTTCCAGCAGTGAAAACAGCGAATCCGTATCCTGTGCGTTCTGGACCTCGGTGGTTTGGTTTTCCTTATCTTCGCCGATGGCCCAGCCGTTGCGCCCGTTGTACCCCTCGCGCCACCAGCCGTCGAGTACGGACATGTTGAGCACGCCGTTCAGCGCCGCCTTCTGCCCGGACGTGCCGGAAGCTTCAAGCGGGCGCAAGGGCGTGTTCATCCATACATCCACACCCTGCACCAGGTAACGGGCCAGGTTGATGTCGTAATCCTCAAGGAAGACGAACCGTCCCCCGGTTTCATACCGTTTGGCGAACCGGTATACCTCCTGCAGCAGCCGCTTGGCCGGTTCGTCGGCCGGATGCGCCTTGCCGGCGAAGATGAACTGTAACGGGAGGTTCGGCCGGTTGAGGAGCGCCAGCAGCCGTTCGGGTTGGTGCAGGAGAAGCCCCGCGCGTTTGTACAGGGTGAACCGGCGGGCGAATCCGATCACCAGCATGTTGGGGTCCAGCAGCACGCCCGCGTTCACGATCTGGATCGGGTGCTTTGTTCCGGAAAGCCACTGCTGCCGCGAGCGGTCGCGGATGTGGGCGGCCATCCGGCGCTTGAGGTGAATCCGCGCCTCCCAGAGTTCCTTGTCGGGAATGTCGCAAACATGATCCCAGACCGCCTGTTCGTCGATCCGTTCACGCCAGTCTTTGCCCAGATACCGGTCGTAAAGGCTTCCCATCCGCCGCGCGATCCAGGTCTCGGTGTGGATGCCGTTGGTGATGTGGCGGATCGGCACCTTGTCCTCCGGCAGATCCGGCCAGAGATGGTGGTACATTTTCCGCGCGACGCGGCCGTGCAATTCCGAAACGCCGTTGGCGTGAGCGGAAAGGCGCAGCGCCAGGACCGGCATGCTGAAGGTTTCGCCCCAGGATTGCTTGTGCCGGGCGATATCAAGGAAGGCATCCCGTTCAAGACCCAGTTGGGGCCAGTAGGGCGAGAAGAATTTATCCATCATCCACAGTGGGAATTCATCCGCGCCGGCCGGCACCGGCGTGTGGGTGGTAAAGATCGTCGTTTTGCGGACGATTTCTTTCGCGTCTTCGAAGGTCCGACCGGCGGCCACATATTCGCGCGCCCGTTCCAGCAGCGCGAAGGCCGAATGCCCCTCGTTGAGATGCCAGGCGGTCGGGTTGTAGCCAAGCGCACGCAAGGCGCGCACGCCGCCGATCCCGAGAATAATCTCCTGGGAGATCCGCTGTTCCGCCTCGCTGGTATAAAGCCGCGCCGTCAGTTCGCGGTCGGTCGGCGAATTGGTTTCGACGTTGCTGTCCAGAAGGTAGAGGGGGATCCGTCCGACCCGCACCTGCCATAGGCGCGCCGCCAGTTCCCGCTCGGGAAGCGAGACGCTGATCGTAAGCGGCTTGTCGTCGCGCCCGAGGACCGGCCAGACCGGGAGGTTGGCGAAATCCAGCGGCTCGTAGTTCGCTTCCTGCCATCCGTCTTCCGTCATGCTTTGCCGGAAATAACCCAAGGTGTACAGGAACCCAAGCCCGACCATGGGAATCCCAAGATCGCTGGCTTCCTTGATCAGGTCGCCGGCCAGCACGCCCAGTCCGCCGGCATACCCCTGGATGCTTTCATGCAAACCGTATTCGGTGGAAATGTAGGCGATGGGACGGTTAAGAAGGTCGGGGTTTTCCCGCGAGTACCACATGCCGGTGGCGTTCAGGTAATGGTCGAAGGACTCCATCACCCGGTCGTAAGTCTCCAGGTAGCTGACGTTCGACAGTGCGGCGTTAAGCTGCGGCCGCCGGATTTTCCGGAGGAATTGGACCGGGTTGTGCCGAACCTCCTCCCAAAGGGAGAAGTCGATCTGCCGGAACAGTCCTTGAGCCTGCGGATGCCAAGTCCACCAAAGGTTGTACGCCATCTCTGGCAGGCGGGAAATCCGTTTGGGCAATTGGAGTTCGGCTGCGATCGGCGGCTGGGTTTCGGGGAATCCTTTGTACATGGTCACCATCCTTTATGATCCGGCGGAAAGCACATGCTAGGCCGCCGTCCCGGACGGGAGGAAAACGCAAATATAACACACGTGCCGTGCGCCTTCGCGAATTATTCTGTGAGGGAACCGCGCAGCAAATCCCACAGCGCGGTTAGCGCGGTATTCGCCGCCCAGCGTGCCGCCATCGTGTGCGGAACCATGTGAGTCCGCCGTTTGCGCGTTTCGGTCCCGCCCGACAACAGGGTGTATTCCGAGCGGAAACCGCGCGGCAACGGGGAAAGCGTCAATCCAATGGCGTGCGTTGCCTCGTGCGCCAACCGCCAATCGCGCAGCGTTTGCGCTGGATCCTCCGGCGCGGTCTTGATGCCGAGCACCAGCCCTCCCCGGAAAGCCTCGGAATTCTCCAGCCCCAGCATTCCGGCCAATTCGCCGCCGGTCCCGCTTTCCGCGGTGACCAGGCTGGCATCTTTTGGCAGCAACCGCAGGACCGCGCTCGCGAGTGTTTCCTCGTCGACGCCGATAATATATCCCGCAAGAGAAGATTGGATGTCCGCTTCAGCGGCGGCGATCATTCTCCGCGCGCCCGTTTCGTCCGCGGCGCGGGCGACGATGCGGATGTCGGTCAGGCCGGCGTGTGCCATTAATCCCACGTTCGGATTCTCCCCGCTTTCCCAGCGGCCGATCCGCTCGTCAATCGTCGATTCCCCGAGACCCGCGACGTGGAGCGTCCGGGTGCGGACGACCTGCCCGTCCCCGAAGCGCTTTATCAATCCGGGGAGGACCTGCCCGGTAACCATCGCCTCCATTTCGCTCGGCACGCCGGGCACCGCGAACAGGACCGATCGGCCGAGCACCAGTGAGAATCCGGGCGCGGTTCCGATCGGATTGGGAAGCGCCGCCGCTCCGCAGGGGAGGTAAGCCTGCTTGCGGTTGTTTTCGGGGATGGCGCGGCCGAGGTTGTGGAAGCGTGCCTCGATCGCCTCCCACAGATCGGAATGGAATTCCAGTTCCACGCCGGCCGCTTTCGCCGCGGCATCACGGGTCGGGTCATCGACCGTCGGGCCCAAACCGCCGGCGGCGATTACGGCATCCGACTCCGCCGACGCATCCTGGAAAGCGCGCACGATCCGTCCGGGATCGTCTCCGACGGTCGTCACGCGCCGCAAGCGGAATCCGGCTTCACGGAGAGCCTGGGCGATGAATTGCGTATTGGAATCCATGATCGTCCCCAGGATCAATTCGTCCCCGATAACCACGATCTCGACATCCATGTATCGCTCCTTCGGGTAAAACCGCACAATCCAAGGAACAGCATTTTAGCATTTCCGCGATTCCCGAGTCTACAACCAACCATCCCAACTCCCCCTGTCCCTTGCTCCCCGTATTACGGGAAGCAAGGGACAGGGGGAGTTGGGACAGCGAATAAAAAAAGAGCGGGTGGCCGTCGGCCACCCGCTTGAAAAACACATTCTGCCCCGCCGGTCCGGCGGTTACGGATGAAGCTTGGTTTTCTTAGCCATCAGTTCATCCTTGCTTTCCTTGTGGTCGGGATCCAGAATGATGGCTTCGCTCGGGCAGACCCCAACGCATTGGGGTTGATCGAAGAACCCGACGCACTCGGTGCACCGATCCGGATTGATCTCGAAGTGTGCATCCCCCGAGCTGATCGCCTGGTTGGGGCATTCCGGTTCGCAAACTCCGCAACTAATGCAATCGTCGGTAATTTTGTACGCCACGGTGAAATTCTCCTTCGGAATTGGATTGTGCCGGCGCCGGTGTCATACGCCCGCCGCCGTCATTTTTTTGCGCCCGCATATTCTATCACTTGCCGGAGCTGGTCCGGCCGAAGCGGCGTTTCCTTGGGCATATGGCGGATGTATTCCTTGACCTTCGAGGCGTGCAGGGCCGGAACCGGCGACGCGTCGGCTTCGACCCGGGTTTTATCGTTAACAAAAACGATGATCGGCCGGACGATGAACGTCTCGCCCTCTCCCAGGATCTTGCGCAGCCTGCGGGTCAGGCCTTCCGCTTCGAACTGACTGTCGGCGGAAGGATTACCCAGCGCCTCGGCCCCGAAGAATTTCATAAATCCGGAGACGCCCGTCTGGCGCCACTTCTTCCCGTCGAAGGAAACTTGGCCGCGTTCGTATTTTGCCAGGATCGCGAGGATCCCGTTCGGCGTGAAGAGCGCATGATCCGCGCCCAGCCGGTAATGCACGAGCGTGTAGCGGTCGTCGAGCCCCTTGAGCACATCGTCCACCGCCTCGTCGGGCGGGGGAGTCCGTCCCCAGCGGCTGGTGAATGTCGAGCCGACAGTGACCAGGATAAACCCGAGGACCAGCGAAAGGTAAGACAGGTCCAGCCGTTCGGGCATTAAGAACGAAGCGGCAAATCCGCCAAGCAGGACCGCCATCCCGGCCAGCTGCCCGTAGTTGCCGATCTGCTTATTGCGTTTGAGCAATCGGGGATTGGAAATTTTTTTCACTCGGCCTCCCACTTGCGAAGCACCAGGCAGGCATTCTGCCCGCCCAGGCCGAAGGAATTGGAGAGGGCGATCCGGACGTCGGCTGTGCGCGCGGTATTCGGCACGTAATCCAGGTCGCATTCCGGGTCGGGGGTGTCGTAATTGATCGTCGGGTGGATCTTCCCGTGGAGCAGGGTTTGCACGCAGGCCACCGCCTCCACCGCGCCGGCGGCTCCCAGCGGATGGCCGATCATCGATTTGGTAGATGAAATGGGGATTTTCCGGGCGCGCTCGCCGAATACCTGCTTAATCGCGTTGGTCTCCATCAGGTCGTTGGCCGGTGTGGACGTGCCGTGCGCATTGATGTAATCCACGTGTTCGGGCGGGATGGCGGCATCCTGCAGCGCCCAGCGGATCGCGCGCACCGCACCCGCGCTGGTGGGATCCGGCGCGGCGACGTGGTAGGCATCGGAGGAGGAGGAATACCCGAGGATCTCGGCCAGAATCGAAGCGCCGCGCCGGCGCGCGCTCTCGAGGCTTTCGACCACGAGGATCGCGCAGCCTTCGGAGAAGACGAATCCTTCGCGATTCTTGGTGAAGGGGCGCGAAGCACGTTCCGGATCGTCGTTGAAATTCAGCGGCAGCGCCCGCATCACACAGAACGAGGCGATCATGAAATCCAACACCAGCGCTTCCGTGCCGCCGGTGATGACGATGTCTGCGGCCCCCCGGCGGATCAGTTCGGCGGCTTCGCCGATCGCCTGGGTCCCCGCCGCGCAGGCGGTCGGGACGGTGTTGAGCGGGCCGTAGGTCTGGTATTTTTGCGAAAGATGATGGGCCGCCATATTCGGGATGGAGGAGGGCGGGATAAAGGGGTTGACCTTCATATATCCCTGGTTCCACATTACTTTCAACCCCTCCGACATCCGGTCCCAGCCGCCGACGGCGGTTCCGAGCATCACGGCCGCCCGTTCATGGTCCGGGAAGCCGGCTTCCAGCCCGGCGGCCCGGATGGCTTCCTGGGCGGTGCAAAGCGCCAGTTGGGAACAGCGCGCCATGCGGCGGGCTTCCTTTATATTGATGTACTTGCCGGGTTCGAAATCCTTCACTTCGCCGGCGATCTGGCATGGCAGTGGGCTGGCGTCGAATCGGGTAATCCGGCTGATGCCCGACCGGCCGGCCAGCAGCCCTTCCCAAAGCTCGGCGACGGTCAGGCCGAGGGGCGTGATGGCCCCCATTCCGGTGATCACTACACGGGGTCGTGGATTTATCATGCTTTCTCCTTAGGATGCCCCCGGAGTGCCGGAAGCGAGTCTTGAAATTTCCTTGCGGATAAGATCCTGCATCCCGGCGCGGGCGGCGTCGGCCGCTACCCGGACGGCGTTCTTCACCGCCAGGGCGTCCGACCGGCCGTGGCCGATGAAGACCAGTCCGTCCACACCAAGCAGCGGCGCCGCGCCCTCTTCGCTGGGGTCGAGCAGTTTTTTAATGTCTGTCAGGGCGGGTTTGACCAACGCGCCACCCAACTTCACGAGGAGCGGGCCGGCCAGAATTTTTTCCTTAATCGTGTCGATGATCATCCGGGCCACCGCCTCGGAGGATTTCAGGAAGACGTTTCCCGAAAAGCCGTCGGTGACCAGCACATCGATATTACCGGCGTAGACTTCCTTCGGTTCGGCGTTGCCGATGAAGTTCAGGGCGCTGGCCGCGAGCATCGGCGTGGCCTCGCGGACAAGGAAATTGCCCTTGCCGGTTTCCTCGCCGTTGGATAGCAACGCCACCCGCGGCCGCTTCACCCCGCGCACGGCTTCCGCATACACCGACCCCATGACCGCAAAATCCAGCAGGTTCTTCGGTTGAAGGTCCGGATTGATTCCGATATCCAGCACCACACAAAACCCTTTGCGCGTCGGAAAGACCGGCGCCAGGGCCGGTCGCTCAATCCCCGGCAGCATGCCGAGCCGGAAGAAGGCTACCGAGGCGGCCGCGCCCGTGTTTCCCATCGTCACAAAAGCGTCGGCCTTGCCCTGCTTGACCAGATCGACTCCGACCGCCATCGACGTCTTGGGTTCCTTTTGTTTGGCCTTGAGCGCGAGGGCCAGCCCTTTTTCCTTCATGGTCAACATCTCGGGCGCGTGGAGGAGCTGGATCGGCAGCTTCCCCGGCGCCAGCGCATCCAATACCGGGCGGATAACTTTTTCGTCGCCGATCAACAGCACTTCCTCGCCGCATTCGCGCGCCGCCATCACCGCGCCCTCCACATCCGGCTGGGGGAACTGGTCCGAACCCATTGCATCGAGAGCGATCCGCATGATGGTTTCCTTTCCGTGGTGTCTGAGACGTGCGTATTATATCCTTCCGGCGGCTTGACATCGGCCGCAACCTCCGGTAAAATTCGGCTTCGAAAGTCATGGATACCATTCTGTTGAAGGCTCGCGCTCGTCGTCCTTTCTTCCACCCGGAAATCGGGAAGGTGGGCTAGTTAGGCTTGGGCCGAGCACGGACAAGCGTACTGGAATGAATATCAAAGCCCTCCGATACCCGGAGGGCTTTTTTTCGCGTCTCGGCGCCTCTTCGATGCGACGGATCGGGCGGTGAAACCCGGATGGGATCAAAGGAGAAAAACATGCAGAAGGATAGAATCAAGAAAGCGGTGCTGGCCTATTCCGGCGGGCTGGATACCTCGATTATCGTCACCTGGCTCAAGGAAGCCTACGGGTGCGAGGTGGTGTGCTTCACCGCCGACATCGGACAGGGCGTCGGGGAGACCGCTTCCCTTGCGAAGCGCGCCAAGGAATCCGGCGCCAGCCGGCTGATCACCGAAGATCTGCGCGAGGAATTCGCGCGTGAGTACATCTTCCCGCTGATCCGATCCGGTGCGGTCTACGAGGGGAAATACCTGCTGGGAACCTCCATCGCCCGGCCGCTGATCGCCAAACACCAGGTGATGGCGGCGGAGCAGGTCGGGGCCGATGCCGTCGCCCACGGTTGCACCGGCAAGGGCAACGACCAAGTGCGGTTTGAACTCACCTATACCGCGATCAATCCGCGCCTGAAGGTCATCGCCCCCTGGCGCGAGTGGGACATCCGCTCGCGGGAAGATGCGGTGGCGTACGCCAAGGCGCGCAACATTACCCTTCCGGAAACGACCGGAAAATCACTCTACAGCCGGGACCGGAACCTGTGGCACCTTTCCCACGAGGGCGGGCCGCTGGAAAATCTCACCAACGCGCCGGAAGCGGATCTCTTCCAACTGACCACCTCACCCGAAAAAGCGCCTGACCGGCCGGAGACGATCGAGATCACATTCGAACGCGGGAATCCGGTTTCCCTTAACGGAAAAAAGCTGACGGGTGCGAAACTTATTGAGACGGTAAACCAAATCGGCGGGCGCAATGCGGTCGGCCGGGTGGACCTGGTGGAAAACCGGCTGGTGGGGATGAAATCCCGCGGCGTGTACGAGACCCCCGGCGGAACCGTTCTGGTGGCGGCGCACCGCGAGCTGGAAAGCATCACCCTGGACCGCGAAACGCAGCATTATAAGGAAACGGTCGCCCAGCGCTACGCCGAGCTGGTGTATTTCGGACAGTGGTTTACACCCTTGCGGGAGGATCTGCAGGCCTACATCGACAAGACTCAGGAACACGTGACGGGCTCCATCACGCTCAACCTTTACAAGGGGAATCTGATCGTGCAGAAGCGGTCCAGTCCGTACAGCCTCTACCGCGAGGATTTCGCCACCTTCGGCCACTCGCTGGTGTACGACCAGCGCGACGCCGCCGGTTTCATCCACCTCTTCGGTCTCCCGCTGAAGGTGCGGGCGCTGCTCGAAGAGGGCGGCAAGGGCATTCCACCGGTTCCGCCGGAAGCCGTGGATAGGGATTAACCCCTCACCCCTATCCCCTCTCCCAGCCAATACATGCGGGTCGGTGGCTGGGAGAGGGGGAAGAGAAGGATTGATTTTGATGAAACAACTCTGGACCGGACGGTTGGAAGGCGGGTTGGATGCGAAGGCGGATGCGTTGAATGCGTCGCTGCCCATCGACCGCCGCCTGTTCGCGCAGGATGTGCACGGCTCGATCGCCTGGGCCCACGCACTCCAGCGTGCCGGAGTATTGACGGAGAAGGAAACCCGTCAGATCGGGACCGGCCTGGAACAAATCGGCAATGAACTTGCGGCGGAAACCTTCGCCTTTGCCCCGACCGACGAGGATATCCACACTGCGGTGGAACGGCGGCTGGGGGAGTTGATCGGCGAGCCGGCCGGCAAGCTGCATACCGGCCGCAGCCGCAACGACCAGGTGGCGACGGATTTCCGGATGTGGCTGATGGAAGCCGAGGACAGGCTTCACGCGGATATCCGCAAGGTCCAGCAAGCGCTCGTTTCACGGGCGGAGCGGGATTCGGAGACCGTGATGCCCGGGTACACCCACACGCAGCGGGCCCAGCCGGTTTTGCTCTCGCACTGGTGGCTTGCGCACTTCTGGGCGTTGGAGCGGGATGCCGCGCGCTTGCGGGAGGCGCGCGACCGCACGGCGATCTGCCCGCTGGGCAGCGGCGCGCTGGCGGGGACCGCCTTTCCGGTGGACCGGGAAGCGCTCGCCCTGGATTTGGGTTTTTCAACCGCCGCTCCCAACAGCATCGACGCCGTCTCCGACCGGGATTTTGCGGCCGAGTTCCTGTTCCTCGCCGCACTGACCGGCGTGCATTGCAGCCGGCTGGCGGATTCGTTGATCCTGTTCTCGACCGCCGAATTCGGCTTCCTTGAGCTGGACGATGCCTACGCCACCGGCTCGAGCCTGATGCCGCAGAAAAAGAATCCGGATCTGCTCGAACTGGCGCGCGCAAAGAGCGGCCGCCTGATCGGCCTGCTGACCGGGATGCTGGCGGTATTGAAAGGTTTGCCTTCGGCGTACGACAAGGATCTTCAGGAAGATAAACTCCCGGTATTTGAAGCGGCGGACATACTCGCGACGGTGCTGCCGGTGATGGGCGGCATGCTGGATACGCTCGTCATTAATTCGGAGAGGATGAACGCGGCGCTTGACGACGGAATGCTCGCTACGGATCTTGCCGACTACCTGGTGGGCAAGGGAATACCGTTCCGGCAGGCGCATGCCGCCGCGGGCAAGGCGGTGCGGCGATCAATTGAGCTGGGGGTTCGCCTGTCGCGGATGGATCTGAAGGAGTTTTCGGCCATCCATCCCGGATTTGAAAAGGATCTTGCGGACGCGTTCCGTCTGGAAAGCGCTCTTTCCCGCCGATCCGCCAAGGGCGGTACGGCGCCGGAAGCTGTCAAAGTGCAACTGGAACAAGCGAAACGAATTTTACGCAGTTAAGAGACGCAAGAAATAACCGCAGCTTTACTTCATCCCGTCGGAAAAACGCCGACTCCCTTCTCCCGGCTTTGGCCGGGAGAAGGGCTGGGGATGAGGGGCGAAAAAATTCATGGCGCGCCGGAGCGCGCCCCAAAGGAGATTTAAAATGAAAGGTCTTTGTCCGGAATGTGAAGCGGAAGTGGCGATTCTGGAAGATGCGCAAACCGGGGAAATCCTCATTTGCCCGGATTGCGGAGTCGAATTGGAGCTTACGGCGGTCGAGCCTGTCACGTTGACTCTGGCGCCGAAAGAAGCCGAGGATTGGGGCGAATAGGGATGCGGATCCGGACAGCAGGGAAGGCTGATAGGTGGCGACGATGAAGATCGGCGTGTTGATGACCCGCCTGCGGATCGAGGAGAAATGGCTGTTCGAAGCGCTCGAAAAACGCGGGGTTGCGTATGAAAAAATCGACGACCGGGGAGTGAAATTCGATCTCAACCATCCCGGGGAATGGGATCACCTCTCGGTGCTCCTCGAACGCAGCCTGTCGTATGGGCGCGGGTTGTATGCCTGTAAAATTCTCAACGGCTGGGGCATCCCGACCGTGAACACCTCGGCCGTGGCGGATACCTGCGGCGACAAGTTATGGACTTCCGCGGCGCTTAAATTCGCCGGGATACCGCAGCCCGAGGTGAAAGTCGCCTTCACGCCGGAAAGCGCGGTGGCGGCGATTGAAGCCAT
The DNA here is from genome assembly GCA_034430775.1 of Anaerolineales bacterium. Lineage (GTDB taxonomy): Bacteria > Chloroflexota > Anaerolineae > Anaerolineales > RBG-16-64-43 > JAFGKK01. The sequence continues at coordinate 42,147 of DAOUDU010000161.1, read as the reverse complement.
GGGCTATCCGGTGGTCCTGAAACCGGTCATCGGCTCGTGGGGCCGGATGGTTTCGAAGATCAACGACCGCGACGCGGCCGAGGCGATCCTCGAGGCGCGCGAGGTGCTGGGAAACTACCAGCAGAACATCTTCTACATCCAGGAATACATCAAGAAGCCGGGGCGCGATATCCGCGCCTTCGTCGTCGGCGACCGGACCATCGCCGCCATCTACCGCACCTCGGAACACTGGATCACCAACACCGCCCGCGGCGGACAGGGCTCGGCCTGCCCGGTGACGCCCGAATTGGATACGATCTGCGTCAACGCGGCGCGGGCCGTCGGCGGAGGCGTTTTGGCGGTGGATATTCTCGAAGACAAGGATCGCGGGTTCCTGGTCAACGAGGTCAACCACACGATGGAGTTTCATACCTCGGTTCCGGCCACCGGGATCGATATCCCCGGGCTCGTGATCGACTATACGATCGAGGTTGGGAAGAAGAAGGACACCTTCCGCGCGCAATACCATCCTGTGCCGCATGCGGCGATCGTGGAGATATTAAAATGAGCCAGCGGATGAAAGCCGGGATCGTCGGCGCTTCCGGGTACACCGGCGGCGAGTTACTGCGGCTGCTGCTCGGGCATCCCAACATCGAGGTGACCCAGGCGACCTCCGAGCGGCACATCGGCGAGTATGTGTATTCGATGCATCCGAACCTGCGCAAGCGGACGGCGATGCAGTTCGTTTCGCGGCAGGTTCTGCAACCGTGCGACATTCTTTTCCTCGCGCTACCGCACGGGGAGGCGCAGAAGGAAATCGCGCGGTACGCGGGATTGGCCGGGAAGCTGGTCGACCTTTCGGCGGATTTCCGGCTGAAGGAAGCGGCGCTTTACAAAAAATGGTACGGGCACGACCACCAGGCGCCGCAGTGGATGGGAAAATTCGTCTACGGCCTGCCGGAATTCCACCGCGAGAAAATGCGCACGGCGAATTACATCAGCGGGGTGGGGTGCAATGCGACGGCGGCCAACCTCGCCCTGGCGCCGCTGGTGCGGGGCGGGCTGCTCGATCCGGCGCGCCCGGTCATTGTCGATGTGAAGGTCGGGTCGTCCGAGGCGGGAGCCAGCCCGAATGCCGGCTCGCACCATCCGGAGCGGGCGGGCGTGATCCGCACCTATGCGCCCTCCGGTCACCGGCATACCGCCGAGGTGATCCAGGAGCTGGGCTTAACGGATGTGCATATGACGATCACCTCCGTCGACCTGGTGCGCGGGGCGCTGGCCGCGGCGCACGCCTTCGCCAAATCCGGCGTGACGGAAAAGGATTTATGGCGGGCCTTCCGGGCGTTTGCCAAGGAGGAACCTTTCCTCCGCATCGTCAAGGAAAAAACCGGCGTGCACCGCGTGCCGGACCCGAAGATCCTGGCCGGCAGTAATTATGTGGACGTGGGATTCGAGCTCGACCCGGAGACGGGGCGGATCGTTGCGATGGCGGCGATCGATAATTTGATGAAGGGCGCCTCCGGATCCGCCGTCCAGGCCATGAACGTGATGTTCGGATTTGAGGAAACCGCCGGGTTGGAATTTTCCGGGTTGCATCCGATTTAACCCCCTTCGCCCCCATCCCCTGCAGGGGCGCACGGCCGTGCGCCTCTACAGGGGATGGGGGCGAGGAAGGAGAAGACGCATGCTGGTTGTAAAAATCGGCGGAGCCGCCGGCAACAATATGGATACCGTATGCGAGGATCTCGCGCAACTTGTGAAATCCGGGCAGCAGGCCGTGCTTGTCCACGGCGGGTCGGAGGAGACGAACGCGGTCTCCGAGAAACTCGGCCGCCCGCCCAGGTTCATCACCTCGCCCTCGGGGTTCACCTCGCGCTACACCGACCGCGAGACGCTGGAAATTTTCGCGATGGTCACCTCCGGAAAGATCAACACAATCCTTGTCGAACGCCTGCAGAAACTCGGCATCAACGCGTTCGGTTTATCCGGGGTGGACGGGCATTTGATGCTGGCCAAACGCAAGGAAACCGTGCGCGCCGTGGAAAACGGAAGGGTGCGGATGCTGCACGACGATCACACCGGAACGATCCAGACCGTTGACGCGCCGCTCCTCCAGATGCTGATCCAGGCCGGCCTTACCCCGGTCGTCGCGCCGCTGGCGATTTCTCCGGAAGGCGTTGCGCTCAACGTCGATGCCGACCGCGCGGCGGCGATGATCGCAGGCGCCTTGAAGGCCGAAAGCCTGGTGATCCTGACCAATGTACCCGGCCTCATGCGCCGCTTCCCCGATGAAAGCACGTTGATGCCGAAAATCGAGCGCTCCAAACTCGAGGAGGCGTTGAAATTCGCCGAGGGCCGGATGAAGAAGAAGGTGCTCGGAGCAAGCGAGGCGCTCGGGGAAGGCGTACAACGGGTGATCTTCGCCGACAGCCGGATCCCCTCACCGGTCACGTCCGCATTGGCCGGGAAAGGAACGGTTGTTTCATGAATGATGCGACTCTAGTCCTCGAAAATGGGACCGTTCTCGGCGGCGCTTGCTTCGGGGCGGAAGCCGACGCCGTGTTCGAGCTGGTGTTCAACACCAGCATGACAGGGTATCAGGAAATCCTAACCGACCCCTCCTACCGCGGACAGGGCGTGCTGTTCACCTGCCCGCATATCGGGAACGTCGGCGTCAACCGCGAGGATTACGAATCCGGCGCACCGCAGATCTCGGCGGCGGTGGTGCGCGCGATCAGCCCGGTTGTATCCAACTGGCGCGCGGAGAAGCCGCTTCCGGAGTGGCTCGCCGAAGCCGGCGTGCCCGGGATCAGCGGTGTGGACACGCGCTGGCTGACCCGCACACTCCGCGACGGCGGCACGCAGAAGGCCGCGCTTTCCACGCGCGGAACCGATCCCGAAAAATTAATCGCCATGGCGCGGGAGTGGCCCGGCCTCGACGGACGCGACATGGTCAGCGAGATATCCTGCCCGAAGGAATATGCCTGGGCGGGCGATCCGGGCAGCCGGTGGGTGGAGGGCGACCGGCCCGGCGCGATGAACGGGAAGCATATCCTCGCTTATGATTTCGGGATTAAAAAGAACATCCTCCGTCACCTGGCGGCGGATGGCGCAAAGGTCACCGTCGTGCCGTCGAACATGCCCGCCAAAAAGGCGCTCGCGCTTAAGCCGGACGGCATCTTCCTTTCCAACGGCCCCGGGGATCCGCGCGGGCTGCCGAAGATCGCCGATACCGTGCGGACGCTGATCGATAGCGGCGTGCCGACGCTGGGGATCTGCCTCGGACATCAGTTGATCGGGCTCGCGCTCGGGGGACGGATCACCAAACTCAAATTCGGCCATCACGGCGGCAACCATCCCGTCCGCGACGAACGTACGGGGCAAGTATGGATCACCGCGCAAAATCACAATTACATCGTTGAGCCCGACAGCCTTCCGTCGGACGAAGCGGAAGTCACTTTACTCTCGCTTAACGACGGATCGCTCGAGGGCTTCCGGATGACGGACCGGCCGGTATTCTGCGTGCAGTTCCATCCCGAAGCGTCGCCGGGGCCGCACGACGCCCGCGAGGTATTCGGGCAGTTCTTCGCGCTGGTCGAAAGGCGGGGAGCCTAGGATGCCCAAGCGAACCGATATCCACTCGATCCTGGTCGTCGGCTCCGGTCCGATCGTGATCGGCCAGGCGGCCGAATTCGATTATTCCGGAACGCAGGCGACCAAAGCCCTGCGCGCCGAAGGGTATCGCGTGATCCTGGTCAATTCCAATCCGGCCACGATCATGACCGATCCGGATCTGGCCGACGCGACCTACATCGAACCGCTCACGCCGGAAACGCTGGAAGCGATCATCGCCCAGGAGCATCCCGACGCGCTGCTGCCCACTGTCGGCGGGCAGACCGGGTTGAATCTGGCGCTGGCGCTCGGAAAACGCGGGACTCTGGAACAGCATCACGTACAGCTCCTCGGCGCAAAACTGCACTCGATCGAATTGGCCGAAGACCGCGAGCAATTCAACAAAGTCATGCGGGCGAACCATATTCCGGTTCCGCGCGGCGGCCCGGCGCATAACCTCGAGGAAGCCCGGATCCGGGCGACGGAAGCCGGCTACCCGGTTCTGGTGCGCGCATCTTTCGCGCTCGGCGGAACCGGCGCGTCGTGGGTGCATAATGCCGAGGAGCTCCCTGAGGCGGTGCGCAAGGCGATCGCCGTCTCGCCGATCGGGCAGGCTTGGCTGGAAGAATCGGTCCTGGGGTGGAAGGAATTCGAACTCGAGGTGATGCGCGATCGGGCGGATAACTTCGTCGTCGTGTGCAGCATCGAAAACCTGGACCCGATGGGCGTGCATACCGGCGACAGCATCACCATCGCGCCGTCCCAGACCCTCACGGACCGAGAATATCAGATCCTGCGCGACCTGGCGCGGCGGGTGATGCGCGCGGTGGAGATCGAAACCGGCGGATCGAACGTCCAGTTCGCGGTCAACCCGGCCGACGGGCGGACCCTGGTAATTGAGATGAATCCGCGCGTCTCGCGCTCCTCGGCGCTGGCCTCCAAAGCCACCGGTTTCCCGATCGCCAAGGTTGCGGCCCTCGTCGCCGTCGGGTACACGCTGGACGAGATCACCAACGACATTACCGGCCAAACCAAGGTCGGGTTCGAACCCTCGCTGGATTATGTGGTGGTGAAGATCCCGCGCTGGGCGTTCGAAAAATTTCCGGGCGTGGATCCGACGCTCGGGGCCCAGATGAAATCGGTGGGCGAGGTGATGGCGCTCGGCCGGACCCTGCCCGAAGCGCTTTCGAAGGCGGTGCTTTCTCTGGAAAGCGGCATCGACGCACTCGATGGATCCGGGCCGAAAAAGAGCGCGCCCGCCGGCGGGAAAACCGCCGCCGTGCTCGAAAGCCTGCGCGTCCCGACGGCGGGGCGGTTGTTCGACGTGTACCGCGCGATCCGCGACGGCGCCGACCTGAAGGAAATTTCGTCGCTGACCGGAATGGACCTGTGGTTCCTGGATCAGATGCGCGGGATTGCAGATCTTGAAAAAGACATCTCCGCCTATGGCCTGGAATCGCTGCCGGTTGAACTCTTCCGTACGGCGAAGCAGAGCGGCTTGGCGGATAGCCGGCTGGCGCGGCTGCTGTCGAAGCCGGAGATTACGCACAGCGCCGGGGATGTCCGCGCCCGCAGGCTGGAACTCGGCATCCGGCCGACCTTCCTAAGGGTGGATACCTGCGCGGCGGAATTCGAAGCGCAGACCCCGTACCTCTATTCCTCCTACGAAACCGAGGACGAGGCGCGGGTGACGCCGCGGCCGAAGGTGCTGATCCTCGGCAGCGGGCCGAACCGGATCGGGCAGGGAATCGAATTCGATTACTGCTGCTGCCAGGCGGTGTTCGCGCTGCATGAGCTGGGATACGAAACGATAATGCTCAACTGCAATCCGGAAACGGTTTCGACCGATTACGACACGGCCGACCGGCTTTACTTCGAACCGCTTACGCTGGAACATGTGCTGAACGTCGTGGAATGCGAGCAGCCGGTCGGGGTGATCGTGCAATTCGGCGGGCAGACCCCGCTCAACCTTTCGGCCGATCTGGACAAGGCGGGCGTACCGATCTGGGGCACCTCGCCCGATGCGATCGCACTGGCGGAGGACCGCCAGCGGTTCGCGGCCGTGCTGGAAGAGCTCGACATTCCCCAGCCGGAACACGGGATTGCCTACTCACTGGAAGAAGTGCGGACGATCGCGGAGCGGATCGGGTATCCGCTCCTGGTGCGGCCGTCGTTTGTATTGGGCGGGCGCGCGATGGCGATTGTCGGCGACGAAGCGCAGCTGGCGGGATTTGTGAACGCGGCGCTGGCCGCCGCGCCGGGCCAGCCGCTGCTGGTCGATCGCTTCCTTGAGGATGCTTACGAAGCGGACGTGGATGCGATCGCCGACGGCGAGCGGACGGTGATCGGCGCGATCATGCAGCACATCGAGGAAGCCGGTGTGCATTCGGGGGATTCCGCCTGCGTGCTGCCGCCGTATAAAATCAGCGCCTTCCACCTCAGCACGATGCGCGAGTACGCGGAAAAACTCGGCCAGCGGCTGAAGGTCCGCGGGTTGATGAACGTCCAATTGGCGATCAAAGATGAGGTGGTCTACGTGCTCGAGGTGAATCCGCGCGCTTCGCGGACCATTCCCTACGTGAGTAAATCGATCGGCGTCCCCCTGGCGCGCAGGGCGGCCCAGATCATGACCGGCCAGACGCTCGCCCAATGCGGCATCACGGGCGAGCCCCCGGTCGACGGTTTTTTTGTGAAGGAGGCCGTGCTCCCGTTCCAGAAGCTGCCGGGAGCCGACAGCCTGCTCGGGCCGGAGATGCGCTCCACCGGCGAGGTGATGGGACACGCCAGCCGCTTCGGGCATGCGTTCGCCAAGGCGGAAATGGCGGCCGGATCGGCGCTGCCGGATGAAGGCGCGGTGCTTTTCAGCGTCAACGATTACGACAAGGGCGCGGCGCTTAAAGTGGCGCGCGATCTGCAGCGGATGGGTTTCCGACTGACGGCCACCCCCGGCACGGCGGCATTCTTCAAGCACGCCGGGCTGGAGGTCGAGCCGGCATTCAAAGTCGGACAGGGTTCGCCCAACGTCGTGGATTTGATCCGCGGCGGGCAGGTCCATATGGTGTTGAATACGCCGCTCGGACCGAATGCGCACACCGATGGGAACCTCATCCGCGCCGCCGCGACCGTGATGAATGTTCCGCTCCTGACCACGCTTTCCGCCGCGGCTGCCGCCGTCATGGGCATCCGCGCGATGCGGGAGAAGGCGCTGAAGTACCGCAGTTTACAGGACCATTTCCGGTTGCAGGGTATAAAACCGACCTAACCTCCATACCCCGCAACTCTGTACGTCTTATCGCCCTCAACCCCCTTCCCCTTCTCCCAGCTTATGCTGGGAGAAGGGGAGCGAGGGGATGAGAAGGGAAGGGGGAGAAGGACGGATGAGAGAGGGTTAGGTCGGAAGGATGAGGAAATCATGACCACTACCATCGAACGGGAGAACAAATATACATCCGGTTTATACGTCAAGCGGCCGATCGCAATCGTGCGCGGGCAGGGGGCGCTGGTTTGGGATGAAAACGGGCGCGAGTACATCGATTGCGTCGCCGGGCAGGGTTCGGCCAACCTCGGGCACTGCCATCCGGCGGTGGTCCGGGCGATCACCGAACAAGCTCAGACGTTGATATCCTGCACGGAAATGTTTTATTTTTCCAAGCGCGCGGAACTCGAGCAGCGCCTGGTGGAAGCGGCGGGCGAAGGATTCAACCGGGTGTTCCTGTGCAATTCGGGGACCGAGGCGGTGGAAGGCTCGCTGAAACTGGCGCGCTATGCCACCGGCCGGACCGAGTTCGTGGCGGCCAAGCGCGGTTTCCACGGCCGGACGATGGGAGCACTCTCGGCAACCTGGAATAAAAAGTATCGCGATCCGTTCCTTCCGCTCGTCCCCGGCTTCACGCATGTGACGTACAATAATCTGGAGGAATTGGACGCGGCGGTGACTGAAAAAACCGCCGGCATAATTCTGGAAGTCGTGCAGGCCGAGGGCGGGGTGCATCCGGGGACGGAGGAATTCCTGCGCGGCGCGCAGGAGATATGCCGCCGGAAAGGCGCGCTGCTTATTTTCGACGAAGTCCAAACCGGTTTTTGCCGAACCGGAAAAATGTTCGCCTGCCAGCACTACGGAGTGACGCCGGATTTCCTCGCGCTGGCCAAATCGATCGGCGGCGGCATCCCGATGGGGGCGATTGTGATCGGCGACCGGATCCGGGCGCTTCAACCCGCGATCCACGCCAACACCTTCGGCGGGAATCCGGTAACGTGCACCGCGGCGGTAGCCGCGATGGATGTATATGAAGAAGAAAGGATCGCGGAAAAAGCGGCCGACTCGGCGGCGTACCTGACGGCGAAGCTGCGCGCAATTTCCTCCCCGCTCATCCGCGAAGTGCGGGGGCTCGGGCTCCTGATCGGGATTGAGATCAAACAGAAAGCCACGCCTTACATTGCCGCGCTGGCCGAGCGCGGGGTGCTGGTCCTTCCCGCGGGGCTCAACGTCATCCGGCTGCTTCCCCCGCTGATCATCACTCAAACGCAAATAGATAAGGTCGCGGAGCAAATCGCCGCCGTGCTGGAGAAACCTCTTGCCGAAGAGGAGAGAAAATTGAAATGAACGCCGCGGACAATCCAGACCGTTTCCGTCTATACCATCCCAGGAAACTTGAGATTATCGATACCACGCTGCGCGAAGGCCAGCAGACCTCGCTCCTGCATGACCATCATAAGTACTTTTACACCGAGCGCGACAAGCTTGAATTGATCCGCGCCCTGATCCTGTACGGGGTGAAGTTCATCGAGATGTTTTCGCCCGTGGTCAGCCCGCAGGAGCGCGAGGACCTGAAGGCGATCCAGCAGGTGCGCGACGAGCTGGTCACTCAGAAGGGGTACACCTTCCTCCTGGCGCACGTGCGGTGCCATCCGGATGATGTGGAAGCCGCGATCCGCGCCGGATTCGACGGGCTGAACATCTTCATCGGCACATCGCCCCAATCCCGCGTGTTCAATACCGGCAAAGACCTGGAGGAGATCGCGCGCCGGGCCCGCACACTGCTCGAGGACCTGCGGAAAAACCATCCCAACCTGATCCTTCGCTTCAGCGGGGAAGATACATTCCGCACGCGGTTGGAGGACCAGTTCTTGGTTTACGATCAGGTGGCGGCGCTGGTGGACCGGCTGGGGCTGCCCGACACGGTGGGGGTGGCCACGCCGGCGCTGGTCAGCCAGCGCATCCGCGCGTTGCGCGAGCGGTATCCGGTCACCGAGTTCGAAGTGCACTTCCACGACGACCGCGGCTACGCGCTTTCCAATACGCTCGAGGCGATTCGCGAAGGCGTACGCTACATCAACACCACGCTGCTCGGGATCGGCGAGCGCTCCGGCATTACTTCCATGACGGCGCTGATGTTCAACCTGCATCTGGATCAGGATTACGACGCGCTGGAGGGATACCATCTGCGCGGATCGTACCCGATCAACGTCCTCGCGGCCGACAAACTGCGCATGCTTGTCCCACCCAAGGAGCCGATCTCACTCACCAACCGGACGCATACCGCCGGCGTGCACCAGGGCGCGATGCTCAACGACTCCAGCACCTACGAGGCGCACCCGTTGGACGTGTTCGGGGTCAGTGAGCGGGATATCCTGCTCGGACCGCTTTCCGGTTGGAATACGATCCATTACTTCCTCAAGGAGATTCACTACTTCCAGCTGGATGAAGCCACCGCGCGTGATATCACCGCGCGGTTCAAGGAGCGCGTTTATCAGATTGACGCCGACCAGTCGCCGGCCGAACTGCTGCTTTCGATCGCCACCGAGGAATACAAACTACCCAAATTGCTGCTGCCCGAATCAGCGCGCAAGCGGATCGTCCAGCGTCTGGATGAGGAAAAGCCCCGCAAGGAGCAGGTTAAGTGACGAAGGCCCCGCTGCGTGATCGCGCCGGCTCGAGGACCAAGAACGAACCTGCGCATCCCGGCAAAAACACACTGCGACGGGCTTCTGCGGGACTGGGACCCTCGCTTCGTGATCGCGCAGGTTTCGAGACCATAAGCAAACCTGCGCACTCCGCTAGGGCGGAGGCGCGCACGTTTGCCGAAAAGGCGCTCGCGCGCGCGGCGGGGGCGGCCGATGCCCGGGCCGGTGAGATCCTCGAAGCGCGCCCGGACCGGATCCTATCGCACGATAACACCGCCGCGATCGCCCAAATTTTCCACAAAGAACTTGGCGCGCTGAAGGTGCATGATCCTTCGCGCCTGATCCTTGTTCTCGACCATGCCTCCCCGCCGCCCACGCCGAAGCATGCCCAAAATCACGCCGAAGTGCGGGCGTTCGCGCGCGCGCAGGGCGTGCGCGATTTCTTCGACATCGGCCGCGGAATCTGCCACCAGGTAGTCGGCGAGGAAGCGCTGCTGCTTCCCGGCCAGCTCATCCTCGGCGCGGACAGCCACACCACCCACCACGGCTGGATGGGCGCCTTCGGGGCCGGCATCGGCCGCAGCGAGGTGGCGGCGCTGTGGGCTACCGGCAAGTTGTGGCTTCGGGTTCCACAGAGCGTCCGCTTCATACTCCAAGGGAGCCTGCGTCCCGGCGTGACATCCAAGGATTTTTGCCTGGCACTGATCGGCGAATTGGGCGCGGACGGCGGGCTGTATCTTTCGGCGGAATTCGAGGGGCCGGGATTGCGGTCGCTTTCGATCGACAGCCGGATAGTCATCCCGAATGTGATGGCCGAATTCGGCGTAAAGAACGCATATCTCGCACCGGACGATTCGGTGTTCGATTATCTCGCTTCGCGTAAATCGGGACGGGCGGGCCGGAGTGAATGCGAAGCCTCCGCGCTTTACCCCGATCCGGGAGCGGCGTACCTTGCAGAGTACGAGGTGGATTTAGGGGCTGTTGAACCGATGGTGGCGGCGCCGCACGGCGTGGATCAGGCGCGGACGCTCACTGCGGCAGCCGGCCGCCCGATCGATCTGGCATTCATCGGGACGTGCACCAACGGCCGGCTCGAGGATTTGCGCTCGGCGGCTCGTGTCTTGAAGGGAAAGAAAGTGGCGCACGGCACGCGCTTGCTCATTAACCCGGCCTCGGTCGAAGTGTATCGCGCGGCGATTGAGGAGGGGATCCTCGGCGAACTGCTGGACGCGGGCGCGGTAATCGGCGTTCCGGGTTGCGGCCCGTGCATGGGCAACCATCTGGGGATACCCGCCGCGGGCGAGGTTGTCCTCTCCACCGCCAACCGCAACTTCAAGGGCCGCATGGGCCAGCCGGATTCGGAGATCTACCTGGGCTCGCCGGCACTGGTGGCGACGAGTGCGATCCTTGGGCGGATTCCATCATTGGAGGAATATGCACCCTCCGCCATGGGATTGCCCGGCGGGTTCATTCAGCTTGTGCGGGGAAAGGACCTGCGCGCCGGACGAGAAGAAATCACTCCGCCGAAAGAGAAACGCGGGAAACCCGCGCCGTACACCGCCAATGGATCCGCCTGGGTCTACGGCGATAACGTCAACACCGACCAGATCTTCCCTGGGAAATACACCTACACCCTGCGCACGGCCGAGGAGATCGCCGCACATGCGATGGAGGATCTCGATCCGGAGTTTGTGCGTTCCTCGAAGCCGGGGGATGTGGTCTTTGCGGGAAGAAACATGGGCTGCGGTTCATCCCGCGAACAGGCGGTCACCTGCCTGAAGGGACGCGGCGTACGGGCGGTGGTCGCCGAATCGTTCGCGCGCATCTTCTACCGCAACGCGATCAACCAGGGACTGCCGGCGATCGTCTGCCCGGAAGCCGTGGCCGCCGCCCGCAAAGGCGATCCGGTGAAGGTGGACCTGGCGCGTGGGGAAGTGATCCTGCCCTCCGGCGTCTTCCGGTATCCGCCGTTCCCGCCGAACCTGCAGGCGCTTTTAGAAGCCGGCGGGCTGATCCTGTATTTGAAATCCGTCGAAGCGGCTTCCTCGGAAGCGGATTCGCCTTCATCCCCTTCGCCGTGAAAATCCGATTGCCCCGCGGTATTCACTGGAACGGAAATAATTCCCCATATGGATTTCGGATATGATTAACGCCAATAGGGGGATCCTCGGGATGCTATTGGACGTCAATTCCATATTGGAGGACCGATAGAAAAATGACCCAACCGTCGGCGACACTGCTCGGATTGGTGGAGCGCTACAGCCCGACCGGCAAAGAAGGCGAAGCCGTCGCCTGGCTGGTGGAGCACATGCGCGGATTGGGCTTCACATCGGCGCGCGCGGATAAAGCCGGAAACGCCGTTGGGATGATCGGTGAGGGGCCGAATCAGATCGTGCTGCTTGGTCATATCGACACGGTTCCCGGAAAGATCCGCGTTCGCGTGGAAGGGGGAATCCTGCATGGGCGCGGATCGGTCGATGCCAAGGGCCCGCTGGCGGTATTTGTGGACGCCGCCGCGCGGAACGGCGCGATCCCAGGCTGGCAGGTTGTGGTGATCGGCGCGGTGGACGAGGAAGGCGATTCCGCCGGAGCGCGATACGTCGCGGGCCGGTTCCATCCGAAGTTTGCGCTGATCGGAGAGCCAAGCGGGTGGGACCGCATCACCCTCGGATACCGCGGGATCGTCCGGTTCCAATTCACCGCGTGCCAGCCCGTCGGGCATACCGCGGCCGGCCAGGTAAGCGCATGCGAAACCGCGGTGGGTTTTTGGAACCGTCTGGTGGAGATCTCCGTGCGGGAAAACACCGGCACGGAGCGAAAATTCAGCCAGATCACACCCATTCTGGAAAAAATGTTCTCGACCGGCGATGGATTCACGCAGACCGCGGAATTGGGCGGTCATCTCCGGATCCCGCAATCCACTCCGCCGGAACAGGCGGAACGATTAATGCGGGAGGCAGCCGAGGGCGCGGGGGAATTGCGGGTCGACGGCATGCAGGTTGCCGCCTACCGGGTGGAAAAGAACACTCCCGTAGTCGGCGCACTCCTGGCTGCCATCCGCGCCCAGGGCGGAAATCCATCCTTCAGCCTGAAGCTGGGAACATCGGATATCAACGTGGTGGGGCCGTTTTGGAACTGCCCGATGGCGGTGTACGGTCCGGGCGATTCGACCCTGGACCATACCCCGGAGGAACGGATTAATGTGGATGAGTACGAACGCTCCGTCACAGTGCTCGAATCGGTGCTGAAGCGTCTGGCCTTCACGTCGCCCTGAAGCGATACCGAGTGGAAGCGAAAGTGCGCCGGGTATAATCCCGGCGGGAGATAGCGATGGCTCGAGAAGAATCGAAAAACCGCGAAAAATCCATGGCTCGGGAAGACCTGAAAAACCGCGTCGATTGGCTGGATGGGGAACGCCGGAAAGACAAGGCGCTGCTGGCCAAGCTTGAAGAGCGGCTGGCGAACATGACCGGCATGCTGGAATCTCAGGCCAAGCAGCTGCAGGAAACGGGCGCGCAGCTGACAAAACTGAAAACCCGCGTCCAGCCGCAGAAGATCGACGAACTGATTGCCAAACACCGCGAAGATACCGCCCGCGCGCTGGACGCGATGGATAAACGGCGCCTGGAACTCGAGGATCAGGCCGGACGGTCGCGCGCGATCGAGAAGAACCGCATTGAAAAAACCATTGGTGAATTCAAGAAACAAATCGAGCTGCTCGGCGACCTGCAGGAATCGATGGAAGCCCGCAAATCCGAACAGGCGCGGCAGGCTGTTCTTCTCCAGGATATGCGCAAAACGCTGGATGCCATCCAGAAACGGGATGAAGAGCGGACGCGCATCATCGCCGCTGCGGAAGAAGGCCGGCTGCAGGATATCCGCCGCATGGCGGACATCCAGGGTGAACAGCAGGCGATCCGCGAAAAGAGCAACGAAAACTCCGCGCGATTGGATGCGGTGGAATCCGCCGGGCGGCGGGTCGACGGACGCCTGTCGGAACTCATGGCGCTGGAACTCGAGCGCCGCAATGCGATGGCGATCTGGCAGGAACAGCAAACTTCGGCCCAGGTTGAGCGTGAACGGCAGTGGAAGGATTGGGAAAAACGCAGCGCGGATTCGATAGTCCGGATGACGGAATTCCTCAAGCAGGTTGAAAGCTTCCAGGAACTGCACCGGACCATGCGTCAGTCCATCAATGAATACCAGGTTCTTTCCGACCGCATGGAGCAGAAAATCAAAGAGACGGCGGAGATCCAGCGCATTCAGGAGGACCGTTTGCGGCAGGATTGGACCACCTTCCTGGCCGACGACCAAAAGCGGTGGACGGCGCAGAATCTCACCTGGGACGACGAGTGGCGGGAACGCGACCGCAGGTTCGCCAAAGTGGCGGATAAGCTTGTCCGGATGGAAGAGGAGTTCGAGGAAATATCCGATGCCCTGCGTTCCACCCAGGAAGGGGATCGGGCGCGGCTGGAGACCCTCGCCAATACAATTCGCGAGTGGCTGGCGCGGACTACGCCAAAGTAGCGAGGGCTTGAGAATAAATCCCGCTCAACGCGGGATTTTTTTTATGTATGTCCACCCCCTCCTCTGTCCTCCCCCGTTTACCAGAATGCGGTAAACGGGGGAGGATTTCTGCGTGCGAATCCTCCCCCGTCAAGCGGTCCTCTTGACGGGGGAGGGCAAGTGAGGGGGCGATTGTTCGTGTTCGGTCAACCCCCCCTTCTTTCCTCCCCCGTTGGCTCCAAAACAAGGGCGGCCAACGGTGGAGGATTACTGTGTGCGAATCCTCCCCCGTCAAGCGGTCTTCTTGACGGGGGAGGGCAGGGGAGGGGGCGAATACAATTCCTGAAGAATGTATGTTATTACCCCGTCAATATTCTCCAAAACGTCCCGGTTTGTCACCCGGATAACACGGATTTGTTTTTGGTTCCTCAGCCAATCGGATCTTTCATTGTCTTGAAGAGTTTTTTCAACGTGAACATCACCATCAACCTCCACCGCTATCCTGTATTTCACACAATAAAAATCGAGTATGTATTTTCCGAGCGGCGCTTGACGTCGGAAGTGAACGCCCAACGCATTGCGTCGAAGGCGCGACCAAAGCAGCTGTTCTGCGGGTGTGGCGGAAGAGCGGAGATCTTTGGCAAAGCGAGTCGATTGAATTGTTGTCTCGCGACGGGATTTTCTTCTCTTGATCATATTCTCCCCCTGGATTGATCCCCTCCTCTGTCCTTCCCCGTTGGCCCCAAAACAAGGGCGGCTAACGGTGGAGGATTTCTGCGTGCGATTCCTCCCCCGTTAAGCGGTTTTCTTGACGGAGAGCCTGTCCCCGCGTGTTCCCAGCGGGGAAGGGCAAGGGAGGGGCGGTGATTGTGCGTATTCGGGACACCCCCTCCTCTTTCCTATGTGCTACTTCCCTTTCAGTATCTGGTCTGCAATTGCATCCAGTTCCTCATCGGAATAATAGTAGAGTAAAACCTGGCCGCCGCGTTTCCCGCGCTTGATCGTCACCCGCGTCCCCAGCGCTTCTTCGAATTTTTTCTCCAGCGCGCGCAGGTCCGGAGGCAGGCGCGGCGGGGAAGGCTTGGGCGAACGCTTGCCGGTCATCCGGCGCGCGAGTTCCTCGGTCTGGCGGACGCTCAGGTCGCGCTTGAGGATCGTATCCACCGCGGCCAATTGCGCCTGGATGGTCGGGAGGGCCAGGATGGCGCGCGCGTGGCCTTCGGAAATTTGTCCGCCGCCCAGCGCCTGGCGCACGCGCTCGGGTAATTTCAACAGCCGCAGCGTATTCGAGACCGTAACGCGGCTCTTCCCCACCCTTCGCGCGACTTCCTCGTGCGAGAGTCCGAAATCCTCGTGCAGATGGCGGTAGGCTTCGGCCGTCTCGAGCGGGGAAAGATCCTCGCGCTGGAGATTCTCGATCAGCGCCAGTTCCAGGCGCTGCTGGTCGGTGGCGTCGCGGACCAGAACCGGGACGCGTTCGAGTCCGGCCAGCTTCGATGCCTCCAACCGCCGCTCGCCGGCGATCAGGATGTACTCTTCGGCGACCGCCCCGCGGCTGACAATCAGCGGCTGGATGACGCCGTGCTCGCGGATCGACGCCGCCAGGTCCTCGAGTTCGCCGGAGTCGATCGCCATCCGCGGCTGGCGCGGGTTGCGGCGGATCTTCTCCACCGCCACCAGCATCGCGTCGGCGGAAGAGGCTTCGACCGGGAGGAGGGCATCTAAACCGCGCCCGAGACCGTGTTTTTTAACGCTCATGGATTTATCCCTTGGCGTGGATCCGGGCCCCGTCGGATTTCAGGATTTCCTCCGCCAATTCCTGATACGCGAGCGCGCCGATGGAGGAGGGGGCGTAAACGGAAATCGGAATTCCGTGGGAAGGCGCTTCCGCCAGCCGGATGCTGCGCGGAATAACGCTGGTGAAGACCCTCCCGGGGAAATGCCGGCGGACTTCGTCGATCACCTGATTGCCGAGATTCGTCCGCCCGTCGAACATCGTCATCACCACGCCGCGAATCTCGAGCTGCGGATGGAAGGAGGCGCGCACGCGGCCGATCGTCTGGGTCAGCTGGCTCAACCCTTCCAGCGCGAGGTATTCGCACTGGACGGGAATGATCGCGCCGTCGGCGGCGGCGACCAGCGCGTTCAGGGTGAGGATGCCGAGCGACGGCGGGGAATCGATCAGGATGTAATCGTAAGCCGGCAGGATTTCCTTGAGCGCATCCCGCAGCCGCACCTCGCGCCTTTCCTCGTTGATCAGTTCCACTTCCGCGCCGGTTAAATCCGGCGTGGAGGGTATCAGGCTTAATCCGAGTTGGGCATTCTGCAATATCGCCGCGACGGGGGTGCAGGAGCCGATCAGCACCTCGTAGGTACCGTCGCGGACGTTGCGCTTATCGACGCCCAGGCAGGAGGTGGCGTTGGCCTGCGGATCCAGATCGACCATCAGCACGCGCTGGCCGAGCGCGGCGAAACACGATGCCAGGCTGATGGTGGTGGTCGTCTTGCCGACGCCGCCTTTCTGGTTTACGAACGCGTAAATTTTGGTCACGGGGCGGTCCCCGTTCGTTTCGCTTCGAGGATTTCCCCGCGGGTCGGGACGCCCGCCAGACCCGGCCGCGTGACCGAAAGCGAGGCGAGTGCGGTCGCCATGCGTCCGGCTTCCCAGGCGTCGCCGGTTTCCTTCAGGCGCAGGAAGAAGACGGCGGCGAAAATATCGCCCGCGCCGGTCGGATCCACGACGGTTTCTTTGGGTGCCGGAAGGATGTGCGTCTCACCCCGCCGCGTTACCCGGCAACCGCGTTCCCCGTCGGTCACAGCACTTACCGGGGCCAGCGCGGCCAGGCCCGCCGCCAAGGCTTCGTCGCCGCCGACGTCGTCCTTGCTGAATACAATTACGTGCGCATTTCGCGCCGCTTCCTCGGCATCCGGGCTGAGGATTTGGCGTACCCGGCCGTCGGTCCCCCAATCGCGCATCCAGCCCTGAAGAGTCACGCAGCACAGTGTTTTCGCGAAAAGATCCATCAGGCCGGGTTTAACTTCCCCGACCACGGGGGCGAGATGCAGGATCGCGGGTTCACGCCAGCTTTGGGGAACGTGGACCGGCCCCAGCGGTTCGGCGACCGAGCGCACCCATTGCTCCCGACGGCCCCCGGCATAACGGTTTTCGAATGCCGTCTCCCGGCCCGAAAGCACCTTATGAATACGAATACCGTCCAACGGGGATAGGTTGCAGTCCGGCGAGCAGGAAGTGACCAGCGACGGGGTTGCGCCATAGGCCAAGGCGGTCAGGCCGGCATAAGCGGCCGTACCGCCCATCCGATCGCCTTCGGGGGCGATGTCTTTGGTGACGTGGCCGATGATCAGGTATTGGAGTTCGCGGTTTTCGGTGGTTGGCGGCACGGTAAGAATTATACTATCGGCCTCACTCCCATCACCTGCACCCCTTCCCCTCTCCAGGCTTATGTCAGGAGAGGGGGAAGGGGACGGGGGTGGGGGGTGAGGAAGGATGCCATGCCCGAACTGCCGGAAGTGGAAACGATCGCGCGCAGGTTGCGCACCGGGTGCGGCGGGGAACCCGCGCTGACGGGGCGGGAAATTCTCTCGGTCGTGATCCGCCATCCCAAGCCGATCGCCGTCCCCGGGCCGGAGGAAGCCCGCGCGCGGATGCGCGGCCAGCGGTTTGTCGAGATTTCCCGCCGCGGGAAGTTCCTCGTCTGCCGGCTGACGCGGGATTATCTGCTTGTCCATTTAAGGATGAGCGGGGATGTACAGCTGTTTCCCTGCGGAGAACCGCTGCGCAAGCACGACCATGTCGTATGGCATTTGGACGGCGGGTGGGATCTGCGCTATCACGATCCGCGCCGGTTCGGCCGGATTTGGGTCGTGGAATCGCCCGAGGCTGTCCTGGGCGGGCTCGGGCCGGAGCCGCTGGCGGCGGAATTCACCGCTGCCCGCCTGGAAGCGATGCTGCGGCTAAAGAAGCGCCTGCTCAAGCCCCTGCTGCTGGATCAGACATTCATCGCCGGGATCGGAAACATCTACGCCGATGAGGCGCTGCACCGCGCCCGTCTCCATCCGCTGCGCCGCAGCGATACCCTGCGCAAGGAGGAAACGGCGCGCCTCTGGCGCGGGATCCGTGCCGCGCTGCGGGTGGGGATCGCGCAGGACGGGGCGAGCATCGACTGGGTCTACCGCGGCGGAGATTTCCAGAATCATTTCCGGGCGTACGGCCGCGAAGGGGAGCCGTGTGGTAAATGCGGGGCGAAGATCCGCCATATTACCGTCGGGCAAAGGTCAACGTTTTTTTGCCCGCGATGCCAGAAAAAGAAGTAGAAGGATTATCCGATGAAGCGCAGGCCGATTTCCATAACAGCATCAATGCTTCTCGTGCTTCTCAACGCCCTTGTCTGGCTGGTCTTTGCCGTCATCGTCGGCCTGGATTTGCATCCGGGGCTTCCGGATTCATACGTCCTTCGGTGGATCATGGGTATCTTGGCATTCGGCTGCGCGACGGTAATGATCGCGCGCGTCGTACTTCTGGAAAACCGCGTCCGGATTGCTTATTCCGCGACATTGGGGTTGCTTGCTCTCCTGGCGGTACTGACGGTCGCCGACGATGTCGGATGGGCGGACTGGCTTTATCTGGTCCTCGTAATGACGCCGCTGATGCTTCTGATCAAGGATCAATCCTGGTATACGAAAAGCGGCCGGAAAACCGGCTGATGGCGGAATATTCTCCTCTGTCAACATGCCAACCATGACGGCCGGGAAGGATGTGTTTTCCCGACAACGTTGCATTTCAGGAGATATTTCATCGGTCCGCTGGAGGTTAGGACGCCGGCCATGAGATCATTCGGGGATATAATTACGGGAATAGAAATGATATTCATAAACAATTGGAGGTATATGGTTATCGTGTGGAAGCCCTTCAACAGATTATTCCAGATATTCACGCTGATCCTTCTGGCCGCCGGATGCGCCGGGTGCGAGCCGCTATTTTCCGAGACCGGCTGCCCCTCCGACGAGTGGACGGTCATCGGCAATAGGCACTTCGGCCAATCGGCGTTGTCGGTGATGTTCGGGGATGCAGTTACCGGTGTGGCGGCCGATCTTTCGGGGAAAATTTATTTCACCGAGGATGGCGGCGCATCCTGGACGGGGACCATCAAGGCCGGGGCCTCGCGCGCGGCGATGGAGATCCTGGAGGGCAACCGCAAGATGTGGTACATCGGAGTCGGGGGAGATATGCTCGCATCCACCGACCGCGGGCATACATGGGAATCGGCGGGGCCGTTTCCATGGAACGGGCACGTCGAATACATCAGCTTCTCCGACGAGCTCGTCGGCTGGGGGATGACGACCGAATATCGCAATTTCTACGCGACGGCCGACGGTGGAAAAACCTGGAAGGCACTTCCGCTTCCGGAGGGAATGGCCGCACCGGCCGCGTTGCATCTGCGCAGCCCGCGCGACGGATATATTCTCGACACCGTGGGCAACCTGTTTGTCAGCGCCGACGGCGGGGAAAGCTGGGAGACGCGCCCGATCGGATTGGCGGAGGGCGAAAAGATCCCCGCGCTCAATCATTCCGCGGCTGTCCGTTTTTCCGACGCGCGGCATGGCGTAATGGCGGTAACGACGATCGGCGGCGGGACGGGGCGGACCCGGGTGCTGCGCACATTCGACGGCGGCGAAACTTGGATGGAGGAGCCGCTCCCGGTACCGATGGGGATGTTCCATCTGTCGCGCGACGGCGTATTTTTAACCCACTTGGATCTGTACGACAACGGAAAAATCACATTACTATGTTCGGCCCGATCATCGAATTCATAATGGAGGACGGTATGGACAAACGATTGGCAGGAAAAGTCGCATTGGTCACCGGCGCCAGTTCCGGGATTGGCGCGGCCTGCGTCCGGGCGCTGGCAGCGGAAGGCGCGGATTTCGTCCTCACCGCCCGGCGACGGGAGCGGCTGGAAGCGCTGGCCGGTGAGATCCGCAAAACGGGCTCGAAGGCCGAGATCGTCGCCGGGGATGCCCGCGAAGAGGATACCGCCCGCCGGGCGGTGGATGCCGCGGAGAAGGCCTTCGGGCGGCTGGACATCCTCCTCAACAATGCCGGCGTCGGCAATTACAAGAACCTGACCGAGACGAGCGCGGAAGAGTATGACGAGATGATGGACAGCAACATGCGTTCGACCTTCTGCTTCACCCGCCAGGCTGTCCCGGTTATGATCCGGCAGAAATCCGGAACGCTGCTGATGATTTCCTCCATGGCCGGGATTTACGGATTTGCGGGTGAGGCCGTGTATTGCGCGACCAAATTCGCGCAGGTGGGGTTCGCGCAGGGGCTCGATAAGGAATTGCGGCCGCACGGGGTCAAAGTCGGCGTGATCTGCCCGGGCGGGGTGAAAACCGAATTCGCGATCGGCAAAGGCCGGACGGAGGAAGGTGTCGCCCAATCCGGGATGCTCGAACCGGAGGATGTGGCGAACGCGGTTCTGCTGGCCTGCACCCAATCCGCGCAGGCGCGGATCATCGAAATCCAGATGCGGACGATGGCCGAGCCGCTGGCGTAGGCGCCCGGAAAAGGCAGGCGGGTTGTTTCCGGCACTCCGCGGATTCTTGCAACAAACAGAAGGCTGTCCCCTTGCTCTGCGTCAAGCCCCATCGGGTCTTCTTCCAACACCCGGCGTGGATCTTCGCGTGGCATCGGTCTGATGCCCCATTGGGGAGGTATGACCATTACCAATAGGGGTCGGACTGTTTTATTTATCCTTGCGGCGGCAGGTGTGCCCGTGGTGATCCTATTGGCGGCGGTCATGGGCGGGAGCCGAGGGTTCGACCAAACGCCGCTGCCCGCTCCCGCGCTGTCTTTGGAAGATACCGCCATGGAGAATTTTAGGGGAGCAGATTTTACGACCCTGCACTCTCCCGTCGGCGGGGATGAGAATGAATTTGTAATATTTGGGGGAGTGCCGGTCACCTCGCCTCCGGCGGATCTCCCGCCCGAATGGAGCGCATTCCTGGGCAGGTGGGAAGGCTTCAGTTACGGTCCGCCGGTCCGCAAGGATTGGAAATTTGTCCTGGTCGTCGAGGATATATCGTCCGAGGGCGGAACCGCGCTCCTCTGGTTTGGTACCAATCTGCAATATCCCGAGGGAACCACGAAAGTTCATTTCCGTACCGTCCCGGGGAATCCGCCTTCCATCGAATGGAAATATTCATGGGGCGGCGCCAACAACGTCTGCACCGTCACCTATGATACCGAATCGGGCCAGCTGGAGGGCCGGATCAAGATGGCCCAATCCGGCGGCCCTTCGGGCCCGATCCGCCTCGACCGCGGCCAAACGTTTCATGTCTACCAGGATTACCCCGCCTATCTCGCGACAAAAAGCATCTCTTCGAAGGAATACACTGACCCTTCCCTTGCGCGCGATTACGGCGCCGGCTTCCTGTTGCATCTTCCCGAGGGGTACGCGGACGGGTCCGCTGCCAATTGGCCGCTGATCTTTTTTCTGCATGGTTCCGGAGACCGCGGGACGAACGTCTTTCTGCTTGCCAAGGCCAGTCCGTTTATGATGATCCGGGAAAAAGGGCCGCTCCCGTTCATCATCGTCGCGCCTCTCCTGAAACCATCCAGTAAGTTTATGTCGTTTCCGGAAGCCTATATGGACGGCGTGTTGGAACAGATCCTGGCGGATTACCGGGTCGATCGGGAGCGGATCTACGTGACCGGGATAAGCATCGGCGGAGAGGCAACCTACCGGTTCGCGCTTCACCAGCCGGATATGTTTGCCGCCATCGCCCCGTTGGCCTCCTACCTTAATTCGCTGACGGGCCTGGAGCAAATAAAGGATCTTCCGGTGTGGGCGATTCACGGCGCCGATGACATTGTCGTGCCGCTCAGCCGCGCACAACAGGTGGTGGATGCGTTAAAACTGGCGGGCGGGAACGTACGCTTTTCCATCCTCGAAAACCATGATCATGATGTTTGGACGGATACGTATCTGGATCCGCTTTTTTACGAGTGGCTGCTCAGTCAACGCCGGCCGTAGGGATCAGGCGAGGGGATACTCATCGTCTGTGAAGAAATAGGCCATTACCCGGCGGTGCAAGAACTGAATCCGCGATCGGAAGGGGGCGGATGGAGGAAGCGGTACCTGGTCGGGGATGCTCGACCCCAAAGACGCGGCCAGCGCGGTGCTGCCAGCCTGCACTGAGTCTGTGCATGCGCGGATCATCGAGATCCGGATGCGGACGATGGCTCAGCCGCTGGCGTTTTTGGTGCTTCGCCGGCAGATGCCTTCCCGCGGGTATTCCCATATAATAGACATTCAACAGTATGTGCCGTATGGACGGGGGTAAACGGGAGTTTTGTGAGCGGAAAGCTTTTTACGGATCGCTCGTTATGAAAAGGAGACGATATGGCCAAGCGAACTACTCACCGCAGCAGATCAGGCACCAAGTTGTACGCCGTCCGGGATAAAAAAGGCCGGTTTGTAGACATCCAGACCTACAAGCGGGCGCATGGAGCGGACATCAAGCGGAAAAGTAAAGCGGAAAAACGAAAGAGTCGCTGACCGAAACGGGAATTTCACGGGATCAACAACGCAACGGAAGCCGCCCCCAAATAACCTTCGGGCGGTTATCCGTTGCTTTTTTTCGGCGGAAACAATTGTATGAACGCCCGTTTCGAAAATGAGGGAATTGTGGAAGCGCCCGAAACCGGGGGAACCATCCCTTTCGGGACGCGGGTTGCACATTTTCCGCATGGCGGATACTTAAGGGTGTGTGTTTTCGGTATTGGTTTATTGGGATATGAAGCTGCGCCAGCCTGACTATCCTCGTACACAGCGCCCGGGCCGGCGAGAAGCAATTAAAAAGGGCACGGAAGTTCCAGATCCCGGCTTCGATCAACCCCGCTTCGCAAGCACAACCACGGTAAAGGCAAACCCGAGCGGCGGTTCTGCGCGAGGGAAGCCGCCGGGATGATGAGTAAACCGATCGTGCAGGGATGGGCCCTCGCGCGGTCCAAATGCGCACTCGCGCCCGGGTTTTGGGCCGGTCATCATCGGGGCTTGGATTTTTTTACCATCCTTGCCGTTCTTTCGATCCCGCCGGTTTACGCCGACGCCGGCACCCTCCGAAGTGCCTGCTTTCGATCTGATTTGAGCGATTCTTTGATAGAATTCATCCACCGGATGATTACCGGACCGGCGGCTGCCGCAATGCCCGCCGCGGATAGCAGGGAGTCCTGAACCGATGACCCTCCTAAAAACGATCTATATCCTCGGGGGATTGCTCCTGGTTTTGCTCTCGATCCCGCTAATTCTGCGGAAGGTGCCTCCCAATCCCATATATGGTTTCCGGATCCGCTGGACTTTGGAGGACCCGGAGCTGTGGTATTCCGTGAATGCCTATACCGGCAAATGGCTGGTGTTTGTGGGCCTTTGCGCCATCCTCGGGGCAACCGGCCTCGCCCTCATCCCCGGAATTTCACTCGATGTGTATGCCTTCGGAAACCTTGGGATTTTCGTCGTATCGATCGCCCTGGCCGTCGTGCAATCCGTGCGTTTTCTGCGAAAACAGGACAGCCAGAAGTAACCATCCCATCGCCGGAACCACTTTACACTTGCCGGATTCGCTTGGCGGGCTTCGACATCGTGCAGGACATCCTCCCGCCGAAAAAAAGTAACCGCATTGGAGTTAGGATGAATGAACCCGCCTGGTACTACGATGAGTTGAGGCATTCGGGAGTGGATTACAGCAATCCCTCCCAGGTTGCGGTTTACGATGAGCGTCATCAGCGTTTTCGCAATTACCGCAAGGACTCGGAAGCCGTGCTGGAACGGCTGGGTGTGAAAACCGGGGATACCATCCTGGATATGGGCGCCGGGACGGGGGCTTTCACACTCCATGCCGCGCCGTTGTGCAAAACGGTCTACGCCGTGGATATCTCGCGCGCCATGCTGGATTACTGCCGGCAAAAAGCCGCCGCGCGGAATTTGCATAACATCGTTTTCCGACAGGGCGGATTCCTCACATATGAGCACACCGCGAAACCGGTGGATTTCGCCGTCTCCAGCGCCGTGCTGCATCATCTCCCGGACTTCTGGAAGTATCTCGGTTTGCAGCGGCTCAGGAGGATTCTCAAACCCGGTGGCCGGTTGTACCTTTTCGACATCGTGTTCCCCGGAACGGAATCGGATATCCGCGGGCAGATCGAGGCGTGGATCGGTTCGATGACGGAAAAGGCGGGGGCGGAATTCGCCGCCGAGGTGGAGACCCACATCCGGGATGAACACAGCACGTATGATTGGATCATGGAGGGGATGCTTACGCGGGCGGGGTTCCGGATCGATCAG
Source organism: Anaerolineales bacterium (assembly GCA_034430775.1). Lineage (GTDB taxonomy): Bacteria > Chloroflexota > Anaerolineae > Anaerolineales > RBG-16-64-43 > JAFGKK01. Next base: position 17,773 of record DAOUDU010000161.1, on the reverse strand, counting down.
GCGGAGTACACGAACGGGTTCGGGGCGGCGTATCTTTGTACGAATACGGGGTAAGGATGTCCGATAAGTCCATGGAAATTCGCCTTTCGACCCGGCGGATAATCCTCCGCCCGTTGCAGGCGGAGGATGCCGAAACGATGTTCCGATACCGCTCCCGGCCGGACGTCTCACGCTACCAGTCTTGGCTGCCGGCGGAGGTATCGGAAGTGCGCGCGTTCATCGAAAAGCAGAGCGGCACCGTGCCGGGCACTCGCGGCACGTGGTATTCGCTGGCGATAACGCAGCAGGAAAATGGAATAATGATCGGCGACGTCGGCCTGCATTTTCCCGAGATCGAATCCCCGCAATTGGAAATTGGGATCACCCTCTCCCCCGCGTTTCAACGCCGGGGGCTTGCCGCCGAGGCGCTGGAGGAAGTCTGCCGTTTCGTATTTTCCTCCCTGGGCAAGGACCGGATATATGCCAGCGTCGATCCGCGCAACAAACCCTCAATCCGCTTGCTGGAACGGGTCGGGATGCGCAAGGAGGCGTTTCTGCCGGGAAGCATCGTTATCCGGGGAGAGTTGGTCGATGACCTTGTCTATGCCGTTAAAAAGGAGGATTTCCGGCCGGCGGTCGGCGCCGGCAGCCGGGCGATCGCGGAAGGGTAGCCGCCTGGCATGACGGCTTGTCTACTTTTAAATGATTTCCAAAAATGACGGCGTGCAGAGGGAGAAAAAATGACTATCGAGAAAAAAGAGATCGAAACCACCACAGGATGGCTATTAGAAAAAGAGGATCCCGGAGTGCGCTACCTTGCGCTCCGGGATATTTGCCGGGACCGCAGTGCGGCGTTGAAGGAGCAAAAGAAGGCGCACTCCGACGGGCCGATCGGAACCATCCTGTCGAAGATGAAACCCGAGGGGTACTGGTCTGAACCCGGCCCCGGATACAATCCGAAATATTTTTCGACGGTCTGGTCGCTCATCCATTTGGCGGAACTCGGCGGTTCGGTTAAAACGGATAAGCGGATAGGCAAGGCATGCCAATATTTCATCGATCATGGATTGGCGGACGGCGGCCAGATCACTGCGTCGGGGGCGCCTTCCGGAACCGCGGACTGCATGCAGGGCAATCTGTGCTGGGCGCTGAGCGCGCTGGGGTGCGAAGATAAGCGTCTGCGCGGCGCGTACGAATGGATGGCGCGCAGCGTAACCGGCGAGGGCATTGCCCCGCTGAAAGATAGGAACGCCGCCATGCGATATTATGCGGGCCAATGCGGTCCGGACTTCGCCTGCGGTTCGAACAACAAACTTCCCTGCGCCTGGGGAGCGGTCAAGGAGATGGGCGCCTTCAGCATCCTTCCGAAATCCGAGAAGACTCCCATCATCCGAAAAGCCATGGAGCGGGGGATTAAATTTCTTTTTAGCGTGGATCCTGCCACGGCCGGTTACCCGCGCGGCTGGACGAGCAAACCCAGCCAGAGCTGGTTTAAATTCGGTTTTCCCGTATTCTACATCACGGACGTTCTGCAGATCCTCGAGGTTCTCACCGCGCTGGAATATGGCGCAGACCGCCGGTCGAAGAACTTGGTTGACCTGGTGGAGGGGAAACGGATGAAGGACGGAAAGTGGCTGCTGGAATATGATTACGCCGGAAAAACCTGGGTGAACTACGGAGTGAAGAAGAAGCCCAATAAATGGGTGACGCTCCGTGCGCTGCGCGCTCTCGGGGTGCACGGCTGAATCCGGCGCCCTCCGGGATAAAAAATAAGTCCTTCTACAGAGTGGTCCTGAGTCGTGCGATGCGTCTGGAAAAGCAAAAGCAGATGCTTTGCGGCCCCTCGCTTCGCCCGGGAAAGCCCGCCCCGGCTCCGCCTTGCGGGCCAGGGACGATTAGTTTGGGAGCTTTCCCGGTATTTTCACTATTTTGCTTGAGATGAGGAATCCCAAATGGCCGCCTGCATATTCTGCAAGATCATTAAAAAAGAATCTCCGGCCAGCCTGGTGTACGAAGACGCGGTTTGCCTGGCCTTCATGGATATCCGGCCGGTTAATCCCGGACACCTTCTGGTCATTCCGAAAAAGCATGTCGCCTTCCTGTCAGAAATGAATGCGGATGAATGCGGCCGGCTTTTTGCCGTAGCGCACAAGCTGGCCGCCGCGGTCAGGGAATCCGGCGTGCGCTGTGAAGGCGTCAACCTGCATCTGGCGGATGGGGAGGCGGCGGGGCAGGAGGTCTTTCATGTGCATGCGCATGTTTTTCCGCGGTATGCGGGAGACGGCTTTGGGTTTCGATTCGGACGGGGATACGCGCATCCCCCCGAACGGCGCCTGTTGGATGAACACGCGGAAGGCATCCGCGCGGCGCTCTGTCCGGATCGGCCGTGATGATTCCATTTCCCAATATCCGGAGTAGGTGATGCGAACCCGCCTTGGTCGGATCTGGTATTCCATCCTGTACCGGTTTTCCCCGCCATGGGATACCGGAATCCCGGCGCCCGAATTGGTCCGGATCCTCACCGCACTTCCCCCCGGCAAGGCGATCGACCTCGGGTGCGGAACGGGCACCAACCTGCGGTATTTGGCGGAGCACGGGTGGGATGTCACCGGGGTGGATTTTGTGGGCCACGCGATCGCGGCGGCGAAGAGGAAACTTGGATCGCACCCGGCGACTTTGCTGGCTGCGGATGTGGCCAACCTGGCGGCTTTGGATTTGCCGGGACCGTATGATCTGGCGCTGGACATGGGTTGTTTCCACAGTCTGGCCCGGGCAGATCATGCGCGCTATGCCCGCGGTCTGGCGCATTGGATGAAACCGGGAGGAGTGTATATGCTTTATGCGTGGCAGCCGGATCACCCCGGCGATTCCCGCGGCATTTCACGGGAAGATGTCGTCACCGGATTCGCGGGGGATTTTCACCTTTATCAATATGAACAGGGGACGGGTCATCCATCCGCCTGGTATTATTTCAACCGTAAGTAAATTTCAAAATTCCGGATATTATCCATTCGTAGACTAGCCTTTTTTCTCCGGCGGATGATCCGTGGACGGCAATGGAGAGAGGAGCACCCGATGCTGCAGGTCCGGACACACAAAACCGCGCAGGACTTTCTTCAGGCCGCGCAAACGGAGTTGGAAGCCCGCGAAGCCGCCAACGGCCTGATGCTCGGCGTATGCGGCCAGTTGATCCGGTACCCGGAACGCTTCCACACGCCGGTGTTTTTGAAAACCGTGGAGGAGAATGGAAAGCTGCTTCTGGCCGCAACGATGACGCCCCCGCATAACCTGCTCCTAAGCGGGGACCCCGGGCGGATTGAGGATTGCGCCGGGGAATTGGCCGCCGTGTTGACCCGTGAAGGATGGAAGATTCCCGGAGTGTTTGGGCCCATAGAGCTCGCGCGAGCCGTTGCGGAACGCCTGGCGGCAATCGCAGAAAAACCGTTCCACTTGAAAAAACACCTGCGGCTGTACGAACTCACCCGGGTTCTTCTTCCCGATCCGGAAGGCGGCCGGTTGCGTAAAGCCGCCACGGCGGATCGCGAACGGATCACACGCTGGTGGTACGCCGCGCAATTGGAGATGATGGGCGCCACCGATCCCGAGGAGTGCAGACGCATGGCGGCGCACCGGCTGGCGGACGGGGGCATCTACGTATGGGATACGGGAGAGCCGGTTTCGATGGCGTGCAAAACCCGTCCGACAAAACGGGGAATCTCGATCGGAATGGTGTATACGTCTCGGATACTTCGGCGGCGCGGCTTTGCCACGGCGTGCGTTACGGAATTAAGCCGTCTGCTGTTGCGCGAAGGATGGGCGTATTGCACGCTGTATGCGGATCTGGCAAATCCCATCGCCAACAGTATTTATCAAAAAATCGGATACCGTGCAATCGGCGATTTCGAAGAATTTGGATTTGCGTGAATCCATGAAGAACACGAAGGGTAATACTATTATTAAATCTTCGTGTCCTTCGTGGAATCAAAATCCGGCCAGGCGATCGGGATCCAAGAGGTGTAGCCGTGTTTTTCGGCGGCATACAATCTCCCGCCGGAGAGTTCGGAACAACCGGGTTCATCCGGGATGAGGACGGCCGGATGGGTGACATTGACCCCGGTATAACCGACCGGGGCGAAATACAGCTGACCGCCGTGACACACCCAGGCTTCCACAAGGTATCCGCGGTAATCATCCTCGGTCATCCAAATGGAACGCCATATCACGGTCACCATATTCCCATCCCGCCACGCCTCGACGGCTTTGGGAGCCCGGTACAATACGGAGACGGGCAGCGACGAGGTGTACGGCGGCGCATCGAAGATATCGCCGCGAACAACTTTCACAAGATTGGAATTGACCCAGCAGATATTAACGCCTCCGACCGCCCGGACGTACAACCAGACTCTGGGCTCCCAGGTTCCATCCTGCTGTTGGGCGAGGACCTCACGCCAGCCGATCACTTCCATCAGGTTGCCTTCAAACAAATCATACGCATACAGATAGCCCACGCCCGGGCCGTAGCGGCATGCTGACCACATCTGCACCCGGATCCACGGCGGCGAATAGGTCGGGGTGGATGTATGGCTGGGGGTCGGCGTGGGTGTATCGGTGATCGTGGGCGTGCTGGTCGGGGTCGGGCTCTCGTCGGGCGTCGGGGTTAGGGTAACCGTCACGGGGATTTCAACGATGCGCGTAACCTCAACGGTGTGGATCACCGTCTGCAAAACGGTTTCGGGCGGTCCCGATGGAACGGTCGAAGCCGCAGGCAGCGGTTGACAAGACGCGGTTGCCAGCAAGGTGACGATTCCACCGAAGAAAAAAAGCGCCAGACGGACGCCCGACTTTAACCTTTTCACGTCCATTAATTCCTTTGCCGCAATTCTACCATTCCCGATAATATTTGTTTAGTTATCCCGCGCAGCAGGTAAGAGGGAAGCTGGCAGGATACAAATACCGTATGGGGGGATGCCGGTGCCGCTGGGCATAAATCGCAGGCGCGATTTGTCGGAAGCACAATGCCGCTCCGGGCATCTCATATATGTCCATGGCGCTTGCGGTCCGTATGGATGTGCCATCTTATGATAAACTCGCCCGCATACTCGTCGTTCCCCATTGGGCGCTCCATGTTGCCTTCATAGGAGAAGCGATGGAAACGGAACTGTGCGCGGGTAATCTGGTTTTTTCCACCACGGAGGAAGAGCTGCAGACCTTGTTCACCCAGGCTGGCGCCCAAAAATCCGTGGCCATTATCCAAGCCCGGGATACCAACCGCGGGAGGAGTGCGGGCGCGGCGGTGACGGGGGCAACCGTCGAGACTGTTAAATCGAAGCCGTCCCCGGTTTTACTGGTCAGTGAGTCCTGCCGATTATTCAGCGCCTTCCCGGTCGTTTGACGGGTGAGGCGCTTTATTATCCAGGGGATAACAAGCCTGCGATTGCGCGTAAATCCGTTGAGTTATCCTGAGCGATCCACAGACTAACCGGAGATATCCATGTGGCCATTCTTGCTTGTGTTGGGCGTTGTTATTCTGACTCTCGGATTGCTTTTATACCGTCCGATTTCCTTTGAAAAACTGGGTTCCCGGCCAAATCCCGCAGGGGATTACCAGGAAGCCGAACGAAGGATTTCCGCGATTCACGGCCGGGAGACCGAACGGATCATTCCGGACGCCCGGTTGCAGTTCATGACCCATGGTGACCGGACCGATGAGGCGATTGTTTTCGTGCATGGGTACACCAATTGCCCCCGCCAGTTTGTAAAGCTGGGCGAACTGTTTTTCCAACGGGGGTACAACGTCCTGCTCGCGAATTTGCCCCGCCATGGGCTGCCCGACCGCATGAACGACGTCCAGGCCGGACTGACGGCGGAGGAACTGGCGGCGTACGCCGATGAAATAGCAGACATTGCCCACGGGGTGGGACGGCGGATAACCTTCGCCGGGATTTCCTGCGGCGGAGTGGTCAGCGCCTGGGCCTGGGCTAATCGCGCGGACGTCTCGGCTGCCGTCCTCATGGCTCCCGCTTTTGGGTTCCGGATGATTCCATGGCGGCTGACCTTTCCCATCGTTCATTTGCTTTCCGTGCTTCCGAATTTTTATGGATGGTGGAATCCGATTGAGAAGAACCGGGGGTTGCCGGAACACACGTACCCGCGCTACGCCACGCGTGCGCTTGGGCAAATCCTGCGCCTGGCATATGCCGTCCGCAGCCAGGTGAAGAAAGCCCCTCCCATCCGAAAGGAACTGATTGCCGTCACAAATCCGAACGATTGGGCGGTAAGCAACGTCATGATCGCGGGGGTGCTCCGTGGATGGCGTCAGCTCGGCATCCCGGTCACGCACCGGCAGTTCGAGGCTACCTGGAAACTGGATCACGACTTCATCGAGCCGGCCCAGCCCCATCAACCGATCGACCGCACGTACCCGCTGCTGTTGGAATGGATCATCGGGAGAAAATAACAGCCGGGGAAAAACGGCGTCGCAGAAAAATTGCAGGCCCGTAAAAAAATCACCGCATAGAAATAATGCAGCCGCGATCGGCGATCGCGGCTGCAGGGGTAAAGGTTGCGGTTGTTTTTTCTATTCATTCTGCGATCAGCGATCGCAGCTGCCGGGATGTGCGCAGTTCCGAAGAATCAGCGGTTGAACATCCCCGCCAGGTACAGCTCCACCGGTTTGCCGTGGATCGACGGCGATCCGTCGCGCAGCGCCGCCGGCGCGTAGTATCCCCAGGCGAAGAATCCGGATATCCAATCGCGTTCGGCGGCTGCCAGAAGCAGCGCCTGATACGCCCGTGTCTGGGCGTCAAAATCCGGCGCCAGCGTGAGCGCCAGGTTTGTTCCGGAAAGGATCGAGGAAACCGTCAGGCAGGAGCCCATCGAGTCACGCGGGCAGCCTGCATCCGCCCCATTAAGCGAAGCGTAGGCCGGCGCGAGGAAAATCGGTTTGCCCAGGGCGCGGAGGCCGGCCAACTTCTCGTCAAGCAATGCGCCGGCGGCGGCTTGCATCTCTTCGGGGGAATTATTGCCCGCCGTGAGGGGGCCGCTCGTGCGAATCAGAACCTCGTCGATCTCATCGAAGAACTGGGGAACGGCGGGGAAACCGTCGGTGAGCGGAAACTCCACCGCGAGTTTCCCGGCGTAGCGCAAGCGGACGTTCCGCACCAGCACCCGCCAGCGCGTTTCGATATCGGTTGGCGTGCCCGGCAAACCGGGCATCGCCTGCAGCATATCGGCCCGCGCGATTACCAATTCCTCCACGCCGTTCTGCTGGGCGATGTCGGCGTAGGTGAACAGGAAATTTGCGTACGACAGGAAGAAGGAATCCCACCACGCCGTGTCGCGCGGTGCGGTATCCCACCAATCGGAGGTGAGCCCGGTCAGCGCGCCGACCGTCGGGGAGAGCGCCGGCCGGATGCCGGCGGCTCGCAAGTGCGCCAGCTGGTTGATCACATCCTGGTACAGCGGGGTAGCGAGTTCCGGGAGATTGCGGATCTCCGGCAGCGGCGCGTTCGCGCCGAGATACCACTGCGGGCTGAGGAAGACCGTTCCGGCGCGTAGTGCGACCAGATCGGCGATGGTTGAATCAAACGGCGGCGACCAGCGCGCGGGGGAGAACACGGCGCCGAACCGCAGGCTGGTTCGGGCGGAGGCCGATGGAGCGGGGATCACGGCGGCCGATGTGTCCGGCCAGACGGACCAGCCGAGGACCGAATCCGTGATTGTCTGTGCGGCATTCGTTATTTGGAACTGCCGTCCGACAGCTTGATCACCGGCCGTGGCCAGATCGTCGGCCAAGCCGCACAACCCGTTCCGGCAATACCGGTATGCGACGGGCCCCGGCCATTCCAGCGGGCTTTCCAGCGTATACGTCCATTGCTGGGGGCCGATCATCCACATCGGGATCGGGCGCATCCAAATGCCCTGGAAGGGACTGAATTGGATATACACCTTTTCGGAGGAAGGGGTGCCGGCGGGAGTGACCGCGTTGAAGGTGACCGGGCCGAGCGCGTTGGTTTGCCAGGCGATCACCCCGTTCTCGATGATCGTATCGTGTTCGGGGACGATCATGTCGCGCAGGACGAGTCGCCCCTGCGCGTCGCGTTCGGCGTTCCAAAAGCCGTCGCCGAGGGTGAACTTGTAACGGACGTGGGTGCCCACCGGCAGGGAAAGCGAGACGACGAAGGTGCCGTCGTTGAGCATCGTCATCAGCGGCGCGCGCGCCGGTTCGACCATCGTCGATGCCGCACCGGGCTGGAAAGTGTTCCCGAGCATGAGCAAATTGCCCACCATCCGGATCTGCGCGCCCGGGGGCATCTCCGCCTGCGGCGTATATAAATGGAAGGAGACCGTAACCCGCGGAGCAGGGGATAGCGCCAGATTGGCGGGAGTATCCTGTCCGTCGGCGATGATCGCCTCCTGGATGAACGGCCGGTAGCCGCCGTCCATATCGAATGCGATCAGGGTTTGCTTGCCGGTCGGCACCCCGCTGAGCATGTAATATCCGTTGGTATCGGTAATGACGCGCAGGCCGGCGGTTCCGACCACCAGGCCCGGGATTGCCAGGCCGGTGACCGCGTCGCGCACGAGGCCGCGGATCCGTCCGGTGGTCCCATGAAATTCCGATCCGGTCCAGTGCGCGATGGAATCCTCGACCTGATTATTCCCCGATGCGTAATACGTGCGGTAGTCCACCATCCCCGAATCCGCCCCGGCTTCGATCTCGCCGCTTGCAAGGCTGTAGCGGTAATGGATCAGGGCATTCCGGGGGAAATCCAGCTGCAACTGCCATAATCCGCCATCCACCTGTTTCATCTCATAACTCGTCGGGTTGAGGGTAAGCCCGGTCACCTCGTCGAGGATATTGAGTACTACCTTTACGCCCGCCGGGGAATCCGCGGGCGCACGCACCTGGAAGGAAACCGAAAATGATGGGAGCGGAAGCGGTGTGGCAATCGGATAGGGCAGATTGCCGCCCGTCCCGCAGCCGGCAAGGATCAAACCGGCTAGCAGCGAGACGATCGCTGACCGGAAAACGGCGGATCGGATCCTCATAAGCCTCCAGAAATTACCGTAGTGCTTGGAATGGAAAACCATGCGCTGATCACCTGCCTTGTTCTCGTAAATGATACCCGAGATCGTGGAATCCGGCGGATTTTCAATCTTCCCGGACCCTAAGGGTAGTGGAAGGTGGACAAAGGTTGTCTCCACCCTCCACCCTTAGGGTGGCAAATAATCCACCGGCATTTTCATGCAGAGGCGGGGATGCGGTAAATAGGAAGATCGGGGGTATGCCGTGCGGAAAATCGGCGATGCATCGCGCGGATCTGCAAGCACCCGACGGGAATGCGTTGTGCCGGCCGGATCACTTCCCCGCCGTGCGTTTCCTGTGAATCCAGCGCGGGAGGACGAAGGCCGCTAACCCGGTGAGCAGGCAGGTGAGGAGCATGCCGATCACTGCCGTGGCGAATCCGTCCTGCCAAAAAGCCACTGGGAACAGCCGGATCAGCGTATCCGAGTACGGGAAGAGCCACGTCTCGCCGCTGAAGAAGACCCTGTGAAAGCCCACGAACGCCCAATCCCAAGCCAGGGCGACGGTGATGAGGATGAGGATCAAAAAACCGAATGTGCCGATGCCGGCCGTGACGAGTGTTCTCCGCAAAAGCTCCCGGTCTTTCCGGAAAAAAAACGCCCCGCCGGCCAGGTAGAGGATGCTCAGCACGGTGAAAATCACCATCGCCTTCTGAACGATGACATGCACGTCGACCATGTGCTGGACTTCGCGCTCGTTATACAACGGCGAACCGTCCGCCAGATGGTAGGCCGCAAAGAAATCCTCTCCGGCGTTGGAAAGAAGGTACTGGCGTGAAATATTCGCCCACCGGATGCGCTCTTCGGTGGTAAAGCCGAACGGATCGGCGGGGAAACCGGGCCGCCGGTACTCCCACGCGACGAACGTCGGCAGCAGCATGATCCGCACCCAGGCCAGGAGCACCAACAGCGGGAAGGCAGCAATCAGGAAAATGCGTACGATCGATCTCATGGGGAACCTCTTTCTCATTGCGGCGCCAGCATGGGCAGCCGGCCGGAAAGCACGAATTGGATGACCATGGCGTTGGTCAACAGTTCGATCGGCGCACGGTCGTCGGTGTATACCATGCCGTTCGCCGGGGTGGGCTGGAGGTTTTGGATGGTCCATTCCAGGACGGTCAGGAGCTCGAGCGGCGTACTGCCCGCGGTTTTCAGCGATGCATAGTTATCGAGCAGATTCTGGATCGTCGAGGGCTGGACGGTCGCAAACAGGATGCTGTTCATGCTGAAGGGGACATCCGTCACGTACACGCTCGGGAACACCGCCTGCAATGTGGCGGCCAGGCCTTCAATCAGGCGGCGGTCGTCCGGAAGCCGGGCAACATTGATCGTCACCACGCCGTCCGGCGCCAGGCGCCCGCGGACGGTCTGGAAGAACTCGAGCGTGGTCAGGTGGGGTGGGATGTACGGCGGGCGGTAGGCATCGATGGCGATTACCGAGAACGTGCGCCGGCTGTGGGCCAGCCCCCAGCGCCCATCGACGGCCAGCGCCGAGAGGTTAGGTTCGGTCATCCCGAAAAATTCGCGTCCCACATCGATGATCACCGGATCGATCTCATAGCCTTCAATCGGGATCGGCCCGTAGATTTCCGTGTATTGCCCGGCGGCGGTCCCGGCCGCCAATCCGACGATGGCGAGGCTTTCCACCTGTGCCGGATTGCGTGGCGGCGCATTGAAGAACGGCGCGGCGAGGAAATAATCCCACGTTCCGCCGGTCAGCAGGAGCGACGGCGCGTACACCGAGTGCATCCCCTCGCCTTCATTTAATCGCAGGTAGCGGACGCCGTCCAGTTCCACGACCTGGATGTAGTTGTAAGCGGATTCCCGTTCATAGATCTGGCCGGGAGTGTTCTTGATCGATAATCCCGTGCCTATGGCGTACAGCCCGAGAAGCGCCAGCGGCATCCAGAAATGCATCAAGGCCAACCGGCGGTCTGTCCGCCAAAGCCCGATCAGCGCCACCAGGAGGAGCAGTGCGGCGAAGACGAAGAACGTGCGAGCGGTGCCGATGGCGGGGATCAGCCATAGCACCGGGAGGAAAGTGCCGATGATCGACCCGAGCGTGGAAATGGCATACAACCGGCCGGAGATGTTGCCGGCGGCGTGAACATCCTGGATCGCCAGCCGGATGGCGAAGGGCGAGATGCAGCCCATCAGCGTCACCGGGACGGAGAAGAGGATCAGCACCGCCCCGAAGGATCCGAGCACGATCGCCGCGTCGAGTTGTTCCACGGCGGCCGCCGCTCCCAGCAGGACCGGGCGGCTGATGACGGGCACCACGGCGGTGGTGAGCGCCGCCCAGGCCATGATCCGGTAGAAGACCGCCGGGTCCGGATGGCGGTCCGCCCAGCGCCCGCCGATGAAGTAGCCGGCGGTGAGGTAGACCAGGATCAGCCCGATGATGTTGGCCCATACCAGGTTGGACGTGCCGAATACGTTACCGAGCAGGCGCGAGGCGGCCAGCTCCACCGCCAAGGCGGTCATGCCGGAAACGAAAACGGCCAGCTGAAGAAATCGCGATGAGGGATTCATGCCTTCTCCCATTTGTTAATCCGGGTGATTATACCCTTCCCCTCCCCCTCAAATGCATGTTCCCCCTCTTGCCCTCTTTGTTTTTTATTTTCTCTTAAGGGGCAAATGGGGGGACTATAGGGGGGAGAGCGGAGGTTATAATCCTCCGAATGGCGCTTTCCACACTCACCCGCCGGGACCACCGGTTCAATTGGCTCGGCTTCATCACGGATTACGTCTTCTTCAGCATCGGGTTGACCTTTGCCGGAATGAACACCATCCTGCCCGCCTTCGCCTCCCGGCTGACGGACAACCCCATCCTGATCGGTCTGGCCTATGCGCTTTGGCAGGGCGGGTGGCTGTTGCCGCAGATATTCGCCGCGCATTACCTTACGACCGCACCGCGCAAACTGCCGACCATTAAATTCTTCGCCCTGATCGGCCGCCCCATTTTCCTTGTGTTCGGGATTTTTCTCTTCCTCGCCGGATCGGTCTGGCCGGCGGTATTCCTTCTGGGAATCTATTTTTGCAGTTTCTTTTTCAGCTTCACGGATTCGATCGCCGGCGTGGCATGGTTCGATCTGCTCGGAAAAGCGTTCACCCACCGCGAGCGCGGACGGGTGATTGGCATCGGCCAGGCGGTTTCGGGCATTCTCTCGATCGCCGCCGGCGCCATCATCGGCTGGATTCTCGAATCGTCCGGGTTGGTCTTCCCGGATAATTATGGATTGATCTTTGCCCTGGCTTCCGTTTGCTTCATCATCTCCCTCGGCGGGATCTACCTGATCCGGGAACCCCTCGAACCGGTGGCAGCCGAGCGGCAGAAAATGCTCGAATACCTGCCCGGATTGGTGCGTCTGATCCGGGAGGACCGGACTTTTCTGCGGGTGAATGTTGCGCGCTTGTTGATCGCGACGTCTGTGATGGCTTCTCCCTTCTTCGCCGTGTATGCCATCCGGGATTTGGGCATCCCCGAGGCCAGCCTCGGCGGGTTTGCCATCGCGCAGACGATTGGCGGTGCCCTGGCCGGGCTGCTCTTCGGCTGGGTCGCCGACCGCTTCGGATCGCAAATTGTCATCCGAATTGTGGGAGGGGTCTACCTCCTGGCACCCTGCCTGGTTCTGGCGGCGGGGGTGACCGGTGTGGGCGGGGTGTTCCCGGTGATCCTGGTGGCCGCGGGATTCCTGTTCCTGGGGCTGGGCGACGGGTCGATCATGCTGGGATTCATCAATTACGTGCTCGAGATTGCGCCCCCGGGCCAGCGGCCGGTGTACGTCGGGTTAACCAATACACTGGTCGGGGTGATTGTCCTTTTTCCATTCATCGGCGGAACCCTGGCGGATTGGGGCGGGTACCGGATCGTGTTCCTTTTGGCCGCAATGGGAATAGCCGCCGGATGGTTCATAGGCGCATCGCTTCCGTCCCGGGCGGCGCATTTTGCCGCCGCCCAACAGCCGCCGCAGGAACCCAAAACGCCGTATAATACAGGATAGGACCGATCCGGCGTGCCGGGAAGCGGAACGGCCGCGATTATTTTTGTTGTCATTATCTTCCACATGATCTTCGGCGCGGGGTGGATCTTCGGTTTGGCCGGGTGGGTCCGTAAGGGCATCCGCACTGTTCGCAGGGCCTGGGATGCCGGGAAGGATTCCACCGTCCGGTAAACCCCCGATCCAAAGCATCTCCCAACACCGCGATCCACTGTCTGTCCGGTGCGAGCCTGCTCAATACGGATCGGACAGCGGGAAGGCAGGCGGTCGCGCCGGCCGATTACGCAGGCATCTTCTACAACAAGCGAATACATGGGGAGAACGCGTTGCGCGACTGTAAAAGCGGTTGAGCTGCGCGAAAAAAGGTTTTCCTTCCTATAGTACAATCGGATCGTCGGCCTCCTCCAAGGAAGTTTCGGAGACCGCATTTTTTCAGCGGAGTCGGTTTTCCGCATGGCTGCAACTCCATCCAAAACCGGAAATATCCGTCAAGCCCTTCCGCGGGTGCTCGTGCTCGCGGATATGCCGGAATCCGGGGAGTGGCTCGTGCGCGAAGTCCTGCTCCCCAGGGGTTTCCCGGCCGAAGTCGCCCGGCCGGATTCGCCTCCGGCGGATGTGTTGGCGATCGACCTGACCCAGCTGCAGGGGCTGCAGGTCACCGGACTGCGCCAGCGGCGCGAGCAGGGGCAAACCGCCCCGGCGATCGTCATGGCCAGCCGGATCAACCCGGAACTCGCGCGGGATCTTTTCCGCCTCGGCGTCAAAGATTTTCTCCTCAAGCCCTGCAAACCCGACGATATTGTCCAATCCCTGCTGAATGCCTTCCGCCTATCCACGGTCCAGGCCGGCGAACGGCAGAGCGTCGATGAACTGCGTGCCAACATTGAACAGCTCCGGCGCCGCAACGAGGAACTGCGCTCCCTGCTGGATGTCGGCCGCGCCGTCACCCAGACCCGCCAGGCGGACCTGCTCCTGCGTCAGATTGTGGAAGCCGCCGCCTACCTGACCGGAGCCGAGGATGCGGGCATCTACATGCTGGAAGAAACGTCCGGCGATATTATTCTGCGCGCAAGCAAGGAAGCCCAGGGCGGCCGGGCAATGACCAACCGCATTTCCGTTTCCGACGAATTTGTCAATCAGGTGATTAAATCCGGACAGACGGTCGTCCGCCAAAAGAGCGGCCAGGTCAACCTGAAGGTAAAAACCGGCTATATGGTCCAAACCCTGGCCAATGTTCCGATCTGGGTCGAAGGCCGCATCGGCGGGGTGCTGGGGGTGTACAACCGGACCTCGCAAGTGAACTTCAGCGAGCATCATGTGCAGCTTCTGCGCGGACTGGCGGCCTGGGCCGGAGTGGCGCTGGAACGGTTGGCGCATGCGGGCGGCGCCGAAGCGACCGCGGTGACCGGGACGGCGCCGCTGCCCGCGGCGGTCTCGCCCGCCGAGTTCCGCCAGGCGATGATGACCTTCATCGCCGAAGTGGCCAAGGTGGTCGGCACCAATCCGAATCTTCCAAACCGCGCCAACCTCTGGAAGCTGCGGGCCCAAGTGGAAGAATGGCTGAAGCGACTCCCGGCGGAACCGAAAGTGGCGCCGACCGCGTTTGCCGGGAAGGAAGTTTTCCAATACCGCAAGGCGATCGGGGATGCGCTGATGGCGGTGCGGTCGGCGGCCGAAATGAAGAAGGTCCCGATCCTCACCCAAATGGCCGGAGACTTCCCCAACGTCTTCGGCAATTCGGAGGCGGCCCAATCCGGGCTGCAAACGCTGTTCGGCTGGTCGATCGCGCGCAGCAACCGCACGCCGATCGATCTAGTCCTCTTCCGGCTCAAGGGCGGGGAGCCGAGCGGACCGTTCGCGATCAACAATGCCGATAAGCTTCCGCTGGGCGAATGGGTGGTGCTTTCGATTGTCGATTCCGGCCCGGCGCTGACCGGCGCGGAGCTGGCGGAAATCCGCAAACAGACCGCCCAGATTCAAATGGTCTCCCCGATGGGAGCGGCCAACCGTCAAATCCGCGCGGGAGGGGGCCTGCTGTGGGTGGAAGGGAGCTCGGAACCGGTGACAATTTACGTCGGGTTCCGGGCGGCCGCATGAGCGGGAGGAAGGGATAGCCCATGGAATCCAGGATGCCGCGCGACCTCGTCTCCGCCTCGATCATCACGCAGAACTACCGCGTGAACGGGATGATTTCGGTGACGGCCGCGGGATTGGTCGGCCTGCTGAGCGATCCGACCGATTCCTACATCGAAGTCGAAAACGCCTCGCTGGTCCGCCTGCACCGCCCGCAGGAGATCGTGGCGCAGTTTAATACCTGGGGGATGGTCAAGGCGCGCATCATCAGCGTGTTGTGCGAGCGAACCGCCGACCTGGGGCGCATCACCGTCGCCCGCGCCGGATTCCAGCGCCTGATCTCCTACCGCATTTGGGCCAGCCTGCACGGATTCGAAATGTTCGGGATCCTGGAGAGCCCGGGCAAGTTCGATTTTTCCGCGCAGATGTTCCAGGGCAACCGCCAGTTCACCGCGCTGTTCAACGCCACATTGATCCCGGTGTATTTCCCGCAGCTTGTCACCCGTGCACCGGCGATCCTTTTCAACCGGCAGATGGTCGAGGGAATCGGGGTGATCTCGGAAGTGGAGGAGCAGACCGCCGCCGAGGAAAAGCGGATCGGCCAGACCGGCCAGTTGGGACGGCTGGGGACCGGTCAATTGGGACGAACCGGGACGGGACAGCTTTCCCGCGGCACCGGGCAATTCCCGCGCACCGGGACCGGCGCGCTGGGGCACTCCGGGAACACCCAGCCGGTCCGCGGAAGCACCGGACAATTCCCGCGCGCGGGATCGAGGCTGTCCGACCCCGAGGATGAATCCGTCTGATCCACACTCTCCGCCCGGTCGAACGGCCGGGCACCGAAGGAATGAAGGAGGCCACATGAAAGGCGACGCGAAGGTAATCGAGCAATTGAATTTACGGCTCTCGGAGGAACTGGCGGCGATCAGCCAGTACATGGTCCATTCCGAGATGGACGCGGATTGGGGATACGCCAAACTGCACGAGACCGTGGAGAAGCGGGCGATCGACGAAATGAAGCACGCCGAAAAGCTCATCGGCCGGATCCTCTTCCTGGAAGGCATCCCGATCGTCAGCAATCTGGCGAAAATCACCATCGGCGCGGATGTCCCCAAGCAGATCCAGAACGATCACGATGGCGAGGCCGGCGCGATCAAGGCCTATAACGAAACCATACGGCTTGCGGCGGAACAAGGCGATAACGGCACCAAGGAACTGCTGGATTCGATCCTGCAGGATGAGGAAGTGCACATCGACCTGCTCGAAACCCAGGCCGACCAGATCGCGCAGATGGGCCTGCAGAACTTCCTCGAAGCGCAACTGTAAACCTTCGAAGACCGTCAAACACCAACACCCGAAGCGCCGGAAACGGCGCTTCGGGTGTTTAAAATCCTCCCCTATTTGCATTGAAAAAACTATTTGAAACCTCTGAAAAAGCATGTCATGCTGAGCGAAGCGACGCATCCGCTTCTGCTTTTCCGGACCCCTCGCTGCGCTCAGGGTGATATTTTCTGAAATTTAGATTCCCCGTTCGAAATTGTTGGCGAGTAAATGGGGGAGAAAGAACTTGCCCTCGGAGCGATGAGCACCGAAGATGGACCGGTGCGAATGCTCCCGTGAATGAGGGGAGAGGGCGGTGTGCCTATGGCATTCGGTAATTTGACATATAATTAATCCAGTAGTAATGCCCCCAGGGAGGATGCCATGGCTAAGAAAATCTACATGGATATCGACAGTGTCCGGGCGGTCATAGGATTATTGGGAAAAAAAGAAACTGAACTAAAGGCTTTTATCGCGGAACTGACCAGGGCGATATCGGGATTGGAGGAGATGGACTGGATCGGAGAAGCTCCAAACCAATTCTATTGCGAGTACGAAGAACTGCGCGGGGAATTGATGAACCAAGTGGACTACATGGAAACCCTGGCCGGCCGGCTGAGTAGGGCGATCGCGGATTTCGAGGCCGCGGCCGCCAAGCTGAGTTGAGGGGAGGACACGATGCCGACAATTCACATGGATGTCGATCAAGTCACAGCCGTTTTGGCGCTGATGACAAGGACTCAGGCTGCGGTTCGCGAGATTACAGGCAATCTGAATAATGCTGTCATGGCTTTTCACGACACTGAATGGAAGGGGAAGGCCGAATTGGAATTCTACAAGGAATATGAGGACTTGGATACCAAACTGAAGCAACAGATCGGCGCAATGGAAACGCTCATCGAACGACTGCGGCAGGAGATCGCAGAGTGGGAAGCCATGGCCGCCAAGCTGGCTTAAGGAAGGATTCGGAATCCCCTGGAATCATGCCTTTTGGGCTCGGCCGGCGGCGCGCAATACAGGGAAGGGAATTATGGCGGACATCATTCATATGGATTCGGAACAGGTTAAGGAAGTAGGCCTGATGCTGGGCCGGATGGCGGACAAGATCCTCGACGTGCAAACGGAAGTCAGCCGTGCGGCGCAGGGGATGGATTGGGATGGATCGGGAAAGGATTATTTCCTGCAGGATGTGGAAATCTGGGCCGGGAAAATGTACGGTCTCGCCCAAAGGTATACCGAAAAAGGATCGGCGGTAACGAAGGAAAAGCAGGAGTGGGAAGCCGCGGACAAAGAGTTTGTTAAGCGATACACAC
>DAOUDU010000160.1:0-4962 GCA_034430775.1 Anaerolineales bacterium | reverse complement strand
GCCCCCGCCCCGTTGCCGAAAATACCCGCGCTGGCGAAGAGATCAAACCGCCGAAAAGCCAGGTGGTAGGCGACCGCCCCGCCGAACGACCCGCCGGCCGCCGCGCGGTACATCCGCTCCGGACGGGTGCGGAAGTTGGCATCCATATAGGGGAGAATCTTCCCGGCGACGATCGCGGCATCGATATCCGGAAATATTTCCCCTGTGCCGATCATGATCATCGGAGGGATTTCTCCGCCGAGGATCATTTCGTCCGCAATCCGTTCCGCGCCCGATCCGATGAAAGCATCCTTTGTCCCGCCAAACTCCGGGAAGAGGTACACGCTTGGGTAGCGCTGATCCGGGTTCATCGGATAGCACGGCGGCAGGTAAATGGTGATCCGCGTCGAGGCATCCACATCCGCTGTTTGCACGGTGCCGGATTCCGTGCAGGCCACCGGCGGAAGAGTGGGTTTCGAAGTTGCGGTGATTGCTCCGGAGGCACACCCGGCGGCAGCCAACACCCATACAAGTGCCAGGAAAAAATTATTATTCATGTTGTGAATTTTAATGGCTTTGCGGCGGGGTCCGGTTCTTTATCAGTATGTTCTCAGTTTGCTTGCGTACAGATTGCGCAGTTCCAAGGGGCCGTTTGCTGTCCCATCGAATTTAGAAATAATCCATCGCGAAGGCGCAAAGATATCAATGTATCCTTGCCGTCCTTTGCGCCTTCGCGATTCAAGATATCTACGCCGAGTACGTGGAGGAAGTCACCTTCCCGCCGTGCCCGGTCCAGTCGGTGTGGAAGAACTCGCCCCGCGGCTGATCCACCCGCTCGTAGGTGTGTGCGCCGAAATAATCACGCTGGGCCTGGATCAGGTTGGCCGGAAGCCACGCCCGGCGGTAGCTGTCGAAAAAGGATAGCGCGCTCGACATGGCCGGGGTCGGGATGCCCGCCCCGACCGCGGCCGCCAGCACGCGCCGCCAGGCGGCCTGGGCGGTTTCGATCTGCTCCTTGAAATAGGAATCCAGAAGGAGGTTGCGGAGCGCCGGGTCGGTATCATAGGCGTCTTTGATTTTCTGCAGAAAGAGCGACCGGATGATGCAGCCTCCGCGCCAAATCAGCGCGATTCCGCCGTAATTCATATCCCACTTATACTCCTGCGCGGCGGCACGCATCAGCATGTAGCCCTGGGTATAAGAGATGATCTTCGAGGCGTACACCGCCTCCCCCAGATCCGCGAGGAAAGAGTCGACCGGATCCGGGATGCGCGGCGCGGGACCGGTGAGCCTGCGGGAGGCCGTTGTCCGTTCGTCCTTTAGAGTCGAAAGAGACCGCGCGGAGACCGCTTCGGTGATCATCGTCAACGGGATTCCCAGCTCGAGCGCGGAGATGCCCGCCCAGCGCCCTGTACCTTTTTGCCCGGCCGTGTCCAACACCTTATCCACCAACGGCTGGCCGTCTTCATCCTTGAAGGCCAGGATGTCCCGTGTGATCTCGATCAGGTAGGAATTCAGCTTGCCCTCGTTCCACCCGGCGAAGACGTCCCGCATCGCTTCGGGCGCGAACCCCAAGCCTTCCTTCATCAGATGGTACGCCTCGGCGACCAACTGCATATCCCCGTATTCGATGCCGTTATGGACCATCTTGACGAAATGGCCCGCGCCGTTATCCCCCATCCAGTCACAGCACGGGTCTTCCCATCCGTCCGCGCGCGCGACTTTCGCGGCGATGGATTGGAAGATCGGCCGGACGGGTTCCCAGGCCGGACGCGAGCCGCCGGGCATGATCGACGGGCCGAAACGCGCGCCGTCTTCACCGCCGGAAATGCCCACTCCGAGGAATAAAAATCCTTTGGATTCAAGAAACGCGGTGCGGCGGATGCTGTCGAGGTAATTGGAGTTTCCGCCGTCAATGACGATATCCCCCTTCTCCAGAAAGGGAATCAGGCTGTCGATGAGATCGTCCACCGGCTTGCCGGCTTTAACCATCATCATCACCCGCCGCGGTTTCTTCAGCAACCCGACCAATTCCTCGATCGAGTGCGCCCCGATGACCTTCGTTCCCTTGGCTTCCCGCTGCAGGAAGTCGTCCACCTTCGAGGGTGTGCGGTTAAAGACCGCCACCGTGTACCCATGATCATCCATGTTAAGGACGAGATTTTGGCCCATGACGGCCAGTCCGATCAATCCGATATCTGCTTTGCTCATGTCTTTGCCTTTCCAGGATTTGCCGATCTACCCGCGTTGATGCGTAATAGCGGTCGGATTCGGCGGATTTTTTTCCCCAGTGCTCACCGTCGGCACAAGATTCATGTCATCCTTGTGAAGCCGGTAGAGAATGTTCCCGACAATCTCTTCCACCGTCGGCGTAATGTCCACAACCAACGCATCCTGCGGCTCTTCCAATGCTTCAAATTGGCTGCGCAGCATGCCGGGCTTCATATAATGTTCCGTGCGGGCGTTCATCCGCGCCAGGATGAGGTCATAGTCTCCCCGAAGATACACCACCCGGATTCCTTCGTTGCCCGCCAGCAGCGTCTCGCGATATCTCTGCTTGAGCGCCGAACAGGCCAGAACCGGATGCCGTCCCGCCTGAAGTGTCCCGGCCAGCAGCCCGTGCAACGCCGCCAACCACGGCGCGCGGTCATCATCACCCAACGGAATCCCCGCCGCCATCTTGGCGACGTTCGCGGGCGGATGAAATCCGTCGGCGTCGAAGAAATCCCATCCCAGCCGGGCCGCCAGCGCCTTCCCGATGGTTGTTTTTCCGCACCCCGCGACACCCATCACGATTAATCCAGCCGTTGTCATTCCATCTCCCCGGCCGTCCTACCGCTGGTGCGAAGGCGATAGAGAATTTCCCCGGAATCCGGGACGTACAAAATCCCTTCGGCTTCGCGGCCCCGCCATTCTTCCGGCCGGATGGCGGCCGGATCGCAATAGCCCAAATTCAAACGGGCGCAATCCTCGGCGGAGATCCGGCTGGCGAGGGTGACTTTGGCGGCGGGTCGTTCCACCCCTCCGTCCATCCTTCCCGATCCGCGGACATGCGTACTGTGTGCCAGCACCGCCAGCGGCAAATCCTTGAACCTTTCCCAGTCCGCCAGGAAATACGGCAGGATATGGTACCCGACTTCGAATATGAATTTCCCGTGGGTGTGGCTGACGGTATTAAGATGCGGTGCGTATACGATGATTTCTCCGCCCTCGGCGACAACCGGTTCCAATTTATAGACCGCTTTGGCGGCCGTCCATAACTCGTCGTAGATCGGCATCGGGCAGGAGAGTATCTTGCGGTAGGGCTTTTCGCACCAGCGGATGTGCCGCTGGGAAGACAGGTCGGCGGCGGCGCCCCACGCGGAAATCAGGTCTCCGATAAACAATCCCGTCAGGTCATGCGCTTCCACAACCATCCCGATCAGCGTCACCGGCGTCGGCAGCCTGGAAGCCGCCGCGTCCACCATCCTCCGCACCGGCGTATCCTTCACGCCGATTGTCTTCGCCGCACCGGACAGCGCCCCCAGCCAGTGCGTGGTGTTGATCATCTGTGGTCCCGATACTCCGGGGACGATATATTTCCCGCCGCCGGAAAAGCCGACCACTTCATGCGGGAAGGTCGGCCCGACGATCAGAATATTGTCGTAGGCCAATAGCAGACGGTTAACCCGCACTTCAGTATCCCCGCCCAGGGATGGATGCCAGCGCGTCCCGGCAAACTGCCGGATGAGATCCTTCGAAATCCATCCCAGCGAGGCAAGCACCGAGGGATCGTCCCAGGCGTGGTTGATCAATCCAATGTGACGGTATTTCGTCTGCCGTTCATCCGGCCGAATGCCGACCAGGCTGCACAAGCGGTCTTCGGTGAGCGGCGGATGAGTCCCAAGTGCCACGAGAAAATCCAACCGTTCGGCGTCACGCAGCGCCTCGACCAGGATGCGGAACAGCATGGGGAGCGGCAGGGACCGGGTATGATCGGGAATGAGCGCCAGCACCCTGCGTCCGCGGAACTCCCCTTCCAAGGCGCGGTGGAGAGTCTGTCGGACCATATCCTCCGAGAGTATTTGTCCGGCGAGGGCGACAGCTTGAGCTTTTATCATGATTAGGCGGTTGCCTTCGAAATCATCATACCCGGGAACTTTTTGTATTTTCCCGGTTCCATTTTTACTTTCCTTGCGTCGCTAGACGCCCCCAAACGCCGAATACCCGCCGTCCACCGGGACGATGATCCCCGTGATGAAAGCGGAAGCCGGCGAAAGCAGCCACAGCATGGTTCCCATAAGGTCTTCGGGTGCTCCGAAACGCCGCATCGGGGTATGGTCGATAATCGACCGTCCGCGCGGCGTAAGCTCTCCGGTGTTTTTTTCGGTCAGCAGGAACCGGTTTTGGTCCGTTAGAAAAAATCCCGGAGCGATCGCGTTGACCCGGATCTCCGGCGAGTATTCCTGGGCCATGTGCACCGCCAGCCACTGGGTGAAATTGGCCACCCCCGCCTTGGCCGCCGAATAGGCCGGAATGCGTGTCAGCGGCCGGATGGCGTTCATCGAGGCGATGTTAAGGATGACTCCGCGCTTCTGACGGGCCATGGGCTTCCCAAAGACCTGGCTGGGGAGCACGACCCCCATCAGGTTCAAATCAAAAACCCAGCGCAGAGCGTCCGGCGGAAGATCGAAGAACGCCGCATCCGGACCGGTTGTCGCCTGGGGCTTATTCCCACCGGCGCCGTTGACGAGAATATCCACCCGCCCGAACGCTGTACATATTTTATCCGCGGCCGCCTCAATGCTTGCCCGGTCGAGAACATCGCAGCGTACGCCGAGCGCCTCTCCACCCCCGGCGCGAATCGCCTCGGCGACTTTCTCCGCGGCCTCCGGGTTAATATCCAGCACGGCCACCTTCGCACCCGCATCGGAAAGCGCGCGCGACATCGCGCTGCACAGAACGCCGCCGCCGCCGGTGACAACCGCGACAGTACCGGAAAAA
>DAOUDU010000159.1:0-1872 GCA_034430775.1 Anaerolineales bacterium | reverse complement strand
AGCCGATCGATTTCACCCATTGCGACGGGTGCGGCGTGCATTTTTCCGGACGCGCTTTGCGTTACCCCGGATGGGCGGTCATTTCCTACTTCGACGGCGATCCGGTTTCCCACACCTGGATGGACGACCAGGTCTTTGCGCTCGAACTCCGCGCCGGCGGGCGCATCGTCCGTCTGGCTCACCATCATTCGCTGGTCGATCCGAATCAGGAACACGATTACTGGGCCGAGCCCCACGCCAGCGTCGATTGGGATTTCACGCGCGTTCTCTTCACCACCAACTGGGGACGGTCCGGGACCGGCGAAGTGGAAATGTATATGATCCTGCTGCCCGGACCATTCTAAGAAGATGGAATCCGCGAAGCGTAAAAAATAATCCTTTTACCCTTCGTGCCATTCGTGGAAAAAAGCGATCCCCTCCCCATCCTGAGTCCCCCGCTTCTCAATCATCCCCACTCAATTTTTTTTTACGAGTGGGAATGCTCCCTTATTATCGCCGGGAAAAGGTGTGGAAAAAGACAGCGATTCATCCTCTTCCCCGGGGAAAAGGGAGGAGGATTGAGAGGGGCTTGACTCTATAGCCGCCATAGAGCGTATATTGTCTTCGAAGATCTTCACTCGGGCCTCGGATGGGCCCCGCCGTACGGAGCAACCATGTTGCGCATAGGAGATTTCAGCCGCATCGCCCGGGTCTCGGTCCAGACCCTGCGGTACTACGACGACCTCGGCCTGCTCAAGCCGGTCGAGGTGGACCGTTTCACCGGCTACCGCTACTACGCCTTCGACCAGCTTCCCCGCCTGCACCGGATTCTCGCGCTCAAGGACCTGGGACTGACGCTTGAGGAGATCGCCCGGTTGATGCAGGATGAGCCATCCACGGAACAGTTGGTGGGGATGCTTCGGTTGAAGGAAACGGAGCTTGCGGAGCGGATCGACGAGGAGTTCCACCGCCTGGAAAGGGTCCGAGCCCGGCTGCGGCAAATGGATGAGGAGCCAATCATGCCGAACTATGAAGTTGTGCTTAAGAAATTGGATCCGCTGAAGGTGGCGGGTGTGCGCGGGACGATTCCCGCCTACCCCGAGCAATTTCCGCTGTGGCAGGAACTCGGGAAGCATCTATCCGAGAAAAAGATCCAAACCACAGGCGCCTGCCTGACCCTGTACTACTCCGAGGAGCCGGATATCGACGCCGAGGTGTGCGAGCCGGTGGCGCGGGATCATCCCGATGCGGGGAACGTGAAATTCCACACCCTGCCGGCGGTGGAACAGGCTGCCTGCGTCGTGCATAACGGCCCGTTTGCGACCATCGGCAGCGCTTACGAATTCATCGCAAAATGGATTTACGCCAACGGGTACGAATGCATCGGCCCGGTGCGCGAGGTGTACTTGCGCTCGCCCAAACAAGAAGAAGGGGAACACGCCAACCAGAATGATCCGGGGACGGTGACAGAGATCCAGTTTCCGGTGAAGAAGAAGTAACTCTCTCCCGCCCCCCCCGTTTGGTTCAGTCCGCCAAACGGGGGGGATAGAGGAGAGGGTATAAATTTTCGGGGACGGCCTTGTGCCGTCCCCATTATTAAGGTCGTACCGGAGGGTTTACAATTATTTCGTCCAACCGGATCGATCCGGGATCAGATCCGGTGTTCGGCGACCAGCCTGGCGAACAATTCGAAGGATCGGTCGTAGGTCGCCTCGGCGTCCTCGGGGAAGCAGCATCCGGGCAGTTCCCGGCTTTGGAGATGGTACTTGAGGCATTCGCAGCACAAACCCTTCCGGCTGCAAGCGGAATAGGTGCAACTGCACCGTTCGAGATTCTTTGCCTGTTTGCATTCCATCATCGGCCTCCGTTACGGAAGGGGCCTATATCACCCGG
>DAOUDU010000158.1:0-13057 GCA_034430775.1 Anaerolineales bacterium | reverse complement strand
GCAAGGGGCATATCGTTCTTTGCCTGGAGGGGGAATTGCATACGGAGGGAAAGGATGGGCGGAAACAGGTGCTTTCGCCCGGAATGACGTACCAGGTGGCGGACGATGATCTGCCGCACCGCTCGCATACGGAAACCGGCGTAAAATTATTTATTGTGGATTAACTCGTGTGGCTGCCCGGGGAAAATCGCATGTGGATTGCACGGATGGAAAAAACCGGCCCGTGAAATCAGGCCAACCTGTGCATTCCGGGTAAAAGGAACTGTGAACATTAGCCATCATGACTTTTTCGGGATATTAAGGATCAACGCAACCGCTCGGCCCGATTTTACTTTCTGGTACGCCGAAGAGAGCCGAAAACGCCGAAGAATAATTTTGGGAATCCGCGTATACGGCGCTTCCCGGCGTACTCCGTGTGCGCTTTTCCCGGCCCGCGCAGGGATGGATTAACATTCCTTTCATTTCTTAACCCGCCCGCGCTTTTGTTCCGTCCGGGGAAGTAATGGTATGATGCAACCCTTCCCGGCCGGTTTTCCAAGCCGGGGTGCCCCGGGACATCACATGTATATGGGAGAAAAAACGGTCATGGGAAAACGACATCCGCAGCACTGTATCCGCCGGATCACCCGGCGCGAATTCCTCGGCTTAACCGGCTTGACCCTTGCAGCCGCCTGCACGCCCGCGGCGCCGCTGCTGGCCGTTGCGCCGACCGACCGGCCGGCGCGCGTCCCGCGGACGACACCGGTCGATTTTCCGAACGGCGAGTGGCCGTCCACGACGCCCGGGTTGCAGGGAATCGATCCGGGGGCGATCGATGATGCACGGCAGAAGATCGGGCGCGAAAGTCTGCCGGTGCACAGCTTCCTTTTGGTGCGCAACGGATTCCTGGTCTCGGAACAATATTTTTCCGGCTTCGCCCGCGAAACCCGGCACCCGCTTGCGGATTGCACGATGAGCGTCGTCTCGGCGCTGACGGGGGCCGCCATCCGGGATGGGTACATCCAGAGCGTGGAACAAAAGGTCCTCGACTTCTTCCCGGAGCGGCAGGCGAAGGCGGGCGACAAGCTCGCTCAACTCACCATCCACCATCTTCTGACGATGACCGTCGGGCATAAACAGGCCCGCACACCGGATCCGGCCGACATGGGCACAAATTGGACGGATGCGTTCTTTGGCCAGTCATTTGCCGCAACCCCCGGAACGGTTTTTCAGTACAACCCGCTGGCCGCGCATATGCTCTCCGCCATCGTGCAACAGGCGGCCGGAAAGCCGGCCGAGTTCTATCTGCGCGAATCGCTCTTTGATCCCATCGGGATCAAGGATTTCGTGTGGACGGCGGATTCCCAGGGGGTTCCCTTCGGGAACACGGGTCTGGAACTCCGGCCGATCGATATGGCCAAATTCGGCTATCTGTTTCTCAACGACGGTGATTGGGACGGCTCACAGCTCATCCCGCGCGAATGGGTGGCGCGGTCGACCGTCAAATACGCGGACACTGCGACCAAGCGCAATAGCGCCGAGGAATTCGGCTACGGGTACCTCTGGTGGATGAACAGCTTTGAGGGATACTCGGCGCACGGCGCCGGCGGGCAGTACATTTACGTCATCCCGGGGCTGGATGTGGTGGCGGTCTTTACCGGAGGTTTTGACGAAAAGACCTTCACCACGCCGAACAATCTTATGCGGACGCTGATCATACCGGGGATTTAGCCGGCGGGGGATGAATTCCCGAGAGGGTAATGCAATCCGGCGGGGATCCTGAACTCTCCGGTAATGATAAAGAATCCAAGTTGGCGCCGGAAGGCGGAAGGATGAAAGCGGTGCGATGTGCCGCTCCTTCCGCCTTCCAGCGCTTTTTTCTTTTTCCCCTGCGGCCATGGACCAGTTCCTCCGAACCATCGCCCCTGAATTCATCCCGGCTGCGCCCAACGTCTGATATCCCATCCCGCAAGAATCTGGATTCCCAAATCCCTTCCGCAACTTTTTGGGCCGGATATCACCCTGTGCGGTGATCGCGGAAAAATTTTATAATCCGATCGGTTCCGGGAGCCGGAATTGCCAAACGGACCGGACTGCCCTATGGAATAAGCGGTACCCTCACGGACTATCGGGCCGATTCCCTCGTGTGCCATTTGCCTTTCGGGAGAACGCATGTCAACCAAAGCATTCATCGAATCCTGTGAGGAAATGGAGCAGATCCTGCGAGACGAGACGCTGGGTTTTCTTGGGCTTTCCCTGAACGCCGAACCGTATGTCGTCCCGTTGAACTACGCCTATGTCGAAGGCAAGATACTATTCCACTGCGCACGGGTCGGAAAGAAACTGGATATCCTGCGGGCGAATCCGAAAGTCTGTTTCACGGTCGGGCGGCAATCCGGCGCGGTCGTCCGCCATCCGCAGGGGGGATCCTGCCGGGCGGATCACGAGAGCGTCACCTGCCTTGGTACGGCGCGAATTCTTGAGGATGTGGAGGAACGCAGAGCGGTCCTGGATGTGTTCAACCGTTGCCTTCAGCCGGATGCGGAAGGGATCCCGCTCGAGGCCGCGGCGAGGTGCCAGGCGGTTGAGATAAAAGTTGAGGAGATGACGGGTAGACGGTGGGGACAGGGGAAAAACGCCTGTTGGAAATACCGTTTCCCGCTTTGAACGGTGGGAGGACACATCGTGCAACCGGAAGCGTTGTCCAGGCATCTGCAAGGCTTGGGGATACCGGAAGCGGAGGCGGCAAAACGATCGGCGGTGATCGAGGCCTTCGGCAGGTTCCTCGAATCGAGGGAAGGCATGGATGTCCGGTCGGCCGGGAAACCGGAGGCGGAAAAATTCGCCGGGATCCTGGTCGCCGAAGGCCGGAATACGCTTGAAAATATTTCGTATTTGCGCGACTGGGCCGGCTGGCTCGGCAACCGCGCGCTGTATGTGGGTTGGATCGAGTTGATGGATTGCCACAACGCGCTCGAAGTTCTGGCCGCGGAGATTGAGCGGCGGCATGGGAGGGACACGCGGGATGGAATATTCACCGGCCCGCTGCCGCCGTTGGGGGCCGGTGAGGGGGAACGGAGCGCCTATACCCTGGAGATCGCCGGCCGCATGGCTCGGAGTATTCCCGCGGATCAGGCGCGTTTGGCCTGGTTTACGGTCCAACACGGCATCCCCGCCGGTGCCTGGCGGCAAAGCGATGAGGCGGATGCCGCCCTGTTCCAAAAGCTCGGCGGGATCGACCGGTTTCTGGATGCCAAACGCGCGGAGCGGGATGCTCTGTTGACCCGCCTGCGCGACCGGAACGAACTTTGGTACACCGTTGCGATAACCGATTCGGTGCTGGCGTATGTCAAAAGCGACCTGGAGATGGAAGTGGGACGGCGGGACGGGGAGAAAATATTCATCTCAAAAATCCCCTACCATGCCGATCGCTATCTCCGGGAAACCGATCCGGGGGCGAAACGCTATTTGGCCTGCCATTGCCCTTTGGTGCGGCGAGCGATCCTCGACGGCCGGCCGATCCCGCCCGAGGTGTGCCATTGCAGCCTGGGGCATGCCAGCCATTACCTGGCGGGAATCGGCCGGGCTTTCCGCGGGGAGGTGCTCGAAAGCGCGGCGCGGGGGGATCCGCGCTGCCGATTTGTGTTTCATCTCGAATCCCCGGAATCCCGGGACGGCAAACGGTAAAGGGTTTCTGCGCGAAGGCGTCACCCGCGGCGGTGTTGGGGAAAGGGCATTCCCGCTGTCGCTGGATGAGGAAATCCCGCCGCTTACGGCGTGGAGGGGATTTGCGCTACATTCTTCAGCGCGGATGGATGGACGGTTGTGTATCACGGCGGTCCGAATGTCTCTCGCCGCGTAAAAACTGCCTTTTTTTGAACATTGTCCCCTTTTTCGGATTACTCCGTCTGCAAAAGCGATGTAACGTATACTTGACATAATGTAAAGTATGTGATACATTGGTTTTGAAAGGAACAACCATGAACCTAGGAAACAACATCCGGAAACTGCGGTTCGAGAAGGGCGAAATGACCCAGCAGCAACTGGCCGACCGGATCGGCACATCGCGTATGACGATCTATTCGATCGAGATGGGAAAATTTATCCCATCCACCCTGCTGGCCTTGAAAATTGCGGATGTATTCGGAAAGTCCGTCGAGGAAATATTCTTCATCGTGGAGGAAAAGCATGACCGCCGTAAAAATCGAAAATAACACCGGAGGCCGGCTGATCAACCTGCTGGGCGTGCTGTCGATCGCCGGATTGGCATATTGCTTCGCGGCGTATTTATATCTCCGGCAGCAGCTTACACCGGTGATGCCCGATCCGACCCCGACCATCGAGCTGATCGGAGCGCTCGCCCTTCCCGCACTGGCCGTCGCGGGTATCTACCACCTGATCCTGCTGGTCCGGGCGTTACAGATCCTGGCGGGTATGCCGACGGGACGGTTCCTGCATTCGGCGTTTCTGGTGGCGGTTGTGCTGTCGGGGCTAAGCCTGGCGACCGAGCCGGTGCAACTCTCGGAAATCGGCAAGGAATACGTCCTGTTTGATGTCAGCGGCCAATGGCTGTTCCTGATCGGTTCGACGCTGTTCCATCTGGCAGTCGCAACCGCCGGTTTATTCCTTACCCGCCGGGTTGCCGGCGGAATATCCACCGCTATCCGGAACATCGACAGCCGCAGCGACGCCTTTTTCGTCACGATGCATCAGGTAGGGTTCCTGTGCGGCCTGCTGGGGATCCTGGGGGTCATGTCGTACACGCATTGGGGAGTCCTTGAACGCTACCGTGCGTTCCTGATCCTCCTCCTTTCGGTTCTGGCGCTCGTGCCCTGGGGAACAATCCTGGCCTTCCTGATGGTCCGCAACCGGAACAAACCGCTCTCTGCCTGGTTCGACGAAAAGCAGACGACCGATACGGCGGTCGGCGGCTTGTGCTCCATGATGGTTGTCATGCCGATCCTGGTTATCCTCAGCGCCGTCGATTTGCGCATCGAATTCCAACCGCCGTTTGCCTTCTGGCTCATGCTGCTTTTCTTCCTGTGCCTGACCCTTTTTTCCTTTTGCATGCTGATGAGAAGCCGGGCGGACGGCGCAAAGGGATCTCCATAGGCTGCGGCGCGGCGGCGATGGTGTTTTTAAAATAGAGACCCTGCGGATATCACCGCAGGGTCTTTTTATTGGGCTTTGATCCGGTTGCCGGATGCGATAAGCAGGTATACTGCGGGAGGCAGGCACAGCCTCACGATGAAGCCCTTTGTGTGAAGTATGCGACTCTGGTCCCTGCACCCGAAATACCTTGACCGGAAAGGCCTGTCCGCCGTCTGGCGCGAAGGCCTCCTTGCGCAAAAAGTCCTTTTAGGCAAAACGCGTGGATACCGCCGCCATCCGCAGTTGGACCGTTTCCGGAAATGCGGGAAACCGGTGGACGCCATCGGTCTTTATTTGAAGGCTGTGTACGATGAAGCCGCACGGCGCGGCTATGCATTTGACGCCCGGAAAATCAAATCCTCCCGGCGCATCCTGCGGCTCCCGGTGAAGCGGGGCCAGATAAAATTCGAATGGCGGCATTTATTGGCCAAGCTGATACGGCGCGACCGGAAAAAATACCTGGAAATACGAGCCGTGTCGCGTCCCATGCTGCACCCGCTGTTCAGGATTATCGCCGGGGGAGTTGAGGACTGGGAGCGGAATTCCGGCGCGGCCGGCGGAGCGGGCAATCGGGAGAATGCTTGAATGGAAGTGAAATCCCTCGGATACCGCACGGACCTGATTTTTCCCGGCTTCGACGGCGAGATCATCGACCGGGGCGCGTATACGGTGATCCGAACGCCTTCCAATCCGACGTTCTATTGGGGGAATTTCCTGTTGTTTGCGGATCCCCCGGCCGAGGGGGACTATCCCCGCTGGACCGGGTTGTTTGCCAAGGAAATCGGAACGCCCCCGCTCACCCGGCATATGACCTTCGGCTGGGATACGGTCCGCGGGGAGCAGGGGATGACCGCGCCGTTTCTCGAAAACGGCTTCCGCTTGGAAGAGTCGACCGTCCTGACCGCGCACACACTCACCCCGCCCGCGCATTCGGCGCAGGATATGGTCGTCCGGCCGCTGGAGTCGGATGAGGATTGGGCGCAAAGCGTGGAGAATCAGGTTGCCACACGCGAGCCGGAATTCACCGAGGCCGATTACCGGGTCTTCCGGCAGCGGGCGATGGAACGCTACCGGAAGATGGCGGCGCGCGGATTGGGTGATTGGTTCGGCGGTTTCCTTGGGAACCGGCTGGTTGCGGATCTGGGCATCTTCCATGCCGGCAGAGTCGGGCGGTATCAATCCGTCCAAACGCATCCGGAATTCCGCCGGCGGGGAGCGGCGGGAACGCTGGTCTATAAAGCCTCGCGCTATGCTATCAACCGATACGGATTGGAAACGCTCGTGATCGTGGCCGAAACGGATTCCGCAGCCGGCCGGTTGTACCAATCGCTTGGCTTTGCGGCCGCGGAAATTCAGGTGGGTTTGGAAAAGTGGAAATTCGATGCGGTTCACGGGTAATCCTCCCCCGTTTATCGATTTCTGATCAACGGGGAAGGACCGAGGATGGGGCAGGAAACGGATTATGAAGAGATTCTTCACGGAAATATCCTATGATGTAAATTTCCTCAAAGGCCACACACTCCAGCCGGCCTGGGTTAAAGTTGTAAAGATATTTATCCTTCCGGCCGTCCTCGCCGGTTTCATCCTGTTATTCGGATGGCGGCGGGCGGCGGTCTTCACGGTTGTGTTCGTGCTGCTGATGCTGGTCGTTCACATGATATACCGCGCCAACACCCGCAAGTTCACCCGCAACTGGATGGATTTTATCCTCGTTGAGGATGCGGAGAGGAATCTCAAACAGGGTATCGGAGCGGTCTATTACGCATCGATCGTTCTTGATGCGGTGATTGCTTTTTTCTCAGCGGGATGCTGGCGGGCTGATCAACCCCGCCGTACACTAAGTCCGCAGGCTGGGCATGCGCCCTTCCTGGATTCCCGCTGCGATCGCCCCCGCTCCGCATTCATCCCGGATCGTGAATCAGGCGCGAGCCGGGATGCAACGCGAGGGTATGCGCGGGAATCCTGAGCAGCCCAGCGATACACCTATTTTCCTCCAATCCACACGCAAGCCCTGAATTTATGGATATCGATCTCCGGTTTGCGGGAGACTGCCGGAAACAACCTTATACAGAAGGTTGACTCGCCCCTCAAATTCCTTACAATCTATAGTTAATCGGCACTTTTCCGCATGGAGAATCACCTATGACTATTCGGATTGTTACCGACAGCACCTGCGACCTGCCGCCGGAGATCATCCGCAGACACGGGATCGGCGTCGTGCCGCTCTATATTCACGCCGGGGGCCGGGAGTATACGGACGGGGTGGATCTCTCCCGCAGCGAATTCTACGAACGGCTGCCTTCCTTTCATCCCGTCGCGACGACGGCCGTCCCAAGCCCGGAGGTTTTCCGGCGGATATACGAACAGATGGCGGACGAGGGGGCAACGGAAGTCCTGTCGATCCACATTTCGGTGAAGCTCAGCGCCATGTCGGAGATCGCCCGGGAAGCGGCGAAAATCACGGCCAAAATCCCGGTGACGGTTTTTGATTCGCGCCAGCTCAGCCTGGGGATGGGCTTCCAAGTGCAGGCCGCCGCGGAAGCGGCCGAAGCGGGGCGGACGATGCCGGAGATCCTGGCGCTGCTGGAGAGGCAAATCGCCCGGACACACGTCTTCGCCGCGCTGGATACGCTCGAATTCATGCGCCGAAGCGGGCGGATGCATTTCGCGCTCGCGACCATCGGCACGATCTTGCAGATCAAGCCGCTGCTCAAGATGTACGACGGGGAACCGACGGCGGAACGCGTCCGCACCCGGAGCGGCGCGGTGAAGCGGCTGATCGAACTGCTGCTGGAATCCGGCCCTTACGAGCGAGCGGCCATCCTGCATTCGGCGGCGGCCGAGCGCGCGCGCGAGTTGCTTGAGGAAATCCGCAACCTGCTGCCCTCCGGCGAGGTGTGGATGGAAGAGATCAACCCGGTGATCGGCACGCATATCGGCCCGGGCGTGATCGGGTTTGCCTGTATTTCCAAAGCATAGCCTGGAGGAATCATGAGCGGACTTGCCGTGTATGGGATCGGCTTCCTGGTCATACTGGGTTGCATGACCGTGCTTTGGCTGATCAGCCTGTACCTGAGAAATTCCAGCATTGTGGACATCTTCTGGGGAACCGGGTTCGTCGTCGCGAACGGGGTTTATTTCGCGCTGACGCCCGACGGCTTTCTGCCGCGCAAATTATTGATCGGGATTCTGGTCACCGTCTGGGGATTGCGGCTTTCGATTCACATCCTGACCCGCAATTGGGGCAAAGGGGAGGATTTCCGCTACCGCAAGTGGCGCGAGGAGAACGGCCCCCGCTGGTGGTGGTGGAGTTTCCTCCAGGTTTTTCTGCTGCAGGGCGTGCTGCTGTGGATTGTCTCCGCGCCCCTCCTTGCCGCGAACTTCAGCGCTTTCCCGGACCGTCTGACGGTGATCGATGCGATCGCCGTACTCTTCTGGGCGATCGGTTTCTTCTTTGAATCCTCCGGTGACGCGCAGTTGACCCGCTTCAAGGCCGACACCGCCAACAAGGGCAAGGTGCTGGATACCGGAGTCTGGCGCTATTCCCGCCACCCGAATTATTTCGGCGATGCCGCCCAGTGGTGGGGTTTTTACCTGATCGGCGCCTGCGCCGGCGGCTGGTGGACGATTTTCAGCCCGGTCATCATGACCCTGCTGCTCCTGCGCGTTTCGGGCGTAGCCCTCCTGGAAAAAACGCTGGAGACGCGCCCCGGATACAAGGAATACGCCGAGCGGACGAACGCCTTCATTCCGGGGCCGCCGAAGAATCGTGGGCATCGACCATAAACCGGGAACGGAAGTTGATGTGCCAGACCGACGCCAGTATCAAAGGAGGAATCATGAATATTGCCAAAGCGATCGCATTAATCGGCCTGCTGGCGATGACCGGCGTTTTGGTCTACGGGTTTACCCTCGGCGACTTTTCCGGAGAAGGCGCCAAGCTCCTGGCGATGCCGTGGGGAATCGTCTCGCTGGTTGATTTGTACGTCGGGTTTGCGCTGTTCTCGTGTTGGATCGTGTTCCGGGAAAAGGCGCTTCTTCCATCGGTCGTCTGGGTGGTGTTGATGATGGTCCTGGGCTTCTGGGCCGGCGCGCTGTATGCATTCCTCGCGCTGCAATCGAGCGGCGGCGATTGGAAGAAGTTCTGGTACGGCAAACGGGCTTGAGGCGGAGGAGGAATCATGGAAATTATGCAAATTCTTAAGATCATCTGCGCCCTGGCGACGATCGCGACCGGCGGGATTTCCCTTTTCGCCCCGCGGGCGATCAAGGGATTCACCGGTTTGGAAGCCACCGGCCCGCGCGGGATCACGGAAATCCGCGCCGTGATGGGCGGGTTGTTCATCGGGCTGGGTTTGGCCCCGTTCCTGCTGGCGGTCCCGGAGGTGTATCGGGCGCTGGGTGTGATGTACCTGGCGATCGCGGTCGTGCGCACCGGATCGATGTTCCTCGACCGCTCGGTGATGCAATCCAACATCATCAGCCTGATTGTGGAGATCGTATTCGGAATAATCCTGATCGTTTGAGAATCCTTCCTTATCCCTCCCCATCGTGGGAAGGGAAAAAACCAGGACCTCTCTCATCTCCTTCCCCAAATTGGGGAGGGCCGGGGAGCGGTTAGGAGGAAACCATGCCAAAGAAAAAAGCTGTGAAGAAGACACCGGTCAGAGCTGTAAAACGTAAACCCGCACCTGCGCGCGCGGCCGCGATGAAAGCCGCCGACGCCGCCGCGCCGGCCGAAGCCCCCGAAAGGACTTACCTCGGACTGCGCCGGTTCAACGCCGTGATGGGTTTTCTGCACCTGATCCAGGGCATCTTCATGTGGGTTATCAGCAACGACACCACCTATCCGGTATTCACCAACTTCCTGCGCTTCGACATCGCGACGAAGACTCTGGTTCCCAATCCCACCCAGGCCTTTGAACTGCGCTTCGGGCCGGCGGTGGCGGTCTTCCTGTTGATCTCCGCCGTGGCCCACTTCTTCCTGGCCACCGTCGGCTTCAACGGGTACGTGGCCAGGCTGAAGCGCGGGATGAACCCGGTGCGGTTCTACGAGTATGCGCTTTCGTCCTCGCTGATGATCGTCCTGATCGGCATGCTGGTCGGTGTGACGGATCTGGGAGCGCTGATCCTCCTGTTCGGGATCAACGCGATGATGAACCTGTTCGGGATCATGATGGAGCTGCACAACCAGAACACCGCCAGGACCGATTGGACCGCGTTCGTCTACGGCTGCATCGCGGGAATCGTTCCGTGGATCGTTATTTTTATAACCTTCTACGGGGCGCTCGGATCCTCGGACGCCAAGCCGCCGGCCTTTGTGTATTGGATCGTTCCGACCATCTTCGTGTTCTTCAACATCTTCGCGATCAATATGTTTTTGCAGTATAAGAAGATCGGCCCGTGGAAAGATTACCTGTTCGGCGAGCGGATCTACATTGTCCTGAGCCTGCTGGCCAAAACCGCGCTCGCCTGGCAGATCTGGGCGGGCACGCTGCGGCCGTAGCGGGGGGTCCGGAAAGCGGATCCGCGAATCCGCCCGCCTCATGCCGCATTTCGGCTCTGAAACGCATTGCCCCCGGTGAAAACATGGGGGCAATGTGTTTCATTGACACGCCGGCATCCCGTGGATGCAAGCCGCCCCGAATAGGCTGGCTTATGGGCGGATGTCCGGTCAGGCGAAAGCCTACGCTTGGGATTGCTGCATGCGGACCGTGCGGGTCGGGAAGGGCATCTCGATGCCTTCCCGGTCGAGGGCGGCTTTGACCTTGAGCAGGGCTGTATCCTTGGCGCCGAAGTAATCCCCCTTTTCCATGTCGATCCAGAAGAAAAGGGTCAGCCCCAGCGCGGAGTCGCCGAAGGTGTCGAACACCACGGAGGGCGCGGGATCGGCCAGCAGACCGGGGATGGATCGGACCGAATCCAGGATCGTCCGGCGGGCGGCCTCCGGATCGCTGTCGTAGGCGATGCCGACCGGGACGTCGATCCGGCGCTTCTTGGCCCGGGTGAAGTTGGTGATCGTGTTGGAGAGCACGTCCGAGTTGGGGATGATGACGATCCGGCCGTCCCAGGTGCGCATTTCGGTGGTGCGCATGTTGATCGCCAGAACCGTTCCGCTGTGGGAGGCGACCTCGATCGCATCGGAGACGTTGAAGGGCTGCTGGATGAGCAGGATGACCCCGGCGACGAAGTTCTGCATGATGTTCTGCAGGGCGAATCCGACCGTGAAGCCGAGGATCCCCAGCCCGGCCAGGAAGGCGGTGACGTCGAAGAAGCGCTGCAGGGCGGTGATCAGCCCGACGGCGATGATGCTCCAGCGGGCCAGGCGGGCCAGCAGCAGAGTGATTTCCAAATCGGCCTCGCGCCGTTTCAGCACCCGGGTGAGCAGGCGGGCGGCCATGCCGGCCAGGTAGAGGCTGACGACGAGGATCAGCAGGGCTTCCAATATATTGGGAAGCAGGTTGATCGCGCCATTAGCGAGGTTTTCCAAGAAAGGTGACATGCTTTTCCTCCTGATGATGGATGACCGTGCCCCTCATCGTATCCGCATCCCCGGGGGCGAACGGAAGCCGGGCGGGTCATGCGGGCCGGTCCGGATACGCCGCTCAAGGAAGCGCAAGCCGGATGGGAATATTCCCGGTCCGCGATGGGCCACGCGTGCAATCCATACCCGGTTCGAAAGTGGCTGCGCGTTTTTGCGTCCGCCACTACCCG
This sequence comes from Anaerolineales bacterium, assembly GCA_034430775.1. GTDB lineage: Bacteria > Chloroflexota > Anaerolineae > Anaerolineales > RBG-16-64-43 > JAFGKK01. The sequence goes on along the minus strand of DAOUDU010000158.1, from coordinate 1,213 downwards.
CATTATGCCTTATCCCGTGAACGGGATCAATTCTCCAAGCCGTATCGGTGATATCAGCGGAGATATAATTCCTCCATGGAACCGATCACACTGATTACCGGCGCGCCCGGAACCGGAAAGACGGCCGTTTCCGATTTGCGTGCGCAGAGAAGCGAGTCCGGCGTACACATTCCGTCGGACATCTTCAGTTCGTTCCCGGGCCGTCGCATTCCGCCGCCGCCTTCGCGCGCCGGGGCTATGAAGGCTACCTCGACGGCATCTTCGGGCCATGGTTCCTGCCGTTTATCGCATCCGAACTCGCGCCGTCCGTTTCCTCCATCGAATATGTTGCATTGCGGGCGCCGCTCGAGACCGCCCGGCGGCGGATTCACGGCCGGCCCGGGCGTCTACAAGACGGCGTGGTCCGCCAGATGCATTCGGAATTCGAACAGCACGCCGCGGCATTGGCGCGGAATATCGTGGAGACCGATGCGTTGTCGGTCGAGGAAACCGATGCGGAAATCCTGCGCCGGAAGGAGCAGGGGGATTTTCTCCTGGGGCTTACCGCAATCGCAAGCGAGACATAATTCCCCCTTTTCTTCCTTTGGCTTGACCGGGTAATCTCAAAAAAGTTCGGAGGGTGATCCATGTATGCCAACCGCGTGAAAAATTATTACACCGCGACAGTCCGCAAGGAATGGAACCGGCTGGTGCGCAGCCCCTACTTCAAATTGGAATTCGATACGACCCTGCACTTCCTGGAAAAATACCTTCCGCAAAAGGGGCGCATCCTGGATGCCGGCGGCGGGCCGGGAAGGTATACGGTCGAGCTGGCGAAACGCGGTTACCGCATGACGCTTCTGGATTTCACACCCGCCAACCTGGAATTCGCCCGGCGCAGAATTCGCTCCTCCGGGCTGCAGGACCGGGTGGAAGCGGTCATGGAGGGTTCGATCACGGACCTTTCGCGGTTTGAAGATAATTCCTTCGACGCCGTGATCTGCACCGGCGGGCCGCTCTCACACATCCTGGATGCCCGGGAGCGGAACCGCGCGGTTAAGGAACTGATCCGGGTGGCGAAGCGGCGCGCGCCCATTTTCGTCTCCGTCATGAGCCGGCTGAGTGTTCAGGTGATCGAATTGATATTGTTCCCGCACGAGATCGAAGAGCCCTTCTTTACAACCGCCCGCGACAGCGGGGATTACCCGGGGATGTCCGGGTTCACGGCGTGCCA
>DAOUDU010000157.1:0-3761 GCA_034430775.1 Anaerolineales bacterium | reverse complement strand
AGTGCCGGTCCGGATAGACCTGCGAGCCGTCGACCGCGACCAGCGCGAGCGCGGCGGGCGCGGCGGGCGCGCCCTTGCGGAACGCGATCGCTTCTCCGCAGGCGGGCATCGCGCCGTTCCAGCCGCGTTCCGCTTCGGTCCTTGCCTTTTGGGGGAGGTCGTCCCGCTGCGCGGCGAGGTCCAGCCCATGCCGTATTTTGGGCAGATCGGCCCGCAGTTTTTCGGCACGCGCGACGGCGCTTTCCTGCAGGCGGTCGATTTGCTTCGATACTTTATGCAGTCGCAGAGTCATGGGAAGGCGGGTGTCCGGTGCTAACGATAGGGTATCCAAACAGGATTGTCAAGCCGAAGCAGAGGATTCACCCTGCGGGATAATGCGGGAAGGATTTCCGCGCGGGCATGGAATCTTCGATACAATACCCGCATCGAAAAAGCCGATACGTTTCAGGAAGGTGGAGGCCCGGATGCAATTTGCGCGCGCCGTTAAGTTTTACATTGCCGATGAACACTGGTTCCGGAAGGTCCTGGCCCCGGCGGCCTGCCTGCTCGTCCCGCTCCTGGGTCTGGCGGCGGCGACGGGTTGGGCGCTGGAGATCTCCCGGCGGGTGATCCGCAATCAAACGGATGCGGTGCCGGGGATTGATCTTCGGCGGCAATTGCCGGACGGGCTTGCGGTATGGGCGATCGGCCTGGTGTATCTCCTGCCTGTCATGGCGCTGTTGGGCGCGGGCGGTCTGCTCTCGGCGCGGATCTTCCCGGCGGGCGAAAGCGGCGCTCCCATGGCGTTTAATTCTTACTGGTGGGGAATCGAATTCTTTACGGCCGCCCTGCTCCTGGGCACTGCAATGGCGACGGTCGCCGCGGTCGGCCGCTTCGCGGATACCGGCGCCTTTCGGGCGGCGTTTCAAGTGCGGGGGATCATAAAGGCTATCCGGTCGGCCCCGGTTGTTTTTCTCCAGGTTATCCTGGCTTGGGTTCCGCTGAGCCCGCTGGCGCTTTCGGGAATCGCGGTTTGCGGCGTCGGATTGTTTTTCACGACGGCCTTCGCGCTCGGGTCGGGGTTCCACCTGCTGGGGCAGGCGCAGCGGCTCGCCGCCGAAAAGGCCGCTTCCGGGTTGGTTCCGGTACAGACGTAACAAGGGGACGTTTTCTCCGTAATAATGGATAGACTGACCACGAGTGTCAGGCTGTCATTGGACAGCGTGTATCGACGCATACTATTCTTGTCAAGAGGAGGAATTACCATGGAAGCACCGATTACCGTAATCCCCCAGCCAAGACCCGCCAAGGTTCAGACGATCGGGATTCTGATGCTCATCAGCGGAGCCGTCAATATCTGTATCGGCCTGGGAATCGTCGCGGGCTTTTTACTGTCCATCGTCCTGATCTGCTGCATCCCGGTCGCCGCGCTGCCCCTGGCGCTCGGCATCTTTGAAGTCATTTACGGGCTCCGGCTGATCGGCTCCGGCCAGGAACCGGTCCAACGGGATACCCTGCAGACGGTTGCGATTTTGGAAATCGCCTCCATCCTGTGCTCGAATATGATCGCCTTCCTAGCCGGCATCGTCAACCTCCTTCTCCTGAACGATCCCGAGGTGATGGGGTATATTAACAAGGCCTAACACCGCCGGGGAGTTAACGAAAAAAAAGAAACGGGCGGCAACTGCCGCCCGTTTTGCATTACCGTGATTCTCAAATTAAAAGCTCTCGATTATAAGGGCGTTCCTCAATCTGCGTTTGTGGCTGCTCAGGGATAACCGCGATGGGTTTATCCCTCTTATTTTCAACTTCCATCCATTGCCAAAGAAAAAGCCCGGTGTTATCGGAGTTTACCGGTTTCTCGGTGCGCGTTTTCTCCGATCTGAGCATTAAAAAAATTTTCGCGAAATCCGGATAATCCGTACACTCCGCGTACGGAGCGTTTACCATTTTTCGAGTTACCAGGTATCCCAATGGACAATCTCGTCAACCGCCTTCCGGCCGGGATTCAGCACGCCGGAAGGCGGTTGTTTCTGCGGGTCGAAATATCCGAACGAAACAGCGACGTGGGCATGCCATTCCGGCGGGATGCCGAGAATGCGCCGGACCTCTTCGGTTTCGTATAAGCTGGCCAGGCAGGAGCCGATCCCGAGCTCCCAGGCCGCCAATTGCATGTAGGCCGCGGCCTGTCCGGCGTCGAAGGCGATCGTGAATTTCTTCGCCGGATCCGGTGTGGCGATGACCACCCCGAGCGCAGCCCCGGCGAGGTGCCCGGCCCATTTGCCGGTGCGCGAAAGGCGATCAAGGACGGTGCGATCGCGGATGGCGATGAAGTGCCAGGGCTGGGAGTTCTTCGCGGATTGGGCGCGGCGGCCGGCGCGGAGAATTTGAATTGCCACGGGATCGGAAACGGGGGCGGGGAGGAACGACCGGATGGCGTGCTTTTCGCGGATGGCCCGGGCGACGTCCATGCGGCTCCTGCGGTTGGTGGGAGTTAATCGATTGTCTTGCGTTTGAATTCCGGAAGGGCGCGGAGGTAAACCATCCGGGCGTCGAATTTTTCGATGCGGCCGTTCAGGCGCAGGCGTTCGAGTTCGTTGTCTTGCACGGGGTGGCCGAAAGCGCCCTGGCGGAGAAAATCCCCGGTCTGTACGTCCTGGAGGGTTCCCTCTTCCCATTCAATCACGATCGTGCCGTCCTGGAGAACGTATACCCAATCGCGATTTACCGGTGTGCCACTTGTCATAGGAACCTCCATCGGCTCGAATGCCGGCCCCGTGAGGCGAGAATAGTTTACCATGCGCTCCCGCACTCGGCAAATGGACGTCATTCCAAGGCCGCGCCTGCCCCCGCCTGCGCTCGGTGGCGCGATGACAGGCGAAGGATGTCAATGCGCGCAGATCCACTCCCGGCAGTTCCGCCACATCCCCTCGGTGGTGGTGTGTCCCGCGCCGGGATGCAGGGTCACCCGCAGGCGGTCCGGATGGGCACGGTACGTTTTCCGCATAGCCGCTTGGAAATCCAGCGCCGTATCCGGCGGCACATGCCGGTCCTCGGCGCCGAATTCGAAGTCGATCGCCGGCATGCGGCGGTAATGGTCAAGATGTGTGAGCGGATTCAGCCGGTCGAAGAAATATTGCGAATACGCATCCGCCTTCCCCGGCTGCAGATCCGCTCCGTTGCGCAGCCAATCGGGCGAGGAGCCGCTGACCGCGGCGCATACAATGCGCGGATCAATCCCCGCCGCGGCAACGGCGGCGACACCGCCCATCGAGATCCCTCCCACGCGGATGGCTTTTTCGACGCCCCATTCGCGGACGGCCCAATCGATGACCCGCAGGATTTCAAGCGCGGTTTGCCCGAAGATCGGCCACATGTGCCGGCGGTAATCGCCGAATACGCGCGTCCGCAGCGCATCCATGCTTTTGGCGGCCCGTTCCCCGTGCTGCCATGGATCGAAGCTCAGCGCGAAGAACCCGCATGCCGCCAACTCGCGCAGGTACGGCTCCATCTCCTCCTTGCGGCCGGTGAAGCCTGTCAGCCATATGGCTAATTTACGCGGAGCTGAACCGGACGCGGGTTCAATCCATATGGCGGGTATGTGATCGATCCAGGTTTTTTGAGTAGCTGATTCTGGCATAAGGGAATTCCGGTGCGGATATCGGTGCTACGCCAGGTAACACGCGGCCGAGTGGCCGTGCGCCTTATCCTCCAGCGGCGGGTGCGGCCTGGTCCGGCACGTGTCGGCGGCAATCGGGCAGCGCTCGAGGAAACGGCATATG
>DAOUDU010000156.1:0-55856 GCA_034430775.1 Anaerolineales bacterium | reverse complement strand
ACCTTCCCACCCAGGTCTCCCTCGAGCGCGGTGATGATCCGGCCGCGGATCTCGGCGGCTTCGACGCTCGAAAGAGTCCGGTCCGGGGCCTGGTAGGCGAGTGAGAAGGCCAGGCTTTTCATGCCCGCCCCCGCCTGCTCGCCGCGGTAAATGTCAAACAACCGGATCCGCCGTACGATATCGCCGCCCGCGGTCCGAATGGTTTGGATCACCCGGTCGGCCGGCATTTCTTCGGCGATCACAACTGCCAGGTCCTCGAGCACCGGCGGGTATTCGGATATCGGCGCGACGGCATAGCGCTTCAGGAGGTGCGGCCGCAGGGCTTCGAAATCGATCTCGGCTGCCAACAGATCCCGGCCTGCCCATTCGTAGCGTGCGGCCGTCTGCGGGTGGAGCTGGCCCAGGATGCCGACCGCCACGCCGCTCACGGTAATTCTGGCGCAGCGTCCCGGATGAAAACGCGGGTCGGATGCCGATTCGTAAACGGCCGGCGGCACATGCAATCCGTCGAGCCACTCTTCGAGGATCCCCTTTAAGTCGAAGAAGTCCATCGGCGCCCGGTCCGCCGTTTCCCAGTATGGATCCGACCGCGGGCCGGCCAGGATGACGGCCAGTTGAACCGGTTCGGCCGGCAGCGGATTCCCGCCGGGGATATACACCGGGCCGAGTTCAAAGAGCGCGATCCGCTCGGTGTGGGCCGCGTTACGGGCGGCGGTCTCGAGCACCGAAGCCAGGATGGAACGGCGCATCACGCTCCGTTCCGGGACAATCGGGTTGGCCAGACGGGTGTACGCCGGGGCGGGTGCGGCGGTTCCCGCCGGATACAGCGCGGCCTCCCGTTCCGGCGCCGTCAAATGATAGGTCAGGACTTCCTGCAGTCCGAGGTTCACCAGCAAATCCCGGGCGGCTTCTTCCTGTTCGAGGGCCGGGTTGCCGTTCTGCTTGGGCAGCAGGTCCGCGATCTGCGCTTCGGGAATGCGATCATATCCGTAGATCCGCGCGATCTCCTCAATCAGGTCGGCCTGTCCGATCACGCCGGTGCCGATATCGAGCCGGTGGTCCGGGACGGTGACCTGCAGGGTTATGTCCTCCTCGGCGACCTTCCCGCGCCGTTTTCGGCGCGGAGCGGATTCCTTCACGCGGCAGTTGAACTCGAGGCTTTCCAGGATCTGGGCGACTTTTTTCAGTGGAATGCTGACCCCGAGCAGCCGGCGCACTTCCCGCAGCGGAAGATCGACGCGGACGATCGGCGCCTTCTTGGGATACGCGTCCACGATGTCGCGTGCAATCGTGCCTCCGGCGAGGGTGCGCATCAGTTCGGCGGCGCGGCATAATCCGCGCAGGGCGACGGATGGATGCACGCCGCGCGACATCCGGTACGCGGCCTCCGAGGGCAGCTTCTGCGCGTCAACGGTGCGGCGGATGGCGATGAAATCCCACGACGCCGCTTCCAGCAGGATGTTGGTGGTCGTGTCGCGCACCTCGGTCTCGGCCCCGCCCATGACGCCGGCGATCGAGAGCGCGCCCTTTTCATCGCACACCAGGATCGTGAAATCGTCCAGCGTGCGTTCGACTCCGTCGAGGGTGACGAGCGTTTCGCCCTTCGCGGCAGTGCGGGTGATGATCGTCACGGGGCCGGAAGCGCGTGCCGAGAGCGTATCCCAGTCGAAGGCATGCAGCGGTTCGCCGATTTCGAGCATCACATAATTGGTGATGTCGACGATGTTGTTGATGGGCCGCATCCCGGCGCGGATCAGGCGGCGCTGCATCCATTCCGGGCTGGGGCCGATCGTCACATTCCGGATGAGGGCCGCGGCGAAGCGCGGATTAAGATCCGGCCGTTCGATCCGGATCTTGAGCTGCTTGCGGAGGGGCAAGCCCTCGGCCTTCATCTCGAACGACGGCGGGCGGAGTTTGCGCCGGGTCAGCGCGGCGACTTCGCGGGCGACCCCCAGCATGCAGGCGTTGCGCGCCATGTTGGGGTTGATCTTGACCGTGAAAATCACATCCCCCAAATAATCCGCCAGCGGCATCCCGGCCGGAGCATCATCGGGCAGGATCATCACGCCCTCGTGTTCATCGGAGATCCCCAGTTCCTTTTCGGAACAGATCATCGAATACGATTCCACGCCGCGGATCTTCATCCGCTGCAGCGTGGTCAGCACCTTCCCCGGCTGATGCCCGTCATAGAGTGTTGCACCCTCGCGCGCGTACGCCACTTTAAGCGGCCGGGCGAGCGGGCCCTTGCCCTTGTGGGAGAATAAATTCGGGGCCCCGGTCAGCACGGTATGGATCGTCTGTCCGTCGTCGAGCTGGCACAGCACCAGGCGGTCGGCGTTCGGATGCGGCAATACCTCGAAAACGCGGCCGACGACAAGCTTCGACCGGTCCCAGGCCAAGCCTTTGGCCTTGGGGCCCGCCATCTCGGTATGCGGCAGCCCGTCGATGTGCCCGTTCTGCGGGGCCAGGCCGATGTACTCAATCGCTTCCACTTCCAGTCCGGCGAAGGTCAGCCGTTTGGCAAGCTCTTCCGGCGGAAGATCGAAGGCGATGTATTCCTTTAGCCAGGATAAAGGTACTCTCATGATGTGACTCCCTTTTGGGTTGGTGCAGTCTTGATAAAAACGAGACTATCGATGGTCCGTGGTCAATGGTCGGTTCAGAACTGCTCAAGAAACCGCAAATCATTCCCCCAGAAATTGCGAATATCTTCAATCCCATGGCGCAGCATGGCGATCCGTTCCGGTCCCATGCCGAACGCAAAACCGGAAACGGTCTTCGGGTCGTAGCCGCCGTTGCGCAGGACGGTCGGATGCACCATTCCCGCCCCGAGGATTTCCAGCCATCCGCTGTATTTACAGACCGGGCAGCCCTTCCCGCCGCAAACGAAGCATTCGATATCCATTTCCATGCTGGGTTCGGTGAACGGGAAGTGGTCGGCGCGGAACTGGGTGCGCACGGCGTCACCCCACATCCGGCGGGCGAAATCGGCGAGCGTGCCCTTGAGGTTGGCGAAGGTGATGCCCGGGCCTACAGCGATCCCCTCCACCTGGTGGAATTGGATTTCCGAACGCGAGGTAATTTGTTCGTAGCGGAAGCACATGCCGGGCAGGATTACCCGGACCGGAGCGGGCGCATATTCGCGCATCGCATGGATCTGCCCCGGGCTGGTGTGGGTCCGCAGCAGCACACCGGGATCGGTCGTGTAAAAAGTGTCCCACATATCGCGCGCCGGATGGTGGGGGGGGATATTAAGCAGAGTGAAATTACACTCGTCGAGTTCCACGTTCCGGCTGCGGTAGATCTGGAATCCCATGTCCGCCCAGACCGCGTAGATCCGGCGCAACACCAGGGAGGAGGGATGCAATCGCCCGCGCCGGACGGGGCGGCCCGGCAGGGTGACGTCGAGCTTTTCGCTTTGCAGGGAGTGTTCCAGCTCCGCCGCCTTCAATGTTTCTTCGCGGGCGGAAAATGCGCCCTCCAGCACGCGCTTGATTTCGTTGCCGCGCCGGCCGGCCTGCGGCCGATCCGCGGCGGATAGTTTGCCCAGATCGCCGAGGAAGGCCGCGAGGGGCGAACTGCGTCCGAGCGTGGCCGTTTTCCAGGCGGAGAGTGCGGCCGAGTCTTTCACCTCTCCCAATGCAGATAAAGCTTCCTTCTCGATTGCTTCCAGTTTTTCAAGCATAGGACCTCGCAGAAAAGTTGGTCGAGTTAGCAGTGGAAAATTCCCACGGTCTGTCATCCCCGCGCCTGCCCTCGAGAAGCGAGGGTGTTTTTAGCGGGGATCCACCCGAGTCGCTTCTGGATTCCCGCGAAGAGCACGCGGGAATGACGGTTTGTGAATGCCCCATCATTCCTGAGTGATTTCGGCGGGGATTCTCTTTTAAAACAAAAACCCGTCCGGCTCAGGGACGGGAGGGTATTCCCGCGGTGCCACCCTGATTGCCCTGGTGTAGGGCCAACTCGGACCGGCGTCCCGGCGTTTGCGCCCGGAGACCGTATCCCCGCTAACGGTGGGAATCCGCCCCCATCTACTTATCCCGCGCGGAATGAAGATTGTTTTTCGCGGGAGTTCCATGGGAGGGCTCGGGAGGGAACTTCGGCGGCTGCTTCCCGGGAACGGATTTCAATCCTCGTCCGTTCTTCCCTGTCGGTATCCGGCCGCTTACTTTACTCCGTCATTGCCTTTCGGATAATGCCGGGAATTATCCCCCATCGCAGGCTCCTGTCAAGTGAGAAGGCGGGGAAAGCGGGTTGGAGTGATGGGAATGGGGCTCCGCCGGGGCTCTTCAGCACCCTAAGGGTGTAAAAAACGCATCCACACCAAATTGGACGCGGGCGACGGGTGGAAATTCCGGTATTGCGCCCGGCGGTTTAGGGGAACCGCGTTTTTACGAAGGCGCTGATGAGTTCCACCGCGCCGTCCACTCCGATGCGGGATGTATTCAGGCACAGGTCGTACAGGCGCGCATCCAGCCAATCCTGGCCGGTAAAGGCGCGGATATACGCCGCCCGATCCCGGTCGTTTTCTTCCATGAACTTTTTGGCTTCCGGTGCGCCCAGGTGAAAAAGATATTTTATCCGCTCGATCCGGTTTGCCGGATCGGCATACAAAAGCAGGCTGATATGGCGGGGATGATCGCACAGGATATGCCGGCCGCAGCGGCCGATGAAGAGGCCGCTGCTTTTTTCCGCAATTCGAAGGATCGTTTCCGATTCCAGTTGAAATAAATCCATGTCGGTGGGGACGTACTGGTCCGCCGTCAGACTGAGCGCCGGATCCAGCAGTTCCGCCGTGCGCGAATAGGAATGCCAGAAGGAGCGCAATCGCTCCTCGCGGTGCTCCAGGTCGGCTTCGGCCATGTGGAGCCGGTTCGAAACCCGTTTGAGAATCTCGCGATCGAAGAACGGAACGTCCAGCCGTTCCGACAGCCGCTTCCCGATCGGCGCGCCGCTGCTGCCGATCTGGTGACTGACGGTGATGGCATACAGTTTTTCATCCATTTTTTCCTCCGGCGCCGGATTGCGCAAACGTTTTGACGGGTGAAAAACTTTCGAGACCCTGAGGGTCTGCCAGACCCTCAGGGTCTCGTTTGCAGCTTGGATCAGTTCGCCTGCACTTTTTCGAACTGGCTGTTGTACAGTTCGGCGTAGAAGCCGCCGCGTGCCACCAGTTCCTCGTGCTTGCCCTGTTCGACGATGTCGCCGTTATTCATCACCAGTATCCAATCGGCGTTGCGGATGGTCGAGAGGCGGTGGGCGATGACGAAACTGGTGCGGCCTTTCATCAGGTCGTCCATGGCGTTCTGGATCAGCACCTCGGTGTGGGTATCCACCGAACTGGTGGCTTCGTCCAAAATCAGGATCGAAGGATCGGCGAGTATCGCGCGGGCGATCGTCATCAACTGCATCTGGCCCTGTGAGATGTTCGTCGTCTCTTCGTTGAGCACCATGTTGTAGCCGTCCGGATGGGTGCGGATAAAGTGGTCCGCGTGCGCGGCCTTCGCGGCGGCGATCACTTCGTCGTCGCTGGCCCCGAAACGGCCGTAGCGGATGTTTTCCATCAGCGTGCCGTTGTACAGCCAGGTATCCTGCAGCACCATCCCGAATAGGCAGCGCAGGCTGTCGCGCGAAAAGTCGCGGATGTCGTGGCCGTCGAGCAGGATGGCGCCGCTGTTCACATCATAGAAGCGCATCAGGAGCTTCACCATGGTGGTCTTGCCGGCGCCGGTCGGGCCGACGATGGCGATCTTCTGGCCGGGCTCGACGGTGGCGTTGAAATCATTGATGATGATTTTGTCCGGCGAGTATCCGAAGTGGACGTCCTTGAACTCCACCCGGCCAAGCACTTTCTCCGGCCGGATCGGCTGGGCGGCCTCGGGCGTTTCCTCCGCTTCGGCCAGGAACTGGAACACGCGCTCGGCCGACGCGGCGGTCTGCTGGAAGACGTTGGAAATGTTGGCGATCTGCGTGAGCGGCTGGGTGAAATTGCGGACGTACTGGATGAACGCCTGGATATCGCCGACCGAGATCATGTTCCGGACCGCCAGGTACCCGCCCAGGATGCAGATCGCCACGTATCCCAGGTTGCCGACGAAGTTCATGATCGGGAACATCATCCCCGAGAGGAACTGGGATTTCCAGGCCGAGTCGAAAAGGGTGCCGTTGTAGTGATCGAAGGTCTGGACGCTTTTTTCCTCGCCGTTGAAGGCCTTCATCACCACATGGCCGCCGTACATTTCCTCCACATGGCCGTTGAGATGGCCCAGGTAGTCCTGCTGGCGCTTGAAGAAGACTTGTGAGGTGCTGACGATCAGGCCGATGATCACCAGCGAAAACGGAATGATGGCCAGCGCCACCAACGTCATCTGCCAGCTGATGGATAACATCATCACCAGCACGCCGATCAGGGTGGTCACGGAGGTGATGATCTGCGTCAGGCTCTGGTTGAGCGTCTGGCTGACCGTGTCCACGTCGTTGGTCACCCGCGAAAGGATCTCGCCGTGATTGGTGCCGTCGAAGTAGCGCAGCGGCATGCGGTTGATCTTCTGCGAGATGTCCTTACGGAACCGGTACGTGATGTTCATCGAGACACCCGACATGATCCAGCCCTGAATGTACGCAAACAGGGTCGACACCAGGTACAGGCCAAGCGTTAGAAGGATGATGTTGCCGATGTACCCGAAATCGATCGTGCCGGTTCCGGCGATCTGGGCCATCACCCCTTCAAAGAGTTTCGTGGTGGCTTTGCCCAGGATCTTCGGGCCGACGATCGAGAAGACCGTCGAGGCGATCGCGAATAGGATCACCACGAGAATCAGGATCCGGTATTGGCCGAGGTATTGGATCAGCTTTACCATCGTGCCCCGGAAATCCCGCGGCTTTTCACCTTTCATCATGGCCATCGGGCCGCCGCGCATCGGGCCGCGGCCGCCCATGACGCCGCCGCGGGGCGCGGGGCCGCGGGAAGCGGCAGGGGGTGCTCCATGCATCATCATGACAGTTCCTCCTTGCTCAGCTGCGCGGCGGCAATGCCCCGGTAGACTTCGCAGCTCTTCATCAGCTCGGCATGGGTTCCCTTGCCGGCGATCTTGCCCTCGTCTAGGACGACGATCTGTTCGGATTGCATGATTGTGGAAATGCGCTGGGTGACGATCAGCAGGGTGCTGGCGCCGGTTTCCGCCTTGAGCGCTTTGCGCAGGGCCGAGTCGGTCTTGAAATCCAGCGCCGAGAAACTGTCGTCGAAGATGTAGATGGGGGCGCGCTTGACCAGGGCGCGGGCGATTGAAAGCCGCTGCTTCTGCCCGCCGGAGACGTTCGCGCCGCCCTGGGCGACTTCCGTTTCCATCCCTTCCGGGAAGGCGTGGATGAACTCCGACGCCTGGGCGATGTCGGCGGCGCGCATCAGTGCTTCCGGAGTTGCGTCCGGATCGGCGTATTGCAGGTTGCTTTCGATGGTTCCGGAAAAGAGGTTGCTTTTCTGCGGCACGTAGCCGATCTGCTCACGCAGGTCGTACTGGGTCACCTCGCGGATATCGATGCCGTCGATGGTGATCGCGCCGTCGCTCACCTCGTAAAAGCGCGGGATCAGACTGACGATCGTGGATTTGCCCGAGCCGGTGGTGCCGATGAAGGCGGTGGTCTGCCCCGGCCGGGCGGTGAAAGTGATGTTGTGGAGGATGTCCTCCTCGGCGCCCGGGTAGCGGAAGCACACGTTGCGGAACTCCACGGTGCCCTGGAACGGCTCGGGGAAATGCTTCGGATCTTTCGGGTCGCGGATCGAGGGCTTGGTCTCGAGCACGTCGGCCACCCGGTCGGCCGAGACGGCCGCCCGCGGCAGGATGATGAACATAATCGACATCATCAGGAAAGCCATCACGATCTGCATGGCGTATTGCATGAAGGCCAGCATGTCTCCGACTTGCATGGTGGCCTCGGCCACCTGGTGCGCGCCGACCCAGATGATCAGCATCATCACGCCGTTCATCACCATCATCATCACCGGCATCATCACCACCATGACCCGGTTGATGAACAGCATCGTGGCGGTCAGGTCCTGGTTGGCCTTGTCGAAGCGTTTTTCCTCGAACGGCTGCATGTTGAAGGCCCGGATGACCATCATGCCGGACAGGTTCTCGCGGGTCACCAGGTTGAGCCGGTCGATGAGTTTCTGGATGCTTTGGAATTTGGGCAGGGCGATCACAAAGACGGTCAGGATCAGGCCGAGCAGCACGATCACCGCCAGGGCGATGATCCACCACATGTTGGCGCTTTTCCCGATGGCGCGGATCACGCCGCCGACGCCGATGATCGGCGCATAGATGACCATCCGCATTACCATGATCACCACCATTTGGATCTGGGTGATGTCGTTGGTCGAGCGGGTGATGAGCGAGGCGGTGGAGAATTTGTCGAACTCGGTGCTGGAGAAGCTTTCCACCTGCTGAAAGACCGACCGGCGCAGGTCGCGTGCCACGCCGGCCGCCGTGCGCGCCGAGAGGAAGCCGACCACGATGGTACACACTCCCGAAAGCAGGGTCAGGAGCAGCATTAAAATCCCGACGTGAAGGATGTAATCGTTCTGCAGCTTGCCGGTATCCATCCCCAACGCGGCGTATTCCGCTTTGACCGTGCCCACCGCCATCTGGTTGATCATGCTTTCACCGAGCGTGGAAAATTTGGCGTCGATGGCGGCGGTCATTTTGGAAAGCTGATCCGCCGGAAGTTTGGCCAGCACGGCGAACAAATCCATACCGGGCGGCAGCTTGGAAAGATCGAAACCGAAAGCCTGGGCTGAGGCGGCCGCTTGGGCGGGATCGGCCAGGATCTGGTTGATGGCGGTCACCACCAGGAAGCCCTTGCCCATGATCGGGTTGAGTTCCTTGATTTCCGCCGCGTCGGTGGTTTTAAGGATATACACCGGACCGTCCGCCAGGGCGGGGTATTCCTGGAGGGTCTTTTCGGCGTCGGGAGAGGTTTTCTCCACCAGGGTGTAATCCCCAAGGACGCGCGCCTTGTCCGGGGCGCTCAGAAAGATGACCAGCTTGTCCATCTCACTTTGGCGGATCGCCTTGGGCACCGCGTTTTCCACGCCGCCCTGCTGGATGCCGTTGTTGACGATTTTGGACATGTAATCCGGCAGCGCCAGATCGGCGTTGGCCTGGACAAACAGCAGGCCGACCGCGATCAGAATCAGCAAAAGGTAGGGTTTCAGGTATTTGAGGATGCGGATCATGTTTCGTTTTACTCCTTGTGGGTCGTTCTTTCGCGGTGAGGGGTGTTTCCGGCGCCAACCCCGATTCCCTTTTCCAATTGGTTGGTTTTCTCCACGAGGATTTTCAGCGCCGAGGCAATTTGCGTTTGTTCCAGCGGGGTCAGATGGTGCACCAAATTATGCATCCACGACTGTCGGGCCTGGAGGCCCTCCAGAAGAAGCTTCCGCCCCTTTTCGGTGAGAACAATCTGCTTGGCGCGCCGGTCGTGCGGGTCCTCGGACCGGCGGATAAAATCCTGCGCCACCAGACTGTCCAGCATCTGGCTCGCGGCGGCGTTGCTGATGCTCAGCTCGCTGCTGATATCGGACACGCTGCATTCGCCTTTGCGGATTCGAAAGAGCGCCCCGATTTGCGGCATGGAGATGCCCTTCTCCTTGGCGAACAGGAGGAAGTTGCGCATCGAGTTCCGCATGAATACGCCGGCCCATTCGTGCATCGCGGCCAAATATTGCGCGCTTGCCTTCATTTAGTTAACCTTTCTAAATAGTTAAGAGTGCGAAATAATAAGCCCGGCTTATCGATATGTCAAGGGAAGTATGGCGCCGGATTCTGGAAAAGGCCTGTATTCTTTATGGAGAAATTATGGATATGGTATGCGCGGAGGGTATACAGCCCCGCACGGCCTTCGCCGGGCCAGGCCGGGGGGTTGCGCATAAAAGAACTGGGAAAATCCAATGATTATCATGCCCGACGCACCGCCTTTTCCTCGGTGGACGGTTTGAAATCGGCGATGGCGTCGACCACCTGCTGCAATTCGTCCTCGCGCATTCCGGGGAAGAGCGGCAGGGTGAGCACCTCCCGCGCCGCGGCTTCGGTTTCCGGAAGACTGCCGGAAAAACCGGACAGATTGGCAAAGCCCGGATGCAGGTGGACCGGCAGGGGAAAGTGGATCGCGGTGCCGATACCGCGCGCCGCAAGGTGCGCGCGCAGTGCGTCGCGGTGCGGGTGGCGAATGACGTACGTGTGATATACATGGGTCGAATCCGGCGCCGCGTAGGGGATCGTCAGCTCTTTCCCCGCCAGGCGGCTGTCGTACAGCGTTGCCAGTCTCCGGCGTTCGGCATTCCATGCGTCCAGCCGTTTCAGTTTGACGGCCAGAACGGCGGCCTGGATTTCATCCAGGCGGCTGTTCAGCCCTTTGCGCCGGCTGATGCGGTTTGCATCCCAGCCGTACTGCCGGATCTGGCGCGCCCGCTCGGCCAGTTGCGGATCCTGGGTGAGCACGGCTCCGCCGTCGCCGTACGCGCCGAGGTTTTTGGTGGGATAAAAGCTGAAGGTGGCGATCCGCCCCCACGCGCCCACCCGCTTTTCCCGGTAGCGCGCGCCGTGCGCCTGCGAGCAATCTTCGATCACCGGCAGGCCGTGCCGGTCGGCGAATTCCAGGATCGGCTCGAGATCGGCGGGCTGGCCGTACAGGTGAACGGGGAGCAGCGCGCGCGTTCGGCGCGTGAACGCGGCGGCGATTCGGCGCGGATCCATTGTGAACCGGCGGGGATCAATATCGACCGGAACCGCGCTGGCGCCGATCAGTTCCACCGCGGCGACGGTCGCCGGGGAAGTGTGCGAGACCGTGATCACCTCGTCGCCCGGACTTATCCCGCATGCCAAAAGCGCCACCTGCAGCGCGTCCGTCCCGGAACCGACACCGACCGCATGCGCCACGCCGCAATACGACGCGAACGCGCGCTCGAAAGCTTCCCCCTCGGCGCCCAGGATGAATTGCGCCCGGTCCATCACCCGTGCGATCGCCGCGTCGATTTCCGGGCGGATGGCTTTATCCTGCCGTCCAATATCCAATACCGGGATCATCGCGGTTTTACCAATAGTGTTCGCCGTTCCGGCGGAAGTAGGCCAGGGTTGCGCGCAGGCCTTCCTGCAGAGGGGTGATGGGTTCCCACCCGAGTTCCATGCGGATTTTCCCAATATCGGATGCATAGGAACCAATGGCGATCTTGTTCCGGCCGGACGGGAAGGGAATCCGGCGGAAGTTTCCGCCGCCATGGATCTCGATCATCCGCTTCGCCAGCTCCAGCAGGGAGATGGATTCCGTTTCCCCCAGGTTGAAGATTTGCCCCTCGGCTTCGGAATGCAGCGCCGCCAGAAGCATCGCATCCACCGCGTCCTCAACATACAGCAGATCCCGCCGCCGGCTGCCGTCCCCGTAGACGGTAATATCCTCCCCCTGCATTAATTGCCGTACCCACAGCCCGAGGAAGTTTTTCAGCCCGTCTTTCACCCGCATGCGCGGCCCGTACACGTTGGTCATCCGCAGTACGACCGCGCGCAGCCCATACACACGGTGGTAGAGGATGTGATATTGCTCGGCGGCCAGTTTGTGGACCGCGTTAATGTCCACCGGATTTACGGGATGGTTTTCATCCACCGGCAGGTAACGCGGCGGTCCATACACCTGGCGGGTTCCGCCGAACAGAATCTTCACGCCGGGGTTTTCCCGGCGGCAAATCTCCAGGAAGGAAAGCTGGGCGCGGACATTTATTTCCAGATCGGCGACGGGATCCTCCATGCTCTGAACATGCCCGACCTGGCCGGCCAGATTGAAAATGAAATCCTGCCCGCGGACCGCTTCGGCTGTTCCGTCCGCATCCCGCAGATCGGCCGCCCGCACCCGCAGCCGAGATTCGTATCCGGAAATGTTGTACGGATTGCCCCCGATCCCCGCCGGAAGCGAATCCTGCAGCGTCACGTCGGCGCCGAGATCCGCCAGTCGGCGCGCGAGGTTGCTGCCGATGAACCCCAGGCCGCCGGTGATGAGGACGCGCCTGCCGGAAAAATCTTTTTCGATCGACGGTTTGTTCATGACCGGCCCTTGTGCAGCACGAGCTGGATCCACAGCGCGGCGAGGTTCTTCGCCATCCGGAACAGGCGGAGGGGACGGAAAAATTGCGAATCCCCGTAGCGGCGGTAATGATGACTCACCGGCACTTCCGTGAACCGGCAGCCGGCATCCTGGAAGCGTTTGACGATCTCCAGGCCGATCGTTCCGGTCGTGCTGGTGAGCGGGATGGTCGCGAGCAGGGTGCGCCGGAACAACCGGAAGTCGCAATCCACGTCCCGCAGGCGGAAACCGAACAGGAACCGGGCGGTGTAATGATACAGGCGTCCGAGGACCGTGCGGTACCACGGGTCCTGGCGCGTTATTTTATATCCGTTCACCACGTCCACGCCCTCCGTTGCGCAATCCGCCAGGAGTCCGAGTTCCAGCGGATTGTATTGGGCGTCGCCGTCGGTGTAGAAGATCCACTCCTTGACGGCGGCGGAGAAACCGGCGCGCAGCGCGCCCCCGTATCCCAGCGGCTGATCGTGGGTGATCACACGTAATTCGGGCATCACGCCGGCGAGTTCCGCAAGGACCGCGGCGGTGTAATCCCGGCTGCCGTTGTTGACGACGATGATCTCGAAATCCGCCGCCGCCCGGCGCAGCGCCGCGCGCGCCGTTCCGATCATGCTCGCGATCGTCCCGCCGTCGTTCATGGCCGGGAACACCGCGCTGATGCCGGAGAGTCTCGGCGTTCCGGGGGCGGCGTGCGCGCTCACGGCTTGATCCCCGCGCCGATCACGCTCAGCCCGAACGGCAGGCGCAGGCGGGTCACCCACGGCGCTTCCCCCGCGAGCACCCGTGCCAGAATTCCATTCAAGCGGCCCGCGCTTATGGCGAGGTCGGAGTGCGGGACGGCGGGAGGGAAAAGCCGCTCGCCGATTTTCTTCAGCATGGCGGCGGGCAGGAGCGTGGTGTTGGCATAGGATACGTGCTCGATCCGGAATCCGCTTTCGCGCAGGAGCGTTTCCACCTCCCTGAGCGTATACCGGCGGCGGGTGTGCACAAGGGCATCGTGCGAACGGCGCATCCAGGCATAGGCGGGCAGGCGCAGCAGCACCCGTCCGCCACGGGCGAGTACGCGCCGCAATTCCCGAAGCGATTCGAAATCGGAAGGAACCGCCTGTTCATACAGAACGTCGAAAGAAGTCGCCAAGTCGAAAGCGCCCTCGGCGAACGGGAGGCGCGCCACCGTTGCCCGCGCCAGGCGCGCGGCGCCCCGCCGCCGGCAGAACCGCAGGGCTTCCGCGGCGACATCCATTCCCCACACCGTTCCATACCGGGCCAGGTAGGTGGTCATCGCCGCCCCGGTCCCGCAGCCGGCATCCAGAATGCGAACCGGTTCCTTTTTGGGATACCAGCGGTTAAGGAAGGCGCAGGTGATCGCCGCCATCCCGCGGTACCACCAATGGCTGTCTTCCACCGCGTACATCAACGCGTATTCACTCGGGTCCATTTGTTTCGCGCCCGCCTATGGCACATGATACGCAAGCAGGAACAGGGTTTGACAGTCATAGTACGATTCCAGCCTGCCCCCCGGATGCTCGTGAATCCAGGCGTACAATTCCTCGATCCGATCCGGACTGGCGATCAGAACTTCACCGGTGACCGGCTGTGCGGAATCGATTGGGTCCGGCAGGTTGGTAACGAGTTTGCCGCCGCTGAGAAAAACAACGGAGAGATGCGTTTCGGAGCGGAAAATGTCGTTGCTGAGAAGATACACCGTTTCGGAGGGCTGCAGCGTTTTCAGGTACCTTCCCAGGTACGAGGCGAACCGGGTCTGCGCGTCGCCGCCGTACCGGCATTTGCCGGCGAAATCAACGAAGTAGGTCCACAGGTTGAAGGCAAAGAGGTTGATCAGGAGGAAGACAGCCACGCCGGCGTACGTTGCCCGGTTCCGGCCCCAATCCGCCCCGATGGCGTTCAGGGCTGTTTCCAGGCCGATCGCCGCCAGGAGGATCGCGGCCGGGAGGATCATCAGCACGCGGTAGGAATCGGCCGTGGCGGGGATGGAAAACAACCCGATGGCGAGCGGCCCGACCCAGAAATATCCGTTCAGGAGCAGATGATTGATGGAACGGGTCCTCCACAGCGAGATTCCCAGCCCGAGGAAGAAGAATACGCCGGTGAAGAGGCTGAGCACCGGAATGAGTGAGCCGTAGTAATCGATCGCCGGATAGTAGATGAGGGATAGGAACGCGTGCGCCACCCTGTCGGACAGGATCTGGAGGGCGCTTTGCCCGGTTGCCGCCATTTGCGCCGTCAGCCAGCCGGATTGAAGGGTGCCTTCCAGGTTCAGTCGTTCGAAGAAATCCGCGGGATGGGATGAGGCGAATACCGCCTCCGGGAGCAACGTAATTGCCAATCCACCCCAGAAGACGGCGAAAATGCGGCCGGCCTGAGGGAATGATCGCCGGAAGAACAGCAGCACCAGAATGCAAAAAACCAACAGCATGGCGGTGAATAGTTGCGGCGTCAGATAGATGGAGAAATGGATTCCGAGCAGGACGCCGCCGGCCGCCGCCCGCAGGCGGTTTTGTTTTTGCAGGGCGGTCAGGAGCAGATACAACTCCAGCGGCACCAGCCAGGTATCCTGGATGTACCCGACGCCCACAGTACGGCTAAAATTTATGTGCGTGTGCGACATGGCCAGCAGAAGGATGGCGAGGATGGCGATTCGCTTCCCGGAGATCCGACGCGCCAAAAGGTACAGCGCGGGTATGGCAAGCGTTCCGGCGATGGCGGGCATCAGCCGCAGGGAAAGCGGGCTGGTGCCCAGAACCATCATCCCCAGGTTGATCATCTGAAGGTACAATCCGCCGAAATTCTGCCACAGCGCGAAGGGATTGGCGTAGGGTAATTGGATGGAGGAGAGGGCGACGTTGCCGATCCAGCCTTCGTCGCCGTTGATGGTCTGGGGAATATCCCCGAGTTTGTAAAACCGGAGGGCGGCCGCCACACCGGTGACCAGCCCCACCACCAGGATTTCCCTCCAATGCATGCGCCACCAGGCGCTCAGGCCGGACCGCGCAGGCAGGTCTCCGACGAAGGCGGCCAGGTAACAGGCCGCGGCGCCGAACCACATCGTCATTACGGGGAGGTAATTCTGGCGGTCGAATTGCAGGAACAACAGCATCATCACGGTCGCCAGGATGCTGAACAGGACCGCGGCCGCGATCCAAATTCCCCGGCGGGGAAGCCGCAGGTCGGCCGTCCGGCGGATCTCCGCCGCGGAGGGTTTGATAAGCAGCGTGGTGAGAAAGAGGACGACGCCCACCGCGATTAAACCCATCGCCAGGGCGATGTTCTGTTCCGGTTTCTCTGGATAGGAATAAAGGAAAAGAAAAGCGGTGAGATTCAGCAATATGGCGATAGCCGCAAGGATCCTGCGCCATGGGGACGGCGTGTGGGTGTGAGGGGATGGGGTATTGGGTTGGGGGGAAAGGGGCTCAGTCCGTAATGGCGGCGGCGCTGGCGGTTGGGGCGATGGAGACTCGGTTGGTGAGGGCGGCGGCTCGGGTATTTGGGGGAAAGGCGTTTCTGTCATGTATCCATCCTCGGAGAAGTGATTGCGTTGCAAATCCGCAGCGGTAGGCGTTGCCCGGTTCATCCCGCGCCGGCGTTCCGGTTGGTCACCGCCGGATGGTCGCCGTTCCACCCCCCGGCCGGTGCTGGGGTCTTTCCTTCAATGTGCCACACGGGCAGGCGCGGAACGGGGTGGAATTGCGGCGGCGGGACCGGTGACCCTATTCTATAAATTCATGCGGAAAAAGGAAAGGCGAACTCGAGACAACCGGGCGTATTTTTCGCGGATGTGGAAAAAACACGCCGAGTTTTATGCGGTCTTTATGCGGGATGTGACCCCATCCGGCCGACGGCGTGGAATTTGACTCAGGCCCTGTTGGAGAGTACACTCCAGGCAATCCCTTTTCCAGGAGGAGAATATGCCCGAGCGATACCGTCTGGTGATGAATGTGGGCCCCAACCCCGGCAAGGTGTTTGAGTTGACGATGGATTCGATGAGCATCGGCCGCGAGGCCAGCAACGATATCGTCGTCCAGGATGCCGAACTTTCCCGCAACCATGCGCGCATCTCCCGCCGCGGCGGTGGGTATGTGCTCGAGGATCTCGGGTCGACCAACGGTACGTTTATCAACCGCCAGCGGCTCACCGCGCCGCGCAACCTCGCCCCCGGCGACGAAGTCGGACTGGGGGAAAATGTTTTACTGACGTTCCAGGGCGAGGGGGCCGCCGCAACCGTAGCCGCCTCCGGACGGCAGGCCGCAACGCGCCAACCGGCTCCTCCCCAGCCGCCGTACGCGCCTCCGCCGCAGCCGCAATACGCGCCTCCGCCGCCCGCCAAGGCGGGCAAAAGCAATAGGGGCCTGATCATCGGCTGCCTGGTGGTCGCCGGCTTGTGCATCCTGGCGCTGATCGGGGCGGTCATTTTTGACTCGATGAATTTGTACTGCGTCTCACCCTTCAATATGCTCTTTGGGTTGATAACCACCTGCGGATAAGCTTGGATTTCCAACGGCATACAGAACACACAACAAGCGGCTCGCAAGAGCCGCTTGTTGTTTACTGCCTCGGTTGGGGGGGAGGTGTATTTTCCCCGGTTGGACGGGAGAGGGATGGTTTATAATATCCTTCCGCTGCAGTTTTCGGCTGTCCTATCCGGCGGAAAATTCAAAAACCTGGAGGGAAATGCGAATGAAACGCCGAATTGGTCTGTTGGCCTGGATTATTCCATCGGTCGTTGTTCTTTTTGCCTGCTCGTTCTCCCAAGTCTCGGAAATTAAAGACACCGTCGGTGCGGCCGTGACCGCCGCCAATGCGGAGGCAACCACCGCCAACGCCGGGGCGACGTCCGCCTCCGCGAAAACCGAAATTTATAGGGACGATTTCTCGGACAGTACCAGCGGCTGGGATTCGCTCACCGACGATTTCGGGACGACCGATTATTCGAACGGAAAATACGAGATCACGATCCCCGATTCCAATTCGTATATGTTTGCCACGCCCAGCACCTTTGCGGATACCGCCGATGTAAGCATCGAAGTCGACATCCTCAAATCCGACGATGTTCCGCACGATATGGGAATTATCTGCCGCTACCAGGATCCGGATAACTTCTATTACCTTCTGGTGTCGTCCGACGGATGGTTCACCATCGGGAAATTCATCGACGGCACAGAGGAGTTTATCGGAACCACGGAAATGCGGGAGGATAAAGGCGGCGTGATTCATCTGGATACGGCCGACAACCACCTGCGGGCGGATTGCGTCGGGGATACGCTTACGCTCTACGCCAACGGCACCAAGCTTTTCCAGGTCCAGGATACCGATTTTGCGAAAGGGAACGTCGGGTTGATCGCCGGAGCCTATGAGGATACGCCCATCACGGTATTCTTCGATAATTTCATCGTCACCAAACCGTAATCGCCGGGATCGGCACAGCGAGACCCGGGCACGAATGACCTTCTACCACATCTGAATAAAAAACGAGCGGCTGGCAAGGGCCGCTCGTTTTTTATTGGGTTTCTGTCCTAACCACCTACCCTTAGTGTGATTTATAAAAAGGATGATCTTCTTCTCCCCCTCCCTCCTTTGCGGAACACGGGAAGGAGGGAGGGGTCAGGGGTGGGAGGATAGGACAGTGATCCGGCAGGGCTTGGCCGCCCATTTATTCCTCTTTTTGAATTATCGTCATCCCGCCCATCCACGGCCGCAGGACTTCCGGAACCATTATCTCGCCTTCGGCGGTTTGAAAGTTCTCCATCACCGCGATCATCGTGCGCGGCAGCGCCAGCCCGGAGCCGTTCAAGGTATGGACGAATTCGGGCTTGGCGCCCTTCTCCGGACGGTAGCGGATCCCGGACCGGCGCGCCTGAAAATCGCCGTCGCTGCTGACCGAGGAGACCTCGAGCCACTCGGCAACGCCCGGCGACCATACTTCCAGATCGTAGGTGCGGGTCGCGCAGAAACCGAGATCCCCGGTGCAGAGCTGCTTGACCCGGTAGGTCAGCCCAAGCCCCTGAAGCACGGCTTCCGCGTCCGCAAGCATCGCCTCGAGTTCCGCATCCGCGTTTTCCGGGCGGGTGAATTTGTACATTTCCACCTTGTCAAACTGATGCCCGCGTTTGATCCCGCGCACATCCCTTCCGGCGGCCATCTTTTCCCGCCGGAAGCAGGCGGTGTAGGCGGTATAGCGCAGCGGCAGCCGGTCCGGCTCGAGGATTTCCCCGGCGTGCAGATTGGTCAGCGGCACCTCGGCGGTGGGCACCATCCACAGATCCTCTTCCGCGTCCCGGTAAAGGTTGTCGGCGAATTTCGGAAGCTGGCCGGCGTTGAAGAGCGCTTCGCCGCGCACCAGGTAGGGCGGGTAGACTTCGCGGTAGCCCTGGCGGATGTGCAGATCGAGCATCCAGGAGATCAGCGCCCGCTGCAGCCGGGCGCCGGCGCCGTAAAGAATATAGAAGCGCGAACCGGTCATGCGCGCGCCCTGTTCGAAATCGAGAATTCCAAGCGCGGGGGCGAGATCCCAGTGGGCTTTGGGTTCGAAGGGAAGCGGTTTCGGCTCGCCCGAGGCGCGCAGGATGACATTCTCATTTTCGTCGCGGCCGGCCGGCGTGCGCGGATCGGGCAGGTTGGGGAGCGCCGAGAGCGACCGCTGCAGTTCCTCACCGGTTTTGCGGACCGCTTCGTCGAGCGCCGCGATCCGGTCCCCGACCTGTTTCATCTCGGCGATTTTCGCCTCGCGGTCGGCGGAATCCTTCTGCCGGCCGATTGCCTTGCTGGCCGCGTTGCGCCGGGCCTTCAGTGTTTCCACCTCGGCCAGCAGTGTCCGCCGCCGGCCGTCGGCTTCGAGCACGGAGTCGAGCGGGCCTTCGGTGTTGCGGCGGGCGAGCATCTCGCGGATTTCATCGGGATGGGAGCGGATGTAGTTTATATCGAGCATTACGGTCTCCGTTTAAATGAAGAATCCCTCCGCCTGTGCCGGATGTGCGCGTTGCATGGGCGCGCAGACGCCGGCATCCGCAGGACGAGGGGTTCTCGTGGTGCCACCTGCTTTCAGCCCCGATCGGGGCTCTCATTTCGGCGGTAACGGGTCGGCCGGCCTGCTTCGGACGAATCCCGGCAGGCGACGGATCAGATGATCGGCGAAGTGGAGGCTGTCCCGTCCGCCCGCTGCCTTGCACCCGGCCGGCAGCTCGCTGAGAGCGAAGGGGATGGCGTTCTTCGCGTGCGTCTTGGCAGGGATTATACAGGAGCGAAAGGCGGAGTCAAGGAGCGAATGATTTTACGGCCGCGACCGGCGATCCCCGCCGCCGCGATCCCCGATCGCGGCTACAATATCCTCCGATGCGGATTCCCAGTGCATAAAAAGCGTGGAACGTCTGGAATCCGCGTGGGGAGCTGAACCCATGAACCGTCTGCCCAACATCTTCCGGCTCCGTGATGTCGTCAAGACAACCGGCGCGCAAATCCGCGTCTCGGAAAAATTGACCGAGAGCGCGCGTCTGTCGGCGGAGGATCTCTACCGTGCATTGGAAACCGGCCCGAACGGATTGACCGGCGGGGAGGTGGAGGCGCGCCGGCGCCGCTTTGGGACGAACGAAGTGGCGCGTGAAAAGAAGCGTTCACTGCCGGCAAGGTTTTGGGGTAACGTAAAGAATCCGCTGGTTCTCCTGCTGGCGGCGCTGGGGGCGATCTCCTTCGCCACCGGCGATCTGCGCGCCACGGCAATCATCGGGATCATGGTCGTGCTCGGCGTGGTTCTGCGTTTCTTCCAGGAGCTTCGCGCCGACAACGCGGCCGAAAAATTGCGCGCGATGGTTAAAACCACCGCCACGATCATGCGCGGCGGGGAGCGGCGCGAGATCCCGTTGTATGAATTGGTGCCCGGGGATATCGCGTTTCTCTCCGCGGGCGATATGGTTCCGGCCGATGTGCGCATTCTTGCCGCCAAGGATCTCTACATCAACCAGGCCGCGCTGACCGGCGAATCGATGCCGGTCGAAAAGACGACCGCACTTGCCCCGCCGGAAGCGGCCAACCCGATCGAGATGGCCGACCTTGGTTTCCTCGGTTCGAACGTGGAAAGCGGAACCGGCACGGCGCTGGTGGTCCAGACCGGGGTCCAGACGTATTTTGGTTCGATGGCCGCCACCCTTACGGGCGCGCGGGTGGAAACCAGTTTCGACAAGGGGATCAACAGCTTCACCGGACTGATGATTCAGTTCATGCTGGTCATGGTCCCGGCCGTCTTCCTGTTCAACGGCCTGAGCAAAGGCAACTGGCTGGAGGCCTTCCTGTTTGCGATGGCTGTGGCGGTCGGCCTCACGCCGGAAATGCTGCCGATGATCGTCACGGTCAACCTCTCACAGGGCGCCATCGCCCTGTCGGCCAAGAAGGTCGTCGTCAAACGCCTGAACGCAATCCAGAATCTCGGCGCAATGGATGTGCTGTGCACCGATAAAACCGGGACGATCACCCAGGGGCGGATCATCCTCGAACGGCACTTGGACGTTTCGGGGCAGGATAACGAGGAAATTCTCCATCTGGGATACCTGAATAGTTTCCATCAGACGGGATTAAAAAATCTGCTCGATATGGCTGTGTTGGAGCACGTGGGAATCGGGGAAAAAACCGCGGCGCTCGGCAATTTCCGAAAGGTAGACGAGATCCCGTTCGATTTCCAGCGCAAGCGGATGTCGGTCATCCTCGAAGATCAGGCGGGCCGGCAGTTGCTGCTGTGCAAGGGGGCGGTCGAGGAGATCTTCGGAATCTGCGACCGGGTGGAGGTGCGCGGTGAAGTGCTGACGCGGTCCCCGGAGCATGATATCCACCGGCAGCAGCTGGTGGACAGGCTGAACGGCGACGGATTTCGGGTGATCGCACTCGCCTACAAGGAGTTTCCGGCGGGGGAGGGCAAGCGCGAATATTCGGTCAACGATGAAGGGGGTTTGATTCTCAAAGGCTTCCTGGCCTTCCTCGATCCGCCCAAGGAAACGGCGGCGGAAACCATCCGCCGCCTGCGCGCGGCGAACGTCGCGGTCCACATCCTTACCGGCGACAACGAACTGGTGACCAAGACCATCTGCCGCCAGGTGGGCCTGGCGGTGGAGAAAGTCCTGCTCGGGCCGGATATCGAACAACTTGGAGATTCCGATCTGGAAACGGCCGTCGAGGGCGTGACGGTCTTCGCCAAACTTTCCCCGGCCCACAAGCAGCGCATCATCCGGGCGCTGCAGGCACACGGACACGTGGTTGGCTTCTTGGGTGACGGGATCAACGACGCGCCCGCCCTGCGCGCGGCCGATGTCGGGATCTCGGTCGACAGCGCGGTGGATATCGCCAAGGAGGCCTCCGACATCATCCTGCTGGAGACCAGCCTGCGCGTGCTCGAGCAGGGCGTGGCGGAAGGCCGGCGGATTTTCGGCAACATCCTAAAGTACATCCGCATGGCGGCCAGCTCGAACTTCGGCAACATGTTCAGCGTCCTGGGCGCAAGCCTGTTCCTGCCCTTCCTGCCGATGCTGCCGATCCAGGTGCTGATCAACAACCTGCTCTACGATTTCTCGCAAACGGCGATCCCGACCGATGCGGTCGATCCGGAGTGGTTGACGCGGCCGCGCAAGTGGGAGATCGGCAACCTGCGCCGCTACATCCTCTTCATCGGGCCGATCAGTTCGATCTTCGACTATGCGACCTTTGGGGTGATGCTGTACGTGTTCGGCGCGTGGAACAATCCGGACCTGTTCCATACCGGGTGGTTTGTGGAAAGCCTCTTCACACAGACGCTGATCATCCACGTCATCCGCACGAACAGGATTCCGTTCCTGCAGAGTCGCGCCAGCGGCGCGTTGATCGCCGCGTCGCTCGCGATCGTCGCGGTCGGGGCGTGGCTGACCGTCTCGCCGGCTGCCGGCGCGCTCGGCTTCGTCCCGCTTCCTGCGGCCTACTGGCCGATCCTGGCGGTGATGCTTGCGGCGTACGTGGTGCTGACGCAGTTGGTGAAAACGTGGTTTGTGCGGAGGTTTGGGGAGGCGTGAAAAGACCGAGGCGGTCCGTCGTCCCTGCGCTTGCTCTCGCGAAGCGGGTGTGATTGTGGCAGGGACCGCCTCGGTCTTTTTATGTATTTGGCGGTACCGCGATCGGTGATTGCGGTTGCGTTTATGCACTACCCACGACCATCGTCCGGCGGCAGATCGAGGTTTTTTTTACTACCTCAAGGTGTGGATTCCAAAATGGAAATGGTATGGTCAATCAATCCCGGATCCAGCCGGTCCCCGTGACCCGGAACGACGAAATCCACATTAAAGCGCTTTAATTTCTCGATGGCCTTCGGCCAATTCGCCATATCGGCTTCATGGATGTTCCCCGCTTTATCGCCGCCCAGAACCATGCAGCTCCCGAAGAGGATTTTTTTCGCGGGAAAATATATGACGACTTTGTCCGGCGCCTGGGTCGGGCCGGGATAGTAAACTTCCACTTGTTCCGTGCCGAAGGTGAGGATTAATCCCTGGTCGATGGGGAACAGGTGGTCCGGAGCCACATAGGGAATTTCCGCATGCGCTTTGTAATAGCGTTCGTTTGCCGCACCCGGCAGCATCCCCAACAGCATCTGGCGGGTTTGTTCGCCGCGTTCCGCAAGCATTTGGGCGGTCAGATCGGAGCCGTATACCGGGATGCCCTGCTGTATCAACACGTCGTTCCCGCCGAGGTTGTCGACGTGGTACCCCGGATTGACGGCGACGATGTTGCGTTCGCCGAAATGGCCGCGGATCCACTCCAGGACGGTCTCCATGGCCTCGGGTGTGTAGGGCGTGCCCGCCAGGACCAGGTCCGAATTTTCCATTTCGAGAATGAGCGAATTGGCCGGCCAGGGGAAGGCGTGCGTGACGACGAATGCGTCCGCGCGAATCTGCCGCAGATACAACCCTTCGCCGAGGTCGATGTGCGCGAAATCGGTCTCGGGGCCGATGGCGATGGGGGATTCGATTGTCGTGGTTGGCGTGGTTTGAGGGGGTTGAACGGCACACCCGGCCGAAAAGGCCATTCCGGCTAGAAAAACAATCTGGTGTAAAAAAACATTCCGATTCATGGTCCGTCCTTTATGGGCAATTTTGGAAAGGGTTCGATCGGAGAAGCGTTTACGACCGGATGGAACCTGATATGATTTCCTGCCTGGGTGATATTGGAAAAGGCCTTGGGGATGGATAGCGTAGTAAGATTTTCCTTATTGTTGACCTCGGAGGACTCTTTGAATGAGTCCTATTATTATTGGGCGTAAACGTCAATTTATCATACTATTATACCAAGTGATTATACGGACAAATTATTGTTTTTTGTAACTGCTCCGATCGGAAAAACGTTCACCGTGGCACCGATAAACCCGAAAACGCCGAGGTATTTTAGTCAAAGATGGCAGTTGAAAAAGATAAATCAGTTGCTTTTCGGCGTATGCGGCCCTTTTCGGTGCTTGCCCCGAAAGCGCGAGCGGGATAATCCGTACGCAAAGAAAGAAGCCCGGCTGAGTAATAATATTTTTTCTTGATAAAGAAGTTTGGAATCCCAACGTATAGGTACGTCCGAGAAAGATTCCCTTTGCCATCGAAGAGTCTATAGTAAATGAGAAAAAAAGATGATGGGGTTTCCCGCTTGAACCATACACTCCCCCTGGCGCGATCATCGGGCAATCGCCGGTTAATCGATACGCTCATTTTGTCTTTGGCCGCCGGAAAAGCGGGGAATTTAGCGCGGCGCACTATGGAAAATATTGTTCTTTCGGCCGTGGACGCCCGCGAATATTCTCCTGTGATTCCCCGGGGAATTCAAATACAGGCGAACCCCATATGAAAAATGACCATATCCATCGTTGCGTGTAACCCGAGACCCTCCTCCTCTCGTACAACGAGGAGGAGGGGAACAATAAAAGAGAAGGAGAGGAAAAACAGAAGCCGCTAGACCAATCCCCCATCAGCCGATCCAACAACGGCGCAGCAAAAAAACGAACGGGCTCCTTGCAAGCCCCCCGGCAAAAGCCTATTGACTTCTTCTTTCGCGCGAATAAAAGAAGCTTTGAATCCCAATGAATATAAGTGTAAGTACTCCCACGCTCATGCGCGTCCACCATGAGCTGAGCGTGCCGTTGAACTGGAGGATGGAGACGATTGTCCCGCTGATCAGGACGCCGAACAACGTTCCGAAGATATTTCCCACGCCGCCGGTCAATAAGGTGCCGCCTATGACCGCGGCGGCGATGGCGTCGAGCTCCATGCCGGTCGCGAATTGCCCGTATCCGGCGAGCAGGGAGATGCTGAAAACGATCCCCGCCAGGGCGGAGCAGAGCCCGCTGAAAACATACACGCTAATCTTCGTGCGTGTCACCGGCAACCCCATGAGCAGCGCGGATTGCTCGTTGTTTCCGATTGCGTATACTGTCCGGCCGAACCTTGTGTATTTCGCCAAAAAGAAGGCTGCCAAGAGCATGATCGGCGCCACGAGCGTGGGAATGTAGATATACACCTTGGAGAGAAACGGGATGTGCAGCGGAGTGAGCGCCAAATATTTGTAGAAACTGTTGGTTATGGTAACCGATCGCAGGCTGATAATGTACGCCAGACCGCGCGCGAAAAAGAGACCCATTAAGGTGGCAATGAACGGCTGTACTTTGAGGAAGTGAATGATGGAGCCCATCGCTCCCCCAAAGGCTATTCCCATGACGATCATCAGCGGAATCACAATTGCCGGACTTACCCCCAGCTTGAGGAGGGCGGCGGACGCCACTGAGGTGAGCGCCAGCAGGCCGCCCACCGAGAGATCGATCCCCCCGGAAATGATCACAAGGGTCATGCCAATGGACACCAAGAGCAGACTGCCATTGTTGATGAATAGGTTGAAGAATACCTGCGGCTGCTTCATGGCGGGGTAGAGTTGGCCGCCGATGAAATACTCCAGAATGAATATCGCGAAGGTGATTAACAGAGTCCCGTTCTTGATGAGTAAGGATGCAAACCGTCGCGCCATGTCATGCTCCTTTTCGGCGGAAGAGCCTGCCGGTCAACCGTTTGGCGACGTCCGAATACAGCAGGATAACGATCATGACCAGAACCGCCTTGGCCGCCAGCAATGCGTTGGCCGGGACGCCCAGCGTATACACCGTGAGCGCGAACGTCCAAATCACCATGGCGCCAATGACACTCGCCAGCAGGGAGAACCGTCCCCCCGTCATCAGCGTTCCCCCCATGACGACGGCCAGAATCGCGTCCAATTCATAATTCAACCCGTTGTTGTTGCCGTCCGCACTGTGGACGTAGGAACTGAGGATCAGCCCCGCCACCGCCGCGCAGAACCCGCAGAAAGTGTACGCCAGCAGCTTGACGTTCTTCTCGCTGATGCCGCTGTAGAAAGACGCCTTTGCATTGATCCCCACCGATTCGATGAACATCCCGATCGACGTCTTCCGCACCAATACCCACGCCAGGAGGAAAACAGCCGCCACGATATAGATGGAAACCGGCAGCCCCAGGATGTACCCGTTGCCGAACCAGAAGTAGGGCGTGTAGTAGATCGTCATGATCTGCCCGTTGGTGATGAGCTGGGCGATACCGCGGCCGGCTACCATGAGAATTAATGTGGCCACAATGGGCTGGATTCTGGCGCGCGAAACCAGAAATCCGTTCCAAAAACCGCAAAGAGACCCCGCCGCCAAAGTCGCCAGGAGGATGATCGGCAGGGGGGTATTGGTGGCGTCCCGGGTGAGGATGGCGTTCGAGATTAATTCGTTTCCCAGAGCCGGATTGATCAACACCGCGCCCATGGCGGCGGAAATGGCGATCACGGCTCCGACGGAAAGATCCACTCCGCCCGTGGCGATCACCAGCGTC
Organism: Anaerolineales bacterium; assembly: GCA_034430775.1. Classification (GTDB taxonomy): domain Bacteria; phylum Chloroflexota; class Anaerolineae; order Anaerolineales; family RBG-16-64-43; genus JAFGKK01. Next base: position 29,850 of record DAOUDU010000156.1, on the reverse strand, counting down.
ATCCCGAGGGCCACCAGCGCCAGAGGCGCGCCGTTATTCAGCACGTCAATCAGGTTGCCGTACAGATGCCCGTCTTGAATTCTGATCTTGAAGAAGGAGGGGGCGTAGAACGCGTCGAAGACGAGAATCAGCACCAGGGCCGCCAGGGGGAGCGTAAGACGGTTTCCACGTATTCGGTCAAGCAAGGAGGTCTTGTTCATAGACTGCCTTCCATGGTCTGCATGATGGTTTGTTCTTTCGCATCCCCCGGCAATTCCGCAGCTTTCTTATGATCGCGCATGACCATAATCCGATTGCATGTCCGCGCAACCTCGTCCAGCTCCGAGGATATGAAGAGACAGGATTTTCCCTGAAGGGCAAGATCTAAAACCAACTTCTGAATCTCCGCTTTGGCGCCCACATCAATACCACGCGTGGGCTCATCCAGGATGAGCACATGCGGATTGGTCGCCAGCCAGCGGGCCAGGATGAGCTTTTGCTGGTTCCCGCCGCTTAAATTCTTCGCCAATTGTTCCGGAGAGGGCGTGACGATGTCCAGCAGCTTAATGAATTTCTCCGCGATCTCATTTTGTTTCTGGGAGCTGAGATGCTTCCACCACCCGTAACGGGCCTGCAAGGCAAGAATGATGTTTTCCCGGATGGTGAGATCCCCGACGATGCCTTCGGCTTTCCGGTCTTCCGGGCACAAAGCAATGCCGTTCTTGATTGAATCCAGGGGGGAGAAACGCTCCACCTTCCTGCCCTGCATCGTTACGGATCCGGTATCGGGATCATCTATGCCAAAGAGCAGGTTCGCGATCTCCGTCCTACCGGAGCCCAACAATCCGGCGATCCCCACCACTTCGGACTCCATCAACCGCAAATCCATGGGCTCCAAGGAACCCTTCAGGCCCAAGCCTTTCGCTTCCAGAAGGCTTTCCTTTTTTTCCGTCGTCGAATGTTCTTTCTTGGTTTTAGATACCGCCTCCAAGTCCGAAATATTGCGTCCCAGCATTTTAGCGACAAGCTGAAGGCGCGGCAGGGATTTGGCTTCATAGGCGCCCACCAGCTGGCCGTTTCGAAGAACCGTTATGCGATCCGCCACTTGGAACACCTGATTGATAAAGTGGGTGATGAAGACGATGCCGATCCCTTCGTTCTTCAATTTACGCATCACGTCAAAGAGCAGGCGGGTCTCGTTGACATCCAGACTCGACGTGGGTTCATCCAGGATCAGGATTTTAGCGGAGGCGATTTCCAGCGACCGGGCAATCGACACCATTTGCTGGATGGCGATGGAGTAATTTCCCAAAGGCCGGGAGACGTCGATCTCGATATCCAGCCGTTTCATCGCCTGCTTGGCCTTTTGCTCCATCGCGTTCCAATCGATCATCCCCAGTCGACGGGGTTCCCGGCCGAGCATGATGTTTTCCGCCACGGAGAGGTTGGTGCACATGTTCACTTCCTGAAACACCGTGCTGATACCCAACTCCTGGGAATGCTGCGGCGAATGCACCATGATGTGCTTGTTTTCGAGTTCCAGCGTCCCGGTATCGGGATGTTCGACTCCGGTCAGGACTTTGATCAGCGTGGATTTTCCGGCGCCGTTTTCCCCCATCAGCGCGTGGATCTCCCCCCTCCGGAGTGAAAATTCCACGTTGTCCAGGGCCGTTACGCCGGGAAACGATTTTGAGATGTTGCTCGCGCGAAGAAGCTCTGCACTTTTTTCCATACGGGCGCCCCGCCTTATCCGGGTATTATAAACGCTATTCCCTCTTTGACGGTTTTAGATAGAGGAGCGGCGGAGTGCGCCGCTCCTCTATCCCTTTTCCTTTGCGTTTATTAATACGATCTCCCAGGAGATCGTATTAATTCAAACCACAAGCGGTCTAGTACTGGCGGGAAGGCAGCAGTTCCTCAGCGTTATCCGGATAGTACACGGTCTCGTTGGTGAGGATTTCGCGATCGATCGGCTCACCGTTCATGAGTGCCAGCGCCATCTCGAAGACTTGCGGGCCGAGAAGCGGGTTGCATTCCACATCCGCCTGGAACCAGCCGTCGATCATGGCCTGGAAGCCGCCGCGCGTGCCGTCCACGGAGACGATGAAGAGATCACCGGGTTGAACACCTGCGGACTTGAGCGCTTCGATCGCGCCGATGCCCATGTCGTCGTTGTGGATGAAGATGCCTTGGAAATCCGTTCCGGCCTCGTACTTGTTCAGGAACGCCTGCATCACGGGGAGAGCCTCGGCGCGGGTGAAGTTGCCGGTCTGCGAGTCTAGAATGTCGATGTTGGCGTTGATCTTGGCGCGGAAACCCCGGGCGCGGCCTTCCGCCGCACCGGAGCCCGTGGTGCCGGACAGTTCCAGAATGGACGCGCCATCCGGGAATTGCTTGTTGAACTCTGCGGCAGCCCGTTCGCCTTCCAGCGCCATGTCGGATCCGATGTGAGAGGCATACAGGGAAGGATCGGCGCTGACGCTGCGGTCCACGATGATTACCGGAATGCCGGCATTCTGGGCTTCCGTGAGCACCGCATCCCAGCCGTCTTCGACGACGGGCGGCAGCGCGATCACGTCCACCCCCTGCTGAATGCAGGCGCGCATGGCGGAAATCTGGTTTTCCTGCTTCTGTTGCGCATCCGAGAAGATCAATTGCTTGATGCCCAGTTTTTCCGCGGTCTCCTTGATCGAGGCGCTATTGGCAGTCCGCCAGTCGCTCTCGGCGCCGAGTTGCGGGTAGCACAGGGTCATATCGGCGTAGGTTTTCTTGGCTTCCACGGTGGGCATCGGGGTGTCGGCCGGCGCGGAGGTCGCGACGGGTGCCGTTGTGGGGGCCGCGGTGGGGGCGCAAGCTACGAGCATGGAAATGGTCAGCAGCGCGAGGACCAACACGAGAACTTTTGAAAACTTCATTTTTTCTCTCCTTTTCTTGGGGATATACCGGACGTACTATATTGCGAGGGCGCATCTCTCCTGGGAAGAAGTGCCGTTTCCCTCTTCTCTTACACTACAGTAGTCGCAATACCGGGAAAATGGTTTTCTATGCGGATTTCGTTAAAAATTTTCCTTGGTTGGAGGGTTAACCATATCCGATTGATTTAAAAGGGGATTTTTTTCCGATTAAGTTAAAATTCTTAAGCTCCGCCCATTATTCACACAAAAAGCGGCGCTTTTTAGGCATGATTCCGCTGAATGGGAAAGGTGCCGAATTGTAATAGGATATTGCGAGGCTTAATATTTCCGCGTAGGCAGGATTTCCAGGGCGTTATCCGGATAAAACACACCTTCTTTGGAAGGAAGCCACTTGGGCACCGGTTCGCCATTGATAACCTTCAAGGCGACTTCCAGGAAATCCGGGCCGAGGAGGGGATTGCATTCGATTGTAGCATTCAATTTCCCGGCGATCATCGCCTTGAAGGCGCCGTTGACGGCATCGATGGATACGATCTTGATGTCGACTCCCGGCTGGAGCCCGTACGCTTCAATCGCCCTTATCGCGCCCAGCGCCATGTCGTCGTTATGGGCATACAGAGCGGTGATTTCCTTTCCGTATTTCTGCAGGAGAGAAACCATCACCTCTTCGCCCTTGGCGAGCATGAAATCTCCGGAGATCGAATCGATGATCTGCATATCCGGATAATCCTTCAGCACCTCCCGGAAGCCCTTAAAGCGGTCGTTGGCGGGCGCGGAGCCTATCGTTCCCACCAGCTCTACGATTTTCGCCCTCCCGTCCGTAACTTTAACCATGGCTCGGGCGGCATTCCGGCCCTCCTCCAGAAAGTCGGATCCCAGGAGCGTAACATAGAGATCATCCGGTACTGCGGCGCGCCGATCCACCAGAATGATGGGGATCCCGGCCTTTTTGGCCTCCTGAAAGATTGGCAGCCAGCCGGTTTCGACCACGGGGGGCACGCCGATGATATCCACCTTCTGGACGATGAAGGATTGGATGGCCTTTATTTGGTTTTCCTGCTTCTGCTGCGCATCTGAGAATTTGAGTTCCACGCCCAATGCCGCGGCCGCCTCCTTGACCGAAGCCGTATTGGCGGCGCGCCATTCACTTTCCGCACCTATCTGGGCGTATCCGACGACAATGTCCTGGTACGTTTTCTTGGGTTGGACGCCCTCCGCCGTCGCCGGAATTCCAGTGCCCACCGGCGATGCCAGGCTACACGCGCTTCCCGCGGCAAGCCACAGGATTACGGCGGCGATCCGAAAATGCTTCCGGAACCTCATGGCGCCCTTCCTTTCCATCATGCGCTTCTTGCCGCGACGTCTTGGATAGTCGGGATGACCAGCCGCACGCGCGTCCCCATGTTGTATTCGCTCTCGATAGAGAGGCCGTATTGCTTCCCGTAATAGAGCTTGATCCGCTTGTTCACATTGCCAATCCCGAACCCGCTTTCCATCCGGATATCGCCCGTATCCGCCGCCAACTCCGCGCGGACCTGCGCCAGCTTGGTCGGCGTAAATCCGATCCCATTGTCCTCCACCTCGAACACAACCTCATCCTCACCGTTTTGCTTCGCCCGTAGGATGATGGTTCCCCCTTGCCGCTTGTTCTTCACACCGTGGTACAGGGCGTTCTCCACCAGGGGTTGCAGGACCAGTTTCAGGACCGTGTTCTTCAGGACCTGCTCCTCCGCTTCGATCTGAAAATCCAGAATGTCGCGATAGCGGATCTTCTGGATTGTCAGGTAGCTTTTCGTGCGCTCGATCTCCTCCCTCACCGTGATCCAATCCTGGCCTTTGCTGAGGCTGATGCGGAAGAAATTCGAGAGCGCGCTGACGATCTCAATCACCTGGTCATTCTTCTTGGCCTCCGCCATCCAGATGATCGTATCCAGGGTGTTGTAGAGGAAATGCGGATTGATCTGCGCCTGCAGCGCCCTCAGCTCGGCTTTCTTGAGGTTTTCCTGTTCCTTGATCTTGGAATCCAGCAGTTCCCGGATCTTGCCGATCATGATATTGAAGCTTATTCCCATTTCGGTGATCTCGTCGACGTTGTCGTGAGTCACCAGCGCCTGCAGGTCCTGCTTGGTGATGATAGACGTCACGTCGTGCAATTTCCGGATGGGCCGATAGATGCTCCCGGAAATCCCCCACGCGGCCAAAACGGAAAAGCACACGGATCCGACCATCAGGATGACATAGGAAATCTCCCATTGGATGAAGCCTGCGCGCATCTGTTCATACTGCAGGTTTGTTCTCTGCACTTCGAAGAGGACGTAATCCTGAATGCCCGCATCGAGCACGGAGGTGATGAACCGGATGTTTTCCAGCGCGGTTTCGTTTTCCGCGGCGGTGCTTTTCTTCTCAATTTGCTGCCCCATCGCGTCTACGGATTCGGTAAGCGTCTGCATGGTGCGGAGGATGACATCCAGTTTGAGCTTTGCTTTGGGCGAATCGGTGTTTGCCATCATTTGCTGCACTTCAGCCACCGCGTCGCCGATGATCTGATACTGCATCCCCTCGCTGAAATCCTGTGTGCCGGCGACGATTTTCCATATTTCCGCGTCAATCGCCGGTTTGATGGTCCCGCTGATGCTGTTGGCCGTGGTAATGTTCGTGATAATCAAATCGTATTGCTGGCTGTAGTTCTGAAGCTGCAGCATCAACAGAATGTTGGTCGCCCCCATCATGACGATGACGATGCAAAGCGAGAGGAGAATCTTCATCCGGATGGAGATATTAATTCCCGCCACGAGGCGGCCGGCCGGCCGCAGTGTGTTCAGAAATCTCCGCGGGAGCATTCGAAGGTATCCCTCCATCTTCGCGGGAACGGATCGGTGAGGATCCACAAATGGGTTCGCCGTCATCTTATTTTTCCTCGGCCGAATGGCCGCGCTTCCCGCCGCGCCCGGCTAACCACCCGGAGCGGGGCTCTCTTTTCGGGGCTTGTTCCGGTATTGCTTCGGTGACAATCCGATCTTTTTCTTGAAGACGGAACTAAAGTAATGCGGATCGATGTACCCGACCTGGGAGGCGATCTCGGAGGATGTTTGCGCGGTTGATCGCAGCAGTTCCTTGGCCTTCTTCAGTCGGATCTGAGTGATATATTCCTTAAAGGTTTGGGAGGTTACCTGGCTGAAGAGGGTGCTGAAGTGACTCGGACTGTGATTAATGTGAGCCGCCACTTCGCTGAGCGACAGGCCGGGATCCGTGTAATGCCGGTCGATATATTCTTTGGCCTGCTCGATCATCCCGGTTTGGGGAAAATTGACGCTGCGTTCCCGGAATTCCAGGCCGCTGTGGAGGATCCGCCGTGTGCAATCCCGGATTTGGTCGATCGTTTTAATGTACGACAGGACTGTCTCAATATTCTGAAACTCCGGAAGGATTTGGAGTACGTCGCCGCCCAGATGAATCACGAACCGGGCTGTGGTCAGCAGTACGTCCATGAAGAGGTACACCTTGATGATATGCGACTTCACGGCCGTTCTTGCGAGAGGCAGGATGCGGGTATCGAAGAAATTATCGAAATCCGCCTTGGTGCCGCTTTTTAAATATTCCTCCACCGCGGGCTTTTCCGCCCACAGCCATTCCGATTTTTCCAGTCCGCTTTCCGGCTCGGCGGCGCGGGATTGCTCCTGAATGTGGAGGATGGCTTCAATAAAGGAACGGGAGATGTCGACGAGTTGCTTTTCGGGGGACCCGCATCCGATGACCAGCCGGCAATCGGTCCCGGCCGACTGCTGCTTGATTTGATCAATGATTCTTTCTTTGTCCCCCTCGAGGATATCGCGGGTATAGGATTTGAAAACCAGCACAAGCTCTTCCCAATCCTTCTTCAGGAGGAAAATATCCGGATCGCCTTCCACTACCGATTGGACAATTTGATGGATCTTTTCATACTTCGGATAATTGAATCGCTGCCGGGGGTCACTAAGTTCGATCCGCACTACGACGATCAAATACCAGCGACCGGTTAAATTCAGGTTCAGGAGCTGGGTTTGCTCCGCCATCTCCGCCGGGGAAACCGCCCCCACCACGATATGAAGAAGCAACCGCTCACGGAGCGCGGCCTGGTTTTGTTCGATTTGCCCCCACAACAATTCCAGGCTCTCATGCTCCTTCTCTTCCTGCTCGAGCTCGGCTGAGAGTTTCTGCAGAACCTGGTGCAGATCATGCGCGCTGACGGGTTTGAGCAGGTATTCCACAACGCCGAGCTTGATGGCCTGCTGGGCGTACTCGAATTCGTCATGCCCGCTGAGGATGACGATCTTCACTTCGGGCATCTTCTCCCGGACGATTCTAGAGAGCTCCAGCCCGTCCATGAAGGGCATTTTGATGTCGGTGATCAGCACATCCGGCTTGATCGCCTGCAGGAGGGGCAGAGCCACTTCGCCGTCGGGAGCTTCCCCGCCGAACTCAAACCCGTCCGCTTCCCAGCTTACATTGTCGCGGATATTTTCCCGAGTGACGATCTCGTCTTCTACAAGAAACACTTTGAAGGGCATGGCTGTTCCTGCCTTCCTCGTTGGAAGAGGGCGTAAATTCCCGGATTTTCCATTGCCGACGCAATCCGGAATTTCTGGCACCCGGATCACGACACCAGGAGCATGTTAAGGATGCGCCTGCACTTCGTTGAAGGGTATTCGGATATACGGCGGTCTTGCCGGATACAAATTCTTGGCGAAAAGCAGCAGACTAGGCGTTTGCAGACTGGCCGACGGAAACGCTGGAGAGGGGGTTTCAAACCTGCTTAATAAGTACATTATCCGACATTGTAATATCCGGCAATTGGTTGTCAAGTGCCTTTGCCCGAATCGTCGTGCCATTCAGCGCTTTCCGACGTCGCCTGAAGTAGAAGCCGCGCCAATCCCTGCCCAGACCAACACCAGTACCATCACCTCCACACCTGCTGCATCCTCGACAACCGCCCCCCCGCTTATCATCTCGGCTGCATGTCTGACGGAAGATTTCGAGGCGGACACATTGTTCGCAGAGACATGACCGGCGGATGGCAAGGCGATCGGGAGACTCGTCATGGATGTTACACCACTGATTTGTGGACAGACCCGATCAAACTTTGTGCTTTTTCGCAAGTAGCACGGGTCAGCCGATTACGAGGAATTTCGTTGCGTGTTTGTCGGGTTCCGTGGCATTATCACAGCAATGGCAATAAAGGGGTTTGAATAGTATTATGCCCGCCTGAGAAAGCGGCGTTTTTGATGCGCGGATTTTTTTGCCGTAAGCGGTAATGATGCCACAGAACAATGGGATTAACTCATATCAATTACTTCTGGATTGATCTCAAAATGTGCCAGTAATACTCTATGGCCGCGAATTATTCTTGGCAAGTATATACTATTCGCCTCTTACACATTCCCCGGCACCATCGTGTTTTCCAGGATTCCCTCCAGCAGCGCCTTGGGGGTGACGCCTTTCAGGCGCGCCGAGGGCGTCAGCAGCAGCCGGTGCGCAAGAATTGGAAGGGCGACCGCCTTCACATCATCGGGTGTGACATAATCCCGGCCCGCCAGGATCGCGTGCGCCTGGGCGGCGCGTGCCAAGCCGAGGCTCCCGCGCGGGCTGGCACCCAGGTGGACGTCGGGCAGCGTGCGCGTTCGGGAAACCAAATCCACGATGTATTGGCGGACCCCGCGTTCCATGTGCGTTTCGCGCACTTCCTTCTGCGCATCCAGCACTTCCTGCGCGGTGGCGACCGGTGCGAGATTCTCGATCGGGTGCCGGAGCTGCTGGCTTTCCACCACCCGCTCTTCCTCCTCCGCCGAAGGGTACCCGATGGTAAGCCGCATGAGGAAACGGTCCATCTGCGCTTCGGGCAGCGGGAAGGTGCCTTCGTGTTCGATCGGGTTCTGGGTGGCCAGCACCTGGAACAGCGCCGGCAGCGCGTGGGTTACCCCGTCGACCGTGACCTGGCGCTCTTCCATTGCTTCCAGCAGTGCCGCCTGGGTTTTGGGCGTGGCGCGGTTGATCTCATCCGCCAGGAGGATCTCCGCCATTACCGGCCCCGGGCGGAATTCGAACACACGCGATTGCGGATTCCAGATCGAGACTCCGGTCACGTCGCTGGGGAGCATATCGGGCGTGAACTGCAGGCGGTTAAAGGAGCAACCGAGCGATCGGGCGATGCTCTTGGCCAGCATGGTCTTGCCCACCCCGGGGACATCCTCGATCAGGAGGTGCCCCTGGGCGAGCAATCCGGTTACGGCCAGTTCCACCTCGCGGCGTTTGCCGAAGATGATGAGCGAAATGTTTTCAACAAGGCGCTGGGCGACGGTGTGGGCGGATTCCATGATTGGGTGGGACACCCCGCTTTCTGAGAACACGGGTTACACGGATGATAACGGATTGCACGGAAAAAACATTACAGAAAGGATACCATAGTGCAGTTGCGGCGGCGGCAGATTCACGGCATACTCCAAGGATTAGCCAATGCTTTCCTTTTTTTTCCGTGCTGGAGGGATAGTTAAGAATTTGGAAGGTTATAGGAGGGTTTGTGATCAATTGCAAACGCATCGCGGGAGTTGTGCTTATCCTTACGGCAGCGGCCTGCAACCTCGGAACCCCCGCCACTCCATCCGGGGTTCTGGCGCAATCGGTCCCGGCGCGCGGCCGCTGCGGGGATGGCGTCTGCGAAAAGCCGGAAAATGCGACCGTGTGCCCGGCCGATTGCGGAGGGGGTACCGCTCCGGTAGGGCCGTCGGAAACCGTGCTCTATTATGGGATCATGGTGCACCTCGAGGGCTGGGACGATGCGCGGGGGCGGCCATCCTTCGAAAAGCATGCTGAACTGGTCCGCCGCTACGCTTCGCTCTTTGAAACCTACGGCGCGCATCTGACGCTGGAGAGCAAGGAGTTCACCGACGGATGCATCGCCTGGGGGGATAACGTCCTGAAGGAAATGGAAGACCGCGGGCACGGGATCGGCGTCCATGCCGATATCGGCGGCGAGGCGGATATGGACTGCAACACCTTTACGCCCCAACTCCTAGAACGCAAGCAGATTCTGGAAAGCCTCGGGGTGCGCGTCCGGCACGTTTCCGGGATCGTTTCCGCCTGTGATTGGGTGACCGCCGCCGCAGACGCGGGATATATGTTCACTTCCGGCACCGTGGCCTACGCGTTGTTGTCGCTGCCGTTGGAATTGCGGCCGGCGGGGTATGCCGATTGCCCCTCTCCCGCCAAATGCCACCAGGCCTATCCGTTCGATCTCGCCGGGCGGCTGCACCCGTGGCGGATGGCAAACGGCGAAGATTGGATCTTCCCCTCCGCCGGCGGCCGTTTGGTGATCCTGCCCTCCGGCGGCGGCCTGACCTGCGCCGCGGAGGAGGCGGGCGACGAGAGCTCGTATACCAAGTGCACGTTCAACGCGGCCGATATCGACGCGGTCATCGCGGAATTGGAACAGGTGCTAGCGCTCGTCGAAGCAGGCAAGGTCAATACGTATTATGTTTCCTGGAGCCTCGGCAAGGAACTGGACGACGGGCTGCTCGAGGATTTCCTGCGCCGGGTGAAGCCGTACGTCGACGGCGGCCGGGTTCAGTGGAAGACTCTGCCGGAGATGTACGACCTGTATACGGCGTGGGAGAAGAATCTGTCCTAACCCCCGCTCCCCCAACCCCTCTCCCCCTTCCCCGTAAGGGGAAGGGGGAGAGGGGTGCTGAAAACCCGGTGTTCTTCCCGGGTGGAGGCGGGGTGAGGGGGATAGGACAGAGGAGGGGGCGGTAAAATTGAGGGGAGAACAGAATGGTATTCCTAAACAGGCGCCGGATCCCGGCGCATGTTTTCTTTAAATGCCACAAGAAACGAAATTACTTCGGCAATACCCCCGCTTCACGGCAGATCGCCAACAGCGCGTCGATATTGGGGATGGAACCGTCTTCGAACATCAACTTCGCGAATAAGCCGCCGGATTTTGGAGAAATCAGCAGTATCCGGCTCCCATAGTTCACGTTCCGGATGGAATCCCAGGCGAGGGTGCGGTTTTTCAGGAGCAGCCCTTGCGCACGGTTCGCGCGAATCGGGCCGAAGGCGACGGTTTTCCCGCCCCGGAATTGCTCCAGCGCTTCGGCGGAAATACGCGGGACCGCATGCGACCGGATCGCCTGATGAAGTTCCTCCACTCCGCCAAGCGGGGAATCCAGTTCCACGGAGTCCGGCCCGCCGTCGGAGATGGTGAGTTTGTACTCTGTGCCGGCGGGGATCACTCCGAGAATGGTCTGCCGCGTGATTTGCGCTGTCACCCGATGGATATCCTTCCAGGGGAAGGCACGGGGTTTTCCGCCGGCGGAGGATACGGCAACCCCTCCTTCGTAGAGGACGACGGTGTTGCGCAAGGACCGTGCCGCGCGCTGGAACGGTTTCCATAAGAAATACCCGGCCAGCAGCGCACCGGCGATCATAAACACCGCGCCGGAAATCCCGGAAACGGGATTATCTGCGATAAAAAGCCCCGCGACGCCGAAGAAGACCATCAGTAAAAGTAAGAGGATGATGGCCGCTGCGCTTACCATTCTTTCGCCGGCCGCCCAACAACCCACCCGGAATACCTTCTTCGCCGCGCCTAAGCCTATTACACTTTGAAATGCATCCGGAAGATTAAGCTCTACCATAATCCCTCCTTTGCCGGCGGATTACAAGTACTGCCAAACCGAGAAGAAGCCGGTGGTGACGCCGATCAGGCCGAGGATCCCGCTCAGAATGGAATCCGGGGCGGTGAGTATCACGCCCATGCTTTTTGCCACCGAGACGACCGCCTCCGCGAGGCTGGAGTTGAAATCGCGCATCATGAACAGAACGGTATGCGCCAACTCGCCCAGGCAGATGCTGGAGAGGGTGGCGAGGATCACAACCGGGAGCAGGAGCAGCGCGGTCCGTTTTGATATCGGCCGCAGCGGCAGCAGGATGGCGGCGGAGGTTCCCGCACCGATCAACAGGCCGAGGAGCGCATACACGCGGTCGGAAAAATAACCGGCCAGCCCCCAGAGGGCGGCGCCGAAAACCGGCGCAAACGTGCCCAGGGCCAGCGAAAAAAGGAATCGAACGGGAAACGGTTCGGGTCGTCTGGGCGCCAAGGAATGTATTATCCGCCTTCCAAAAGCAGAGATGATGTACAAGGATTATATGCAAAGGAAGGGATTAATGGCAAAACCTTGTCTTGAAAAACAATTGGCCGCAAAGAGCACAAAACCCGGAGAACAGAATACCGAAGAAAAACCCATCTGGAAACACTGTGCGCTTTTTATGGCAATTCGATTTTGCTATTGTGCCTCTTCCGGTGACGGGGACTCTTCCTGCCGGGAACAAGGAATGGCCGCTTTTACGCTGGTCCCTTTCCCTTTCCCGCTGGCAATCTCCAGTGTGCCGCCGGAGAGCCTCACCCGTTCGCGCAAACCGACCAATCCGTAGTGCCCCGCGCGTCCTGCGCTGCTTCCGGCGTCGAAGCCGATCCCGTCGTCGGCCACTTCGACCGTGAGAATCTGCCAGTTCCCGCTGAGGTTTACGGAAGCCTGGCGGGCTTGTGCGTGCCGGGCGATGTTGGCAAGGCCTTCGGATACCACCCGGACGATCAGTTCCTGAACCTCGCCGGTGAGGTGTTCGGGGATTGAAATCTCCACTTGGCACGGCACGCCGGAGGCGGACTTGAAATGGTCGATCTCGGTTTGGAGCCTCTCCGCGAGGCTGCCGGGAAGATCCCGGCGCAGGCCGTCGATCGCGCGGCGGGAATCAGCAAGCGTTTCGCGGGCGCGGGTCATCGCCTGCTGCGCGATCGACTGCGCCTTGTCCGCATGGCCCTGGCTCAAGTGAGAATCCACCGCTTCCAATTGCAGGATCAGGCCGGCCAAGCCCTGGGCCAGCGTATCGTGCAATTCGCGCGCCATCCGCTGGCGTTCGTTGGTGAGGGTCAGATCCTCGATCCGGTCGGCTGATTCGGTCAGACGCCGGTTGGCCGCCTCCAATTCGGCCAGCAGCTCCTGGGCTTTGACGCGCGCATCCGCCTGCCGGCCGTACAGCACGACGTAGATGATCACGAAGGCCGTCATCGGCAGAATGGCGGTCGCCCACCAAAGGAACTGCTCCCCGGCCAGAACCCATAGGAAGTCCAGGGCGGATAGCGCGAGGATGCCAATAACGGCGAGTACACTTTTACGCCAGGCGCTCGCGAACATCCCCACCGCTTCCCCTATCAATCCGAGATACAACCCCACCAACGCGCTAAGCTCGCCGGCGATGGAGACCAGCGTGAAGACGATCGCCGCCTGGATCCCCAGATACAGCCAAATGCTCCAATCCTTCTTCAACCACCAAATGCTGATCCAATGCAGCGCCAGATGGATGACAAACAGGACGGTGAAGAGGACCAGGGTAAGCGGTTCATGTACCCGGACGGAGGCGCTGATCGTCCAGATATAGATGAAGGCGAACACGAACGTCAGGAACACCATGAACGGCCATTCCGAATGCGGACCCCAAGGGGAAAAAACACGGGTGAAGAAGGCGCGGATTCTTTTCATGCTTCCATTGTACTCCGGCCTCCCTGCGCTTCCATCGTCCATTCGGACAGTGTCCGAACGGACAGGCGCGGAAAGGCGGAAGGACGATGCGGCCCAGGGCCGCGCCGAGTATGCTGGGGTCAAATCCCGGAGGAAAAATGTCTGCCAAGAATAATATTTCCCATATCATTTCAATCGCCCTGCGGGGCATCGCGATGGCGATGGCGGTCTCCGCAGTCGTCATTGGTGTGTTGAAAGCCGCGCCGGCCGAGACAACGGTCGTCATTCTCGGCATCGGCCTGTTCGCCCTGGCGCTTGACGCGCTGGACCAGGGTAAGGAGGTGTGAAGATGGAACAAGCCATTCAGGTACAGGATCTGCATAAAGCCTTCGGTGCCATCCGCGCGGTGGACGGAGTCGGCTTCTCTGTCGCGCGCGGCGAGATCTTCAGCCTGCTCGGACCCAACGGCGCCGGGAAGACGACCATCATCTCCATGCTGTGCGGCCTGCTGCGGCCGGATTCCGGCGAGGCCTTCCTGCTCGGGAATTCTATCCTGCGCCAGGCGGCGCAGGCCAGGGCGGCGCTGGGAGTGGTCCCGCAGGATATCGCCCTCTACATGGACCTGTCCGCGCGCGAGAATCTCTCCTTCTGGGGAAAAATGTACAACCTGCGCGGAAAGGCGCTCAGCCGGCGGATCGACGAAGTCCTCGACATCATCGGCCTGGCGGACCGCCAGAAGGAACGGGTGGGATCCTTTTCCGGCGGGATGAAACGCCGGGTCAACATCGGGGTCGCGCTGCTGCACAAACCGCCGATCATCATCATGGACGAACCGACGGTCGGGATCGACCCGCAGAGCCGGCGGCACATTCTTGACGCCGTCAAGGATCTCCGCGGTCAGGGGATGACCGTGCTGTACACGACGCATTATATGGAGGAGGCGGAGGAGCTGTCCGACCGCGTCGCGGTTATGGACCAAGGGAAGATCATCGCCTGCGGAACGAATGTCGAATTGGTGCAGCTGGTCGGCCAGGATACGCGCATCGAACTGGCGGTGAACGTCGAATCCGCGCGCGTGCTCGACGCGTGGCGCGCCGCCGAAGGAGTCCGGGGCGTGACGGCGGACGACGGACACCTCACCGTCCTCGCCGGCGACAGCAACGCGGTGTTGCCGCGCCTGTTTGAAAGCGCCGCATCGCGCGGCGCGCGCATCACCTCGCTGGAAATCCGCGAGCCGAACCTGGAGGCGGTCTTCCTGCACCTGACGGGAAGAGCGCTCCGCGATTGAAAGGCAGGAAGAGGATGATAGTGCTGGATGTTGCCTGGAAAGATCTGATGCACTCGGTGCGGTCGGTATTCATGCTGGTGTTCGCACTTGGCCTGCCGCTCCTTACCGCCGGTGTGTTTTACGCGGCCTTCGGCGGGCTCTCCAGCGGGGAGAACGGGCGGATGATCGCCGCCCCGCGGGTGATGGTGGTCAACCTGGATAGCGCCGGGCAAGCCGGGACGATGCTTGCGGACTTCCTGATCGGGGAGGAACTCTCGGGGGTTCTGGATGCCGTGCGCGAATCCGATCCGGCGGCCGCCCGCGCCGCGGTGGATGCCGGCGAGGCGGCGGTCGCGGTGATCCTTCCCGAAAATTTCACGGCTTCGCTGACCGCCGCAGGGACGGGCGGCACGGTCGCCGTCGAGATATATCAGGATCCCGCGCTTACCGTGGGGCCTGCCATTGTCCGCTCGATTGTCGGGCAGCTTCTGGATGGATTCGCGGGAGTGCGAGTGTCCGTGCAGGCATCCGGTGAAGCGCTTGCCGCCCGTTCCATCCCGCTTGACCCCCAGACCGCGGCCGGGATCGCCGCGCAATACACCGAGTGGGTGCAAGCGCAGATGTCCTCCGGCGACGGGCAGGACTGGCTGGACGTGCAATCCGTCTCCGGCGCGAAACAGGAATCCATGGATACCATCGCGCGGATGATTTCGGCGATCATGGCGATGATGATGATCTTTTACTGCTTTTTCACCGGGACCGCCGCGGCGCAATCGATCCTGCAGGAACAGGAAGCCGGAACATTGCCCCGCATGTTCACCACCCCCGCCCGGCGTTCGATGATCCTGGCCGGGAAACTGCTTGCGGTCCTGGTGACGCTGCTGCTTCAGCTGGTGATCTTGCTGGCCGTTTCCGGCTGGGCGTTCCGGATCCATTGGGGAAATCCGGTATCGGTCGTTCTGGGCGTGGTCGGGACCGGAGCCCTGAGTGCGAGTTTCGCCATCTTTGTCACTTCGTTCCTCAAGGATACGAAGCAGGCCGGGATGGTGTACGGGGTTGTGGTCAACCTGGTCGGCTGGGTGGGGATCAGCCGCCTGTTTGTTTTGATCATCCCCGGGCTGGATAAATACGCATCCTACACAGATATCGTCTCGCTTATTTCACCGCAAGGTTGGGCGGCGCAAATCTGGCAGGAATCGATGGCCGGGAATCCGGTTTGGATCACGGTGACCGGGATGCTTGTGCTCAGCCTGGTGTTGTTCGGGATCGGCGTCTTCAAATTCAACCGGCGGTTTTCGGAATGAAAAGCCAGGAGGTCCACCCGATGCGTATTCTCGATGTGACATGGAAGGATATCTCGCAGCAGATTCGCGACAAGCGGCCGCTGGCATTCCTCCTCGGCGCGCCCATCCTCTTCACCGTTCTGATGGGGGTGATGATGGGCGGCCTGGGGGGATCCTCAGAGGAGGATCCGCGGCTGGCCGTGGGGGTGTTGGACCGCGACGGCGGCGCGGCGGCGGGGAGTTTGATCGCCTTGATGGAAAAGTCGGAAGCGGTCCGGCCGGTCCGGGTGGAGGAAAAAGACGCTCAGACGCTGGAAAAGCAGGTAAGCGACGGAAAACTCGCGGGGGCGGTCGTCATTCCCGCCGGATACTCGGCGGCGGTGTTCGACGGCAACGCGATGCCGCTGCGGTTGCTTATCGACGACGCTTCGGATGCGGGCACGAACGCCGACCGGGCGGTCCGGGCGGTGGTATTCCGTTTGCAGACCGCGGTGGAGACCGCGATATGGAGCGCCAATATCGCCGCCGAGCAAAGCGGGTTTGCCTCGCCCGCCGAGCGTCAGTCGTTTCTGGAATCGACCATGCAGGCAGGGGTGAGAGAATGGGAAACCGCCCCGGTAATGCTGCAGCTTCGGTCGGCCGCCGCGAAGGAATCGACGCAGCCGGCCATCCCCAGCGGCTTCGCGCAATCCTCGCCCGGAAACATGGTGACCTTCGCCCTCGCCGGGTTGATCAGCGCGGCGGAAATCCTGGTCTGGGAAAGGAAGTCGGGCACGCTGCGGCGTTTGCTGACGACGTCGATATCCCGCATGGAAATCCTGATCGGGCATTTTCTCGCGATGTTTCTAATGGTGTTCCTGCAGGTGATCATCCTTGGAACATTCGGCCAGCTGCTGTTCGGATTGACCTACTGGCAAAACCCCGCCGCGTTCCTGACCATGGCAACGACTGTGACGCTGTGGATCGCTTCGATGGGGCTGCTGATCGGCGTGATGGCGCGGACTTCCGAACAGGTCGCCATGTTCTCGATCGTTCCCATGCTGGCGCTTGCCGGTTTGGGCGGAGCCTGGATGCCGCTCGAGGTGACGGGGGAGACTTTCCAGGCGGTGGGCCATCTGACCCCCACCTACTGGGCGATGAACGGCATGCAAAACCTGATTCTGCGCGGTCAGGGGCTGGCGGGTGTCATCCTTCCGGCGGTTGTCTTATGCGGGTTCGCGCTTTTGTTTTTCGGGATTGCGGTGTGGAGGTTTCACAGGGAGTAGAACTCTGTCCTAACCCCCTCTCCCCCGACCCCTCTCTCCCTTCCCCGTAAGGGGAAGGGAGAGAGGGGAGTCGGAGCCGTGGTGAATTTCCAAGGCGGAGACGGGGTGAGCGGGTTAGGACAGAAAAAATCTTTTCTATTCTTTTCGAAGCCTAATCCGTCGCATGCCTACCTCAGGAACACCAGGTACGCCAACCCCGCCAAACCAAGTTTGTTCCACCAATCGAATTTCTTTGCCGCGGCGTACAGCCACATGCACAATATCAATCCGCAGGCCAGGCGTAGGATTCCCAACGGCTCGCGGAATGTGGAAAATGGAGCGAATGCGATCATCCCTGCGTTGGCCAGGAGCAGCAGGCCTTCCGGATTTACCCGCCGGTGGATGAAATCCAAAAGCGGAGCGGCCAATCCGTATACGGCCGGGAACAGCAATCCCGGCAGGTACACGACCAGGAGAGCGGCGAACGCCGGCAGGCTGGCTTCTGCGATCCGGAAAAGCCCGGCAAACGGAATTCCTTCGAAAGGCGTCGCCCCCGCGCCGCCGCTGCCTGTCCCTGGCGCCCCGAAAACCGTCCATAGCCAGATTTGCATTGCGAGGTATGGCAATAGCGCCGAAAGGACCAGGAAAGCGCCGCTGATACGGCGCCGTAAAAGCAGCCAGGCGAACCACCCCCCGATAAACGGAATCATCGTCTCCTTGGCGAGCATCGCCAGGGAGAGCAAGAGTGCGCAGAGGACCAGTTTCCGGTCCAGGCCCGGGCCTGCGATCCAGAGCGCAAGGATCACCAGAAGGAGCGCCAAAGGTTCGGAGAGGTCCAGCCGCACAGCGCCGATCAGCCCGGCCCACAACCCAAAAACCAAACCGCCCCAGCGGCCGGCTCCGCGCCGGGCCGGCAGTTCGCCGGCCAGGACCGTAATCGCGAACAAACATGCCAGGTTGATCCCGATCAGCGTCCAGGGGATCGCCTCCGCGCGGCCGAGCGCGAGGGCGCGGGCCAGCAGCGGATACAGGATGTGTTGATATCGGTAGGCGGGGGAATCGAGGAAGGGACCGACGCGCCGGGGATCGGGGTCGCGCGCAATGTAGTAATTAAATTGGCCGTCGTACCCGTCCGTTCCGGAGGGATCGTCCTCGCTGAACCGCGTGCCAAGGTAGGCAAAAGTAAGCGGGTCGGACCCATTTTGAAAAAAAACCCATGCCAGATACGCCGATGCGAGGATGAGGACGCACAGCGCCGGTGTGAACCGCCCGATTCTTCCCATCGGTTACGGTTTCGATTTTACCTGCGTCATCAGCTCAAGCACCTCCCGCCATTCCTCGCGGAAGAAGTGAAGCGTGACCGTTCCCAATTCCATGTTCCAGGTCGTTTCACCGTCGGGTTCTTCCGCGGTATAGATCAGGTAGTTTTCGGTTTCCGCAATCGTTTCGGTTTTTATTTCCGGGGGATTGGGCATAATTAGCCTCCGCTGTTTGGGAAGAGTGAACTACGGATTAATCGGAACGCTCGAAGAGCCACAGCCGGGTGCCCCATGCCGAAGTAAATCCGGCCCGGCCGGCGGCCTGCGTCAGACGGGGGGTATCGGGCATCGCCCATGCCGCACGTCCGGCCTTTTGGGAATGGGCCAGCACCCGCAGCTGGCGCAGCATCGGCGCAAGCTTGTCCGATGGTGATAAGACGGCGGCGACTTCCAAACTGGGTTGGTCGTCATGATGGGAATCGTACGTCAGCAGGATGGCGGAACGGTTCCGCCACCACCAGGCGCTGCCCCGGCGGATAAATCCCGCCAGGCGCGGCTCGGTAAACCGGCCCCATTTCCAGCCGTCGTTGATAAAGTCCGGTGTTTTCCAGACGGCGGGAATGTTTTTCCAAAACGCGATAGCCTCCTGCATCTCCGCTTCCGTCACCGGCTGGTACTCGCACGCGCCGCGGGCAACGGGTTTCGCCGCCATCACCCGGCAGACACCCACACGCCGGAAGCCCAGCCGGCCGCACACGCGATGCACCTGCACGCGCTCCGACGAGGTCGCCAGACGGATCACACCACCCCCGCGCTTCCGCCATTCACCCACCAGGTATTCGGTCAACTGGGAACCGATTTTCATCCCCTGATATTCGGGGTGGACCCGCAAGCCTTCCAGCCACCATTCCCCAGGTCCGACGCGGGATATTTTTCCAAATCCCACCATCCGCTTTTCCAATTCAGCTGCGGCCAGAAGCCCTTTGCGGTCGGCCAGCCACTCGGACCACACCTGGGGTGTGTAATCGTGCCCCTCCCAAATCTGCGCGGTCAGTTCGAGCATATCCTTTTTATCGGACGCGCGCGCCGGGCGGATCCGCACGGCGCGCGGTTTGGCGCCGGTGGAAAGGGCTTTATTCTGCGCGGGCCAGGGTGGAAGATTGAACAGTTTAGCATGCACGTACATCCCAAACAGGCGCGCGGTGGCGATGATCGGTCCGGAAAGCAGAAGTCCCGGGAGCCCCAGCAGACTGAAGCCGACCAGGGCGCCAATGACCATGATCGCGGGGTGCAGCTTGAGCTGGTCTCCCATCACCCGCGGGATGAGAAAATTGGATTCGAGCTGCTGCAATACTCCCCCGGTGGCACCCACCACGACGGCATACGTGAGCGGGGAGAACCCGAGCCAGTTGGATGTCTGAAACAGGGCGATCAGGACCGCCGTGGCGCCGACCACATTGGCGCCGATGATCGGTACGAATTCCGCCAGGGCGGCCATCAGCCCGAGGATCAGCGCGTAACGCACCCCCAGCAGCGCCATGGCCGCTCCGATGGCCAGGCCCATGATCAGGCTGAGCAGCAATTGCCCGCGCAAAAAGGCGTTCCAGATCGGGCCGAGTTCTTCCAGAAGCCGCCCGGCATC
Organism: Anaerolineales bacterium; assembly: GCA_034430775.1. Lineage (GTDB taxonomy): Bacteria > Chloroflexota > Anaerolineae > Anaerolineales > RBG-16-64-43 > JAFGKK01. The sequence goes on along the minus strand of DAOUDU010000156.1, from coordinate 9,711 downwards.
CTTTTTGTGATTCTGCGGAACAATCCGCAGCAGGCTTTTTTGAAGTGCGTCCATATCGTTCAGCAAATAGTAAGCCACCACAAACGCGAACAAAGTCCAGCCAAGAAAGGACGCCACATCGGTGGCGGCGCCGGTCATCCAATCCGTGATCTGCCCGATCCCCTCCCGCGCGGTGGGCAGCAATGCATCCTGAAACAGGGTGACGTCGGCGGTGGAAAGGTCAAACGTCAGCGGCCCGATCGAGATCGGTTTGGCCGAGAGGGTATCGATCCACACCGGGATGCTGTCGATAAACTTGCGCACGGTTGCCAGCACGCCGGAAAGTTGCTGTTGCAGCAGGAAGCCCGCCCCGCTGGCCAGGCCGATCAGTAATAGGATCAGGATCGCATACAGGATCAGGACGCTCACGGTGCGGGAAATCCGCAGGTATTTCGTCAGGAGGAGGATAAAGGGATTAAGCAGGTAGGCCAGGATGATGGACATGATCAGCGGCATGATCAGGACCTGGAACCGGATCAGGAAGAATCCGGCCATGGACAGAACGGCCAGCATGACGATCAATTTTGTATTGGTGGACCAGCGCGGAGAAGTTTCCATCGGCCGTGATTTCCTAAAAGGTCTTGCCCGCATCCCAGAAGGCGGAAAAGGAGTGCGCTTTGCTTCATTTTATCCTTTTCGCGCTCGTCAAGCCATTGTACCCGCCTGGTCGGGAGATTCTCCGTATTCCACACTCGCTGGCTAAACAGGCGAAAAAAGATAGCCACGAAGAAATCATTGGACTCAAAGAAAAACCGATATCCTTCTTGATGTCCTTTGTGCTCTTTGTGGCAAACGCTCTTTCTATTATTTACCGGGAAAGAAAAATCCCCCGAACGCAAGGCGGGGGATTTTTCTTTATTTGGTTTACCGTCTGTTTCCGCCGCCGCGATTGTCACGGCTGGATCCGCGGCTTCCGCCGCCGGGCCGCCGGGCGCCGGGGCCTCCCCGGGATCCGCCGGACGGGCCGTTGCGCCCTCCGCCGGAGGGTTTGCGGTCGCGCTCGGCGGCTTCTTCCGCCGTCCAGCCTTCCAAAACCGCGGCGCGCGAGAGGCGCACCTTGCCTTCCGGATCGATCCCGGTCACCATCACCGTCAGCTCGTCGCCCAGCCCGCAAACATCTTCCACCTTTTCCACACGGGCCGAATCCATCTGGGAGATGTGCACCAGTCCGTCGATGTTGGGAAGGATCTCCACAAACGCGCCGAAATCCGCGATGCGCACGACCTTCCCGGTGTAGATCCGTCCGACCACCGGGGTTTCGGTCAGGCTCTCGATGCGCTGGCGGGCTTCCGCGGCGCTCGGGCCGTCGACGGCCGAGATGTAAACTTTGCCGTCATCTTCGATATCGATTTTTACTTTGGTATCTTCCTGGATCTTGCGGATGACCTTGCCGCCGGGTCCGATCACCGCGCCGATCTTCTCCGGATCGATCTGAAGGATGGTCATGCGCGGGGCGTACGGTTTGAGGTCGGGCCGCGGGGCCGCAATGCAGCCATGGATGACGTCCAGGATCTGCATCCGCGCCTGGCGCGCCTGCTCCAGCGCTTCGCCCATGATCTGCGGGGTAATGCCCTTGATCTTGATGTCCATCTGCAGCGCGGTGATGCCGCGCGTTGTGCCGGCGACCTTGAAATCCATATCCCCATGATGATCTTCCACGCCCTGGATATCGGTCAGGATGACGTACTTTTCACCTTCCTTTACCAGGCCCATCGCGATCCCGGCCACCGGCGACTTGATCGGAACACCGGCGTCCATGAGCGAGAGGGTCGATCCGCAGACCGAAGCCATCGAGGAGGACCCGTTGGAGGAGAGCACTTCGGAGACGACCCGGATCGTGTAGGGGAATTCTTCCTGCGAGGGAAGGACGGGAAGGAGCGCTCGTTCCGCCAGCGCCCCGTGGCCGACCTCGCGCCGCGAGGAGCCGCGCAACGGTTTTGTTTCACCGGTGCAAAACGGCGGAAAGTTGTAATGATGGATGTAGCGCTTTTCATCGATCGGCGAAAGCCCGTCGAGTTCCTGCGCGTCGCGCGGTGTGCCGAGGGTGGTGAAGGAAAGCACCTGGGTCTCTCCGCGCGTGAACAAGCCGGATCCGTGCGCCCGCGGGCTCAGGTCCACATCGGCTGCGAGCGGCCGGATCTGGTTCGGGGTGCGGCCGTCGGTGCGCTGGCCGGCTTGAACGATGCGCGACCTGACTTCGGTGCGGTACAGATCGTAGAACGCCTCGCGCAGGTCGGCCTCCTCCATGTCGGCGTCGTCGGCGAACCCCGAAAGCACTTCGCCTTCGATGGCATCGAGGACCGCCTGGCGTTCGGCCTTGTCCAGCTCGTCGCGGAACGCCTCCGCCAGCCGCTTCCCCACCTTTTGGGTTACGGCTTCGCGCACCTTTTCCGCCAGGACGAAGTGGGTGTATTCGCGTTTGGGTTTTCCCAGTTCCGCCGCCATCTTCTCCTGTGCGTCAATCAACGGCTGGATCGCGCGGTGGGCCAATCCGAGCGCCTCGCGCATCAGATCTTCCGTGACTTCTCCAGCCCCCGCCTCGACCATCAGGATCGCATCGCGCGTTCCGGCCATCCGCAGATCGAGTTCCGAACGCTGGATCTCTTCGTAGGTCGGGTTGAATATCCACCGGCCTTCGATCCGCCCGATACGCACCGCGCCGACCGGGCCGCCCCAGGGGATATCGGAAATGGTGATTGCCGCCGAGGCGCCGATGATCGCCGGGATATCCAGCGGGTTTTCCGCATCGGATGACCATGCGTGCATGATGACCTGGACGTCGTTGCGCAGATCCTTGGGGAAAAGCGGCCGCAGGGGCCTATCCGTCAGGCGGGCGGTGAGAATCGCCGCTTCCGAAGGCCTGCCTTCACGCCGGAAGAAGGAACCGGGGATGGTGCCGCCGGCGTACATCCGCTCTTCGAAGTCCACGGAGAGGGGGAAGAAATCGATACCCTCGCGTGGATTCCTGCTCATGGTGGCGGAGGCGAAGAGCAGGGAATCGCCGATCCGCACCGTCACCGCCCCGCCGGCATGCGCCGCCAGGCCGCCGGTGGAGATCTGGAAGGTCTTTCCTTCCACCACCGCTTCGAACGTCTTGCGATTTAACATATATCCTCCATGGGCGGCAATCCGGGGTCAGGGACTGGAAGCTAACCACGAAGAGCACAAAGGAAGATCGGAAGTTCACGAAGAAGGACCGGGATATTCTTCGTGTCCTTTGTGGATACCTTCCAATTCCCAACCGCTGTGCCGCCAAGTAAATAGATTCGAAATCCCTGGGGAAGTCTTCCCCGGAGGGGGATAGGACAAAAGGGCTTTTTTCCTTGCGGAAGAGGTGCTCCCCTGTGGAGTCGCCGATCCCCGTACGGGATTTCGCGGCGGGATTTCCCGCCAGGATGTATTGTAGACGACCCGCACCTGCGGTGCAAGGCGGCCGATGGAATGGCGGTTTTTGGATGCTGCCGTCAGATTGGGATCGGATAATTGGCGCTATTGCCTGCCGCGACTGTTCTATCTATCATCTAATGGAAACGGCATATTCTCTGGATATACTATGAAATGGGAACAAATCCGGAATTGAACCGTCTGAGACGGTAAGGCGGTATCGGCGGGTAAAAAAGCCCAACCGAGGTATAGGAATAAGGAGGAAAAATGTCTCGAAAAATGATGATCCTTGGGATGTTGGCAACGGCGGTACTCCTGGCCGGATGCACGGCAACTCCCGCGGCCGCAAATCCGCCGTGCTCGGTGAATTGCAATGCCTCAGCGGCAGACAACCTGCGCACGCTTTCGGTTACCGGCGAAGGCAAGGTCGGCGTCACCCCGGATATCGCCGTGATGTATTTGATGGTTATCACCCGGGAATCTTCCATTAATCTAGCCTGGGACGGTAACAATACCAGGACGGACGCGGTGATCACGGCGATCCAGGGCCGGGGTGTGAAGGCGGCGGATATCCGCAGCGACTTCAGCCTCTACCAGCAGGAGAAGTACGATCAGTACGGGCAGGCCACCGGTGAGATCACCTTCGTCGTGACCCATACCCTGACGGTCATGGTGCGGGATCTGACGAAAGTGGGCGACGTCCTTGGCGCGGCGCAAGGCGCCGGAGTAAACTCGGTCGGCGGAATAACCTTTACGCTGGAAGATCCGGAACCGGCGATCACCGAAGCGCGGGCGCTGGCGGTGGCGAATGCCCGAGCCCGGGCGGAAGAAATCGCCAAAGGTCTTGGCGTAAAGGTGGGGAAGGTCTTGACAGTGAATGAATACGGCGGTTCCGTCCCGATGCCGATGGACAAGCTCAACGCCTATGGTATTGGCGGCGGGGGCGGCTCTTCCGTCCCGATCCAGGTAGGTACCTGGGAGGTAAGCATGACGATCGGTGTGGTGTTCGAAATCGAATAGGGGAAACGATCACTCACAATGGCGCGGGTTTTTCCCGCGCCGTTGTCACTTGCTGGATGCCTGCAGAAAAAATCTCACCGCAGAGGCGCCAAGAGCGCAGTGAATTATTTACAGCTCTCTGCGTTCTCCGCGGCTCTGCGGTTCAAGTTTTGATAATACCTGTTCATGATCCCGTCACACCGTGCCAGACGGCATCCAAAGATTGCAGGGCGGTAAGGCTGCGGACGGTTGCGCCATGGTTCAAGCTGCCGGGGGATTCAAAATCTCCCGGATTGCTCCCGGTCAGGTGGCCGCGGTCATCCGATAAACCTTGCAGCGGCAGCGGCTGGGCGGCCGCCCAGAAATTCCACATCGGAATGCCGTATTCATATGCCAGGCTGGCGATGATCCGGTTGAAGGCGTCATTCCCTTCGCGGTTGTCGGCTTTGGTCGCCAGGATCGGCACGATGCCGCTGGAAATCGTAAACTCGACGATTTCGCGCATACGCTGATCATACGTTTGCGGAGGGACCGTGTTGTCGTCGGTCCCGAGGGCGATGATCGCGATGCTGGGGTGGTGAACCCGGTATTCGCAGGACATGGGGGTTTCCCCCCCCTTGCACAACCGCGGATTGGCCTTCAGCGGCGAGAGCACAGCCGCGGTGTTGAACCCGTTGCCATTGGATAGGCTCTGGCGGCTGAAGGAATTCCGGAACCAGTCGACGGCCGGCTGCAGGTAGTAATACTCGCCGAGATGGTATTGGCCAAGCCCCCGCCCGAAAACGCCGAGAAAATTTTCCGGAAGCGAGAGGCAATCGCCCAGGATGGAAAAAGCATGCGGGTCGTTCCCAAACCCGAGGCCGTCCTGAAAGATACGGCGGGCATTTTCACCGACGACGGGCACCACCGGCATCGATTGCCATTCGTCCGGACCCAGGGTGGGAGTGGTGGAGGGCGTGGGCGACAGGGTCGGCGAGGGGCTCGGGCTGGGTGTGGAAGTGAGTTCGGTCGGCGTGCGAGAGGTGGTGGAAGTCCGTGTGAGGCCGGAGGATGTTTCGGCCGGTTTGTGGAAGGGTGTCCCGGATGGTGAAGCGGACTCCGCGCCGGAGCAGGCCGCGAGCAATAAAACAAGAATATATACGCCCCCTATCGGCCGATTCATCATGGGAATAGTACGCATCTCTTCGAACGGATCGGAAACAGTGCCTTCCATCTATGGGGTTGAAGCGCGTTATTGTAATACAACTGCCCCGGGAAGGAGGGAATCGCTTTTCCGCTTCCCGATTTTTTTAATAAGTTAAAAAACCACTGCCTTTGGCAGTGAGTGGAGTGAAAAGGTTTTACCGATGGGGTGGAGAATATTATTGAGCAGAATAATCATGTGAAAATCAGGCTGATGTGTTCTGAAAAGATACGGGAAAAGATGTTCTTCAACCCGTATCATGGCTCGATACTCCCTCCCCCCAGGGTTCCTCTGTTAGTGAGGATGGGTTTAGTCCCCCCATCCCGAAGGGATGGGGGGAGCGGTCTCGGGGGGAGGGGGACCGGAAGAAAGTCCGGCAACCGGGAAGATGATAAGGAAAGAGAGAACCGGGACGAGCGCACCTTCCAGGTGCGGTATTCCCGGAGCCGCCGCCTATGGCGGCGGTAATTTCCTTTCCTGCGTCTCGGTGGAGAAGGGAAGTGAAAAAACTGATCGCGTCAGCGGTGTGCTTGCGGATCCGGCGCGGATTGTCTCCGGGCAGAAAAAAGCGCCTATACGGTGCCGGCGGCGTAAAAAGTTGGAATAAAAAGCACCCGCCGGCCGGACTCCCGCGCGGCGCGGTCGACTTCGCGGATGATTTCCCATTCCGGACCGGATACCTTCTCCCCCAGATCATCCCTGAGGATTTTCATTTCCAACGCGGTCTCAGGGGAGCGCGCGCCGCCGGGGTTAAGCTCGGCGCCCAGGACGCCGCTCGTTTCCACGCACACTCCCGAGTCGGAAAATAATCCAGCCAATTCACGGCCGATCTCGGGATCCGCTCCCTGCCGGCGAAGCGAATCCGCTTGCATCCGTCCCGCGGCGGCGAGTCCCGCGGGATGATCGATCCGTCCACCGTAGTCCGGTTCGGCCAGCGCTGCCACCCAGCCCCCGCGGCGGGTGACCCGGACCATCTCGCGCAATGCGGCGTGCGGTCCGCGGAGCCACAGCAGCAGATAGTGACAAAACGTCAGATCGAAACTCCCGCTTTCGAACGGCAGGCGGAATGCGTTGCCCCCCGTATACCGGCACTTCCGGCCGTGCGTGCGAGCAAAATGGAGTCGTGGGAGATCAATATCCAGGCCGACGACCCGGACCGATGGATAGGCGCCCGCCGCGGATTCGCATACGGCGCCCGTGCCGCAGCCGACTTCCAGGACCCGCTTCGCATGACGGAAGCCGGCGCGCGCGAACAGGTGGGTGCGCAGAGGTTCAGTCCATCCCGCTTGTTGGAGGAAACGCAGGTGCCAATCATCGAGGGTGAGAGTCATTGCGGGTTGCGTCTGCCGCCCGGTTTACGGAAAAAGCGCAGGGCCTGCTGAAGCGATCGCGGAAAATTCTATGCGCGCGCTTTGTTCCAGATAACATCCCAGGGATCCGTCAGGAAGTTTCCGAGGACCCGGTTGACTCCCTGTTCGGGGAGCACATCGCCGTCGGGTTCGACATACAGCCAGGCTTTTCCCGCGCCGGTCGACGGAACGCCGATCTCCTTCGCCACCGGATTGGCCGCGGAATACGGCACCGGAAGATCCCACTGCAGCATAAGCCCCAGTTCGGCCGCCCGGCTGCGCATCGCCAGCAGTGCTTCCGCGCCGGCCGGATCGGATGCACTTAAAGAAAGCGCTTTTACTTCCGCTTGATGCAGCCGTTCCAAAATCGCATCGGCCCGCGCGGCAAGCGCACCGCTCAATGTCAGATGAACGGTCGTCGCAAGATCCGATTCCATGGCTTTTTGCACCGCTATCCAGGATTCTTCCACGTCCGGATTTAATAGGTACATGAGATGGTCGAGGCCGTTGTCGAGTAGAGTCTTCAGGTAGTCCGCCGAACCCAGGCGCAGGCTTCCGCTGAGCAAGCCGCTCACCTGGCCGATCTTTTCCGCATGGGCGATCAGCGCCGCCAGATCGTCGCGCAATACCGGCTCCCCGCCGGTGAACACCACATGCGGGATGGCGGCCGCCCAGGCTTTGTCGAGGATGGTTTTCCATTCGTCCGCCGATAACTCGTTCTCGGCCCGTTCCGTCGGTGCATACTGGAGGCTTTCGCCTTCCGGCAGACGGTAGGTCAGCGCGCAATCCAGACGATAGGGCGCGGAGATTTCCTTGGAGTAGGGATCCGTCCGGTCGAAATCCAGATAGGTCACCGGATCCAGGTCGGTCGTTTGGAGCAGCGTTTCCACCCGCGCGATGAAATCCCGATAATCCTGCAGGGCCTGCTTCGGATTAACGCGGTAACGGGAGGCGATCACGCGGGCCGCATTTTCCGGCGTGGAACCCTTCACCCACTGATGGGCGTATTCGGCGGCCGTCTGGTTCAGGTGAAGCACCGTGGAGGCGTTTAAAATCAGCACGCCGCCGCCGTCGGGCTCCAGACGCAGGTGGAGCCGGTACGGAACGGCCGCATCCGGCGGGGATTGAAAAGTATGCATGCCCGCCGGGAGCGTGTGAACTTTCTGGAAACGATTGCGAAGATTTTTAATCAGTGCCGCCATATCTACCTCCCTGCAAAATCCATGGATCCATCGGTGCGCCATGCCAAGGACGGCAGGCGCGGACATCCGGCTTAAACTGCCGGATAGGTGTCCCAGGTGATGCCCGAAGCATCACGCATTAGGAAGATGAACGGATCGTCGCCAACCGGGATCAACAGGATTTCACTCGCGCCGGAAGCGGGGCGGACGATCCGAACGGCAAACACCGAGCCGTCTTTCCACCATTGACCGGAGAACGAATCCCTGCTGTCGAGCGGCAAAACGGCGTTGCGCAACGTGTGTTCTCCGGAGCCGTCGGCGGCGGAGGCGACGAGTTGGAGGTTGTACGCGCTGACCTCCAGCCCGGCCGGCCGGCTGACGAAATACGCCAGTTGATCATCCGGCCGGTGGAACGGCCACCAGACGAAGGCGCTGTCGACGATCGTCGACGTTGCGCCGGATGCGGAAAGCAACTGCAGACCCGGTAATATCCCGCCCATCATCGGATAGACCGCGCTGGCAAGGTACACGGCTTGGCTGTCGTTTCTCCAGGCATACATATTGGAATAATCGCTGGTGGCAAGCACCGCGCCGCCGGCGGAAAGTATCCCGGCCTCAGCCCATTCGTAACGCCCGATCATAACGAGCAGCTTGGCGCCGTCGGGCGACCATTCCCGCGGGAAATACGCAGCGAAGGAAGCGGGAGACTCTACGGTATTATTCGCGATCAACAGTTGATCTTCGCCGGTGGACGGATTGTAGATGCGCACGCCGTTGCGCGCGTACGCCAGCCGCCCGTCGGGCGACCAGGCCGGGGAACCTCCGCGGTCTTCCCCGAAATCGACGGCGAGGCGCCGGTCCGTTCCGTCACGCTGGATGAGGATCAACTGGTTCTGGCTGGTGAAGGCTATGGTTCCGCCATCGGGTGATAGCGCGTAGGCAGTAATGGCGGCGGGTTCATTCGTAATTTGCGTGACGGTTATGCCGTCGGCCGCCATCCGCCAAAGCTGCTCACTCCCGGACCGGTCGGAAAGGAAATATATCGGATTGGGCAGAACCGCGGAAGAGGGCGGCATGACCTCGATCGTCACCGGAAGCGCAAGCGGCAGGCCGTCCGGCCCCGGAACCGGGTGGCCGGTATTGTCAAACAGGACCCATGTGCCCGAGTGGCCGCCGGGAGCGGCCGGCGCCGCAAGCGTCAACGTAAGTTCGACGGTGTCGCCCGGCTGGATGGCGCCGGGCAGCGGGAGAAAAGCTTCGCCGCCCATCATCTCGCCTTCCCCGAACCGCAGACCGTATCCGGCCGGCGCCCAGGCGCACCCGCCGGTATTTTGGATTCTCCAAACCTTGGTGAATTCCTGGGGGCCCGCGAACCGCGTTCCTGCGGGGATGGTGACGTCGGTGATGAAAGCCGCGCTGGGCGCGCAGGCGCCGTACTCCGTTCCCGCGGGAGCGGTCCGCCAGGTGGGCCAGCGATCCGTCGTGCGGTTGTTGGTCAGGCGCAATTCGCCCGTTCCATCCGCGTTGATGATGTAGATTTCATAATTGCTGTCGTTCACTTCATTCCGGGTGGACG